>JBCCGH010000032.1:0-64603 GCA_039029375.1 Planctomycetota bacterium
CGGCGAGCCATGTGTGCCGCTCGCAAGGCGCTGTCGACGCAGGGCTTGTTGGTGGACAAGTCGAGGAGACGCAACGCCGCGAGCGGCGCAGAGGGCCGTCGACATATGTGACGAACTTCCGACACGCAACACTAGTGGGTCCGCGCGGCCGGCTCACGGCAACGCCGTGCGGCGGCCGATACAGAAGCGAGCCCCTATGGCGCGCTTCCCCTCCTCCTGGCCCGTCACCACACTCCTAGCCCTCCTCCACTGCGGGCTGGCGGCCGTGTTCCTGCTCGGCCGGGCCTCCGGGACGGATGCGGCGTGGACCGGATTTCCCCTCGACGACGCGTGGATCCACATGGTCTACGGCCAGAGCGTCGCCGAGCACGGGTTGCCGTACTACAACCCCGGCCAGCTCGAGTCCGGCTTCACCAGCCCGCTGTGGGTGATCGTCGCCGCGGCCGCGCACGTCCTGGCGTCGTGGTTCGGCGCCACGCCCTGGATGACGCTCAAGGTCTTCGGGGTGCTCTTCGGCGCCGGGATCGTGGTTTGCGTCGAACGCCTGGTGCGGGCCTGGACGGTGGGGCCCTGGCCAGCGCTGTTCGCGGGACTGCTCGCCGCACTCTGCCCTCTGGGTGTGTTCGGCGACCTCTCGGGCATGGAGGTCAGCCTGGCGACGTGCCTCAGCCTCGCCGGCATCCTGGCTGTGACGCACCAGCGACTCACCGTGGCAGGCCTCCTCATCGCCGGGGCGGGCTTGGCCCGGCCCGAGTGCGCCCTGCTGGCCGGCCTCGCCGCCGCGGTCATGGTCAACGATCCGGCGTATCCCCGCCCCGCGATGAAGCTCCAAGTCGCACTGCGGCTCGGTGCACCCACCGCCATGGGCTTCGCCGCCTGGTCGCTCTATTGCCTCTACGCCACGGGCCGACCGCTGCCCGCGACGCTCTACGCCAAGTTCGACATGCCGGCGGCGCCAGAGATTCCCGGGGTCATCGCCGAGGCGGTCGCGGCACTCCCGGCGGCGAGTGCCGGCGCGGTCCTTGCGCTCGCACCACTCGCTCTCCTGCGGCTCGCGCGGCCCGACCGACGGACGGCGCTCACGCTCACCCTGCTCTACCCCTGGATCTTCCTCTTCGCGATCTCGCGATCGCGGGCACTGCCGGAGGGCTACGGGACGTTCTTTGTTTGGACGCGCTACGTCCAACCGGCACTGCCGTTCTTGTTCGTCGCCATGGCGGTCGGCCTCGATCAGCTGGCTCACCTCGCCAAGCGGATGCCCGTCGCGTGGCTACGCCCCGCGCCCGCCGCTGCCGCCGCCGTCTTGGCACTGGCGCCTTATCCAGCGGCGTGGAGCGAACAGCGCGCCCGTTACGCGTGGAACTGCCAGAACATGAACGAGGTGCAGGTCGCGCTCGGCCAGTGGGTCGCGCAGGAGACCGCACCGGGGAGCGCCGTTGCGCTCAACGACGCCGGCGCCATTCGCTACTTCGGAGAACGGCCGGCGCTCGATCTCATCGGCCTCAACTGCGCCGATCTGCTGCGGCCAGAGATGCAGCACGTCCTGTTCGAGCCCCGGGCCATGGCCAACTTGATGCGACTCGAAGGGGCACAGCACCTCATCATCTTCCCGCGCTGGTTTCCGGACCTGGTGCAGCACCGCGAGTTCGCTCGCGTGTTCACACCCGTCGCCAGCTTTCACAGCGACCACTACACGGTCGCCCATGCGGACGCGAGCCAATCGCGCATGTGGGCGTTCGAGCTGCGGACCAACAACCCGCCGCAGGCGCACGCCGCAGCGCCGCGCTGACCGTCGCTACTCGCCCAGCACCTTGCGCAGGACTTCGGGCGGCGGGCCCTCGAAGGACTGCTTGGGCACGTTGCCAACGTAGCCAATGTCGCGCATGCCGGCCGGACTCGAGTAGAACGCGCCCATCGTGAGAGTGCGGAACCGCCCAAAGAACTTGGCCGCGGCCTCGTGCTCCGGGGCGGCGCGCTCCGCGCTGCAGATGTCGTCGCAGATCTCTCGATGCTGCACGTCCGACAACTCGGCGAAGGACTTGCCGAACCGCTGGTCGGCCTGCGTGTCCAACCATGCGAGCCCCTCGTTCATTAGCTCGCGGTCTTTCTCTTGTGCCGGGTACGGCGCGCTGACCCACTCGTCGATAAACAGCGGCACGCGCACCTCGCTGGCAGCGGGCGACCGATCGTCCGCGGGCAAAATCACGTCACACAACACGGTGACCGTGCGCCGCTGCGACTCGTCGAGCGTCAGCTCCCAGAACGCACCTGGCTCGTACATGCGGTTGATGTCGGGGTCGGTGCCGTAGCCGTCCGCCCGGAGCGCCGGACCAGCCGCCGCCTCCACGCCCGAAGCCGGCGGCGGAGCCGGCGACGGGGTGCCCCCTCCGGCGCGCTGGAGGTCGAGCACGGACATCGCCGCGGTGGCCCGCGCCATCCAGCCCAAGACCTCACGGCGATCCAAGAGGCGGTCGTGCGCACCAGCCATATCAGAGATTCCCCTTGCGCATCTCTTCGAGCATGTAGTCCGCGGAGCGCCACGCCAGCGCCATGATCGTGAGCGTCGGGTTCTTGTCCGCGTTGGACACGAACACACCGCCATCCGTCACAAAGAGGTTCGGCACGTCCCAGCACTGCCCCCACTGGTTGACGACGGAATCCTTGGCGGTCTTGCCCATCCGCGTCGTGCCGACCTCGTGAATGATCGCGCCGGGCGGGTCGATGGCCTTGATGCCTTCGGTCCGCGGTGGCGTACACGGCGCACCGCCCATCGCCGCGTAGATTTCGGCGATGGTCTTTTGCATGTGCGCGGCCTGCCCGAGCTCGTGCTCAGACCAACGGCTGTGGAAGCGGAGCACCGGGATGCCGTAGCGATCCTTGGTCGACGGATCGAGCTCACAGTAGGTGTGCTCGTTCGGGATCATCTCGCCGCGCCCTGAGATCCAGAGGAACGAGCCGTAGTACCGCCGGGCGTCCTCCTTGAGCTGCTTGCCGTAGCTGCCGCCGGTGTAGTTCTCCAAGCCGCCAAACGTCCACATGCCCGGCATCCCCCGCGCCTGGTCGATCTCCAGGTGGTAGCCGCGGGCGAAGTCGAGCTCACCCTTCCTCTGGGCGCCGTAGAGCCACCACGGCGCGTAGGCGTGCGAACCCCCGGCACCGTCCTCGTCATGCGGCGGCAAGCCCTCGAGCGCCGGGATCTGGCCGCGAAGGCTGCTGCCCACACTGTCCATCAGGTAGCGCCCCACCAAGCCAGACGAGTTGGCGAGCCCCTCCGAGTTGAGCAGGATGCGCGCCGACTCACACGCTCCGGCGGCCAGCGCGATGACCCGTCCGCGCACCCGCTCCTCTTTGCCGGTCTTGCGGTCGATGTAGACGACGCCGGTGGCGCGACCATCGGCACCGGTCTCGACGCGCCAAGCCACGGCGTCGGAGATCACGTCAAGGTCCCCGGACGCCAGCGCCGGCGGCAAATGGACGGCCGGCGATTGGTAGGTCGCCTTGATGGCGCACCCACGCCCGCACGGCGTCGCCCAAAAGCAAGCGAGGCGCTGCTTCATCGCGTCCGCCAACAAGCGCTGCGCGCGGGCGTCACCGGGATGCAACTTGGCCGGGATCGTCTCGTGGTCCAACTGCTGCGTGAGCACCGCGCGGTGCACCGGGATGATGGGTACACCGAGCTTCTTGGCCCGCGCGCGCGCTAGCTGCTCACCCGCGCGCAAGGCCGGCGCCGGTAGCAGCACGCCGGGCGAGGAGTCGGGCGTATTCTCGAGCCCCTCGTTGGTGCCGTATACACCGATCAACATCTCGACCTTGTCGTAGTAGTCGGCGATGTCCTCGTAGCCAATCGGCCAATCGAAGCCGAGCCCGTCACGTGAGCGCGGCTGGAAGTCGTAGGGCCCCAACCGCAAGGAGATGCGCCCCCAGTGGTTGGTCCGACCGCCGAGCATGCGCGACCGCCACCAGACCCAGTTGCGGTTCCACGCGCCGCCTTCGCCCCACTTGCCATCGTCCTCGGGATAGCTGCGCGTCATGTAGGGCTCGCCGGGCACGGTCCAGCCGCCGTCCACCGTGGCATCGTGAAAGCCAAACGGTTTGTCCGGGGTGCTGGCACCGAGGAGCGGCGCATTCGCCGACGTCTGAAACATCGGCGTCTCGGTCGTCGGGTCGTAGCTCCGGCCCGCCTCCAACATGACCACCTTGGCGCCGGCCATGGCCAGGGTATAGGCCGTCTGGCCGCCGGCGGCGCCAGATCCGACCACCACGACGTCATACTCCCGATGGGTCTTGGCTGCGGTGCGCACGGGCATGCGGCCCAGTAGAGGAACCGGTGAAACCCGAATCAACCGCGACCGGGCAAGCCGCCCGCGGCCCCGGCGCGCTACCCTGGGCGTCATGCGCCGCATCAGCCTCCTACTCGCGATCGCCGTCCCTCTGGCCGCTCTGCCGGCACAAACCACCGAGCCAGCCAGCGCCAAGCGGCCGGCGGCCAACGTGGGCTACGACGACACCCCGAAGCTCCCCGACTCCAAGTGGCATGTGCACGATGGCAAGCGACCGCAGCCACGAGTGGTCACGCCGGGTTCGGGCACGAGGCCGCCGACCGACGCCATCGTCCTCTTCGATGGGACGACCCTCGACCAGTGGACCGGGCGCGACGACAAAGCGCAGTGGGAGATCACCGATGATGGCGCCATGGTCGTCAACGGCACCGGCGACATCCAAACGCGCCGCGAGTTCGGCGATTGCCAAGTGCACCTCGAGTGGGCGACGCCGGCGCAGGTCAAGGGCGACAGCCAAGGGCGCGGCAATAGCGGCGTCTTCTTCATGGGGCGCTACGAGGTGCAGATTCTCGACAGCTATGACAACCCCACATACCCCGACGGGCAGGCCGGCGCCCTCTACGGGCAGCAGCCGCCGCGAGTGAACGCGAGCCGCGGCCCCGGCAAGTGGCAGACCTACGATCTGGTCTTTGAAGCACCGCGCTTTGCCGACGACGGCGCCCTAGTGCGCCCGGCGCGCGTGACCGTCTTTCACAACGGTGTCATGGTTCATCACGCGGCCGAGTTCCTCGGCGCGACGCGCCACCGGGCCAACACAAAGTACGAGGCGCACGCGCCGACCGGAGCACTCCGCCTGCAGGACCACGGCAACCCGATGCGCTTTCGCAACATCTGGGTGCGACCGCTGAGCCGCGAGGAGTAGGGGCCGGCACGCGGCCCAACTACTCCTGCTCGATCCGGTAGACCATCCAGAACGAGTCGATCTCAGGCGCGACCGACCGCTCGGCGTCGCCGGTGAGCACGAGGCGCCAGTTGACGTAGCGCACGTCGCCCGGAGCGAACTGCTCATTGGGGCCGGCGAAGCTACCGGTGAACGCCGGGTCCATCAGCTGATTGGGATCGGCAACGTAGTCGGTCACGTTGCGGTTGTAGTAGCGCGCCCACCAGTCTCGCGGGACGCCGCCGGCCAGCGCCCGGTCGTCGTACTTGCGCACGTGGGCGTCCCCGGCCTTCAACGGATCGAGCGGGAAATTCTTGGCGTCGGGCGGCTCGGGAAAGCCGCAGGCCACCGCGCGCCAGGGCTGCGGGTCGACGACGCTCGCGCCGCGGAACTCCACGGCGACGGCCGTCCCCGCCGACACCTCGTCCGCGCCAAACGCGCTCCAGTCGAACGTCGCCGTGGTGCCGGGCGGCAGCGCGCCACCCGCCGCGGCGTAGGGACCAAGGCGCGGGTCCGGACTCGTCGGCCCGACGCGGTGTGGATCGATCAGGTCGACGAAGCCCGCGGTCACGACCGACCGGCGCTTGAGGAAGTCGGCCATGACCCAATACACGGCGTTGTCTTCGGCGCGGGTCCGGCCCCCGGTGGGCGTGAACCCGCCGGCAGCCGTCGTCCACTCCGCCGACGCCGGATCGAGCGGGGCCGTCGCGCGGCCGGCGGAGAACGCCCGGTACTCGGGCGTCGGCCCAGTGGCGACCGCGAGGGAAATCTGCAGGCCGTTGACGCCGATCGCCGACGAGGATGTACCCAAAGGTCCGCCAGCAGCGGCAAACCGATCGCGCCGATGCTGCCCTGTGTCAACGGCTCGGGCTGGCTCGCCGCCGTGAGCGAATGCTCGCGCTGGTTGTTCCACGCACCCAGGTTGACCTGCACCCCAGCCGGGCCGCTGGTGACCAGTCGACCTTGCCCGCCGAGGAACGGCGACAAGACGTAGGACTCGAAGTTGAGCGGCGCGCTCTTGTCGACGTCGTTGCCGAGCCGCGCTTGACCGCCCTGCTCCATCGCGCGCTCGTCACGCCACACAAAGTAGGGCTCTTGGAAGTCGGGGAGCGGCAGATACCGATACGTTCCCGTGGGATCCAACACAGCGGCGGTGGGATCAATCGTCCAGGCCTGGTCGACAAACGCCGGATGCGCCGCGGGCCGCGATTCGACCGCACCGCTCGTGTCGAGATTGGCGACGTAGTTCTCCTCAAACTCGGCGCGCAATCCAGAATCCGGCATCGAGGCCAGCGCGCTGAACGACCCCACGCACGCCTCCGGCCGATGCTCGCTGTGCCCGAGGAACAGGCTGACCCGGTCAAAGCGATCCGGCGTGATCGGCGCGCCGCTGAACGCGCCCATATACATCTGCTCGACTTCGAGGTTGAAGTCCGTCGGATCGGTCCTCGATAGACCCATGTCGATCTCACGCCACACCGTTTGCAATCGAGCGCCGTGCGGATTCAACGGGTTCTGCAAGGCCGCGCCAAAGCGCTCGGCCGCAGTGCCAGACGCCACCTGACCCGCCGCGCCGATGGCTTGCGGGCAGAACCTCTGCGGGGTCGACTGCGGCGGCGGCGCCGGCTGGTTCACGTCGTCGACGACCCGGCGCACGCGCACCGGAGGCAACCCTCGCAACGCGCCACTACTGGCCACCACTACCGCCGAACCAAAGAAGTCCTGGAGCGGAAAGGCGAGCGGGTTGACCGGCGCGCCAGCCGCCTGGACCTCGTCGGCGAGGTAGTAGGACGGCTGCTCGTCTTCATCCTCCGCCCCAAACCGGCGCGCCACACTCACCGCCAAGTTGTCCGGGAACAGCGGGGAGCCGGCGCTCGAGCGCGTGTCCAAGCTGAACGGCACGACGGCAAACGACGGACCCGCGGCATCCGCGCCGAGATCCAGTGGCCACCCATCGACCCCGGTGATGCCCTCATCGCCGGCCTTCAGGTGCAGGAAGTAGCGAAAGCTCTTCTGCGCGAACGGCTGCCCCTCGTCGGCCTGCCGCATGGCGTCATCGAGGTAGAAGCCGAGCGGTGGCTGCAAACGCAGCGTCGTGAAACCACCCAGCTCGTCGAAGAGCCGACTGGCCACCAGGTGCGGGGTCCGGTACTTCGCCGGCGAGAACGAAGCCGGATCGATGCCGCGTTCAGCGATGAACTGCTGCTCCTCGGTCGGATCGAGTAGATCTCGCGTGCCAAAGAACAGCGTGTCGAGCGGCCGTGCGGTCACGGGACGAATCGGGCGGCTGAACGTCAGGATCGCGCTCGCGAAAGGCGAGACGTTCTCGTTCGGGGGTCCACCACCAACGGGTGGCGGGTCGAACCGCACGAAGAGCGCCGGGTCGTCGCCGCTGGCGGCACCCATGCGCTCCTTGGTGAACGGCGCACGCAGCGTTGCCGCGGGCGCGTTCTCCCGTAACCAAGCCTCGCCGGCGGCCGACTCTGGGTCCGCGGGATAGCCGGCGAGCCGCTGCGGGTCGAGCTCGACCAAGCCCGGCACGCGCCGGACCAGCACTTGTACGTGCTGCACTTCGGCACGACCACGGTCGGCGACGGGATCGGCGACGATCTCGGTTGACAGGTCGCTGCCGGTCGCATCCGCAAACGACAGCACGTCGCTGCGGTCGATGTCGTGAACCAGCCCGGCCTTGAACAGCGTCAGTAGCAGAGCATCGGGGCCGGCGTCATCGACGCGCTCGAGCACCAGTGGCAGCTGGCCGAGGAGCTGCGGCGCCACGACTTCGGGGGCCGGGGCGACGGCGTTGAACTGCACCAGTGTGCGCGCGGTTTGACGCGGCACGACGTGATTGGGCCCGCCCTCGCCGACCTCCGCCGGTGCCAGGGGACTCTGTGACGGCACCGCCAAACGCGCCGGGTCGCCGACGGGCAACCCGAGGGCCGGCTCGAGCTCCAAGACCCGCACTTCCGCGGCCAAGAGCACCGGGTCGAGTACGAGCACGTCGCCACGCGACACGGCGCGGACCGGGACCAGCTGCTCATCGTCTCCGGCACCGGTCCGCAGCTGCAACACTGACGGGGCGAGCAGGCTCGAGCGCCCCACAAAGAGCTGCTCGCCGAACGCGATCGGCTCGCGGAGCCGCAGCTCGAACGCCGCGTCAGCGGGCAGCTCGGGCTCGGCGCCGACGTCGACTCGGACCGTGCCGGCACGCAACGTCGCCAGGGCGGCATCGAACTCCGCCGACTCCAGCTGATGACGCACGAGCAGGCGCGGCTGCAGGCTGTCCGGATGCGTGCCGAGCCACTCCAGGTCGCCGCTGGACGGCAACGCGTAGCCGATGAGCACATCGCGCTGATGCAGGGCGATCTGATCGCCGCTGCCGGCCAAGCCGTACAGGTCGACGAGCCGGCCATGGTGCACCGCGAGGACGTTCGCCGGCACGAGCGTCGGGGGGCCGGCGTCGCGGCGGGAGCACGAGCTCAGGACGAGGGAGCCAACGAGGCCAACGGCGGCCAGACTAGGCCGCCAAAGTCGAGTCACCATCACGTCTCCTTCAAGACGGGGGCAAAGGCAAAGGAGTCAGGGACCTGTCACAGCGTGACATACACGCCGGACCCACAGGCCCCCAGCGACTGACCAAGCGCATCCAGTAGCCAAGCGCCGCCGCCGCGGTAACGGGATCGGCCGCCGATCCCGACGCCATGGCGCGCGGGCGCCGCGGTAACCTGAGCCCGTGCCCGAACCTGCCCCATCCGCCTGGGTCCAACGCTTCGCGCCGGTGATCCCCACAGGCGGCACGGCGCTTGACCTGGCCTCGGGCCGCGGCCGTCACGCCCGCCTCCTGGCCAGCCAGGGGCATCGGGTCGTCGCCGTCGACCGCGACCTACAGGCTTTGACAGCGAGTCCCAGGCCCGACCGACTCTTCCCGGTGGTGGCCGATCTCGAGGGGGCCGCGTGGCCGTTCGCGCACGGGAAGTTCACCGGCATCGTGGTCACCAACTACCTGTGGCGTCCGCTGCTGCCACGCCTCGCCGAGGCCCTGGCCCCGGACGGCGTACTCATCTACGAGACGTTCATGGCGGGCAACGAGCGCTACGGCCGGCCGCGCAACCCGGCGTTCTTGCTCCAACCTGGTGAGCTCGCGGCGACGTTCGCCAGCGCCCTAGAGATCGTCGCGACCGAGGAGGGACCGATCACACGCCCCCGCACCGCGGTCGTACAGCGGCTGTGCGCGAAACGCCGCGTCAGTCGTCGCTCGCCCGAATGAACTCCAGCTCGAGCTCGCCAAGGTCGGCCGTGTCTTCGCCGCGCCTGGACCGAATGCGGTCGATCTCACGCCGCATCACCGAACGATCGGAGCAGTGCGCCATGGCGACTTCACGAGAGATCGTCTTCCCCTCGAACATCTCGGCGATGTGCTGATCAAACGTCTGCCAGCCGAACGGCCGCCCCTCGGAGATGACGTGATAGAACGTCTTGTCCTCGCTCTCGCCATTCTCGATGAGCTCGCGCACCCGCAGGTCCGTGCCCATGATCTCGACCGCGGCGACGCGACCGGAGCCGCGCCTGGGTAGTAGCCGCTGACCGACGACGTAGCGCAACACTTGGCTCACGCGACTGCGGACCAGGCGCTGCTCCTCGTGGGCAAACATCCCGGCGATGCGACTAATCGACTGGCCAGCGTCGATCGTGTGCAAGGTGCTGAGCACGAGGTGACCGGTCTCCGCTGCTTTCAGAGCGATCTCCATCGTCTCGCTGTCGCGCAGCTCGCCGACGAGAATCACTTTGGGAGCCTGGCGCAACGCGGAGCGCAGCCCGCCTGCAAACGTCGAGAAGTCGCTGCCCTTCTCGCGCTGGTTGATCGTCGCTTTGCGGTGTTCGTGCAAGAACTCGATCGGGTCCTCGAGCGTGACGACATGGACCTCGCGTGTCGAGTTGATCGCGTCGATGATCGCCGCAAGCGTCGTCGTCTTGCCGGAGCCGGTCGCGCCGGTCACCAGCACCAGCCCGTTGTTGAGATACGGGATGTCGCTCAGCGCCTCCGGCACGCGCAGCTGCTTCAGCGTCGGCACCGTCCCCGGCAACACGCGCAACACCACCGAGAGATTGCCGCGCGCCAAGAACACATTCGCGCGCAGCCGGATCCCGTTGTCCAGTTCCACTGCACAGTCACAGGCCCCGGTCTCTTCGAGCATCTGGCGGATGGACTGGTTGTCGCCCATGACCGCCTCGGCGATCTCGAACGTCTTCTCCGCGGTGAGGACCGACCGCTGTGGGTCGTGCACAGCCGGCATGAGGGCACCGTTGGCCTCGACCTGCGGTGGACGACCAACCGTGAAGTTGATGTCGGAGACGCCGCGCGCCGTCGACATCATCGTGCTGAGGATCTTCTGCAGATCCATGACTCCTCCCGCTATCGCGCCGCGCCGGCGTGCCGACGTCGACTGGGGTCCTTCGCGTCCAGCAGCTCCCGATACTCCTCCGGCACGCTACTGAGGCGCTGGAGGAAGCGCTCTTTCTCGATGGCCTTCTCAAACGCCTCGCCGGCGTCGATCAGGTTCTTGTCCAGCAGCGCCTCGATCGCGTCGTCCAGGGTCTGCATGCCCAGACGGCGCCCCGTCTGAAGCGCACTCATCAGCTGGTGGGTCTTGCCCTCGCGGATCAAGTTGGCGACCGCAGGCGTGCTGACCATGATCTCAAGGGCGGCGACCCGCCCGCGGGACTGCACGCGGCGGAACAAGTTCTGCGCGACCACGCCCTTCAGCGACTCGGCGAGGTTGGTGCGAACCTGCTCCTGCGCGTCCGTGGGAAACACGTCGATGATGCGATCGACGGTCTTCGCAGCGTTGGCCGTATGCAGCGTCCCGAACACCAGGTGACCGGTCGCGGCGGCCTCGATGGCCAAGGCGATCGTCTCGAGATCGCGCAGCTCACCAACCAGGATGATGTCGGGATCCTCGCGCAGGGCGCCGCGCAGGGCCGCCGCAAAGCTCCTCGTGTGCGTGCCCACCTCGCGATGGTT
Organism: Planctomycetota bacterium; assembly: GCA_039029375.1. Taxonomy (GTDB): domain Bacteria; phylum Planctomycetota; class UBA1135; order UBA1135; family UBA2386; genus JBCCGH01. The sequence continues at coordinate 11,243 of JBCCGH010000032.1, forward strand.
CACCAAGCACTTGATGTTGCTGTGGCGAAACTCGACGGGGTCCTCAATCGTGAGGATGTGGTCGCGCCGGTTGCGGTTCACGTGGTCGACGATCGCTGCCAACGTCGTCGACTTACCGCTGCCCGTCGGGCCCGTCACCAAGACGAGGCCCTTCTCCAGCATCGCAAACCGCTCGCAGATCTTCGGCAGCTTGAGGTCGGCGATGGTCAGGATCCGCTCGGGAATGGCGCGGAACGCAGCACTCACCCCGTTGACCTGCCGGAAGTAGTTCGCGCGATAGCGCCCCACGCCATCCAGCTCGTAGGCGAAATCCACGTCCCCGGTCTCCTGAAACGCCTTCAGCTTGGCCGCCGGGGCGATCTCGGCGAGCCAGTCCATCACCTCGTCGTGGGAGAGGCGGTGGTACTTGACCCGCTCCAGGCGCCCCTGGATGCGCAGCGCCGGCACGGTGCCCGCCGACAAATGCAGGTCGGAGGCGCCGTGCTTCTGCATCAAGCGGAAGAACGAGTCGAGCTTCGCCAAGGGTATCCAGCCATCCCCTGTATCGGCGCAGCCAGGGCCTTAGCTTGCGGCCCACCGAGCCGGCTCAAAGCGACCTTTGGACGCCCGCGCCAAGCGGCGTTGCTATGGCGGCGTCGGGTGTCAGCGGCGCGCGGCGACCGACTCGACGGTCAATTCCTCGGCCTCGCCGCCGCGCAGCGTGATCTCCACCGCGTCGCCGACGGTGAGCCGGTGCAGCGGCACGACCTCCCCGGCGAGGCGGATCATCGCACTGCCCAGCTCGAGGGTCACCGACTCGCCGTTCTCTGCCCGGACCTCGATCGCGTGACTGGCGAGATCGACTCGCACCAACCGACCCTCGAGGACGCTCTGATTGCCGCCCTTCTGCTTCGACAGCTCGCGAATCCTGGTCGCGGCTTGCTTCGCCCACGCCCCCACCTGGCGGGCGCCTTCGCCGACTTTCTCGGCGCCCTTGGCGAGATCGGCCTTGGCCTTGTCGCCGTCAAACGACACGGAGAACTCGCCGCCGCCGCCCGCCTTGACGGTGTACCAACCCTGGCAATAGCCCACGCCAGCGACCAGCAGCGCGAGCAGAAAGAGCCGTCCGAGGAGTCGAATCATGGTCCTTGGCGAAGCGTAGCCGTGATTCGGCGGGCGCGCCGGGTCATTTCCCGGTCCGCCCCACGGCGACGGCACGATCGAGTCCCGAAGTTGCGCCGGCGGGAGAACGCGCGATGCTGGAAGCCGCGGTTGACCCGGCCACCGGACCGGAGGCACTGATGATCATCGAGAAGACGATGCACGCGCGCTGGCTGTCCAACACCTACTTGGTGGCGGATCGAGAGGGCGGCCACGCGGTCCTCATCGACACCGGCGGTCCGCGCGAGCCGATCGTCGCGGCCGCCGAGCGGCTTCGCGTCACGGTGACGCACGTCCTTTGCACCCACCATCACTACGACCATGTCGCCCACAATGCCGACTACCGCCGCCAGTATGGCTGCCCGGTCTGCGCCCACCAGGACGAGGCGGCGCTGCTCGGCGGCCAGGTCGACGTGCAACTGGGCGCCGACGACGAGCTGAGCACCGGCGACCTGCGCGTTCGGGCACTGCACATCCCCGGCCACACGACCGGTCAGTTGGCGTTCTTGGTCAACGACACCCACGTGTTCACCGGCGACACTTTGTTCCGCGGCAGCGTCGGTGGCACTCGCGCGCCGGGCCACGGCACCTTTGACGAGCTGCAGCACTCGGTGATGGATGTGCTCATGAAGTTGCCGCCAGCGACGGAGGTCTATCCCGGCCACACCCAGGCCACGACCATCGCCGCGGAGTGGGAGGAGAACCCGTTCGTGCGAGCGTGGCGCGGTCTCGATGCCCCGGGCCACCAACGTTGCACCGCGTACGGCGAGCCCGCGTCGCTGCTCGTCGACGCCGAGGACTACGACGGCGGCCGCAAGTGTTGGGTCGAGTTCGACGACGGCCGCCGCGACGTGGTGCCGGGCTCCCGCGTGCGCCGCTCAAGTTAGTGTCACCGCGGCTGTTCCGGCGGCTTCTGCTGCGGCTTTCGTTGCCTCTGGTACTCGAGGAACCGCCGATTCGCCTCGCGCGCGCGTCGATTGATCTCCTGCGTCGCCGCATCCCCGAGCCCCAACCGTTGGGCCGCCTTGGTCGCCCGGTTGCGCCCCTTGTTCAACGTCTTCTGCGCCTCCCGTCCCACGGGGTCTGAGTAGAGCATCGTCCAGGCCAACGCCTCGTAGCGGCGAAACAGCTCCAGCGGCTGCCAGCGGCGGCTGCCCATGCGCTCCTCCGCCTGCCCCACCAACCGCGCGTAGATGGCTCCCATCTGCTCAAAGCGGCCCGCCCGGACCATGGCCTCGGCGAGCTCGGGCGCCAGCTCGCGGGGTGGCCGCGCTTCCGAGTGCAGCAGCTCCATCATCTCGCTTTCGAGCGCGTGGTCACCGGACTCGATCGCGACGATCGCTAGGCCCACTTTGGGGTCGGGGTAGGAGGACAGCAGCACGCTGGCCTCCCGGAACGCCGCGATCGCTTCCTCGTGCCGGCCCATCAGGCGGTAGGTCTTGCCGAGCTCCATGAGGTACAGCTGCCGCCGCGGTGCCAAAGCCAACGCCTCGCGCAGTGCGTGGACGGCCTTCTCCCAGTCCTGCTTCTCCCAGTAGAGCGCGTACAGCATGAGCCAGCTCCGCGACAGCGGCGCGCGGCGCGTGTCCTCGAGCTGACGCAGCATGGCCTCTTCGCCCATGACCTCGAGGTCGCGCAGCGCGGCTTCCGGGTAGGTCTCGCGCAGCTCCGGATCCGACGCGAGCGTGATCGCGTGCTCGCGGACCTCGCGCTTGGCAAACGTGTCCATCGTCAGCACATCGCGGATGGCCCAGTCCGCGCGCCCGTCGGGCAGCCGCATGACCGGCGGCTGCGCCAGCGAGGTCGCGACCCGCCAGTTCTCCAAGTTGATCTTCTCGATGGCGATTCCGGCCGCCGTCGCGGCCAGCGCCAGCACCGCTACCGCGCCGACGGGTCCCAGCGCTCTGCCCGCCGACCGCTCAGCCCCGGTCGCGGCCCAATGGATGTAGCCCATCATGGTCAGCAGCACGACGTCGCTCGTCAGGCTGTCGAACATCCACATCACAAAGACGAGATGCGCGAGCAGGCCGCCGGTGAGCACCGCCCGCTCCCCTGCGGTGAGTCGAGCCTTGGCGCCGCGCCACAGCTGGTGGAACGGCACCAGCACGAAATAGGCGTAGGCCGCCAAGCCAATCACGCCGCCCGCGACCAGCCAGCCGAGAAAGCTGTTGTGCGGGTGGTCGTACCACATCTCCGAGTAGACCATCCGCGGGTCGTAGTACTTGTCCCACAGGTACTGGAAGTTCTCGTCACCCCAACCGAGCAGCGGCCGCTCGAGCCAGCCCTGCAGCGCCATCTCGTAGAGCCAAAAGCGCCGGTCGCCGGCATTGCGCAGCTGGGGCAGGCGTCGGAGCGACGGGCTTTCGTAGACCCACTCCGGCTTGAACGTCACAAAGAGCGCCACCGTGAGGAAGAGCAACCCCAACACCACCACCGGTGTCGCCACGGCGAAGAGGCGCACCCGACGATTTGGGGAGCACAGGCCCGCGACGAGGATCACCGTCAACGCGCCGAGCAGGGCCCCGGCGTACGCCGAGCGCGTCCGGGTCATCCACATACCCAGCGCTAGGAGCACGGCCACCGCCACGTAGGGAATCCGCGTGACCCACCGCTTCTGTCGCAGCAGCCAGAGCGCTGCAACGAAGAGGTGCGTCATGAAGAAATGCCCCAGGTAGACGGGGTTGCCAAGGCGTGCGTCCGCGCGGAAGCGAAACGCGTCGGGCTTCTGGTTGTGCAGTCGGTAGGCGTGATCCGGCAGGAACGAGAAGCTCCAGTCGTGCGCCGTCGCCAGGTACTGCATGATCGCGAGGAGCGCGATGAACGCACTGACCGCGAGCGACAACAGGAACATCCAGCGCCAGTGGCGGCGTTCGTCGAACACCGACACCAGTACCACGAGGTAGCCCAACAGGTGCAGCTGTGAGACCCAGCCGCGCATACGCTCGAAGTTGCTCCACAGGCTCTGGCTCGGGTTCTGGCCGAACAGGTTCGCCACGAGCATGACGCCGACGAACACCGCGAAGGCGCGCACCGAGCCGCTGAACTTCGGCCGATACCGCGCATCCATGCTGGCGACCACGACCCAGGCGGCGAGCACAACCTCGACCACGATGCGGAAGAGAAAGTTCTTCGTCGTGATGTCGGGATACCACGCGTTGGGAAACCAGTCCGGAAACCACGGGTTGGGGAAGTGGACCTCTGGGTGGCCGCTGAACAGCGCCACAAGAGGCACAATCAGCAGGCCCGTGCGAATCAGCAGGAGCAGCGCGGCTTTGAGAGCATCCATGATCGTTCACCGGCCGCCTTGGCGAACCGGCGGACGGACGCCCCGGGAACGCGGCGGCAAGCGAAGCCGCAGCATCAGCGATTGGGCGCGCTCGGTGAACTGAGGCGTCACTTTTGTCCCCGCCCTGAGCGCGGCCTCGGCCCCGGGCCGATCGCCGACGAAGTGGCGCGCCCCGGCCAGCCGCTCCCAGCGCAAGAACGCTTCCTCGGGCTCGATGACGCCCGCCGCGAGCAGGCGCTCGGCCTCCTCGGCGAGCCAACCGTAGATGCGCAACAACCAGTCCTCATGCCCCGTCGACATGAGCGCCTGCTCCAGCTTCTCCTCGGGCGGCCGACGCCGGACGCCTGGCCCAACCTCGGGGTACAGCTTGGTCATGAACTCCTCGACCGCGGGTTCGTCGCGGACGCGCATCGCCACCAAAGCTCCCACCAACGTCGTGGCTCGATCCAACGGCTGGCGCTCGTGGAGCTCACGGAGTACCTGCATCGCCCGATCGCCGCGGCCCGTCGCGAGGTACACGTTGGCCAATGCGTGCAGCAAGACCGGTTTGCCGGGGGCCCGCTCCAGCGCGCCTTCGAGGAGCGGCTCGGCGTCGGCAGCGCGCCCCAAGGACAGCAGCAGGTGCGCGGCGACCACCCGCGGCCTGGCGCTGTGGCTGCGGATCTCGGCCTCGGCCAGTGCTTCGCGAAGCGCCAAGTCGATCACCTGCTGGCACACGGCGGGATCGACGCCGCGCTTGGCCTTGAGCAACGCTTGCGCCAGGCTGACCAACTCCTCGCGCGCCTCGGTCCGGCCGAGGCCGGGACGCGCCACGGCCAGCTGCGCCGCTTGCCGCATCCGCCGGTCGGCGGCCGCGTCGGGAGGCGCCACGCCGGCCGCGACCGCCTGCACCCGCGCACTGGCCACGGCAACCTCCAGCACCGCGGCGGCGCGGCGCCACACCGGTGCCACATGGCCCACCAGCACCGCGACGCCGAGCGCCGTCGCGCCGCAGCCAGCCGCGAGCCAGAGCCTACTGCGCGCGGCGCCTCGCGGCTCCGGCCCGCCGCGCGCCTGGTCGAGCATCGCCACCACCGCGAGCAGCGCCAGATAGCTGATCAAGTGGTCGAGTTGAACGGCGAGGAAAGCGCCATGGGCCGCCAGGAGCCCGAGCAGGACGCCGCGATCCGTCGCGGTCAGCCCAGGCGTGCGACGACTCCACGCGTAGTGCAGGGTCACACCAAACAGCGCCAGGTAGGCGAAGCCGCCCAGCACGCCGCCGGCCACGAACCAGCCGAGAAACACGTTGTGCGGGTGATCAAACCAGGCGGCCTCGGGGTAGAGGCGTGGGTCGTAGTTGGCGTCGTAGACCAACCCGAAGTTCTCTTGCCCCCAACCCAAGAACGGCCGCTCAAGGATGCCGTTCCAGGCGCCTTCCCAGTAGAGCCACCGCCGCTCGATCGCCTGCGGCAAGAACCGCAAGCGCTGGATGCCGGGCAGACTCTCGAGCCACGCGGGTGGTGCCAAGAACAGCCACAGCGCCCCCAGCGCGGCGACCGCCAGGCTCCCGCCGACGACGAGCGCCGCGTGGCGGCCGATGCGCTGCCCGTGGCTGAGCGCGACCGCGACGCCGACCACCGCTCCCCAACCGATCGCCAGGAACGCGATCCGGGTCTGCGTCAGGTATATGGCAAACGCGTAGAGCAGCCCCAGACCGAGCGCCGCCACCCGCATCCATCGCCGCGGCGCCCGCAGGCCGAGCCACGCCGCGACAAACACGTGGATCAGCATGTAAGACGCGATGAACACGGGGTTGCCGAAGCAGGCGTCGGTCCGGAAGTAGCGCGTCGTCTGGCGCTCGTCGTGCACGCGCCCGAGCCAGTCGGGCAGATCGAATCCGTGCACGTAGTCCAGCCACTGGCCGAGCACGCAAATGCCCACCACCGTCGCCACCGCCAGCGAGCCCACCGCCGCCCGTCGCCAGCATCGTCGGTCGCACACGGTGCTGGCCACGAGGTAGAACGCCAGCAGGAACAGCAGGCCGACCCAGCCCTCCATGCGCTCGAAATTGCTCCACAGGCTGCGCTCCGGGTCGGCGCCCAGCGCATTCGCCAGGGCCTGAGCCACCACCAGCGCGACCAGGGCCGCGAGCGCCCCCGACCACCGCGGCCGATACCGCGGCTCGCGCCAGCAGAGCCACGCCCAGCAGGGCACCACCACCGCGAGGACCGCGCGGAACAGCAAGTTGCGCGCGGTCACCGCGGGGAAATAGATCTCCGGCAGGAGCCCCGCGAGCTGGCTCGGCCAGCCGGCGTAGACCAGCGGCAGCAGCAACAGCAGGCTGAGCCCGCCGCGGATCACGCGAACGATAGTGGGGACCGGGCTCATGGTGGTCGGGGATCGCGGCGCAAACCGACGCCCAGATCGCGGTCAAACCTCGACAGCACCGGGAGTTACGCCCTGGCGGGAATCGTGACCCGGCCCGGTTCCAGCGGCGCCGCGCTAGACTACAATGCCTGATCTCTCCCGCCGAGGCCACCCTCGCCAGGGGGTCCATGCAAACGCGCCCGCAGCGACAGGCTCTTCGGGCGCCGCTTGGACCCCCGCCGAGCGGCTCCGGGGAACGCCAGCCAGGAACGCCAGTAAAGAGTCTCTTTCGAATGCGAACCCAACCTCTGGTCTTCTCGCTGCTGTGCGCAGCCGCGTTGCCCAACGCGATCCATGCCCAGGGCCTCGCTCTGTACGAGCCGTTCGACTACGGCCTGCCCGCGGGCCAAACCGGGGCCCTGGAGACCCGCGACGGCGGCCACGGCTGGTTCGACGAGTGGCGAGGCGTCTCGCACCCGATCACCGCGCTCGGCAGCTACTGGCCCCTGGATGGGGTGGCAGCCGACGTCGGCCCGCTGGGTGCGCACGGCGTCGAGTTCAGCGCGACCTACACCGCCGGCAACCCCGACCTGCCCTGGTCTGGTGGCGCGCTGCAGCTGGGCGGCATCGGCTCCGTCGATCTGTCGGCCCACGTCGGCAAGCTCGGCGGCCTGCGGCGTGGCACGATCTCCGTTTGGGTGCGCTCCGATGCAAGTGGCGACCAGACGATCTTCTCGGTGTCCGATGCGACGACGAGCGAGGATCGCTGGGCCCAGCTCATGCTGCGCAACGGCGTGCCTGCCTGGGAAGTCAAAGGCGACTACGCCAGCCGCGGCAAGCTACTAACCGGCGGTGGCGTGTCCGTCCGACCGCCACCGATGTCCGGCGAACCCCTCGAATGGCACCACATCGCGATCACCGCGTACGGCGACGGGATCGCCGCGCTCTTCATCGACGGCGAGCAGAAAGGCACCATCGGCGAGGAGGCCTTCTTCGGCTACCTGCGGCGGCCGGATGCGATGTACATCGGGCAACTCGTCACGAGTTCAGGGCCGAAGACGCCGTTTGAAGGCGAGATCGACGACCTCGCCATCTGGGGTGACGCGCTCACCCCGACGGAGATCAGCGAGCTCGCCAACCGCACCATGTCGCCGATCGCGATGATCGGACCACAGACCCAGCGGGGACCGGACATCACGGCCGGCAGTCTCGATTCACCCGCCTTCCGCTCGCGCGGCCTGTCGCCCGCCGGCGGCCGTTACACCGACTCGATCGGCAACCGGGCCATCCGCGGCATGGCCGCGTCGGTCGACTTCGACATCGACGAGACCTACTACCTCAGCTTCCTGGTGCGCCGCAATGACAACGGCGGCGCGATCTCGCCCTTCGAGCTGCAGATGAGCGGGCCGGACCAGCTCGGCACTCGCGTCGGCTGGGACAAGAACGGGAACTGGGTCGGTGGACACCGCGCACTGCGCGGGCAGACCAAACCCACCGGCGTGATGATGGAGAACACAACCTACTTCGTCGTGACACAGATCATCACGGAGTCCCTGGCGAGCGGGAACGACGACCGCATTCGGGTCAAGTGCTACGCGCCGGGTGAAACCGTCCACGAGTCGGCCGGTGACCTGTCCAAGCAGGGCGTGGGCGTGGACGAGTGGAACATCAACTCGCTCTCGTCAAACTCGAAGTCGACGGACGCGATCTTCATCACCCTGCTGAAGGGAGAAGAGGCCGTACAAGGCCAGAACCCCGGCCAGTCCTCCGTCGAGATCGACGAAATCCGGGTCGGCGCCACGTGGGACTCGGTCACGCGCCTGACCTACGGCACCGGCTGCCAAGGCCTAGAGGCGCGGATCACCGGTCGGCCTGCCATCGGCACGACGTTCAACATCAATCTGACCGGCGCGACGCCCACCGTCCCGGCGTTCCTCCACATCGGCGTGGACAACTCGTCGTGGCTCGGCCAAGCGCTGCCGTTCGACCTCGATCCCCTGGGTGCCCCCGGGTGCTTCCTGCTGCAGTCGCTCAACTTGACGCTGCCGAGCGGCACCGACACCGCCGGCTTCGCGAGCTTGACGTTCCCGGTGCCGGACAACCCGAACCTGTTGGCCCGCACCCTGTTCAACCAGTGGTCGGCCCTGGATGGGAGCGGCACGCTGCCGCTGGGCCTCGCGTTCTCGGACGCGATGGCCATCATCGTCCAACGGTGATTCGCGCTTGCCCGGGGGCGGCGGCATCGTGCCGTCCTCGGGAGATCCCGCGCCCTGGCAAGGCGCGCCGGTGCTGGCATAGTGGAGAGGACGCCAAGACGGCGCATCGACGCCCGCGGCGCCGAGGGATCCGCGATATGCATTTCCGCTACAGGGCACGAGGAGCGCGACCGGCCCTCCTCTCCAGCTTCGCTGCCATCGGCCTCGCCGCCAGTGGTATGGCCACCGCACAGGACGCGGCCGAAGTCGAGCGACTGAAGCCCCCCGTCGGCACGGTGCAGTTCGACGCCGCGTTCGACGCGGCGGGGACGCTGCACCTGCTCTACACCGCGGTTGGCACCGAGGGCGGTCCGATCGCCCGGCGCCAGGCGACGCTGCTCTACGCGCAGCGCCAAGGTGACGGCTGGTCGGAGCCCATCCGGGTGAACCAAACGGACAATCACGTGCGGCCCATCGGCAGCCAGCCGAAGCTCGCGATCGGCCGCGATGGCCGCATCCACGCGGCTTGGATCGTGCCGACCATGCCGAAGTGGGCGTTTGGGATCTACTACACCCGGATGACGGACGCTGGCGATGCGTTCGAGCCCGAACGCAACCTCGCGCTCGAAGACGCCCGCGGCTACGAAGCCGGCCCGATCGTGCTCGCTGACGCCGATGGCGCGGTCTACCTGTTTTGGCACGAAGGTCCGTTCCGCGAGGAGGAGACGCGGCGGGTGATGATGCGGCGCTCCAGCGACGATGGCCGCGAGTTCGCGGCCGCCGTGAGTATCGCGCCCGCCGGCAGCGGGGCCTGCGCGTGCTGCAAGCTCGCGGCGGCGCTTGGGCCCGACGGAACGCTCTGGGTGTCGTTCCGCACGGCCGAGGACAACGTGCGCCGCGACATGACGCTGCTCGCCTCTGGTGACGAGGGCGCCAGCTTCGACGGCGTCGGCTACGCCGAGTGGGAGTTGGAGAGCTGTCCAACCTCGGCGTCGTCCATCGCGCCACGGTCCAGCCAGGCCACGTGGATCGCATGGGACAACAAGGGCCGCTCCTATCTCGCGCAGACCGACGCGCTGGACCGTGCCAAGGAGCTGCCGCGCGTGACCGGCAAGGGGCTACAAAAGCACCCGGTGCTGGCACAAAACGACGCTGGCCAGCTCCTGGTGGCGTGGACCGAGGGCAAAGGGCGCAGGCGGACGCTCCACTGGCAGCTCCGTGGCGCCGACGGTTCCGCGCTGGGGGAACCGCAGTCCGCCGAAAAAACGCGCCCGACGTTCCGCACCGCGGTCCCGCTGGCGCGGCCGGACGGCGCGTTCGCGATGCTCTACTGACGCGGGTCGCCAAGGCCCAATGTTCTGCGCCGCGGAGTCGGCGCGCGGGACCACCCGCGGTAGTCTGCCGCAGGAGTGAGCGCCCGTCCCACGATCGCCATGACGTTCCCGACCACGCTCGGCGTGCTCGGGGGCGGCACCATCGGCTGCGTCAAGATCGTCCGTGCCCTGCAGCATGAGGGCGCACGCGTCGTGCTGTTCTTGGCCCAGACGCGCATCCTCAACCGCGGCGTGTTTCGGGTACCGCCGCTCGAGCCGGAGTACCGCGGCACGGAGCTCGAGACCGAGCTGCGCGACGAAGGCGTGGAGATCATCGCGGTCCCGCCGGCGCGGCCCCACGTGTTCCTCGACTGCTGGCCGATGCGCCGTGCGGTCCAAGCGCGCCTCGCGGCTGAACCGTTCGACGCTGTGCTGGGGTGGCACCACGAGCTCGCGATGTTGCCGCCGATCGCCCGCGCGCACGGGGCGATGTCCGGCATGTTCGTGGCGGGGTGGTACAACCGTTTCCGCGACAAGGAGATTGCCCAACACGATCTCAAAGAGCGCACCAAGCTCCGCGCCGAGCGCTGGTTCTTGGCAAAGGGCCTGCGCCGGGTCGACAAGGTGCTCGCTATCTCCAAGTGGTCGAAGCAGGAGATCACCGAGGTGTTCGCGCTCGACCCCGGCCGGGTCGGGGTCGTGTATTGGGGCGTCGACCCGATCTTCGCCGAGGCGCAGCGGTCGCCGCCGGGCCCGGTCACCAACTTCCTGTTCTTTGGCTCGCAGGCCGGGCGCAAGGGCGCGCTCGAGGCCATGGAAGCGTTCGCGCGCATCGCTAGCCAAGGCAACCGCGACTGGACCTACAAGCTCGTGTGGCTCCACACGCAGCGCGTCTGCGACAAAGCCGAGGAGCTCGGGATCGCCGATCGCGTGATCGCCATGGACCCCACCGACCATCAGGGGCTAGTGCGCGAGCTGGAGTGGGCGCATGTCGCGGTGCTGCCGTCGTTGTTCGAGTCGTTCGGCCTCGCCTGTGCCGAGGCGCTCACCAGCGGTGTCCCCGTCATCGCCTACGACTGCGCCGGCGTCCCCGAAGTCGTGCGGCACGGCGAGGACGGATGGCTCGTTCCCAACGGCCGCAAGGACCTCCTGGACGCTCCCATCATCGAGGCGATGGCCGATCCGGCGCGCACTCACCGCATGGGAACGGCCGGCCGCGAACGTATGCTGGCCGGCTTCACCTGGCAGCGCACCGCCCAAGCCTTGTTGCGCATGATCGAAGACCAAAAGCGTGCCTGACGCCCATCACGATCACTCGGACGCGATCGCGATCGTCGGCATGGCGTGCCGACTGCCGGGTGCCGACGACCTTGCGGCGTACTGGCACAACATCGAGCACGGTGTCGAGTCGGTCCGGTTCTGCACCGAGGAACAGCTCATCGCCGCCGGCGAGGATCCCGCGCTTCTCGCCGATCCGCGCTACGTGCCGTCACCGGGGGCCGTACTCGAGCGACCCGGCGACTTCGACGCCGCCTTCTTCGGCATGAGCCCATCCGAGGCGGCGCTACTCGACCCACAACACCGCGTATTCCTCGAGTGCGCGCACGAGGTTCTCGAGCACGCCGGCTACGACCCGGAGCGGTTCGAGGGCCTGATCGGTCTCTTCGCCGGGGCCGGGCGCAACCACTACTTGCTCGAGTACCTGATCCCACAGCGAGCCGCCATGCGCGCGGCCGGGCCGCTACAGGTCTCGATCACCAACGAGAAGGACTTCGTGCCGCTGCGTGTCGCCTACCTGCTCGACTTGCGCGGCCCATGCGTGGCGGTGCAAACCGCGTGCTCGACGTCCTTGGTCGCCACCCACCTCGCTTGCCAGAGCCTGCTGGGTGGCGAATGCGACCTGGCGCTCGCCGGCGGCGTGTCCATCACGTCACTCCACGACCGCGGCTACCTCGGCTCGGATGACGGGATCTTCTCGCGCGACGGCCACTGCCGGCCATTTGACGCGGACGCCAGCGGCATGGTCGCCGGCAACGGTGCCGGCCTCGTCGCGCTGCGCCGCCTCGACGACGCGCTGGCGGACGGGGACACGATCCACGCCGTTCTCCTCGGCTCGGCGCTCAACAACGACGGCTCCGCCAAAGTCGGCTTCGTCGCGCCCGGTGTCGCCGGCCAACGCCGTGTCATTCGCGATGCGCTCGCGGTGGCCGACGTCGACCCGCGGACGATCGGCTACGTCGAAGCCCACGGCACCGGCACCCCGCTCGGCGACATGATCGAGGTCGCGGCACTGACCGACGCGTTTCGCGATCACACGGACGACCGCGGGTTCTGCGGACTGGGCACGGTCAAGGGCAACATCGGCCACACCAACTGCGCCGCGGGCATCGCCGGCCTGCTCAAGGCCGTGCTCGCACTGCGGCACGGCGTGCGGCCGCCGGCGATCAACTACTCCCGGCCCAACCCAGAGATCGACCTCGAAGGCAGCCCGTTCTACATCAGTGGCGACGCGCAGCCATGGCCCGCCGATGCGACCCCGCGGCGGGCCTGCGTCCACGCGCTGGCCATTGGCGGCACGAACGCGCACGTGGTGCTGGAGCAGGCGCCGCCGCCCGAGCCCAGCAAGCCGCTGCGCGACCACCAGCTCTTGCTCCTCTCGGCGCAAACACCGACCGCGCTGGACCGCGCCACCGATGCTCTCGCGCAAGCGCTGCGCCAATCGCCGGCGCCCCGCCTGGCCGACGTCGCGTTCACGCTGCAGGTGGGCCGCCGCACCCTGCCCCATCGGCGCATCGCGGTCGGCGACAACGCCGCAGAGCTCGCCGCGGCGCTGGAAGAGCGGCGTGACGGCATCGTCGCCAACGGTCACCAAACGCGGGATGACCGCTCCCTCGCGTTCGCGTTCCCCGGTCGCCCGATCGCCGTGGATGTGTGGCACGACCTCGAGCAGACGGAGCCCGCGTTCCGCGACGCACTAGACCGCTGTGCCGACGCTGCCGCAACGACCGGGACCCGTGACCTGCGCGAGCTCCTGCGGGATCCCACGCGGGGACACGAGCCGTTGGCGATCTTTGCACTCGAGTACGCGTTGGCGCAGCTGTGGCGCGCCTGGGGGGTCAAGCCGGTGGCGGCCGTCGGCCGCGATGTCGGCGAGGTGACCGCGGCCTGCGTCGCGGGCGCCGTGACCCTGGACGAGGCCATCCGCATCGCCGCGGCGCTGCAGGACGAGCTCGGGCCCACGCTCGCTGCGCTGGAACCCGCCGAACCAGACTTCCCGTGCTTCTCCGCCGTGACCGGGCAAGCCGCGTCCGGGAAGCAATGGGGCGACCCCACCCATTGGGCCGTGGACGTGGATCTGTTCGAGCAAGCGAAGGCGGCGATGCTCGAGCACAAGCCGGCACTGGCGATCGAGATTGGCGTCGCGAGCGGCTCGGCCGGCCACCTGCGGGCACTCGGCGAGCTTTGGCTCGCCGGTGGCGCCGTCGATTTTGCGTCCCTCCACTACGCCGAGCAGCTGCGCCGCGTCCCGTTGCCGACCTACCCCTTCGAGCGCACGCATTGCTGGGTCGACCCCGGCGATGAGCCCGAGGCCGAGGGTGCGCAGGCAGCATCGTGGCAGCGCGCCGTCTCACCCAGCCCGTGCCCCGACGCGGCCACCGACGACTGGGTCATCCTCGCCGACACCGCAGGACTCGCCGAACCACTGCGGGACGCCCTGGCCCGACACGGCGCCAAGAGCCGCGTCGCGACCGAGCCGGATCGGGCGGCGCCGCGGGTCATCGACCTGCGCGCGATCCGCGCTGATCGGGCGCCCGCGGCACTGACAGCGACCGAGGCCACCCAGCGGATCATCGTCACCGACGCTCTCCAAGACGTCTTGGACGGCGAGGTCGAACGCCCCGAGCGCGCGCTTGGTGTGCCACTCGGCCCGGGAATTCGCTGGGTCGACGTGCAGCTCGACGAATCACCATCGGGGTTCGACCGCGCGGCGGCGCAGATCGCCGTCGAAGCTCTAGCAACGACCGAGGCCATCGTCGCCTATCGCGGATCGGCGCGCTGGACGCCCGCGGCGACGCCACTCGGCCAGCGGCCCGGTCACGCGGGGGCGGCGGGAACCTGCGTGGTCTTGGACGAGCTGACGCCCAGTGGCCTCGCCGTCGCCACCGAGCTCGTTGCGCAGGGTTGGGCCGTGACGCTGGTGAGCCGTGGGCCGCTGCCACCGCCCGACTCGGCCGCCCTGCAGCGCGTCGCCGCCCTGCGCGAGGGCGGCGCCACGGTGTCGGCCACGTCCATCCCGACCCTAGACGCCAAAGAGTTCGCCAAGGCGACCGGCGGCGGCGCGCCCGCGGCGCTCGTGGTGCTCGAGCCCCCGGCCCTCGATCCCGCGACGCTCGATGATCGCGCCCAGACGATCCAGCGGGCGGTGGCGGACGGTCCGATCGTCGCGGTCGTGTGGATCACGCCGCCCGCCGACAGCGAAGACGCGGCGCGCACGGCAGGTGGCCGCTACGTACACGCCCTCGCCGGCACGACGAGCACGGTGCCCTGGCGCGCCCTGACGTGGGACGGGTCCGCGGCCTCGCCACGCTGGCTGGGCGACGCCCTGGCGGCATTGCTCGCGGGCCGCTGTCGCCACGCCTTGGTACCTGCGGTCGCCGCCGCGCCAGCTCCGACGGCGGCCGGCGCAGACCGCGGCGAGCCGGTCGAGTTGAGCTCGCCCACCGAAGAGCGCGTGGCCTCGGTCTGGCGCGAGGTGCTCGAGATCGACCGAGTCGGACCCAACGACAGCTTCTTCGAGATCGGTGGCCGCTCGATCACGGCGCTACGGGTCGTGCAGCGACTCCACGACGACCTCGGCGTGGAGCTGTCGGTGCGCCAGCTGTTTGAGGCGCCGACCGTCGCCGAGCTGGCCAAGGAGATCGAAGTGCGGCAGTTCGTCGCCGATCAAGGCGAGGACGCAGAGGACGACGAGCGCGACGAGCTAGAGATCTGAGGCCATTCGCGCGCCGCCCACAAGAAGATCGCCGCGGCGAGGGGTGCCATCAGCGCCAGGCCAATCAACACGACGTCGCAAGCGCCAGCGACGCGGGGCAGGTTGTGCAAGACGACCTGCAGCAACCCCACGGCGAAGTCCGCGGCCGCCGCCAGCGCGAGCAGCAGCGCCAGGCGCTTGCGCCACCGCCTCGCCAAGTGCATCAGGCCGACGAAGAGCAGCACGTCGAGCGCCACCCAGCCGATCTGCACCACGGGACCTGGAAACCAACGCGCGTCGGCCAACCAAAGCAGCACAGTCCAGGGGACGAGCAACAGCGCCAAGATCCGCACGACGACGGGCGCACGGTGGCGCGCGGTCGCCCACGCAAACCGCAGCAAGCTGCCGCCGGAGAACGCCGTCAGCAGATCGACGACGGCGGCGACGCCCCGCTCGCGGCGCGGCAAGCCGAGGTAGACGGGCAACCAAGCCTCGGGCTGCAGCTTGGCCTTGAAGCGGTGGAGCCCGTCGAAGTGGTACAGCCACGGTGTGAGTCGGGCGATCCAGCGCAGCGTCCGTGACCGCGTCTCGGCAAGCGGCGCCAGGCCGAAGGTGACCGGGCCGCTGCCCTCGGTGGCCAGCTCGTCGAGGGCGGCGAAGAACAGCAGCTCCATCGTCCCGTTCGGCGCCTCGGGGTCCCGCAGGGCATCCTCGAGCAACCATCCGCGGGATTGGTAGATGGGCACGGCAATCAACGCCGCAACCAAGGTGGGACCGCGGTGCGCCAAGAAGCAGCGCCGTTCCTCGGGAAACGAGAAGGGCGCCACCTCCACCGCGAACCGGAGTGGCGGCATGGGCCGCGTGGTCAGCCAACGCGTAATGAGACGCTCGAGCGCCTGCCGGGTCGGATGGTCGGTCGCGCCGAGCTCGGCCGGGTCGGCCCGCCGGACGGCTACGCCCTTGGCCCGGGCGCGCCGCAGCTGCTCGCGGAGGCTCGACTTGGTGGCGAGGATGTGCTGTCCCGCGGCCGGGTCCCAGCACGGCTGCCGACCCATTTCCAACGTGCGCCACACGCCGTCGGCGTCGGCCAGGTCACGCTCGAGGCCAAACCAACGCACGCGACGGCCCGCTCGCGCCCCGGCCGCGGCGAAGTCGGCCATGACTGCACGCTCCCGAGCCGCGGACGCGAGCGGTGCACCGACCGTGACCCAGGCGGCCCCGGTGTCGGCGTAAGCCACACACGCGTCGTCGGCGTCGAACCAATACCGGAGGCCCGGCTCGAGCGCCTGAAAGGACGTCGCGGTGCGGCCATGCCGCTTCAGCAGCGCCAGCACCCGAGCCGACTCACTAGCGTCAGCGCCCACGGCGCGCGATCCACGCTCGACAGTCCCGGCGGAGGTGCACCTTGCTCAACCGTAAGCCCCCGGGGACGATGACGCTACGTTGGGTCGCGTGAGCATCATCGGTACCGGGAGCGCATGTCCGTAGTCCTCGTCACCGGCTCGGCTGGGCTTGTCGGCTCGGAGTCGGCGCAGTTCTTCGCAGAACGCGGCGATCGGGTGATCGGCATCGACAACGACATGCGGGCGTACTTCTTCGACCGCGAGGCCTCGACCACCTGGCGGCGCGACCAGCTGGTCAGCAACTACCGCAACTACGCCCATCACGACGTCGACATCCGCGACCAGACGGCGATCGACGGCGTCTTCGCCGAGTACGGCGCCGACATCGACCTGATCCTGCACATCGCCTCGCAGCCGTCGCACGACTGGGCGGCCAAGGAGCCGTTCACCGACTTCTCGGTGAACGCGACGGGCACGCTGGTCATGCTCGAGGCGGCACGGCGCTGGTGCCCGGACGCGACCTTCATTTTCACATCGACGAACAAGGTCTACGGCGACCGCCCCAACGGGCTGCCGCTCGAGGAACACGAGCACCGCTGGGAGCTACCCGCGGACCACCCGTTCCACGCCGGCATCGACGAGACAATGAGCATCGACCGCACCACGCACTCGCTCTTCGGTGCCGCCAAGGTGGCCGCCGACGTGCTGGTGCAGGAATACGGTCGTTACTTCGGGATGAAGACCGCCTGCTTCCGGGCCGGGTGCATCACGGGACCCAACCATTCCGGCGCGCAGCTGCACGGCTTCTTGGCCTATCTGATGAAGTGCGTGATCACCGGCAAGCCCTACACCGTGTTTGGCTACCAAGGCAAGCAGGTGCGCGACAACATCCACAGCCACGACCTCGTCGCCGCCTTCCTGCACTTCCACAACGCGCCGCGAGTGGCCGAGGTCTACAACATCGGCGGCAGCAGGTTCAGCAACTGCTCGATGCTGGAGGCGATCTCCATGTGCGAGGAGATCGCCGGCAAGAAGCTCGCGTGGACCTACGCCGACGACCACCGCGTCGGCGATCACATGTGGTGGATCAGTAGTGTCGCTCGTTTCCGCGACCACTATCCCGCGTGGTCGCTCACCTACGACCTGCGATCCATCCTGGCGGAGATTCACGACAACCTCTGCCGGCGTCTCTAGACCGATGTCCCTCGGCGACAACCTCCGCGAAATGGAGCGAGGCCGCGAGGCCTACTGGAGCAAGCATCCAGGCACGTCGCCGATCAAGCTGCGCTGGCGGGCGCTGACGGTCCGGCATTGCTTCCACGTGCTGCCCGGCCAGCGCATCCTCGAAGTCGGCGCTGGCACCGGCCTCTGGACGGAGCACCTGACCGAGGTGCTCCGCGGCGAAAACCCGATCACCGCTGCGACGTTTCACGCGGACTACGCCAAGACCCTCGCCGAGCGCGCCCTCGCCAACACCTCGGTCGTCCACGTCGAAGACCTTGACGCGCTGGCGCCGGAGTCCTTCGACTACGTGGTGGGCACCGCGATCCTCTGCCACGACCTCTATCCGCTGCACCTGAAGGCGATCCATCGGCTGCTGAAGCCGGGCGGCCAGATGCTGTTCTTCGAGGCCAACCTGTGGAACCCGCAGGTGCTACTCAAGAACACCGTGCCGCTGGTCGGTCGATGGACGGGTCAAACGCGCTGCCAGGTGGGCATGCGCAAGTTCCAGCTCATGCAGATGGCGTCGCACCAGGGCTTCGTCGACCTGGAAGTCGTGCCCTACGACATCGTGCATCCACGCACGCCCCGGTCCATGGTGCCGTGGCTGCAGCAGATGGCCTTCATCGCCGAGCACGCACCATTGATCCGCAACCTATGCGGCACGCTCTACATCTGGGGCCGCCGGCCCGGCACGGCGCCCGAGCCCCGCGCCCGTGTCGACCTCGCCGAGCACCGCGACCTCTTCGGCCAAGTGTCCTTCGTCATCCCCTGCCACAACGAGGAGATGAACGTCCCGCACCTGGTGGCGACGCTCGTGAGCAACTACGACGCGTACATCCACGAAATCGTGCTCGTCAACGACAACAGCACCGACCGAACGTCGGCGGTCGCCAAGGAAGTCGCCGCCGAAGAACCCCGCGTCGTGGTCGTGGACCGCACGCCGCCGAACGGCGTCGGCCGGGCGCTCCGCGATGGCTACGCCGCGGCGACCGGTCGCTACATCCTGACGATGGACTGCGATTTCGTGCAGATCGTGCCGGAGTTCCGCGATCTGTTCGATGCGGTCGCCGCCGGCCACGAAGGGGCGATCGGCAGCCGCTTTTCGCACGAGTCCATCCTGATCAACTACCCGTTCTTCAAGACACTCTGCAACCGGACGTTCCACCTCCTGATCAATGTGCTCCTGCGACGTGGTGTGCGCGACGTGTCCAACAACCTCAAGCTCTACCGGGCCGAGATCCTCAAGGGCCTCGAGATCGAAGAAGGACACTTCGCCGCCAACGCGGAGACCGGCCTGAAGCCGCTGATCGCCGGGCATGACGTGGTCGAGGTACCGACCTCGTGGATCAACCGGACACCGGAGATGGGCCGGTCATCCTTCCACACCCTCAAGGTGGCCCCGGCCTATGCTGCGGCGCTGGCCCGGGTCGTCTGGCGAACCTGGCGCGGGCGTCGTGACTTCACCCGCCAGCAGCCGCTGACCACCCCCTGACACCAGCAGCCAAAAACCATGGCAATCCTTGCGACCTCGCTCCTCGCATTCACGACGCTCGTCACGTCGGCGGTCGGCGGCGACGAACGCGACACGGTCCACATGAAGAGCGGCAGCCCCATCAAGGGCCGCGTGCTCCTCGAGCTCCCGGACCGCGTCGCCGTGCTCGTCGGCTCACGCGAGCGGTGGGTCGAGCGCGACAAGATCGAGCGAATCGACAGCGTCGCCGCCCACCAGCGCGAGCTGATTCGCCAGCTCCGCGGTGTCACGCGAGACGACGCGGAGCAGCAGCTCGCCCTGGCCAAGTTCTGCGATGAGCACCAGCTCGAGTACGAGGCCGCACTGCTGCGATGGTCGATCCTCGCCAACGACCCGCAAAACGACGCCGCCAACGAGGCGCTGGGGCACAAGCGCTCTGCCAAGGGCTGGCTAGTGCGGGCCGACCGCGGGTTTCGGCCGCTCGATCGGCTCGAGAAGACGCGCGCGGACTGGAGCAAGGCGTGGCGACTCCGCTCGGAGCACTTCGAGCTGCGTTGCGACCGCGGCCTTCGCACGACCGTCGACCTACTGCTCGAGCTGGAGTGCTTCTACGACGGGTTCTTCGACCTCTTCCAGCAGGACCTCCAGCTCCGCCACCTGACGGAGCCAGTGCAGGTCTATGTCTACGGCGACCGAGAGCAGTTCCCGTCGATGAGCAACAACGTGGGCGCGTTCTTCTCGCTCGCGGAGAACATCCTCTACACGTACGTTGCGCAGAACGGCCGCCCCTATGCCCTGTACCACGAGGCAACGCACGCCCTGCTTCACAACCTGGTGAGGAATTCGCGGCGTTCCCGCGGTGGGCTACCGGCGTGGCTCGACGAGGGCTGGGCCGAGTTCATGCAGGCGGTGGTGGTCCCGGGTCGCGCCGGCCGCGCCAGCGTCGATGAGTACAACGTCCTCGACGGCCATCTGCGGACGATCGGAGACGCGGAGAAGCCCTACACGCTCCACCGCGTCCTCAACTTCAAGCTCACGGACTTTCAGGCGTCGTCGAAGCAGCAGCTCAAGTACGCGCAGAGCTACGCCCTGTTCCTCTACATGCGCAACGGTGCGTCGGGGTCGCTACGGGGCAAGTTCTACGAGTACGTGCAGTCCGCGATGAGTGGCAAAGGGCAGGCCAGCACCTTTCGCCGGATGTTCAAGCGCGAGCTAAACGACATCGAGCGCGCCTACGCGCAGCAGTAGGTCCGCCCCGTCAGCGGCGGCTCTTCTTACGCAACGATTTCGCGAAGCGCGTCGCCTCGACGAACTTCGCCAGCTCGCCGACGGTCGGCGCCTCCAAGACGCGGCGCAGCGGCACGCTGATCGTGAGGCGCTCTTGCATCAAGCCGATGAGGCGGTGCGCCAGGAGCGAATCGAAGCCGAGCTCGAAGAGGTTATCGTCCACGCCGACCTCGCCGATCCCCACGATCTCTCGGACCATTGCCGCAAGGTCACTCTGCAGGTCGGTCGTCGGCGCGACGAACGCCGTCGCCAACGCCGGACGCTGATGCACCGGTGCGCTTGCCGGCGCCCCGGGGCCCGGCCCGCCGCCCTCGGCGGCGGCGTCACCGGCGGCCCCCCGCAGCGCGGCTCCGCTGCAGTCTGGACGCGAAGCCCTCGGGTGAGACCACGACCTGAGGGAACGGGCTCGCGACGATGCGACGAAAGCAATCGCGGCCTTCGTCCACCGAGAGCGCGGCATCGGTGCCAGCGGCGGCGCCGAGGTCGGCAGCAAAACCCACGTCGGCCCACGCGTCCCAGTCCACCGAGATCCACGCCGTGCCCATGCCCCCATCCAGATGGTGCGCGGCCGCGTCCAGGAACGCGTTGGCGGCGGCGTACTCCACCATGCCAAGGCCGCCCAACGAAGTGCTGATCGACGAGCACAACAGGACGAAGTCGGGCGGCGCCCCCTCCGCCAAGGCGAGCTGCAGGTTGAGCGTGCCATCCACCTTGGCGTCGAAACAGGTCGGGCCATCTCCGGCGCCTTCTTCGATCCACCGACGGTGCATCGTGCCCGCCGCGTGCACGACGCCGGTGATCCCGCCGACGGCCTCCCGCACCCGGCCGATGGTCGCCGTGAGCGCCCCGCGGTCGGCGACGTCGACGACCTCAACGATGACGCGTGCACCCCGCTGCTCCAGATCGGCGACCGCCGCGCGCCGGTGCTCGTGCTTGGCATCAGCGCCGTCGGTGCCAGTACGGCCCAGCAGCACAAGAGTCACGCCCGGGCGCGCCAACCCTTGGGCGAGCGCCAGCGCGATGCCACCCAGCCCCCCGGTGAGCAGATACACCGCGTCACCGGCCGTAGCTGCTGGCAGAGTGACGCCGGGCAAGGGCGCCGGCTCGACGACCTGCACCCACCGGTGACGACCGCGCCACGCGACGACCGGTGCCGACGGCGCGCCGGCCGCGTCGCGCACCTCGGCGAGCACCTGAGCCGCCGCGCGCTCGGGCTCGGCGAGTTCGATGTCGATGCAACGGCAGGACGCGATCTGCGGCAGCTCCTGCGGCACGACGATCGCGGCGCCAAGCAGCGTGGCCCGGGCCGGCCCCAAAACTCTGCAACCCGCGACGTCGCGCAGATCGTTCGTCACCACCTCGAGCCGCAGGCCTCCGGTAGCGGCTCCGGCGCGGGCCAACGCCAACAGGCTGGCGTAGCCGAGCTCCTGCGCCCGCGCCGGCGACAGACGGTCCGGCTTCGCCGCCAAACAGAAACCGTGGACGGCGACGAGCTGCTCGGCCCCCAACTCGTGCAGCTCGCGCAGGGCCTTGGCGTAGCCGTCATCCGCGGCCGGCGGCAGCCGGTAGCCACCCTCGGCCTCGCGCGCGAAGGCGCTGCCGGGGCGCGCCCGCAGCACGATCTGGTCGTCCCGACGGAGCTCTTCGGCGAGATTTGAGAGCACGCCGGCGTCGTCCTCCAGGATCAGCCAACCGGTGCGCGCCGTCTTGGCGGCGGCCGCCGCCGGCACCGCCGCACGGCGCCACCCCGGGACGTAGAACCACTCCGCAACATCAGCGCGCCGACCCGCGAATTCCCCGGGCGCCGAAGCGGCCGCCCCGGTTGGCTCACCGCGCTCGACCCAATGCCGCCGGTGCTGGAACGGATAGCCGGGCAGCCCAACGCGACGCCGCGGCTGATGCTGCAACCCCGCCCAGTCCACCTCGGCCCCCGCGAGCCACAGCCGCGCCGCCGCCGCGAGCAGCGCCTCGACATCCGAGCCCTGTTCTCGCACGTGGCGCATGGAGGCGACGACGGTGCGCCCGCGCGCCGACTCACCGCGCTGTCGCACCAAGGTGCTCAGCGTCTGCCCCGGGCCTACTTCTAGCAGCGCGTGGTCCGGCTCCGCCAGCAGCACGCCCGCCGCGTCCGAGAAGCGGACCGGCTCGCGGAGATTCCGGGCCCAGTACCTTGGGTCCGTCCAGTCCGCCGCCTCGATCCAGGCGCCGGTGACGGTCGATACACACGCGCGCGACGCCGGCGATCGGGGCACGCTCGCGACCAGCTCGGTGAACTCACCGATGATCGGCTCCATCATCGCCGAGTGAAACGCGTGGCTGACGTGGAGCGGACGCGCCCCGACACCCCGCGCTTCGGCGAGCTTCAGCAGTCCGGCGACGGCCGCCGTCGGACCAGAAGCCACACAGGCGGTCAGGCCGTTGACCGCTGCGAGCGACAGCTCCGCCGCGCCGGGCGCGGCACCGATCAGCTCGCAGGCGGCGCCTTCGTCCAGCGCCAAGCTCAGCATGTCGCCCGGCGGCAACGCCTGCATCAACCGCCCGCGCGCCGCGACGAGCGTCAGCGCGTCGTCGAGGGCAAAGACGCCGGCCAACGTGGCCGCGACCAACTCACCGACGCTGTGACCGACCAGGGCCGCGGGCTCGATCCCCCACGACATCCACAGCCGCGCTAGAGCGTACTCGACAACGAACACGGCCGGCTGGGTCCACTCGGTGCGCTGCAGGCGCGCGGCGTGCTTCTGGTCGTCGGCGTCCTCCGGATACAGCACCTCGCGCAGGTCCCGGCCCAGGATCGGTTGAAGCTGTGTCGCACACGCATCGACCGCGTCGCGGAACACCGGCTCGCCGGCATACAACTCGCGCCCCATCCCGACGTGCTGCGCGCCCTGACCAGGGAACAAAAACGCGACTGGCGGCGCGGCCTCGGGAGCAAGGCCTTCCAGGACTCGACGCGGATCCGCTCCGGTGAGCACCTCGATCGCGTCCGTGCGACTGCGCCCGATGATCGCCCGGCGACGCGGCAAGCTGCCGCGGCTCGTCTGCGTCGTCCAGGCGACGTCAGCGAAGTCCTGATCGGCGTGCTCGCGCAGGTGGTCCGCCAGCTGAGCCGCCTGCGCAACCAACGCCGCATCGCTCTTCGCCGATAGCAGCAGGAGCTGGCCGGGGCGTGCCGCGCCGGCCACGGGCGCCGGCCGCGGGGCTTCCTCCAGCACGACGTGTGCATTCGTCCCACCGAGGCCAAACGAGCTGACGCCCGAGCGCCGAGGCTGGTCGCCCCGCGGCCATTCGCGCAAGCCGGCGTTGACGAAGAACGGCGTCGCCGCAAAGTCGATCTCCGCGTTCGGCGCCTCGTAGTGCAGGCTCGGCGGGATCGCCTCGTTCTCCAAGGCCAGCACGGCCTTGATGAGTCCAGCGACACCGGCTGCTGCGTCGGCGTGGCCGAGGTTCGATTTGACCGAGCCGATGGCGCAGAACTGCGCCCCCTCAGCCCCGCCGCTGCGGAACGCGCGCGTCAGCGCAGCGATCTCAATGGGGTCCCCGAGTGTCGTCGCCGTACCGTGGCACTCGACATTGGAGATCGTCGCCGGGTCGACGTCGGCCATCGCGTGCGCCAGCGCAATCGCCTCGGCCTGCCCCTCCACGCTCGGCGCGGTAAACCCGACCTTGTTGGACCCGTCGTTATTGGCCGCCGCACCGCGAATCACCGCACGGATCCGATCCCCGTCGCGCAGCGCGTCATCGAGACGCTTGAGCACCACGAGCCCCACGCCTTCGCCACTCAACGTTCCCTTGGCGCGATGGTCGAACGGGCGGCAGTGCCCGTCCGGCGACAGAATCTGGCCCTCCTCGAACACGTGGCCGGTGTGCTGCGGGACGTTGATCTGCACGCCCCCCGCCAGCGCCATGTCGCACTGCCGAGCCAGCAGGCCCTGGCAGGCCTGCACGACGGCAACCAGCGACGTGGAGCACGCGGTGTCGACCTCGACGCTCGGGCCCTTGAGGTTGAGCTTGTAGGAAACCCGAGTCGTCAAGAACCCGGAGTAGTTGAGCAGGAAGACCTGGAACGGGCTCAGCGACGCCAAGAACCCGGGGTTGTGCAGCAGGTGGTTGCGCCGATAGCTGTTGGGCCCACAACCGCCAAACACGCCGACCGACCCCGCGCTCGACGGCGGATAGCCGGCGTCTTCGAGCGCGTGCCACGCGCACTCCAAGAACAGCCGGTGCTGCGGATCCATGGTGTCCGCCTCGCGCGGGTTGACGCCAAAGAACTCGGAGTCGAAACCCTCCACGCCGTCGACGATGGCGCGGGCCTTGACGTAGTTGGGATTGGTTAGAAGCTCGGCCGGCACGCCCGCCGCCAGCACTTCGTCGTCGGCGAAGAAGGTGACGCACTCGATGCCGTCCCGCAGGTTGCGCCAAAACTCCTCGACGTTGCGCGCCTTGGGGAAGCGGCCCGCCATGCCGACGATCGCGATCGCGCCGCTCTCGGTGTCCGCCGTCGCACGACGCGCTCGCCGCGCCCGCTCCCGCACTTCGGCCAGCGACGATACTGCGTCGTCGTCGCCGTCGAGGTAGCCGGCCATGGCCGTGACCGTTGGGAACTGAAAGACCTCGGCAATCGACAGGTCGCGGTTCAGCGCTGCCTGCAGCTGGCGCCGCAGCTGCACGATCAGCAGCGAGTGGCCGCCGAGGTCAAAGAAGTTGTCGTGTCGGCCGACGCGCTCGACCTCGAGCACCTCGGCCCAGATCCGCGCGATCGTCGCTTCGGTCGCACCGCGTGGCGCGGCGAACTCAGCACCGCCGACGCGCTCGACCCGACGCGCCATCAGTGCCTTGCGGTCGACCTTGCCGTTCGGCGTCAGCGGCAGAGCCGGCACCGTCGCGACGACCCCGGGCACCATGTACTCGGGCAACGACTGGCGCAGCGCGTCGCGCAGATCTGACGCTTCGACGGTCGCGCCCTCGGCCAAAACCACGAAGGCGACCAACTCCTTTTGGTTGCCCGCCCGCTCCTGCGCGACCACTGCACATTCGCGCACCACGTCCAAAGCGGCGAGCACGTGCTCGATCTCCCCGAGCTCGATGCGGAAGCCGCGGACCTTCACCTGATGATCCACACGCCCGAGGAACTCGAGCTTGCCGTCGTTGCGCCTGCGGGCCAGGTCGCCGGTGTCGTAGATCCGCGCCCCACCAGCGATGGGGTGCGTGACGAAGCGCTCGGCCGACAGATCTGGCCGGTGCAAGTAGCCCCGCGCCAAGCCGTCGCCCCCGAGATAGAGCCGCCCGGGGATGCCATCCGGCGCGAGCTGGCCGTGGGCGTCGATGAGATAGACGTGCGTGTTGGCGATGGGCTCACCGATCGGCACGGCGCCGCCGCCACTCTCCACGCGCTCGACCAATGACCAGATCGTGGTCTCGGTCGGGCCATACATGTTCCAGAGCTCGCCGACCAACGGCAGCAACCGCTCAGCCAGTTCCCGCGGAAAGGCCTCGCCCCCGCAGAGGACGCGCAGATCCCTCCGCCCGCGCCAACCCGACTCGAGCAGGAGGTGCCACGTCGCCGGCGTGGCCTGCATGACCGTGGCCCCTGTGCGTTCGAGCAAATTGGCAAGGCGCGGTCCGTCGACCACCTCGTCAGCGCCGGCGATCACCACCGTGCCACCGCACAGCAGCGGCAAGTAGAGCTCGAGACCGGCGATGTCGAACGAGATCGTCGTCACCGCCACCAGCACATCCGCAGCACCGAAGCCGGGGCGCTCCGCCATCGCACTCAGGAAGTTCACGAGCGCGCGATGCTCGATCTGCACACCCTTCGGTCGCCCGGTAGATCCAGAGGTGAAGATGACGTAGGCCAGATCCTCCGCGCCAGCGGGGTCCGCCAACGCCGTCTCCGGGTGCTCGGCGATGGCGTCGGCGTCGGCATCGAGCGCGACGAGGCGCGCACCGACCTTGGGCAGTCGATCGACCAAGCCCCGCTCGGTCACCACCAGCTGCAGGTCGGCGTCTTCGGCAATGATCGCGATCCGCTCAGCGGGATAGGCCGGGTCGAGCGGCACGTACGCCGCGCCCGCTTTGAGGATCCCGAGCAAGCCCACCAGCATGTCGAGCGAGCGCTCGAGGCAGATGCCCACCAGGCCATCACCCGCAACGCCCATCGCCCGCAAGTAGTGCGCGAGCTGGTTCACCCGAGCATCGAGCTCGCCGTAGGTGAGACGCGCAGAACCGCAGATCGCCGCGGCGCGATCCGGGCTGGCCGCGGCGCGCTCGGCGAACAACGCCGGCCACGACCGGTCTCTCGGGTAGTCGCGCGCAGTGGCATTGCGACGGACGAGCAGATCATCCCGCTCGGTGTCGCTCAGCAGCGGGATCTCCCAGATCGACTGGTCCGGGGTCTCGGCCACCGCCTGCAGCAGCGTCATCAGATGACGCTCCATGCGCGCGATCGTCGCGTCGTCGAACAGGTCGCGGTTGAACTCGAGCGCCGCACCCCGTTGCCCGATGATGAGCGACAAGTCGAATAGCGCCGTCGCGGTGTCGGGTTCGAACGACTCCACGTCCAAGCCGCCGAGCGACGGCACGCCGGTGTCGTACAGGACGTTGAACAGGACCTGAAACAGCGGGTTCCGGCTCAGGTCGCGGTCGGGCTTGAGCTCGACCACAAGCTGCTCGAACGGCATCCCCTGATGCTCGAACGCGCCCAGCGCCGTCGCCCGCACGCGCTGCAGGACCTCGCGGAACGTCGGCGCACCCGACAAGTCGGTGCGCAGGACCAGCGTGTTGAGGAACAGCCCGATGAGCGGTTCCAACTCCGCCCGATCGCGGCTCGCGATCGGCGTGCCGACGGCGATGTCCTCCTGCGCGGAGTAACGGGCCAGCAGCACCTTGAACACCGCCAACATCGCCATGAACGGCGTGCAGCGTTCGGCCTGGCCCAAGCGCTGCAGGCCGGTCATCCGCTCGGGCGGGATCGCAAATACGCGGCGCGTGCCCCGGAACGTCTGCTGCGCCGGGCGCGGCCGATCCGTCGGGAGGTCCAGGGGACCGAGGCTCGCCAAGCGCTCGCGCCAGTAGCGCACGACTTGCTTCGCCTCGGTCTCGTACCAGGTCCGCTGCCAGGCGGCGTAGTCCGCGTATTGGATCGGCAGCTCGGGCAGGGACGCCGCCTCACCGCCGCACCGCTCCCGGTAGAGGCGCGACAGCTCTTCGAACAACACGCCGAACGACCACCCGTCGGCGACGAGATGCTGGAGCACCAGCACGACGACGTGCTCTTGCTCGGCCATCCGCACCAGGGAGAATCGGTAGAGCGGCGCGACCGCGGGGTCGAAGGCGTGGCCCCCCTCGGCCTGGACGTGCGCGGCGGCCGCGGCCCGCGGATCCGGAGCACTGGCGACATCGATCACCGCCAGGTGTACCGCCGCGTGCTCGCCCACCACCTGGCAGGGCTCCTCGCGCGGAAACACGCTGCGCAGCACGTCGTGGCGTTGGACGATCCGGTCGAGGCTCCACTCCAGCGCCGGCACATCGAGCGCGCCGCGCAGCGAGAACGCGTACATCAACGTGTAGGGCGCCGTGTCCGATTCGAGCTGCTGTAGAAACCAAAACCGCTGCTGCGAGAACGACAACGGCAGGGGTCGATCGCGCGGGGCCCGGGGAATCTGGGCCGGGGCGGCCGTCGCCGCCGGGTCCTGGCCGCGCACCTCTTGCAAGAACGACACGAGCTGCGCCTCGCGCGCGGCCAACGCAGCCTGCAAATCCGCGTCGAGCTCGGCCCGGTTGACGCTGAGCCGGAGCGCACCGTCCTCGACCCACGGCCGGATCCCGAGGTCACGCAGTCTGCCCAAAAGCGCCGCAAGCGTCATCGGTCAGCAGCCTAGAAGGAGCCCGGTCAGCGGCCCGTCGAATCGCCAGAACTCTGGCTCTCGAAGAAGGTTGTGTCGCGGTGGTGGAAAGGTCGCGAGCCGCCTGACCAGCGTAAGCGCCGGGCGCCACCGATCAAGCGTGGGGGCCACCGCAGGCGCCTTCGGGCCTGCCCCTCGCGCCGAGCGGCGCGGCGCCCACTTGCCACGCAGCGCCCGGCGGCAGGGCGGGTTGGGGGCCGAGCCCGCCCGAGACCGGCCCGACCGAGCCAGACTCCACTGCCCCGGCGTCGGTCGGTGATCTCTCGGTTTGCCTCTCAGCCGCTGGGCCGGTGCAGCGTATTAAGGGACCAACGCGGCCGCGGCGCGTCGGTGCACCGCAATCGTGAGTCCCGGCACCGCCCTCCGGGCGAACCTGTCCGCGGCTCTCCGCCCCCCTCACCGCCCCATGCGAACCGTTCTGGTCTACCTGTTGGCCCTGGCCGCGCTCGCCGCGGCCGCCCTGTTTGGTCTCGACGGCCTCACCGAGACCACCGAGGCCGCCCCGGAGCGCTCCCGGGGATCAAGCCCACCACCGGTCCTGGTGATCGAGGTGGCGACGGCGCCGTTCGAGGACGTCCTCTCGGCGTTGGGCACGGTGTTGGCCAACGAATCCGTCGAGGTGACGCCCAACCGCGCCGACCACATCGCCGCGATCCACTTCGAGGACGGCCAGCACGTCGAGGCCGGCCACCTGCTGGTCGAAATGCAGGCCGACGAAGAGCGCGCCATGCTCGGCGAGGCTGAGGCGCTGCGCGACGAGCAGCGGATTCGCTACCGCCAGCAGCAAGAGCTGCACGCGGACGGCATGACACCGCAACGCGACCTCGACAACGCCAACGCCCTGCTGCAGGCGGCCGAGGCCCGGGTGCTCGGACTCCGCGCCGCGATCGCCGATCGAGAAGTGCGCGCGCCGTTCGCCGGCACCCTCGGGCTGCGCCGGGTGAGCGAGGGCGCCTACGTCGATCCGTCCACGGTGATCACCACGCTCGACGACCTGTCGGTGGTCAAGCTGGACTTCACGATTCCAGAAGTGTGGCTGCCGAACGTGTCGGCCGGCATGACCATCGAGACGACCAGTGACGCCTACGCGGACACGACGTTCTCTGGTGAGATCACGATGGTCGACACTCGCCTCGACCCGCGTTCGCGTTCTGCAACGGTCCGCGCCAGACTGCCCAACCGCGATGAGCGCTTGCGGCCAGGGATGCTCCTCAAGGTGCGCGTCGAGCGCGGTCAGGCACCGGTGCTGCAGGTCCCCGAGCAGGCGCTGATCCCGGTCGGCGAGCAACACTTTGCGTTCCTCGTCGGCGACGATGAGATCGCACGTCGCACGGAAGTACAGATCGGCCGGCGCCGCATCGGCTTCGTCGAGATCCTCGACGGCCTCGGCACCGGCGATCACGTGGTGGTCGAGGGCATCACGCGAGTGCGTGACGGCACGCCTGTCCAGGTCGTCGAAGTCCTCGCCCCCGGCAAAGGCATCTGAGGCCACCGATGTTGCTCTCCGACCTGTCGGTACGACGGCCCGTGCTGGCCACGGTCTTTAGCCTGGTCATCATCGTCCTCGGCGTCGCCGGCTACACCCGCGTCGGCGTCCGCGAGTTCCCCGACATCGAGGCCCCCACGGTGAGCGTCGAGACGCGCTACCCGGGCGCGGCGGCCGCGACGGTCGAGAACCGTGTCACGCAAGTCATCGAGGACGCGATCAGCGGCGTCGAGGGAATCCGTACCATCGAGTCGACGAGTCGGGACGGGCGCTCGGACGTCACCGTCGAATTCGTGCTCGAGCGTCAGATCGCGGATGCGGCGAACGACATCCGCGATCGTGTGTCCCGGGTGATCGACAATCTGCCCGAAGAGGTCGATCCACCCGAAGTCTTCAAGGTCGATTCACAATCCGAGTCCGTCTACTGGCTCAACCTCGCGAGCCCCGTGCGCAGCGAGATGGAGCTCACGGACTACGCCGATCGTTACATCGTGGATCAGCTGTCGACGATCCCTGGCGTCGCGCAGATCCGGCTCGGCGGCGGACGCCGCTACGCCATGCGAATCTGGCTCGACCGTCAAGCATTGGCGGCGACAGGTGTCACCGCGGGCGACATCGAGCAAGCGCTCCGCGCCGAGAACGTCGAGCTCCCGGCCGGTCGCGTGGAGGGCCGCAGCCGCGAGCTGACCGTCCGCGTGGCGCGGCCATACCGCTCGCCGGACGATTTCCAGCGCCTGGTGGTCGGCCGCGGCCGAGACGGCCATCTGGTGCGACTCCGCGACGTCGCCAAGGTCGCGCTCGGCCCCGCCGACGACCGCACCACCTTTCGCCGCAACGGCGAGGAGATGGTTGGGCTGGGCATCACCCGGCAGGCCAAAGCCAACACCCTGGAGGTTGTCGACGCGGTCAAGGAGCGGGTCGCCTCCATCAACCCGACGCTGCCGCCCGACATGCAGCTCTATCCGAGCTCGGACTCGTCGGTCTACATCCGTGCGGCGATCGACGAAGTGTGGAAGACGCTCGGCATCACCGCGCTCGTCGTGGTGCTCGTGATCTTTGTGTTCTTGGGCAGCTTCAGCGCCACGCTCGTACCGGCGATCACGGTGCCAGTGTCGCTCGTGGGCACGTTCTTCGTGCTCTACCTGTTCAACTTCTCCGTCAACTTGCTGACGCTGCTGGCACTCGTGCTGGCGATCGGGCTCGTCGTCGACGACGCGATCGTCGTGCTCGAAAACGTGACGCGGCGGGTGCGCGCCGGTGAGCCACCGCTGCGCGCGGCGTTTCTCGGCACTCGTCAAGTTGGCTTCGCCGTGGTCGCCACGACCGTCGTGCTCGTCGCGGTCTTCGTCCCCATTGCCTTCCTGCAGGGGAACACCGGGCAGCTCTTCGCCGAGTTCGCGCTGACGCTGGCCGGCGCGGTGGTGATCTCCACGGTGGTCGCACTGACCCTCTCCCCGGCCATGTCCGCGGCCATGCTGCGCGGCGACGGCCGCGTGCCGCTCCTAGCCCGCTTCACGGACGCGGCGTTTCGGCCGTTACAGCGCGGCTACCGCTGGCTCCTCGAAGGCCTCATCGCGCAACCGCTGGCCGCAGTGCTGATCGTCGTGGGGCTAGGCGCCTCGATCGTGGGGCTCTACCAGCGCTTGCCGCAGGAGTACGCCCCCGCCGAGGACCGCGGCAGCTTCTCGGTCCGGATGACCGGGCCCGAGGGCGCGTCGTTTCGCCAGTCGGTCGCGATGCTGGATCGCATCGAAGGCGTGCTGCTCAAGCTCATCGACTCCGGCGAGGCCCAGCGCGTGCTCACCCGCGTGCCCGGCTCCTTCGGCGCCGGTGGTGCCGTCAACTCCGGCTGGGGCACCGTGCTCCTGAGGCTCTGGGACGAACGCGACCGCACGACCGCCGAGGTTGCCGCGGAGATCGACGCCACGCTGGCGGCGGTGCCCGGCTACCAGGCGTTCAGCAGCAGCAGCTCGGGCCTGCTCGGCCGGCGGTCGGGCCAGCCGGTGCAGTTCGTGCTGACGGGGCCGACCTACGAGAAGCTCGTCGAGTGGCGCGACGTACTGGTGGCCCGGGCCACCGACAACCCAGGGCTCGTCGCGGTCAACACCGACTACCGCGAGACCAGCCCGCAGCTCGACGTGCTGGTCGATCAGGATCGTGCCGCCGATCTCGGCGTATCGGCGCGCGAGGTCGGACGCACCCTCGAGACCATGATGGGCTTCCGCCGCGTCACCACGTACCTCGACCGCGGCGAGGAGTATGACGTCATTCTCGAGGCGCAAGACGCGGACAAACGTTCGCCCAAGGACCTCGAGCAGATCTACGTGCGCTCCCAGACGTCGGGCGAGCTCGTGCCGTTGGCCAACGTCGTGAGCCTCATCGAGCGTGCCGACGCGTCCAGCCGCCGGCGCTACAACCGACTTCGTGCCATCACCCTGAGCGCCAACCTGGCCGAGGGCTACACGCTCGGCGAAGCACTCGGTTTTCTCGGCGACGTCGTGCGCGACGAGCTGCGCAACGCGCCGGGCATCGCCTACAAAGGCCAGAGTCGCGAGTTCAACGAGGCCTCGGGGGCGTTGGCGTTCGCGTTTGCCCTCTCGCTCCTGCTCGTCTACCTCGTCATGGCCGCACAGTTCGAGAGCTTCCTGCATCCGATCGTGGTGCTGTTGACGGTGCCGCTCGCGCTGTTTGGCGGACTGGCGGGCCTGCTGATCTCCGGCGGCACGCTGAACATCTACAGCCAGATCGCGATGGTCATCTTGATCGGCCTCGCCGCAAAAAACGGCATCTTGATCGTCGAGTTTGCCAACCAGCTACGCGATGAGGGGCGTTCATGGCGCGATGCCGTGCTCGAGGCATCCGTGCTGCGCCTCCGGCCGATCCTCATGACCGGACTGTCCACGTCGCTCGGCGCACTACCCCTGGTCTTGGCGTCGGGCGCGGGGGCCGAGGGCCGCACCGCGATCGGCGTCGTGGTGCTGACGGGTGTCGCGGTCGCAACGGTCACGACCCTGCTGGTCGTGCCAGCGTGCTACGGGCTCGCGGCGCGCTTCACCGGCTCGCCGGCCGAGCGCGACCGCGAGCTGCAGTCGCAGCTGGCGCCCGCGGGTGACGGCGCCCCGTTGAGCCGCAGCGCCTAGTGGTCCGCCCGGAGAGCGCTCTGCGTGGCGAGTGGTGTCCTGGGCTCGAAGGTCGGTGCACGAGAACGCAGCTGAATCGGTGGATTCAGCGAGGCTCTCGTGTGCCGAGATTCGATTTCAGGGCGCCGCTCGCTGCGTGAGTGGCTTTTCGGCCGGCCCTCTAGATTCTAGACGGGGCCTACCCCGGCATCGACCGGGCCCAGCGCGCCACCTCGACGTATTCCGCGAGCTCGGCGACGGTCGGCGACTCGAGGATCGTGCGCAGCGGGATCGCCATGTCGACTCGCGCCTTGAGCCTGCCGATCATGCGGTGGCCGATCAACGAATCGAAGCCGAGCTCGAACAGGTTGTCGTGGATACCCACGCGGTCGAGGGCGAGCAGCTCCTCGACGACCTCGGCGATGTCGCGCTCCAGATCGTTGCGCGGCTCCGCGTAGTCGGTCGACAGCTCCGGCCGATCGTGCGTCGTGAGGCTCGAGGCCGGCGGCTGGGTCGGCGACGGGTCGGCTTCATGGTCGCCGACGAGGCTCTGACTCCGGTCGAGGCGGGCCTGCAGGTCGCTCGGTGACACGACAATCTGCGGCGACGGCGCGGCGAGAATCCTGCCGAAGCAGTCGGCACCCTCCGCGGCCAAGATGGCGTCCTTAAGCGTCGCCTCGCGCTCGGCGCGCTGCGCGTCGGTCTCGTCCGCTGGCGCCAGCTCGACGGCGAAACCGGCGTCGGCCCAGGCGTCCCAAGCAATGGCGACCCAAGCCGTCCCCGTGTCCGCCGACCGGGCCTCCGCCACCGCGTCCAAGACCGCGTTGCCGGCGACGTAGTCCGCCAGACCGAGGCCGCCAAGCGCTGTGCTAATCGACGACGCGAGCACCACCATCTCCGGAGCCTCGTCTCGCAAGGCTTCGGCGAGTGCGAGGGTACCCTCGACCTTCGGCGCCAGAACGGCCTGCGCCACCGCGCCGTCGAGCTCATCCAGCGGGTGGTGCGCAATGGTCCCGGCCGCATGCACGACGCCGCGAAGCCCGCCGAAGCGGTCCTTCGCCTGGTTCACCAGCTGCCGCAAATCGCCCGCGGACGTCACGTCGGCGGCCGCGACCAACACGTCGGCCCCCTGCTCCTGCAAGGCGCGCACGGCGCGGATGCGCCGCGACGTGCGCTCTTGCTCGTCGTGCACCCTGAGCCAAGCATCCCACTCCGCCGCGGGCGGCAACGCCGTGCGGCCCGTCAACACCAACCGGCGCGCACCACGACGCACGAGCTCGCCGGCCAGTGCGAGGCCGACACCGCCCAAGCCGCCGGCCACGAGCCAGGCCCCGCCCGACGGGCTCGGCGGCGCCGCAACGGCCGCCGGCAGCGGGTACGGCTCGTAGCCCTGCACCCAGCGCTGCCGCCGCCGCCAAGCGACCGGCCGCGTGTCGGCTGGCGCGGCGGCCTCGCCCACCACGTGCGCCGCGGCCCCGGGCACGTCGTCGAGGGCGACGTCGATCAGGCGGCACGACCAGCCCGGCTGCTCTTGCGGCAACACCGTGGCAGGCCCGAACACCATGGCGCGCTCCGGATGCGCGACGGGACGGCCGGCGACAGGGCGCAGGTCGTTGGTGACGACCAAGAGCTCGGGCGGCGCAGCATCGCCACCGGCGCCAGCGCGAGCGAGCGCCACGAGGCTGTCGAAGCCCCGCTCGCGCACACGAGCCAACGGGGCGGCAGCGTCGGTGCGCCAGACGCCGCCACAGTGCACCACCACGCAACGCGGCCGTCCGAACGCGCGCAAGTCGCGCAGGAGCGAACGGTGGGCCTCGACATCGCCACCCGGCGGGACCGCTCGCAGAACCGGCTCACCCCGCGCTTGCAGCACCTCCACCACCGCGGCACCCAAGCCGGCGTCGTCTTCGAGCACGAGCCACGCCGCGGGTTCGCCGGCGGCGGGCGGCGGCGGCACCGGTCGCCACACCGGCACGGAGAACCACGCCGCACGGTCGGCCCGTTTGCCACTCGCCGGCGCGCTGGTTGGCCTCGCGGCGGACGCGCCGGGATCACCGGCGACGGGATCCACCCAATAGCGCTGGCGCTCGAACGGATACGTCGGCAGGGCCACGCGCTGCCGGTCCGTGCCTTGGAACGCCTTCCAATCCGGCTCCGCACCCCCCAACCACAGGCGGGCGAGCGCGCCGAGGACCACATCGACGTCGTGGTCGTCGCTGGTCGGGTGGCGCATCGAGGCGACCACGCGCGCCTTCGTCTCGCCGGCCTGCTGTCGGGAGAGCGCACTCAGCGTCGTTCCAGGGCCGACTTCGAGTAGAAGGCGGGCCGGGTCGTCCAGCAGCGTGCGCGCGGCATCGGCAAAGCGCACCGGCTCGCGCAAGTTCCGACCCCAATAGCGCGGTTCCTGCCAAGTCTCGGCCGCGACCCAGTCGCCGGTGACCGTCGACACGCACGGCACCGTGGCCGGGCGGCGTTCCACCGCCGCGACCGCCGCCACAAACGGCGCGACGATGGGCTCCATCATGGCCGAGTGGAATGCGTGGCTGGTGTGCAGCACGCGGGCACCGACGTCGCGCGATTCGAGCGTGTCGCGCAACCGCGCAACCGCCGCCGCGGGACCAGAGACGACACACGACTGCGGGCCGTTGACCGCCGCCAACGACAAGCCTGCCGCGCTGCTCCCACGCAGCAACTCGACCACGTCGGGCTCGGCCAGGCCGATGCTAAGCATGTCGCCACTGGGCAACTCCTGCATCAGCCGGCCCCGCTGCGCGACGAGCTCCAGGGCATCCGGCAAGGCGAACACGCCGGCGAGCGTCGCGGCCACGAACTCACCGATGCTATGCCCGGCCATCGCCGCCGGCGGCACACCCCACGAACGCCATAGCTGCGCCAGCGCGTACTCGACGACAAACACCGCCGGCTGGGTGAGGCGCGTCTGTTGCAGTTGCGCCGCTGCCGCTTCATCGTCGGCGTCGGCGTCGAGCAGCACGCGCAGATCGATTCCAAGCGCCGGGCGAAGCAGCTCGGCGCACTGGTCCACGGCCTCGCGGAAGACCGGCTCGCTGCGATGAAGGTTGCGCCCCATCCCGGGATACTGCGCTCCCTGGCCAGGGAACAGGAACGCCACCGACGCCTCGGCGCCGCCGCCCACGCCAGCCACGAGGCGCGCCGGCGCTTCGCCCCGCAGCGCCCCGACGATCTCCGTCGCCGTGCGCCCGACGACCGCCCGCCGGTGCGCGTGCCCGCCGCGGCTGACTTGCGTCGTCCACGCAACGTCTGCCAGGCTCGCAGTCGGATCACGGGCGAGGTGATCGGCGA
Source organism: Planctomycetota bacterium (assembly GCA_039029375.1). Classification (GTDB taxonomy): domain Bacteria; phylum Planctomycetota; class UBA1135; order UBA1135; family UBA2386; genus JBCCGH01. Next base: position 47,647 of record JBCCGH010000032.1, read on the forward strand.
GGTTGCGGCTCGCGCGGTCGAGCGCCGCCGCACTCTTCGCCGAGACCAGCACCACCTGCCCTTCGCGCTCCGGCTCGGCGGATCGCCGCGCCGGCGCTTCCTCGAGGACCACGTGCGCGTTGGTCCCGCCAAAGCCGAACGAGCTGACGCCGCAGCGCCGAGGCTGGGCGGCGCGCGGCCAAGGCCGGAGGCTCGCGTTCACAAAGAACGGCGTCGGCCCAAAGTCGATCTCGGGGTTGGGCGCCTCGTAGTGCACGGTCGGCGGCACGGCTTCGTGCTCAAGCGACAGTACCGCCTTGATCAGGCCGGCGATGCCGGCGGCGGCGTCCGTGTGACCGAAGTTGGACTTCAGCGCGCTCAGCGCACACCACGGCGACCCATCGGGCGCAGCGGCGAATGCCTTGGTGAGCGCCGCGACTTCGATCGGATCGCCCATGGGCGTCGCCGTGCCATGCGTCTCGACGTAGCTGATCGAGGCCGCCTCGACGCCGGCGTCGGCGTGCGCCGCGACAATCACCTCGGCCTGGCCATCGACGCTCGGCGCAGTGAACGCCACCTTGTTTGACCCGTCGTTGTTGAGCGCCCCACCGAGCACGACGGCGCGAATCGGATCGCCGTCCGCCATCGCGTCCCGCAACCGCTTGAGCGCGATGACGCCCACGCCCTCGCCGCCCAACGTGCCTTGGGCCTTGGCGTCAAACGGGCGACAGTGGCCATCCGGCGAGAAGATCAGACCCTCCTGGTACACGTAGCCGATCTGCCGCGGCGCGCCGATCGAAACGCCGCCGGCCAGCGCCATGTCACACTCGAACGCCCGCAAGCTGCGACAAGCTTGGATGACCGCCACGAGGGAGGTCGAGCACGCGGTCTGCACCTCCACGGCCGGACCCTTCAAGTCGAGCTTGTACGCCACCCGGGTCGCCAAGGCGCCGCCACCATAGTGGAACATCGCGAGCTGGAACGCGTCCGCGGCACCGGCCCACTCCGGGTTGCGCATCACGCAGTTGGTGAGATACGTGTTGGGCCCACAGCCGGCGAACACGCCGACCGACCCAGCGCGCTGCGGGTCGTAACCGGCGTCCTCCAGCGCTTCCCACGCGCATTCCAGCAGCAGCCGGTGCTGCGGGTCCATCGCCTCGGCCTCGCGCGCGGGTACGCCAAAGAACGGCGCGTCGAAGAGCTCGACGTTCTCAAGGATCGCCCGGGCCTTCACGTACTCCGGCCGGCGCAGCAGCTCGGGATCCTCGCCCGCGGCCAGAATCTCCTCGTCGCTAAAGCGCGACACACCCTCCCGCCCCTCCGCGAGGAGTTGCCACAGCGCCGCGAGGTTTGGTGCGGTGGGCAGGCGCGCCGCCATGCCGACGATCGCGATCGCGTCGGTCCCGGCCGCACTGCCCTGCCGGCGACGCCGGGCTCGGTCGCGCACGGCCGCGAACGTCGCATCGGCGCCCGCACCACCCGCGAGATGCGCCGCCATCGCGGCGACCGTGGGGAACTGAAAGACCTCGGCCAAGGTCAGCGCCACGCCGAGCCGCTCCTGCAGAACGCGCCGCAAGCGCATGATCAGCAGCGAGTGCCCACCCAGGTCGAAGAAGTTGTCGTGCCGGCCGACGCGCTCCACCCCGAGCAGCTCCTGCCAGACCGCGGCAACCGTGGCTTCGGCGTCATCGCTCGGCGCCACGTAGTCAGCGACCGCAGCCCCGGCGCGGCCGACGTCTCGCGCCATCAACTCCTTGCGATCGACCTTGCCGTTGGGTGTGAGCGGCAGCGCATCGAGCGCCACGAAGAGCGCCGGCACCATGTAGTCCGGCAGCGTGCGCTTGAGATGCTCGCGCAGCGTCGCGGCGAGGGCGTCATCGGCGGGGTCCGCCGGCGTCGCGGCGGGGACCATAAACGCGACCAGCTGCCCGCCGCCGGCGCGCTCGATCGGCACGACCGCGCACTCCGCGACGGCCGCGTGCTCCAGCAGCACCTGCTCGATCTCACCGAGCTCGATGCGGAAGCCGCGCACCTTCACCTGATGATCGACCCGGCCGAGGAACTCGAGGGCCCCGTCGTTGCGCCAGCGCGCCAGATCACCGGTGTCGTAGACCCGCTCCCCGGGTCGAAACGGGTGGGCGACAAACTTCTCGGCGGTCAGCTCCGGGCGCCGCCAGTAGCCCCGTGCCAGCCCATCGCCGCCGAGAAACACGCGGCCCGGCACACCCGGCGGTGCAAGCTCACCGTGGGCATCGAGTAGGTAGACCTCGGTGTTGGCAATGGGTGCGCCAAGCGGCACCGGCCCCGTCCCCGACCCGACGCGGGCGACCAGCGACCAGATCGTCGTCTCGGTCGGCCCATACATGTTGTAGAGCGAGCCGACGCGGGGGAGCAGCCGTTCGGCGAGCTCGCGTGGGAACGCCTCGCCGCCACACAAGACCGTCAAGTCCAGCTGCCCCGCCCACTGGGCCTCGAACAGCAGCTGCCAGGTGGCCGGCGTGGCCTGCATCACGCTCACGCCGCACTGGTCGATGAGGGTCGCCAGACGCGCGCCGTCGGCGGCGTCGTCCGCGGTCGCGATCACGACCTGGCCGCCGACCAGCAGCGGCAGATAGAGCTCGAGCCCCGCGATATCGAAGGACACCGTCGTGACCGCGAGCATCACGTCCGTTTCGACGCAGCCCGGCTCTCTTGCCATCGACGTCAGGAAGTTGAGCAGCGCCCGGTGCTCGATCTGCACGCCCTTGGGCTTGCCCGTCGAGCCCGACGTGAAGATCACGTACGCGAGATCCGTCGGCCCCGCGACGTCGGCGAGCGGGTCGGCGCTACAGGTATCAATGCGCGCCCGATCCGCGTCCAACCACACTATCCGCGCGCCCGTCGTCGGCAGGGTATCGCGCAGCGACGTCTCGCTGATCAGCAGCTTGAGGTCGGCGTCTTCGGCGATGAACGCGATGCGCTCGGCCGGGTAGATCGGGTCGAGCGGCACGTAGGCGGCACCGGACTTCTGCACGGCCAGCAACGCCACCAGTAGCTCGATCGATCGCGGTACGCAGACCCCGACCAGCGCGCCGGGCGCCGCGCCGAGCGCGCGTAGGTGGTGCGCCAGACGATTGGCGCGGGCCTCGAGGTCCGCGTAGGTCAGGTTCGCCTCGCCGCACCGAACCGCCACTTGATCAGCACGGCGCCGCGCAGTGTCGCCGAACATCTGCGAGAAGGTCCGCTCACGCGGATACTCGGCGGTCGTGGCGCTCTGCGGCGCGAGCAAGTCACGACGCTCCGCCGCCGCGAGCAGCGGCAGCTGGACGTACGGACGATCGGGCTCCGCCACGACCGCGGCGAACAGCTGCCGCAAGTGGCCAGCCATCCGTTCAATCGTCGCGGCGTCGAACAGGTCCGCGTTGTATTCGATCGCGCCAGTGAGGTCGCCGTTGGCGCGGTCGCCAACGAACAAGGTGAGATCGAACATCGACCGGACCGATTCGGGCACCAAGATCTCGACGTCGAGATCACCCAACTTGGGCAGCGCCGCCTCGGTGGTCATCGAGAACAGCACCTGGAACAGCGGCGGCCGGCTCAGATCGCGCTCGGGCTTGAGCTCGATGACGAGCTGCTCGAACGGCATATCCGCGTGCTCAAAGGCCTCGAGCGCGGTCTGGCGCACGCGCCGCAGCGCCTCGCGGAAACTCGGTGCGCCGGCGAGATCGGTGCGCAGGACCAGCGTGTTGAGGAATAGCCCGATCAGCGGCTCCAGCTCGGCGCGGTCACGGCCGCTCACCGGTGTGCCAATCGTCAGGTCTGCCTGACCGGTGTAGCGCGACAGGAGAAGCTGCCACGTGGTCAGCGCTGCCATGAAGAACGTGCAGCCCTCCTGGCGCGCCACGCTCTTGACCTGATCCATCAGCGCTTTCTCCAGTGAGAAGGCGAACCGGGTCCCGTGGAAGGTCTGTGTCGGCGGCCGCGGCCGGTCGGTCGGCAGGTCCAGCACCGGGGCGTTGGCGAGCTTCTGCCGCCAGTAGCCGAGCACCTCGGTACCTTGGCCGGCGTACCAGCGGCGCTGCCAAACCGCGAAGTCGGCGTATTGGACCGGGAGCTCCGGCAGCGCCGCCACCGCGCCCTGCCGACGCGCTTCGTAGTGGGCGGAGAGCTCGGCGAAGAGCAAGCCGAACGACAGTCCGTCGGTCACCATGTGCAGCATGGTGAACAGCAACACGTGATCGGCGGGGCCCAGACGCAGGAGCTGCAGGCGTAGCAGCGGGCCCTGGCGCAGGTCACACGGCTCCCCGGCGTCGTCCTGGGCAACCCGCTCGATCGCCGCGTCGGGATCAGGAGCAGTCGTCAGGTCGACCGTCGCGAGCTGCAACGGGCGCGCCGGATGCACAACTTGCACCGGCTCGTCACCCTCCAGCTCGAAGGTCGTGCGCAGGATCTCGTGACGCGCGACGATGTCACCAAGCGCGGCCGCCAACGCTGCCGCGTCCAATGCGCCGCGCAAGCGCAGCGCGTGGGTCAGGTTGTAGGGCGAGCTGTCGCCGCCCAGCTCGCAGAGGAACCAGAACCGCGACTGCGCGAACGACTGGGGCAACGGCCCATCGCGGGGAGCCCGCGTGACCGCGTCGCCTTCAAAGGGCGCGGCGACCGGCGGCGAACTTGGCGCTGAACTGGCGGCTGACGCCTCGTCCTCCGCGAGGAAATCGATCACGTCGGCGCGCTGGGTGGCCAGCTCAGCTTGAACGTCACCAGGCAGCGCATCCATAGGCGTGCTGGAGCACAGCTCGCCACCCTCGAGCCACAGGCGAACGCCGAGTTCGCGCAACCGCGACAGCAGCTCGAACAGCGTCATCGGCGCTCCACTAGCGAGTCATCGGCGCCCTCAAACGACACGACCACACGGCCAATGTGCTTGGCCGCCGCCAGGAACTCGAACGCGCGGACGGCCTCCGCGGCCGCAAAGACCTCGTGCGGCAAGGCCGGTAGCTCGCGTCGGGCGAGCAGTGCGCCGAGCTCGCGCCAGCTGTCTGCAAACGTCGGCATGCCCGGGCCGACCATGACGGCGTGGAACGCCAGGCTCTTCTGGAAGGGCGCCAAACCAAGCGGTGTGTTGGCAAAGATATCCTGGGCACCAAGCTCGAGGAACCGACCGTAGGGAGCCAGGATCGACAGGCCCTTGGGGATGTACTCGCCGGCGAGCGAGTTGAGCACCACGTCGACGCCCCGCCCGCCACTGCGTTGCATGACTTCCTCGGCGAACGCGAGCGAGCGCGAATCCATCACGTGCTCGATGCCGAGCGAGCGCAGATAGTCGCGCTTGGGGTCGCTGCCCGCGGTCGCGTAGACCTCGGCACCGAGCCAGCGGCAAACGTGCACAGCGGCCAAGCCGACGCCACCCGCTGCCGCGTGGATCAAGCAGGACTCGCCACGCTGCAACCGGCCGAGGACCACGAGCGAGTGGTAGGCGGTGAGATAGGAGATCGGCACGGTGGCCGCCTCGGCCATGCTCATGCCCTTCGGGACCGGCGCGGCGGTGCGAGCCTCGGTCGTGACAAAGCGCGCAAAGCACGACGACGCCAGGGCGACGACCTCGTCACCGGGCGCAAACTCGGTAACACCATCGCCGACCCGCGCCACCCGACCGGCGCACTCCAGGCCCAAGTCGGGGACGCCACCTTCGGACGAAGGCATCAGACCGAGCGTGAACAGCACGTCCTTGAAGTTGAGGGCGGACGCCGCGACCTCGATCTCGATCTCGCCGGCCCGCGGTGGCACTCGCGGCGTCGCTACGTAGCGCAGCTCCTCGATCAAGCCCAGCTCGGTGATCTTGAGCGTGGCGTTCTCGCCTGCCGGTCCCGCAGCAGGCGTGGCCGCCGCGACGCGCCGCGTGCGGTAGCCCTCGATCGACACCAGCTCGGTGCCGTGTGGATCCATCACCGACACGTCATAGACGCGCTCGCCGTCGGGCGGATCGACGCGCTCGACGATGAGGCTGTGCAGCTGCGCAGACAGCGCCGATCGCACCACCACGCGGTCATAGGCGAACGGGAGCATCCCGGACGGCGTGGCCTCGCGGTAGCCGATGGCGGTGTCGAGCAGTGCTGGGTGCAGACCCATCTGGCCCACGTCCGCGGCAAACTGCGCCTCGAGCTCGATGTCCACGAGCTGCCGGTCACGGCCAAAGCGAACGTGCCGCGCGCCGGCCCAGCGCCGGCTCTGTTGCATCGGGCCCGTCCGCCGTTCGAGGTCGTCGGCGTCCACCGCAAGCTCGTCCACGTCGCACTCGGCGCGCAACGCCGCGACGTCGCGCCGCGGCACTTCGGACGCTGCGACGCGCAGCTCACCCGTCGCGTGCTCGCCCCATTCGCCGCCGTCCGGCCCTTGGCTCTCCACCACGAAACGCATCGCGTCACCCTCGGGCGTCAACACGGTGCGGACCTTTCGGGTCTCGCCGTCGGCAACGGTGAGCGGACTGAGGAAGTAGACCTCGCGCAGCTCGATCGCTTTGCCGCCCGCCAGGTCGGCGGCGGCCAGTTGCTCGAACGCCGCCCGCGCCAGCTCGAGGTAGGCAGTGCCGACCAGTACGGGCGCGCCGTTCATCCGGTGCTCGCCCAACGCCCAATGCGCTTCCGGTCGCAACTGTGTCTGCCATACGGCCTGACCATCGGCCTCGACCCAGCGCTCGTCGAAGAGCGGATGGTGCACGGGTTGGGGCGGCGTCGCGACCGGGGCCGGCGCCGGCGGCGCTGCCGGGGCGGCGGGAGAGGACGCCACGGGCGTGCTCGGCGGCGCTGCACCCGCCGCTTGGGCCGCGAGCGCAGCCACGTTGGGGGTCTCGAGCACGGCGCGTAGCGGTAGCGAGACGCGGTGCTTTTGCTTCAACCGCGCAATCAGGCGATGCCCGATCAGCGAGTCGAAGCCCAAGTCGAAGAAATCGTCGTCGCGGCCAATGCGGTCGATGCCGAGCAAACTGCGCACGGTATCGGCAATCGCCTCTTCGAGAGCGCCGGTCGGCGCGACGAACTCGGTCGCCACCTCGGGCCGCGCGTGATCACCGTCGTCGCTCTTGGCCTCGAGCTCCGGCTCCGGCGCCTCGTCGGCGGCCAGTCGCGCTGGCAGGTCGAACGTCGACACCAGCACCTGCGGCAAGCCGCTGGAGGCCGCGCGCAGGAACACCTCGGCCCCTTCTTGGTCGCTCAGTCCCTTGGCCAACACCTCCTGGTGCGCCTCGCGCATCTCCTCCGGCACGTCGGCCTCGGCGGCCATCCCGGCCTCACGCCAAGCGTCCCAGTTGATCGTCACCACGGGCCAAGGCCGGTCCTGCGCCGCGTGGGCAAAGGCGTCCAAGAACGCGTTCGCCCCGGTGTAGTCGACCGACCCAACGCCGCCTTTGACGCTGGTCACGGAGGAGCAAAGCGCGAAAAGCTCGAGCGGCTCGTCCCGCAGGAGCGCGTCGAGCACCAGCGTGCCAGCGACCTTGGGCGCGAGCACCTCGGCCGCCCCGGCGGCGGCGCGGGCCGCGATGAGTCCGCCCGTGGCCAAGCCCGCCGCGTGAATCACACCGCGGATCGGCCCAAACCGCTGAGCCGTGCGCGCCAGCACACCACGCATGGCCTCGAGGTCGCCGACATCCGCCACTTCTAGGGCGACTTCGGCGCCCGCCGCGCGCAGATCCTGCAACCGCTGGATCCGCCGACTCGTGCGGTGCTCGGCGCCGTGCTCGCTCAACCATGCCTGCCAAGCCGCGGGCTCCGGCAACCCGCCGCGCGACGTCAGCACCATCTTGGTGCCAGCGACCGTCGCGAGCCGTTGCGCGATCGCGTGCCCCACCCCACCGAGCCCGCCGGTGATCAAGAAGACGCCTCCCGGCCGCAGCCACAAGGGCGGCGCGGCCTCCGCCAGCGGTACTGGAGCGAACGCCGGCACCCACCGACGCGGACCGCGATATGCGACCACGGGGATGGGCGGCGCCGCCAGCTCACACCGCACCTGACGGGCCCCGACCTCGCCGAGGCCAGCCGTGCTCACATCGATGACACGACACTGGATCTGCTCGAGCTCCGCCGGAATGACCCGGCACGGGCCGAGCGCGGCGGCTCGCGCCGGCGCGAACGCTTCGTCGCCGAGCACCGCGTGGAGGTCGTTGACGACCACTTCGAGGCGCAGCTCCTGGTCGATCTCGTGGGCCTGCAGCGCCTGCGCGAGGTGCAACAGACTGTAGAAGCCGCGGGCCTCGATCTCCTCACGGTGCGCCAAGCCGTCGTCGGCGCGCCGATCGCGCACGCCCCACAGGTGGACCACGCGGTCGGGGAACGCGCCGCGTTGGCGCAGTGCCGCGACCAGCTGGTCGTAGTCTTCGCGCGCACCGGGGCGCAGCTCGAAGACACCAGGCGACACCTCGCGATAGCCCGAGCCGGCGCGCACGACCACGTCGGGCCGCAGCTGCTCCTGTAGCCCACGGCTCAGGGCATCGTCACCCGCGAACAGCAATCCACCCGACAACGTCTCGGCGGCAACGCCCGGCGGCGCCGCCACACTTTGCCACGAGGCCTGCCAAAACCAATCGGCGACGTTGGGCTTCCGCGACAGATCCGAACCCGCCGGGCCCGCCGCAACCCCAGGGCTGCCCTCGATCCAGTAGCGCTGGCGCTCGAACGGGTAGGTCGGCAGCGGCACGCGGCGGTGCATCTCGCCGCGATGCAGCGCCGGCCAATCGAGCCGCACTCCGGCAAGCCACAGCCGCCCGACGGAACGGAGCAGCAGGGCGCGATCCGAGAGCGCCTCCTGCGGGTGCCGCATCGACGGCAGCACGGTGCGGCCCTTGGCCGGCTTACCCTGCTGGCGCACCAACGCGCTGAGCGTTTGGCCCGGGCCCACCTCCAAGAAGACGTGCTCGTCTTTGTCGAGGAGTGCCTTGGCGGCGTCAGAGAACCGCACCGGATGCCGAAGGTTCTTGGCCCAGTAGTCGGGCCGGGCCCAATCACCGGGCTCGATCCAGTCGCCCGTCACCGTCGACACGCACGGCAGCGCCGCCGGGGCCAGCTGGACCTCCGCCACGACGGCCGCGAAGGGCTCCACGATCGGCTCCATCATCGTCGAGTGGAACGCGTGGCTCGTGTGCAGCAGCCGACAGGGCAAGTCCTGCTCGGCCAACTGTTCTTGTAGCGCCTCGACCGCTGGCGATGGGCCGGACACCACGCATGACGACGGCCCGTTCACTGCCGATAGCGAGAGCTCGCCGTTGAGCAGTCCCATGACCTCGGCCTCGGGCAGCCCGACACTGAGCATCCCACCCTCGGGTAGCTCCTGCATCAGGCTCGCCCGCTTCGCGACCAGGCGCAGCGCTTCCTCGACGCTAAACACACCGGCCAAGCACGCCGCGACGTACTCACCGACGCTGTGGCCAATCATAGCGTCTGGGAGCACCCCCCACGACATCCACAACTGGGCGAGCGCGTATTCCACGACGAACAGCGCCGGCTGCGTAATCCGCGTCTGGCGCAGCTGAGCGTCGTGCTCTTCGGTCGGCGTGGCGGGATAGAGGATCTCACAGAGGTCGAGACCGAGCTGTGGCCGCAGCAGCTCCGCGCAACGTTCCACCTCGGCGCGGAAGACCGGCTCGGTCTCAAAGAGCTCGCGCCCCATGCCGACGTGCTGGGCCCCCTGACCGGGGAACATGAACACCACCGGTGGATCTTCGGCGCGCTGGAGCGCGGTCTCCGCCCGCCGCGCCACCGCGTCATCGGCCCAGATCGTCGCCGCGTCGGCGATATCACTGGCCACCAAGAACCGGCGGTGCACAAAGGCACTGCGGCTCGCCTGCAGCGTAAACGCGACGTCGGCGAGACCGATCTCTGGATGGGCCTTCAGGTGACCCGCGAGGTCCGCGGTCGCCGCATCCAACGCGCTCTCCGACTTGGCCGACAGCACGAGCAACTGCTGCGGCCGCCCCGGCGACGGCTCGGCGGCCGGCCCCTCCTCCAGCAGCACGTGCGCATTGGTACCGCCGATGCCGAACGAGCTCACGCCGGCGCGCCGCGGCCGCTCACCCCGCGGCCAAGGCCGCAACGCGCCGTTCACGAAGAACGGGCTACGCGCGAAATCGATGTCTGGATTGGGCTCGTCGAAATACAGGCTCGGTGGGATCTGCTCGTGCTCGAGCGCCAGCACCGCCTTGATCAAGCCGGCGACCCCCGCCGCGGTGTCGGCGTGGCCGATGTTCGACTTCACCGAGCCGAGGGCGCAGTAGCCGGTCCGATCCGTCCGAGCGCGAAACGCTCGGGTGAGCGCCGCGACTTCGATCGGGTCCCCCAGCGGCGTGGCCGTTCCGTGGCATTCGATGTAGTCGATCTCGTCGGGATCGACGTCGGCGAGCGCGTGCGCGCTGGCGATCACCTCGGCCTGCCCTTCGACGCTGGGAGCGGTGAAGCCAACCTTGTTGGAGCCGTCGTTGTTCATCGCCGCGCCGCGGATCACCGCGCGGATGTGGTCGCCGTCGGCTTGGGCGTCGGCCAGCCGCTTCAGCACCACGACGCCCACGCCCTCGCCACTGAACGTGCCACGCGCGGCGATGTCGAACGGCCGGCAGTGACCGTCGGGCGAGAAGATCTCGCCCTCGCGGTAGAGGTGACCAACGCGCTGCGGCACGCCAACGAACACACCGCCGGCCAGAGCCATGTCACACTGGCCGGCCAGCAAGGCGTGGCAGGCCTGAACCGTCGCGACCAGAGACGTCGAGCAGGCGGTGTAGACCTCGACGCTCGGCCCCTTGAGGTTGAGCTTGTAGGAAATGCGCGTGGTCAAGAAGGTCGCGTCCACCAGCGACATGTCGAACGCATCGGCGCCGCCCGCGAACTTGGCGTTCGTGACCAGGTTGTTGCGGTGGTAGGTGTTCGGACCACTGCCGGCCCAGACACCGACGGCGCCGGGGCACGCAGCGGGGTGATACCCCGCGTCCTCGAGCGACTGCCACGCCGTCTCCAAGAACAGACGCATCTGCGGGTCGCTACTCGCGGCCTCGCGTGGGTTGAAGCCGAAGAAGCCGGCGTCGAAGCGATCGACGTCGTCGAGGATCGCCCGAGCCCGCACATAAGCGGGATCGCCGAGCTGGGCGGGCCCCACCATGCCGGTCCGGCGCACTTCGTCCTCGTCAAAGAACGTGACGCAGTCGAGGCCGTCGCGCAGATTCACCCAGAACTGCTCGAGGTCATTGGCGCGTGGAAAGCGACCGGCCATGCCGACGATGGCAATCGCGTCGGTTGACGGCTCGGCGCCGGCCGCCGGTCGCGCAACGGCGGCGCGCGACCGCGACGGGAGCGCTGGCTCCGGATCGTCGCCGAGTCGGGACGCCAGCGCAGCGACGGTCGGATACTGGAACACCTCGGACACCGACAGGTCTTCGCCAAACGCCGACTGCAGCTTGCGGCGCAGCTGCACGACATGCAACGAGTGTCCACCGAGCTCGAAGAAGTTGTCTTCGCGGCCGACCGCCTCGAGGCCCAGGATCTCGCGCCACACGTCGGCCACACGCCGTTCGACGGGCGTCCGCGGCGGCAGTGAGCTGGTGCGCGAAACGCTGCCCTGCACGTCGCGCGCGGCGAGGGTCTGCCGATCGACCTTGCCGTTGGCGGTGAGTGGGAGCTCGGCGAGCTCGGCCACAGCAGCCGGCACCATGTACTCGGGCAGCTTCGCTGCGAGGTGGTCGCGCAGCGCCGCCACGTCGAGCATGGCGCCAGGCCTCGGCACTACGAACCCGACGAGCTGCCGGTCGCTGCCCCGTTGCTGGGCGACCACCGCGCACTCCTTGACGCTCGCGTGGTCGGCCAGCGCATGCTCAATCTCGCCGAGCTCGATGCGGAAGCCGCGGATCTTCACCTGTTGGTCAATCCGCCCGAGGAACTCGAGCTGGCCGTCGGCTTGCCAGCGGACGCTGTCGCCAGTGCGGTAGAGCCGGCCGTCACCGAACGGATGCGGGATGAACTTCTCCGCGGTGAGGTCCGAGCGCCCGTAGTAGCCACGCGCCAGGCTAGCACCGCCGATGCACAGCTCGCCGGGAATGCCGATCGGGCACGGCTGGAGGTGCGCGTCGAGCACCTGCACTTCGACGTTGCGGATCGGCCCGCCAATGGGTGGCGGCACACGACTGCCGGGCGCGATCCGCACGAACGTCGCGACGACCGCGTTCTCGGTCGGGCCGTAGTGGTTCACCAGCTCGAACGGCAAACCCGCGGGCGGTGGCGCGTGCAGCTTGTCGCCACCGGTGAGCAGGGCGCGAAGCTCCAGCCCCTCCGGCATGTTCTCGGCCAGCATCGCTTCGGCAAGCGGTGTCGGCGCAAAACTCAGGGTGACGCCCACCTCGGCCAACCAGGCCAACAGCCGGGACGGCGCCGACCGAGTCTCCTCCCGCGGCAAGTGCAGCGAGGCGCCGGTGGTCAAGTAGGGCCAGATCTCCCACACCGAAGCATCGAACGCGAGCCCCGCCAACGACGTCGCGCGGTCCGCTGGCGTCACGTGGTACTCGGCACAGTGCCAGGCGATGAGATTGAGCAGGGCGCGGTGCTGGATCTCGACGCCCTTGGGGCGCCCCGTCGACCCCGACGTGAAGATCACGTACGCGAGATCGTCGGTGCCGGCGGCGCCCGGCTCGCGGCCGCCCGGCGGTGCAGTCGCGGGCGCGGCCTCGAACATGGCGCGGTCGCGGTCGAGGCACAGGAGCTCCACGCGCGTCTCACCGAGCACAGTCGCCAGGTGCTCTTGGGTGAGGAGCACCGGCATCTGCGCGTCGGCGATCATCAGCGCCTGGCGCTCAGCCGGGTTGGCGGGGTCCAGCGGGACGTAGGCTCCGCCCGCCTTCATGACACCGAGCAGCGCGCCGACCATCTCCGGGACGCGCTCCATGAGAACACCCACGAGAACGCTCGGGCCGACCCCCTTGTCGCGCAGGACATTGGCCACGCGATTCGCGAACTGGTCCAGCTCGGCGTAGCTCCACTGCGCGCCCCCCTCGGCCGCCAACGCCAACGTCTCCGGCGCGGTCTCGGCCCGCTTCGCGACCAGCTCGTGTACACAACACGGGGCCGCCGTGGCTGGCGCCGCGGCGGCGCGCGGAGCGTTCACTTCGTCAATCTGGGCGCGCTCGGCCTCGGTCCGCAGCGGCAGGGTCCAGATCGACCCATCGGGGTCGGCGACCATGCCCTGAAGCAGCACCAGGAGGTGTTCCTGCATGCGCGCGATGGTGGCCTCATCGAACAGGTCGACGTTGAACTCGACATCTCCACTCAGGCCGTCGCCGGTCTCGCGCAACGCGAACGTGAGGTCGAACTTCGCGCTCTTGTGCTCCAGCTCGATCTGTTCGACGTCGAGGCCGGCGAACGAGAAGGCCGGCGCCTCCTCGTCCAGGACGAACGCCACCTGAAACAACGGGTTGCGGCTTAGGTCGCGCTCCGGGTTGAGCTCCTGGACCAGCCGCTCAAACGGCATGCCCTGGTGTTGGTAGGCACCCAGGGCCGTCTCGCGCACCCGGCGCAAACACTCCCGAAAGCCCGGGTCGCCGCCGAGGCGCGTGCGGACCACCAGCGTGTTCATGAAGAACCCGATCAGAGGCTGCGCCTGCGGCAGGTCGCGATTGGCGACCGCGGTGCCAACCGAGATGTCGTCCTGTCCGGCATAGCGAGCCAGCAGCACCTTGAACGCCGCCAGCATCGTCATGAAGAACGTGCAGCCCTCTTTGCGACCCAGGGCTTGCACTGCAGTTGCCAGGTCCTTCGGGATCCAGAACTCGCGCTTGCGGCCAACGAAGGTCTGCTGCGCCGGGCGGGGCCGGTCGGTCGGCAAGCTCAGGGTCGGTGCCCCGGCCAAGTGCTTCTTCCAATAGCCCAGTAGGTTGGGTGCTTCCCACTCGTACCACTGATGGCGCCAGGCCGAGTAGTCGACGTACTGCACGTCGAGCGGTGCGAGTGGCGACGGTTGCTCGAGTGTGCGCGCCTCATAGAGCTGCGCCAGCTCGCGCTGCAGCACGCCAAACGACCAGCCGTCGGCGATGATGTGCGACAGCACGACCGAGAGGAGGTGGTCGTGCTCGTCGATCTGCAGGAGGCGCAGGCTGTAGAGCGGCCCCTGCGTCAACGCGAAGACCACGCCGATATGCTCGGCGGCGAAGCGCAGCGCTTCGCGCTCGGCGTCGGGGGTGCCGCGCAAGTCGGTGACCGGCAAAGCCAACGGCTCGGCGGGTGCGATGACCTGGGTCGGCTGGTCATCGACGACCGCGAAGGACGTCCGCATTGCCTCGTGCCGCTCCAGGATCTGGCCCAACGCCCAATCCAGAGCCTCACGATTGAGCGACCCCCGAATCCGCAGGTTCAGGGGGACGTTGTAGGCCACCAGCTCTTCCCCGAGCTCGTGCAGGAGCCAGAGGCGCTGCTGAGTGTCGCTGAGCGGGATCGGGCCCTCGCGGCTCACCCGCTCGATCTGGACATCGGCCCCGCCCTCCGCCGCCGCGGAACGCTGGCCCAGGAAACGTAACAGCTCTTCCTTGCGGTCTTTGAGCTCAGCCCGAAGCTCCGACGTGACGGCGTCCTTGGGAGCGCTGAGCCGCAGACGGTCACCGTCGGCCCAGATCTTGATGCCGAGGTCGCGGAGCCGAAGCAGGAAATCCGCAGCAGTCATTCTGCAGCAGGTCTGACAGGGATAAGGTGGGGGTGGAAAGGGCGCCCAAGACCCACGGTGCGGGTGACCGAGAGCCAGGCCCCGATGGGAGTGTACCTCCCGTCGACGATGGCCAAAGGAGCGGAACTCGGGGCCCACGGCAACGGGAAGAGGCTCCCAATCGCGGGTATTATCCCAGGTGCTCCCAACCGACCGATGGCCATGGGTCGGGCACGCCTGATCCACGGCCGACCGAATCGCAGTGTCCGCCATGCCCCAACTCGGCAGACTGAACGTCGTCTTCGTCGAGCTGACTGTCTACCAAGGCACGATGCCGCTCGCGAGCGGATACATGCAAGCCTACGCCACCCAAGATCCATTGGTGGCGGGGCGATGCAGCTTTCAGAAGGTCTCGGTGATCGGCGAAACGCCGCACGAAGAACTGATCACGGACCTTCGACGACGCGACGCTCAGGTCTATGCGTTTTCCTGCTACCTCTGGAACATCGGCCTGGTCCGACGACTCGTCGCCGATCTTCGGGAGACCCACCCCGACGCCTACGTGATCCTCGGCGGACCGCAGGTCATGAACTGCGGCGACAAGTACCTCGGCGCCACCGACGAGCGCTTGGTCTTGTGCAACGGCGAGGGCGAGAAGACCTTCCACCGGTTCCTCCAGCAGGTCCTGACCGAGGCACCTGACTTCGCCGAGGTGAAGGGCCTGAGCTTCTACCGCGATGGGGAGCTCATCACCACCGAACCCGAGGAACGGATTCGCTCGCTGGACGAGATCCCGTCGCCATTCCTGGCCGGGCTGTTCGACCACGAGGGCCCCTACGTCTGGGCCATCATCGAGACCAATCGCGGTTGCCCCTTCAAGTGCAGCTACTGCTACTGGGGTGCTGCGACCGGGGCCAAGGTCAACTACTTCGAAGAGGACCGGGTCCGCGAGGAGCTTGAGTGGCTGTCGCGCTACGGCGTGTTCTACGTCTTCATCGCCGATGCCAACTGGGGCATCCGGCGACGCGACATCGAGCTGTCCGCGCACCTCGCGGACGCGAAGCGCCAACATGGCGCGCCCAAGACCATCTACTTCTGTGGCTCGAAGAACAACCCGGACCGAGTGGCCGAGATCACCGAGATCTTTCACGGCGCGGGGATGGTCACGACGCAGTCCATCGCGCTGCAGACCATGAGCCAGGACACGCTGGCGAATGTGGGCCGCGCCAACATCAAGACGGCGACCTACACCGACTTGCAACGACGCCTGAACGAGCGGGGCATTTCCTCGTTCGTCGAAATGATCTGGCCGCTGCCCGGTGAGACGCTGCAGTCCTTCAAAGAAGGTATGGGCGAACTCTGCGCGCTCGGCGCCGACTCCTACATCATCTACCCGCTGCTCCTGATGAACAACGTCGAGCTGACGTCCAAGCGCGACGAGTTCTGTCTGGAGACCATTCCCGACCCGGACCCCAACAGCGAAGGCGAGCTGGTCATCTCGACCAAGTGGGTCTCACCCGACGACTACAACGAAGGCGTCCGGTTCGGTTACTCGCTCACCAACCTGTACAGCATGCGCGGGCTGTGGTGCCTCGCCGACTACCTGCATGAAACCGGCAGGATGACGTACCACGAGTTGTTCGCGGCGTTCGCAGCGCATTGGCGGGAGCATCCCGACAATCCGTTCTCCAACTTCTGCGAGACCGCCATCCAGTCGTCGGAGCAGTACAAGTTCCAAGCGTGGGGCGCGATGATTCACTTGAGCCTCCACGCGGAGCGCGCGGCCTTCGATCGACTGCTAGGCAGCTTCGTCGCGAGGCACGACTGGTGGGCCGATCCGGTGGCGCGCGGGCTGTTCGAAGTCGACCTGCTCAATCGGCCCTACGTCTACTCCAACACCCAGATCGAGCCCAAGGATTGGAAGTTCGAGCAACTGGAAGTCCTGGAGACCACGGCCCACGGCTACCTCGTAGAGCTGCCCGCCGACCTTCGGCCACGCCTCGAGCGACGAATCACGCTGGAGGGTGACGGCGAGAGCAACCTGTTCCAGCTGGATCACCGCCGCGAGCAACTGCCATACATGCCGAGCAAGTCGCTCAAACAGAACTACGCCTACTGCCAAGACACGCTACACAAGATGCGCAGCCTCCTGCCGATCTGGGCCGAGCAGATGGAGCTCGTCGTCTAGTCGTAGTGGTGTGATTCAGACAGATGGGGCATGACCCGCGAGGTATCGGCGCCGGTCGCAAGGCGGGTCGCCGCAGGCATATTCGTGGATACGGCGAGGACGACCTAACGCTGCGAACGGCGTTGAGGGCCGCGGAGAATGCCCCAGATTTCTGAA
>JBCCGH010000033.1:0-64435 GCA_039029375.1 Planctomycetota bacterium
CGGCCACCGTGGACGGGCAGGGCAACGTTGCATTGCCGCTGCCGATCCCCGCCAACCCGGGCTTGCTCGGCCAGGGTTTGGTCGCGCAGTGGGTCGTCAGTGGGGGCAGCTCTTGCGCGGGTAGCATCGAGCTCTCTGATGCGGCTAGCGTCATCTTGCAGTAGGCCCGTGCCGCCCGCCCGCCCATAGGCGCTCTGTGGTGCGACGGGGTTGCCTCGCCACCGCCAACCCCCTACGCAACCATACTCCGAAGCATCCAAGCCGTCTTCTCGTGTACGTCCAAGCGCCGCGTCAACAGATCCAGCGTTGCCTGGTCACTGGCCTCTTCCCCCGCCGGAAACACACTCCGCGCCGTCCTTGCCACCGCCTCGTGCCCGAGCACGAGCTGTTTGATCATGTCCGTCGCCTCGGGCACGCCCTCGGCATCCTCGATCGAAGTGAGCTTGGCATACGCCGAGTAACTCCCGGGCGCCGGCAACCCGAGCGCCCGAATGCGCTCCGCCACTTCATCCACTGCCGTCGCGAGCTCGGTGTATTGCTGCTCAAACATGAGATGCAGCGTGTTGAACATCGGGCCGGTGACGTTCCAGTGGAAGTTGTGGGTCTTGAGATACAGGGTGTAGCTGTCCGCTAGGAGGCGGCCGAGGCCGTCGGCGACCTTGTTGCGATGGGCGGGGTCGATGCCGATGTTGATGTCCATGGGGGCGTTTTAGCTCGATCGCGGGCTCAGGACGCGAGGGAACCGCGGGAGGCGGGCCAAACTTCGCCGGCAACAGTGGCCGGGTACCGCCGGTTAGTCCGCGGCGTCAGCGGGTGGGTAGCAGAGGACCGGCACGGTGGCGTGCTGGAGGACGGCTTCGGCGACGCTGCCCAGGACGAAGTGGCGGAGGCCGGAGCGGCCTTGGGTGGCGATGGCGATGAAGGCGGCGTCGTGTTGGGCGCCGTAGTCGGCGATGGCTTGGGCGACGGGGTCGGCAGTGAGGATGACGGCTTCATCGGCGCCGAGGTCGGTGCGCAGGGTGTCGAGTCGTTGGCGGGCGTCCTCGGTGTGTCGCTCGAGGTCGGGTGGCTGGATTGGCGGTGCGAGGGGGGCGCCGTGGGGGACGGCGCGGAGCTCTTCGACCACGTGCAGGAGGGTTAGGGAGAGGCCGAGGCGGCGGGCGAGCTCGGCCGCGGGCGCGAAGGCGCGTTGGGATTCAGGAGACAGGTCGGTAGTCACAACGAGGGTGGCGGCCATGGTCTCGGCATAACTTGGGCGCGGGGGTGACAATTTCGGTGGGCGTGGGAGGTGCGTCGGTTTGGGGGATGCTGGGGAGGTTCCGGGGGGCAGCGCCCGAGTCGGGCCGGTGGGCGGACGTTCTTCGAAACACGGGGGGGTGGCGGGAGTTTTGGCGGCAGTGACTGCTACACGCGAGATTCAGCGCTGCACGCGGGGAGCCTGGTCGTGCCGGTAGGCGCGGGCGATGCCGACGGATTGCGGGCGCAGATCTTGGCGAGTGACCGCGAGCTCAATGACGTGCTCAATCGGCTGGAGAGCACGCGGAACGGCAGGCTGATTCCGGCATTGCTGAGCGAGCTTGGATTGGTGCTCGATCGGCATTTCGCGCATGAGGAGGCGTCGCAAGGGCTGTTTGCGATCATTGTGGCGCATGCGCCGGCGCATGCCGAGGCGTGTCGGCAGCTGCGCTCGGAGCATTGGCATTTGCGGACGAATCTGTCGGCGTTGGTCGACGAGGCCGGGGCGTCATTGGTGGACGTGCCATTGCTCGAGGCTTCGCTTGGCTTGGCGCGGCGGTTGCGCGATCACGAGCGGCGAGAGAAGGGGCTGTTGGTGCGCGCGTTGGCTCATTCAGCGAATGTGGCCAGGAGTCCGCCGCGCGACTGAGCCAGCCGTTCGTTGGCGACGCGGGGTGCGAGCGCTTGGGTTCGCGCGAAACATCGGTCGGCGTTTGGTGTTGTTGTTGGTAGATACCAGCAGGAGCACAACAATGACAATGAGCAAGGCAGCGCAGGCGGCTCTCGATTGGCCGCGGGCGATGGACGTCATGAAGACGGAGGTCGTGACCGTGGCGGCCACGATGCAGTTGGCAGACGCGGAGCGTTTGCTGAGTGAGCACCAGATCAGTGGCGTACCGGTGACGGACGAGGCGGGCCGGATTGTCGGCGTGTTGTCGATGAAGGACTTGCTCGAGTGCCGTAGTCAAGATGTCGGGGGCTGGGCGGATCGCTCGCGTGGCTTCTACGAGATGACGGGCGAGGAGTCGCTGTCCTACGTGGGCGGCGAGGAGCCCGATTGGGCGTCCGATACGGTTGCCGAGGTGATGACGGCGCAGGTGCACGCTGTGCCGTGCGAGACGTCCTTGCCCGAGGTGGCGCGGCAGATGATCAGGCTCGGTGTGCACCGGCTGCTGGTGACCGAGCAGGGCCGCTACGTCGGTTTGATCAGCTCGTTTGACGTGCTGGGCGCGCTGGGTCGCGTCTCGCGCGCGGCCGGCTAATGCAGCAAGGCGCGTAGCGCCGCCGGCAGCGCCGCGCCGTCGCGTGGGCACGGATCGCAAGTGTCGGCGGCCAACGCGTAGCAGCAGTCCTCGCACATGCTGCGCAGCCGATCGAGTGCGGCCTGCAGCTCCTCGGCCTGGGCGCGCAGCTTGGCGGCCTTGGCCTCGGTGAGTGCGATCTGGCGCTCGATCGCTGGCCGAATGCTCGCCGCCACGTGCTGTGTGGTCGCCGGTTCTTCGGTGGTGAGCGCGTCAGCCACCTCCTTGAGGGAGAGGCCGATGCCCTGTAGCCGCTTGATCGCGGCGAGGCGTTCGAGCTGCTCCCGGTGGTAGAAGCGAAAGCCGCCGCTACTACGCGCCGCAGGCCGAAGAAGGCCGAGCTCCTCGTAGTAACGTAAGGTGCGGAGATTCGTGCCGGCGAGCTTGGCGAAGTCGCCGATTTGCATGGTGCCGTCTAGTTTCTCCATGCGTCTCTCCTTTGGCCCATCCCTGGGCCGAGACCCAAGATCACAATTGTCACGGACTCAGTTGACGAAGCAAGCCGGGGGACGTCGAATTCGGTCGAAGTGGTGCGACAGCGCGCTGAAGAGGCGCTTGCGGGCGCGCATGATGCGGATCGCCACGGTCCCCGTAGGAATGCCGAACTCACGCGCCGCTTCCTGATACTGCTTGCCTTGCTGCACGCAGGTAGTGAACACGTCCCGGTAGTTCGGCGGCAGGCGGTCGATCGCGTCATCTAGGGCGTCCATGAGCTCTTGCTCTTCGATGGATCGATCGAGCGCCTCGGTGGCGAGGCTGCGGAGGATGTCGTCGCCCTGCTGGTTGGCCTCCAACTCGCTGACTGGCATAGGGCCGCGGCGTCGAAACCGCAGGGTCGATAGCGCTTGATTGCGCGCGATCTCAAAGAGCCAGGCGCTGAATCGAGTGTTCATCTCGTAGAGGTGGCTCTTGAAGAACACCTTGGCGAACACTTCTTCGCACACGTCCTCGGCGAGGTGCCGGTCGCGCATGATGGCCTGCACCATGGGAAACAGGCGCCGCCAGTAGCGGTGGCGGAGCTCGGCGAGGCTCTCTTCGACCGCCCCGCCGTTGATGGCGGCCATCAGCTGGTCGTCGGTGCGCTCCGAGATGGGCGGAACGGGCTGGTCGGTTGGGCTCATGGGTGCATCCTCGAGATCGAGTTCAGTGGCGATGCTCCTCATTCGACCGCCTGGCGCCGATCAGCCCATTCGCACGAGGGCGTAGATGGGCGGGGTCCTTGTCGTAGCGCCGCAGCTGCGGCGCCCCTTGCGGGCGCCGCTCCGGGTTGAGCCAGCGGCGAGGCCCCGTCCTGCGATGCCCAGAGCGCAGCTGCGCCGAGCCCTGACGCCGTCAGATGGTGAGCAGGCCTTCGCGGATGGCGAGCCGCGCCAGCTCGGCCGCCGAGTGGCAATCGAGCTTGCGCTGCAGGTTCTCGCGGTGCTTCTTCACCGTGCCGAGGGACAGCTCGAGCTCGGCGGCGATCTCTTTGTTGGCTTTGCCGAGGGCGATGAGCTGAAACACCTCGCGTTCGCGCGGGGTCAGCACATCGAGGGGCCCGGCTCCCGCGGCGGCGGTGCCGCCAGCTCTCTGCATGGCCTTGGCCAGGCTGCCCGAGACCCGCGGGGACAGATACGAATCCCCGCGCAGGACCGCCTCGATGGCCATCCGTAGCTCCTCCGGATCGGAGTCCTTGGACAGGTAACCGTCGGCCCCGGCGTGGAGCGCGTCGTGCACGAATTGGTGGCCCTCGTGCTGCGAGGCCATGAGCACTCTCGTGCGCGGCGCGGCGCGCTTGAGCGGCGCCACGGCGTCGAGGCCGGATAGCCCGGGCATGGTGATGTCGAGGATCACCACATCCGGCTCCAACTCGCGTACCCGCTCGATGCCCTCACGCGCGTCGCTGGCATCGCCGACGACCGCAAACCCCTTGGTCTGCTCGAGCAGGGCGCGGAACGCGGCCCGGATCATCGTCTGGTCGTCGATGAGGAAGATCGTGACCCCAGCAGGTGCTGGCGTGGGCGTGTTCACTCCGCGCACTCCTCGCGCTTTGCGCCGGGGCTCCTCAGCGTGGCATCGAGGCGGGCACCGCCGGCCAGCAGCTCGAGCTCGAGTCGCCCGCCCATCGCCTCGAGGCGGCGCCGCGCCAGAGCCAGCACGCCGCCCTCCCCGCGACCGCTGCGGGCGAACAGATCGAACGGATCATCGTGGTTGCTGGCGCTGCCCGCGCCCTGGCGATCGTCGGAGGGGCCGTCGTCGAGGACCGAGAGCACGACTCCGTCACCCTGGGGCGCGGCCCGCAGCTCGACCCGGCCGCGGGGACCGCAGGCCGCCACGGCACTCGCCACGAGGCCCTCGAGAGCGGTCTCGAGCAGCTTGGGGTCGGCGATGGCGGCGAGGTCGGATTTGGCGAGCCTGACCACCACCGCGGGGCCGCCGTGGGGTGCTCCCGAGAAACGGTGAGCCACGCGCTCGAGGGTGCCGGCGAGCGGAACGTCTTCTAGGTGGATGTCGGTGGGGGTGGCGAGCTGGAGCACCGAGGTCATCATGCGGTCGATCCGGCGCAGTCGGGTTTGGAAGTCGTGCAGGACGGCGTGGTCGTCGACGCCGAGCTGACCAGCCACCGCGCGGAGCGCCTGGGTCACACCGCTGATCGGGTTGCGGATCTCGTGGTGCAGCGAGGCCGCGGAGTCGGCGATGGTCGCCATCGCGTCCAGCACCTCCGCCAGTCTCGCGCGGGCCTGATCGCGGTCGCGGCGCGCCGCGGCCAGGCAGGCTGCGCGTTGGACTGCGGCGAGCAATGGTGCGAGATGGTCGTCGGCCCGCAGGGGCACCCATTCGAAGGCGCCGGGCGCACTATCGCTCGTTCCCACCGCGACGCCGACGGGCGCCGCGTCGGTGCGAGGTAGCGCGCCGAGGTCGGCGGCGTCGGCGAGGACCACGTCGGCGTCCAGAATCCGTCGGTCCACCGCGGCCGCCGGTGGCCGAGGCAGCACAGCGACCCCATGGCCCGCTCGCTCGAGCGGTTCGGCGAGCCGCGCGCAGGCGCTGCCTTTCGCGGCGATCACGACGATCTGGGCCATGGTGGGGATGGGTGGGGCGCGGGCGTCGGGCGGCGATCGTCCAAGCGATGGCTTGGGCGCCTCGGCCGCCGGCGCGGCGGTTCTGTGGGCGAGCACCTAGGTTACGCCTGTAGAACGTGCGGCCACGCCGCCGAATTGCCTGATTGGGGCCTCAGTGGACACTCATAAGGGCGCTCGTAAAATACCCGGAGCAAGGACTGCGCCGCTCGGCGCCGCGGAGAGCCCGGGACTTCGAACACGTCGAACCACGCTGTCACTCCATTGGCGACCCGAAAGAACACGTCACGTCCGCGCAAGGCGCACCGCGCACAGCCCGAGAACACGCGAGGCCAAGACGACATGACCGGCGAAGACATCAATGCGGGCAACCTCGGGCAGATCCGCACCATCCTGTTCGGCGAGGAGCTCAAGCGGACCGAGACGCGATTCGGCGAGCTGGAGCAGCGGCTCGAGCAGGGCCTGACCCAGCTGCGTACCGAGCTGGATACTCGTCTGAGTCAGCTCGATCAGTTCGTGCGGCAGGAGCTGTCGTCCCTGGCTCAGGGACTCAAGTCGGAGCACGACGAGCGCCGGACGCGGCTCGAGGATGTGCTGTCTCGGATCGCCGACCAGGAGAAGCTAACGGCCGAACGCCTAGAGAGCGCGATCGCCGAGCTACAGACTGAGATGCAGCAACGGTCGGTGAGCTTGAGCGACGAGAAGATTGGCCGCGACGACTTGGCCGCCTTGCTCGCCGACGTCGCGCACCGTTTGAACGGCAACGGCAAGGCGAAGAAGAAGTCGGGCTGAAACCGCTGCGACCGGGCGATGTCACCGTGAGCAGCCCTGAGCCGCCGAACGAACGTGCTGAGCCAGCCAACGGGCAGCGCGACGTGCACGCGATGCACGAGCTGCGCCGTTTGCTGATCGGGACGGAGCAGGCGCGCCTCGGTGACCTGGAGCGTCGGCTCGAGGACCCGGAGCGACTGGCGGAGAAGCTCGCGGACGCACTGCCCGATGCCGTGACCCGGCGCGCACAGCGCGACGAGCGGCTGGCCGCCTCGCTGGCCCCGACGTTCGAGCGCCTGCTGCGCAAGTCGGTGGAGAAAGACCCCGACGTGATGCGCGACGCGGTCTTCCCGATTCTCGGCCCCGCGATCCGCAAGGCGGTCGCGCACGCCATCGCCGGCCTCGCGCAGTCGATCAATCGGACCCTGGAGCAGACCGTCACCGTGCGGTCGCTGCAGTGGCGCCTGCAGTCGTGGCGCACCGGCCGGCCGTTCGCCGAGATCGTGATGGCGAACAGCTTCGTCTATCGCATCGAGCAAGTGTTCTTGGTGCACCGCGAGACCGGCCTGCTGCTGTTGCAAGTGGCGGCGCCGGGCTGCGCGTTGTCGGAGCCCGAGGCCGTCTCGTCGATGCTCACGGCCCTTGGCGACTTTGCGCACGACTCGCTCGATGCCGCCGAGCACGACTCGCTGGAGCAGCTGCGCGTCGGTGAGCTCTCGGTGCTGGTCGAGGCTGGATCGCGAGCGTTGCTGTGCGCCACCGTCCGCGGCACCCCCAAGCCCGATCTCCGCCAGAAGTTGGCCGAGGCGCTCGAGGCGGTCCACGCCGAGAAGGCGACCGCTCTGGCCGAGTTTCACGGCGATGTGGACCTGTTCGAGTCCGTGCATCCGGTCCTCGAGGCCTGCCTGGTCGAGCAGCGTCTCGAGCGCGCCGACGGCGGCAAGAAGATGATGGGGCCCATTGCTCTGGCGGCCGCTGCCGCGGTGGTCCTCGGGCTGCTGACTTGGTCATGGCTCGCCGGCGCGGGCGCGGCTCGGTTGCGCCAGCAGGTGACGGCGGCGTTGGCCGCCGAGCCCGGCGTGCTGGTGGTGGAGAGTGGCGTCGTCGACGGTCGCGTGTTCGCGCGAGGCTTGGCGGATCCGTTGGCGCGGCCGCCGGCCGCGGTTCTGGCCGCGGCGGGACTCCCGGTCGCCGACGTCGGTCTAGCGTTCGACGTGTATGCCGCTCCCCACGCACCGTTCGTCCGGCAGCGCGCGACGGTCTTGCTCCAGCCGCCGCCGACGGTCGCGCTCGAAGTTGAGCAGGGGCGGCTGCTCCTCCGCGGGCGCGCCAGTGCCGAATGGCTGGCGCGCGCGCGTCAGCTTGGGGTGGCGCTCCCCGGGGTCGCCGCGGTCGTGGATCGCGACTGCCGCGTGCTCGACGCATCGGCGCTCGAGGTCTCGCAGCAGGCGGCCTGCGCTGCCGGGCCGCGATTCGCGCCCGGCAGCGCGGCGGTCGACGGCCGTCAGCGTGAACACCTGGCGCAAGCCGCCGTTCATCTCCGGGATGCGACCGCGACCGCTCGGGCGTTGGGCGCGGCGTTGCGGATTGGCGTGGTGGCCTACGGCGACGCGTCGGAGACCGAGGTCAGCGTGTGGCGGCGTCTCGCCTCGCGCCGTGCCGAGGCCGCGATCGCCGCGCTACGGCCGGATTGTGACGGCGGGGCAGCGTGGGAGGCTCGGGTGGCGCCGTTTGCCACGCGTGCCGGCACGGCGCGGCACGTGGCGTTCGCGCTCGAGCTGCAGCCCACCGAAGAGGAGGAGCGGTGAGGCGATGAGGCTGTTCAAGGTTTGCATGCTCGGCGCCTACGCCGTCGGCAAGACCAGCCTCGTTGCGCGCTACGTGCAGGGTGTGTTCTCCGAGCGCTACCAGACCACGATCGGCGTGAAGATCGACCGCAAGGACGTCGAGGTGGGGAGCGAGACCGCGCGGTTGGTGCTCTGGGACATCAACGGCGAGGACCGGTTTCTGAAGGTCCAGCCCTCCTACGTGCGCGGCGCCGCTGGGTGCCTGTTCGTCATCGATGGGACCCGTGCGGCGACCCTGGAGACGGTGGAGGGTCTGCGCGACATGGTTCGCACGCACGTTGGGGACGTGCCGAGCCTGTGCCTGGTCAACAAGGCCGACGTGCAAGACCAGTGGGAGCTCAGCCTCGCCGAGGTGCACGGCGCGCTGGCGCCGACCGGCGTCGTTTTGGCGACGAGCGCCAAGACCGGTGAAGGCGTCGAGGTCGCCTTCACGGAGCTGGCGCAGCGCATCCTCGCCGAGAACTAAGGCCGCGGACCGCAGATGGCCGAAGCAGCCAGTAGTGTGGCAAGCTTCGGCACGTCGGCCCGCAAACCGTCAGGCTCGTCAGGCGAAGAAAGGAACCCGAGTCGACGTGCCCCCGCAGCCGGAACCGACCGGAGTCGATCAGGCGGGCGGTGTGCCGTAGAAAGAGAGTCGAGCGACAGGTGACCCGCCCGGGTCGAGGAGCAAGGAGGAAGTGCCTCGACCGGTGCTAGCCATGCAGTGCAGCTCCGGAGAGCTTGACTTCGGACGGTCCCGGTGACCGTTTGCCAGGTAGCGCCGACTCGGGTTCGCAAGTGTTCCGTTGGTTGCGTGCGTGACCAGTAGGTCACTGCACGATGAGAGTGAGCTGCCGCGCCACGGCGACCCATTCGGAGGCCAGCGTCTCGGAGGGCGGCCGATCCGCCGAACCACGCGCCGCCAGGATGCGCTGGATCTTGGCGACCAGGTGGTCCGCGTCCCAGTTGCGCAGCTCGAGCACCGACGTGACGCCGGCGGCTTCGAGCAGCTCTGCCGCTGGCGGCGTCAGGCCCCCGACGCGCAGCAGGTCGGCCATGTTGGTCCAGCGCCGTAGGAGTGCGGGATCGAGCCCAGTCAGCGAAGCCGTGCTTTCCCGCGTGCGTCGGTTGTAGCAGTAGGCCAAGAGATCGCCGCTTGACTGAATGCCCGACTCTGCCAGCAACCGGGCCTGGTCTCGGCTTATCCCCACGATCTCGGTGATGGGGTAATCCGTCATGATCAACTTCATGCTGCACCTAACGC
Organism: Planctomycetota bacterium; assembly: GCA_039029375.1. Lineage (GTDB taxonomy): Bacteria > Planctomycetota > UBA1135 > UBA1135 > UBA2386 > JBCCGH01. The sequence goes on from JBCCGH010000033.1 coordinate 9,458, forward strand.
TCTGCTCGTCGCGCCTCACCACGAGGCCGCATCGAGCTCCTCCGAGCGGGCCCTTTCGTAGAACAACGGCGGTGGCTGGCCCATCGGTGGGAGGCCCCAAAACAGGGCTTCGAAATCCCTGATGCCGGGGTGGGCTTGGCCCGAGTGCCGGCCCCATCGCCAACACGCGGGAGCGCGCCGCGCTCCGTAACGGTTTTGATCTGGTTCACGCCAGATCGGCGTCGCACCGGCAAAGAAAAATCGGCGCCGGCCCGCACGGCCCGGGGTTGCGGCCTGCTGGTGCTAGTGGTCCAGCGAAGTCAGGCCTTCGCGGATCGCGAACTTGGTGAGCTCGGCGATGCTGCGCAGCTCCAGCTTGTTCATGATGTTCTGCCGGTGCGTCTCGATCGTCTTGACGCTGACGTGCAGGGCTTGCGCAATCTGTTTGGTGGAGTGTCCTTCGGCGACCAGCTGCAGCACCTCACGCTCCTTCGGCGTCAGCTTGGCCGCGGCCGACTCTCCGGGCTGGCTTGTTCCGTCGAGCTTCCTGACGTAGTCGTCGACCACCACTCCGGTGATCCCCGGGCTCAAGTAGATGCCGCCCGAGTGGACGCGGGAGAGCGCCTCGGCGAGCTCTTCAAAGGCGCAGTCTTTGAGCAGGTAGGCGGCGGCCCCGGCCTTCAACGCGCGTCCGACGTAGGTCGCGTCCGCGTGCATCGACAGCACGATGACGCGGGTCGCCGGGTGATCCCGCAGGATCTGCTGCGTGGCCTCGATGCCGTTGAGCTCGGGCATGGCGACGTCGATCACCACGAGGTCGGGCTGCAGCTGGCGGGCCAGCTTGACCGCAGTGCGACCATCGGCGGCCTCGCCAACGATCTCGCCGTGGCCCTCCTTGGTCAGCAAGCTGGAGAGGCCTTCGCGGACGATTTGGTGGTCGTCGGCCAGAAGGATGCGGATGGTCATGGACTGGAAGCCGGTCGGTCGGAGCGCGGGACCGCGGCCGGGGCGCCGCGAGCCTCCCCCGAGTCTACGGACAGAGGGGCGCGGAGGAATACCCGGGTTCCGTGCCCCGGCGAAGCCTGGATCTCGAGCTGGCCGCCGAGGCTCTCGAGGCGCTCCCGCACGTTGAAGAGGCCGAAGCCACGGCTGTCTTGGCGCTGGTCGAGGCCGGTCGGCTCGGCAAATCCGACGCCGTCGTCGGTCACCTCGACCACGATGCTGCGTCCGGCCGCTCGCGCCGCCACTGTGACGGCGCTCGCTTTGGCGTGCTTGGCGACGTTGTGCAGCAGCTCGCGGACGGCCTGAAACAGCACAGACCGGACATTGTCGTCCACGGGCTTCGGCGCGTCGTCATCCTCGAATCGCCCCGCAAAGCCGTAATCCGAGGCCGCGCGGCGGGTCAGGCTGTCCAGCGCGGCCTCTAGCCCGAGCTCGTAGAGGATGGGCGGGGCCAGCTCGAAGGTGAGACTACGCGTCGCGGCGATCGTCTCCTCCAGGAGGCCCCGCAGCCGGGCGACGAGGTCCTTGGTCGAGTCGCTCGTCACGCTTTGCCCGAGCAGGCCGAGCTGCATCATCGCGACGGCGAGGGTCTGCCCCACCCGGTCGTGCAGTGCGGTCGCAATCCGCCGGCGTTCGGTCTCCTCGACCCGCGCGAGCTGATCGCCGAGAGACCGCAGCTCCTCTTGGTAGCGGAGCAGGCGCGCGTGTGCCTCACGGCGCGCCTCGACCTCGCGCTCGAGGCTGTCGTTGGCGGCGAGGATCGCCGCGTGCTGCGCCTTCTGCTGCTGCTCGACGACGAGTGTCTCCTCGCGCGCCGACTGCACGATGGCGCGCAGCCGCTCGTGCATCTCGTCGGCGAACTCGACGAGCAGCAGGCGGCGCCCGCCGGTGCGCAGCGCGCGCGCCTGCAGGTGGCAGGGTTGGCCCTGGGCGTCGGTCTCCGTCCACGGCAGCGACCGCACCGCCGCCGCGCCGTCTTGGCCCGCGGCAGCCGCCTCGGCGGCGAAGTGGCTCAGGAAGGGGAACTCGGCGACGTCGACCCGACCACGCTCGAGGCTGGGAAAGCGTTCGGCAAACCGCCGCGGGATGGGCTTGAGCGGCGTGAGCGATCCGCCCGCGCCGGGCTCGAGCGCGAGCATGCCCAGCGGGTTCAGCAGCTCAGCGAGGGGGTCCAACGTGAGGGGTCAGCCACCGATGCAGAAGAGCGCGTCGTTGGTGCGAATGTAGACGTCGCCGTGCGCGATGACGATCGACGAGCGGATCTGGTCGTCATCGGGTCCCGCCATCGCCGCTTGATGGAGGATCGAGCCGTCCGCGGCGGCCACGACGACGACTTCGCCGTGGTGGTTGATGCACCAGACCTTGCCATCCGCGACCGTCGGCGACGCTCGCCAGAGCGCGTCGCCCGAGAGCTCGGTGGTCCAGGCCACCGTGCCATCGCCGGCTGTCACCTTGGACAGCGCGTGGTGCACGTCGCTCAGAACATAGAAGTGGCCGTCGGCGAAGGCCGGCGTCGGCACGTCACTGGAGACCGGGTTGGGCCGGCCTTCGCTCTGCCAGGCGAGCGCGTCGTCGCCGAGGTCGCCCGTGCCACCTAGCTGCACGGCGAAGGCCGGCGCCCGCTTTGGTGCGCAAACCAGCGCCATGCCCGCGCCGAGGACGGCCGACGGCACCAGGCGCCACGCCCGCTGGCGATGCGCGGGATTCCAGGTGCCCCAGCGCCACAGCTCGTCGCCGTTCGCCGGGTCGTGGCCCGTCAGCACGTCGCCGCCGGCCAGCACGAGCTCCTTGCGGCCTTCGGGCGTGACGTGCGGAATCATCGTCGCGTAGGACTCGAGCGACTCCATCCGCGCCGGCGAAGGGCGCACGTGGCGAAAGGTCGTCTCGCCCGTTCGTGGGTCGATCCCGAGCACGAAGGACTCGAACGACCGGCTCGCGCCGTCGCTGGCGTCCACCGGATCCTGCGCTGGGCCGCCGTGTTGGCGCCGGCCGCCGCCGCGCCGCCGGCCTCCTCCGACGGGTTGGTCACGCTGCAGCACCGGCAGGAACACCTTGTCCTCCCAGAGCGTAGGACTCGCCGAGAACGTCCACTGGAACGCGAAGTCGCCGTAGTCCGCCTGGATGTTGCGTTGCCACAGCGGCTCGCCCTCGACGTCGTAGGCGACCAGGTCGCCATTGCCGAAGAAGAACACCACGCGCTCGCCGTCCGTCGTTGGCGACGGCGACGCGTAGTTGCTGCGGCGACCGCCCCGGACGCGGGAGCCGCCGTCGGCGCCGTAGCCGCTGCCGGCGTCGCGGCTCCAGCGCACCTTGCCGTTCGTCCGGTCGAGGCAAAGCGCCACCAGGACCTCGCGCTCGTCGTCGACCGAGGTGAGGTAGATGCGATCGCCGACGACGATCGGCGTACTGGCGGCCGGGCCCGGCAGCGCCGCGCGCCAGCGCACGCCGCGCTCTTGGTCGAACTCCAGCGGCAGATCGCTCGCCGTCGTCGAGCCGTCGTAGTGCGGTCCGCGCCAGTGCGGCCAGTCCTGCGCGGTCGCGCGGTCGCCGAAGGCCCACAGAGCGAGGCCAAGGAGGGAAAGCGTGCCGATGGACGGCGCCGGACGGTGCCGAGCGGAGTGCAGCATGGTCGATCCTCTGCGGCCCCGCGGGTCGGGGCCGGATATGACGACCATTGTCTACGAGGGACTCGGCGCGCGGTGAGGCTTTTCGGTGCCGTTGGTGTGGCGGGCGCGCAGGGCGTTCGCCACCGTGCCCGCGGCGTGGGTGTCGACGACGCCGGTGAGGAGGTCGACGAGGCCCTGGCGGTGTTGGGGATCGCGGGCGAAATCACCGAACCCGAACTGCTCGTCGTAGTAGGCGTCGACCAGCACCAGGAAGCGGTCGAACGCCTTCTGATACTCGGCCGAGAAGCCGGCGAATTCGCCGCGCGGGCGCTCATCGCGCAGCCCGTCGATCACGGCGGCGGCGCCGATCTCGGCGGATCGCATCGAGAGGAAGAGGCCGGTCGAGTAGATTGGGTCGATGAACCCGAGCGAGTCGCCGATCAGCAGCCACCCGGCGCCGCCGTCGCAGTTGGCGCGGTAGGAGAAGTCGCGCGCTGCCCGCACCGGGGTGGCGCGCTGGGCGTTGCGCATGCGTTCCTGCAGATCGGGGCTCGCGGCAATCGCCGCAGTCAGGATCGCCTCCGGCGTCGGTCCGTAGGAGGAGATGCCCTGCGCCGGCGCCACCAGGCCGATACTGACGGCCCCGGGCACCGGGATGAGCCACAACCAGCTGCGCCGGTTGAGGCGATAGATCAGCGTGGATCCGGCGTCGATGCCCGAGTCGAGCCGGACATCGTGAAAGTGCGCATAGACGGCGGTGTTCTCGAGCCCTTCGATGTGGGTGCGGCCAAACCGGCGGGCGAGGAGGCTCTGCTGACCGGATGCGTCGACGACAGCGCGCGCCGGGACCGCACTCTCGGTGCCGTCGTGATGCCGCACCCGCACGCCGCTGATGCCGTCCGCGTCCTCCACGGCATCGAGCACTTGGGTTTGGGCGTGCACGTGAGCACCGGCCAGCGCCGCGTGGTCGAGCAGCATCGCATCGAAGTCACTGCGCAGCACTTGCCAGGTGTGGTGCATGCGCGGGTCCTCGACCTCGGAGAAGTAGAAGGGACGTCCGGGGCCTTTGGCGGTGTAGAACTGCACCGCGTGCTTGCGCGTGAAGCCCCGGCGATCCATCTCGCCGAGCACGCCCAGCCGCTCGAGCGTCAGGTTGACGGCCGGGATCAGGGATTCTCCGACCGCGAAGCGCGGAAACGTCTCGCGCTCGTAGATGTCGACTTCGTATCCGGCCTGCGCGATCAGTGCGGCGGCAGCCGCTCCCGCGGGGCCTCCGCCGATCACCACCACATCAGGGGTCCGCAACGCCATGGTCCGTTCTTTCGTTCCCGAGCCGCGGGCAGAGGCGGGATTCGGGCACCGGTGCCAAACCGGCGTTCCGACGGTAAGCCCTGCTCAGGACTTGTCCATACGCCCGCCAACGGGCGCTGGTGAGGTTCGGTCGGAATTCCTGCGGCGCCGGTCGTGCGTCCTATGATGCCCACTTCGACATGACGGACGCCGACGCCAATCGCCCCATCCTGCGGCGGGGAGACCGCGAGGAGACCGCCGCGGGCAACTACTTCGTCGCCAACTACCCGCCGTTCTCCTTCTGGCAGCGCGACCAGGTGCCGGCGGCGCTCGACCGGTTGGACCGGCCACCGGCGGCAGGGGCCTCCTTCGGCCTCTACGTCCACCTGCCGTTCTGCCGGAAGCGCTGCCACTTCTGCTACTTCCGGGTCTACACCGATAACGACGCGCAGCGCGTGCGGCGCTACGTCGAGGCTGTGCTTGCCGAGCTGCGGCTCTACGTCGAGCGGGCCTTCATCGGCGGTCGCCGGCCGCTCTTCGTCTACTTCGGCGGCGGCACGCCTTCCTACCTGTCGGTCGATCAGCTGCGGCAGCTGTTCGAGGGCATGCAGGAGCTGCTGCCGTGGGACGGCGTCGAGGAGGTCACGTTCGAGGCCGAGCCGGGCACACTGCAGGAGAAGAAGGTGCGGGCCCTGCGCGAGCTCGGCGTCACGCGGCTGAGTCTGGGCGTGGAAAACTACGACCCCGACATCCTCGCGCTCAACAACCGCGCCCACCGCGCCGCGGAGATCGACCGCGCCTACGCGTGGGCGCGCGACGCCGGTTTTCCCCAGATCAACATCGATCTCATCGCGGGGATGCTCGGCGAGACGGATGCGAACTGGGCTGAGTGCGTGCGTCGAGCCCGTGCCATGCAGCCGGAGAGCATCACCATCTATCAGATGGAGATTCCGTACAACACGACCATCTACCGGCGCATGAAGGAGGGGCAGGAGGAGATTGCACCGGTGGCCGATTGGCGGACGAAGCGCCGGTGGGTAGCCGAAGCCTTCGCGCAGCTCGAGGCGGATGGCTACGCCATCGGCAGCGCCTATACCGCGGTGCGCGATCGCTCCGTGCGCTTCCTCTATCGCGACGGGCTTTGGCACGGGGCCGACATGCTTGGGTTGGGCGTGGCCTCGTTCTCGCACTTCGACGGTATCCACGCGCAGAACCACCACGACCTCGATCCCTACGTCGAAGCAGCCGAGCGCGGCGAGATCCCGCTCTATCGGGCGCTGCAGCTCGACCCCGAGGAGCGCATGATTCGGGAGCTGGTGCTGCAGATGAAACTGGGCCGCGTCGATACCGCGTACTTCCACGAGAAGTTCGGCGTCGACGTCAAGGCTCGGTTCGACGACGCGCTGCAGCGTCACGCGGCCAGCGGGGACCTGAGGGCGGACAACGGCCACCTGCAGTTGAGCCGCGACGCGCTCCTCCGGGTCGATCCGATCCTGCACGACTTCTTCTTGCCGCGGCATCGCGACGCCCGGTACGCGTAGTCCGAACGGCGTGGTCTACGACTTCAAGACGCGGCGCCGGGTTGAGTTCGCGGAGACGGACATGGCTGGGATCATGCACTTCTCCAACTACTTCCGGTACATGGAGTCGGCGGAGCACGAGTTCTTCCGCTCGCTCGGCATGAGCGTGCACTCCGATGCCGAGGCGCGTGGTTGGGCCCGCGTCGACGTGCACTGCACGTATCGCCGCCCCTTGCGCTACCAAGACCTCGTGCAGCTCCACGTGATCGTGCAGTCGATCGGCGAGCGATCGATGGAGTTCGTGGTCATGTTCGACAAGGTCGTGACGGTCGCCGCGGGGGCGGCCGAGGCGACGGAGACCGTGGCGCGAGGCACGATGACCACGGTATGCGTGACGCGCGGTGCGGACGGAGCGCTGCGCTCCGTGTCGGTTCCGCCGGAGGTGACCGCGCGCATCGAAGCCGCACCAGTCGACCAGCTGCGGGAGCTAGTGGTGTGATTCAGAAATCTGGGGCATTCTCCGCGGCCCTCAACGCCGTTCGCAGCGTTGGGTCGTCCTCGCCGTATCCACGAATATGCCTGCGGCGACCCGCCTTGCGACCAGCGCCGATACCTCGCGATTAATGCCCCATCTGTCTGAATCAACACCACTAGGACGGTGAGGTGAGCCGGCGATGCCGCACGTGATCGAGCCTGCCGCGAGCGGCCGCGCCAAGTGTCGCGGCTGCGCCCGCCCGATCGCCAAGGGCGAGCTCCGGTTTGGCGAGCGGCTGCCCAATCCATTCTCCGACAGCACCGAGATGACGTTGTGGTTCCACCTGCAGTGCGCGGCCTACAAGCGGCCGGAGCCGCTGTTGGAGGCGCTCCAGGAAGGGCGCGAGGTACCGGACCGGACCGCGTTCGAGGCCGAGGCCCGGCGCGGTGTCGAGCACCGCCGGCTGCCGCGCCTCGACGGGGCCGAGCGCGCGCCGTCGGGGCGCGCCAAGTGCCGGGCGTGTCATGAGACGATCGCCAAGGCGGCGTGGCGCGTGCGCCTCGTCTTCTTTGAAGATGGGATGTTCTCGCCCTCGGGCTTCATCCACCCTGGCTGCATCGATGGCTACGTCGGCGTCGGCGACGTGATCGCCCGCGTGGCTCACTTCAGCAAAGGGCTCGAGGCCGATGACCGCGCCGAGCTGGCGACGGCGTTCACCGCCCCGCCGGGGGACGCGCGTGACTAGGTGGCGCGATGGGCTCACCGCGGGCGTCCTGGTCCTCGCGACCAGCTGCGCGCTGCCCCGACCGGCGACCGAGGCGGTCCCAGCCTCGGGGCCCGACCGGCGCCACGCGGTCTATGTCGCCGCGGGGATGGCCGGGCTCAATCACCCCGATCGGCCGACGGGGGACGACGACAACCTGGCTGGCGGCGTTGGGGCGCGGCTGGCGATAGGGCCGGTCTCGCTGCGACCGGAGGTGCTCTTCGGCGACCGCGCGGCCGTGTTCACGCCGTCGGTTACGTATGACTTTGCGTTGCTCGGCCGCGGCCCGGGCTCGATCGACGGCAACGTCGGCCTTGGCGCGAGCTTCCTCACCGAGGAGCGCAACCAGGTCCTGGGCAACGCCAACTCGCCGTTCCTCCGGGTCGGCGCCGAGGGCAACTTGGCGGTTGGGGTCTTGGCCGGCGCGGCCCTCATGCTGGCGCCGTGGGGCTACGAGCAGACCGATCCGGCCCTGGCGGGCGTGGTCTACGCCGGTCTGCGCTTCTGAGCCGGTCGTCGGAGACGGGCCCCGGCTTTGTGGATGGGGCCCGAAACGCTGCCAAGAGCCGGCGGTGAGCCGGCTCTTGGCGCGCGGGAATGGTGGAGACGAGGGGAGTCGAACCCCTGACCTCAGCATTGCGAACGCTGCGCTCTACCAACTGAGCTACGTCCCCGCGGGGGAGGGGGAAGATAGCTCGGCGTCTGCAGCGATGGAAGAGGTCGGGACCGCCGCCTTGAGGTTCCGGGTGCCGGAGCCGAGAATGGGGTTGTCGCCGATGGCGCCGTTCTCATGACCCTACCCCGCACCTCAGCGCTGCTCCTGCTCTTCTGCGCGCTGTGGCTGCCGCTACAGGCCGCGGTGGTGCGGTCGGCGGCCTGTGGACCGGCGTGCGATGCCGACGCGGCGATGGGCTGTTGCTCGATCGAGCGCCCGGCGCCGCCCACCGGTAGCTGCTGTGGTGATCCTGTGCAGCCGGAGCCTGCACCGTGCCGATGCTTCCTTGAGGACGATGGGCAGCCATGGCTGCCGCAGCGCGACGGCGTGGACACGGCAGAGACGGGCTTGACGGTCGAACTGGCTCCCGAGGGTGAGGCCGTCTGGCTGGCCCCCGGCGCCGCCTGGCGGGCGCCGGTGAGGGGTCGCGCCGGTGCGGGGCCGCCGCTCCATGTGCGGCACTGTGTCTGGTTGATCTGAGCGGGGCGATCGCCCCGCTGATGGTGTGCCCGGGCCGCGGAGCGGCGCGGCCGTCACACTGTCGAGATCCGTACCGACCGGGGCGCGTGGCGCCCTCGCGGTTTCGTCCCCCAGACTCAGACCACATCCCCTTTTCCCCAGTGTCCCGTCCTGTTGACCGTTCTCGCCGTCGCCCTCGCCGCCGTCCTCGCTGGTCCGGGGCTTCGCCCTTCGGGGATCGCGGGGGTCTGGCGCTGGCGGCCCTGGGTCTCCTCGTCTGCCACGGGTGCCAGACGCCCGAAAGCCCCCTGATCGCCCAGCGGACCGCGACGCTCTACGGCGAGCAGCGCCCCTGGTACGAGTCGGTAGACCTCGCGGACGCGCCGCCGACGCTCGGTCCCGCCGCTGCGGAGCTGTCGGCGACGCCGACCCTGGATGACTACCTGACCCACGGGCTGTTGCATCACGCTGGCCTGCGGGCGGCCTTTCACCGCTGGCGCGCCGCCATTGAAGCGGTGCCGCAGGTCTCCGCGTTGCCGGAGCCGCGCTTGACCTACGGCCGCTTCGTCGAGCAAGTGCAGACGCGCACTGGGCCGCAGCGCAACCGGCTCGGCTTGAGCCAGACGTTGCCCTGGTGGGGCAAGCGCTCGCTGCGCGCGGATGTCGCCGGCAAGCGGGCGGAGGCGCTGTGGTGGCGCATGCAGGGGGTGCGGCTGCAGGTGCAGCGAGCGATCAAGCGCGCCTACTTCGAGTTCGCGCACCTCGCGCGCGAACGCCGCTTGCTCGAGCGAGACCTGGCGCTCGTGCGCGGCTTGGAGCGGATCGTCGCCGGCCGCGTCGCCGTGGGCGCACCCCAGTCCGACCTCCTCCGCTTGCAGGTCGAGATTCGCCGTCTCGAGGATCGCCAGCAGTCGCTGGAGCAGCTGGTGCCGGCCGTGCGTGGGCAACTGGCGGCGGCGATGCACCGGCCGACCGGGCAGCCCCTGCCGGTGCCCGAGCTCACCGAGCCTTCCGTGGGGCACGAGCCGGCCGAGGACTTGCTGCGGTTCTGTTGGCAGCACAACCCGCAGCTGCGGGCGCTCCGCCTGCAGGTCGAGGCGAGCGAGGTCGGTCGAGAGCTCGCGGCGCGGGAGCCATGGCCCGACGTCACGCTCGGGCTCGACTACTTGGACACTGGCGGCGCCGTCAACCCCGCAACGCGTGGCAGCGGCGACGATCCGCTGGCCCTCAGCGTCAGCTTTGCGCTGCCCATTTGGCGCGGCAAGTACGCGGCGGCGCGGCGTGAGGCGCTGGCCCGCAACGAGGCCGCGGTCGATGACCTGTTTGAAGCGCGCGCGCAACTGGCCGCGGACCTGGAGATGGCGGTGTATCGCCGCACCGACGCCGCGCGGCGCATCGGGCTGTATCGAGATTCTCTGGTGCCGCGGGCGCGCCAAGCCCTCGAGGTGACCGACACGTCGTACCGCGCCGGCACGGTGTCGGTGTCCGAGCTGATCGACACGGAACAAACGCTGCTGGCCTTCGAGCAGTCCTATTGGCGCGCTTGCGCCGACTACGAGCAGAGCGCCGCCGATCTGGAAGCGCTGTGCGGAGGAGAGATCCCATGAGGTCCTGGTGGCGCTACGTCGCCGCGCTGGTCGTGCTCGGCGGCGGTTTTGTTCTCGGCTGGATGGCCCGCGGCGGCTTGGCCGAGCCGGCCGCCGGCGCGTCCGAGGCGGCCGAGTCGGCCGTCTGGACGTGCCCGATGCACCCGCAGGTGCGGATGCCCGACGACGTCCCCTGTCCGATTTGCGGGATGGACCTGGTCAAGCTCGAGGAAGGCAGCTCGGGCGGACGCCCGGAGTTGACCATGACGCCTGCGGCGGTTGCACTCGCCGGTTTGCGAACGGCGCCGGTCGGCCGGCGGTTGGTGTCCCGGCGGATTCGGATGGCCGGGACCGTCGCCTACGACGAGACGCGCATTCGCACGATTTCGAGCCGCGTGTCCGGGTGGATCGAGCGGATGTTCGTCGACTACACCGGGATGCGGGTGCGCGCCGGCGACCACCTGGTGCGGCTCTACAGCCCGGACTTGCTGACGGCGCAGCAGGAGCTGCTCGCGGCGCGCCGGCAGGTGGGCTCAGTCGATCCGGAGGGGAGTGCCTTCTCGTTGGGTAGCGACCAGCGTGTGATGGAGGCGGCGCGGCACAAGCTGCGGCTGCTCGGGTTGACGGCAGCGCAGGTGCTCGAGATGGAGACGCGCGGCAGCGCCGAAGACCACGTACTGATCGAATCGGCGGGCGGTGGCGTCGTCATCGAGCGCGCCGTCGAGGAGGGCGATCACGTCCGCGCCGGCGCGCAAATCTGCCGCATCGCCGAGCTCGACCGCTTGTGGCTCCTACTTCACGCGTACGAGCAGGACCTGCCGTGGATTCGCTACGGGCAAGAAGTGGTGGTCGAGGCTGATGCCCGGCCCGGCGAGGTGTTCCGCGGCTGGATCTCGTTTGTCGATCCGGCCGTCGATCCCAGGACGCGGACTGTGGACCTACGCGTCACGCTGGAGAATCCGGGCGAACGGCTGAAGCCCGGGATGTTTGCGCGGGCGCACTTGACCGCGCGGCTCGGCGCGTTCGGCCGGGTCATCGATCCGCGCCTCGCTGACAAGTGGATTAGCCCGATGCACCCCGAGATCGTGCGCGACGCGCCCGGGCAGTGTGATGTTTGCGGGATGGACTTGGTGCCGGCCGAGCGGCTCGGCTACGCGATGCAGCCAGACGCGGTGGAGGTGCCTCTCGTCGTGCCGGCCTCGGCGGTGCTGCGCACGGGCCGGCGGGCGATCGTCTATGTGGCCGACAGCGGGGCTGCGGAGCCGACCTATGAGGGGCGCGAAGTGGTGCTGGGGCCGCGAGCCGGCGATGTCTACATCGTGCTGGCGGGCCTGCAAGACGACGAGCACGTCGTCGTGGAGGGAGCCTTCAAGCTCGACAGTGAGCTGCAGCTGCGCGCGAAGCCGAGCATGATGAGCATGGCGGGCGAAGAGGATTGGCTCGGCTCCAAGGCGGTCGCCTTTCGTCTCAGCCTGGTGCCGGTGTTCGAGGACTATCTCGCCGTGCAGACCGCGCTCGCCGCCGATGACTCGCGCGCCGCCGGTACGGCGCTGCGGGCCCTTCGCTCGGCCGTGCATCGCGTCGATGCGGCCGCCCTGCGGCAGAATGCTGCCGAGCACTGGGCCGCGCGACGTGTCGAGATCGAGCAGGCCTTGGCGATGCTCAGGCCGGACGCGGATCTCGAGGCCATGCGGACCGCCCTGCGGCCGCTGTCGGATGCCGTCATTGCCGTGGAGGAGTCCTTTGGCCACACCGGCGCCCCGGTCTACGCCAAGGCCTTTTGTCCGATGGCGGCTGGGGGCCACGGCGCCCACTGGCTGCAGCTCGACGGCGCGATCGCCAACCCCTACTTCGGTGCGAGCATGCTGCGTTGCGGCGAGATCGAAGAGCGCCACGTCGGCGTTCGGGTCGGTCCACCGGAGCGCGATCCGGGGTCGTCTGGGCGGGTGACCAGCGCGCCGACCTCGCCCCCGGCGGCGGGGCAGACGACGTCGCAGCCCAGCGACGCCGCTCCCGAGGCCGCTCCCGAGGTCGACCCCGAGGACGGTGCCGTCGGCGGGGGCGCCGAGACCGAGGGGGCGCCCACCGAGGAGGCCGGGGCGCCCGCCGAAGAGGTGGCCGCCGGGCCGGCGCTGGCCCCGGTATTCGAGGCCTACTTCGACGCGCAAGCGGCGCTGGCGGCCGATCAGCTCGACGGTTCCAAGGCGGCGTTGGCGCGCTTGGTGGCCGCGTTGCCCGCGGCCGAGGGGTCGCCGGGATTATCAGAGTCCTGGCGGACGGCCGCGACGGAGCTGCGCGCTGCTGGCACCAGCGCCGCGCAGGCCGCCGACCTCGACGCGACGCGGCTGGCGTTCCGTCGGGCCTCCGAGGCACTGATCGCTCTTGTCCACGAGCCGGGCGACGTCGGTGCCGCCCCTCACTTCGAGGTTCATTGCCCCATGGCGTTCGACGGGGCCGGGGCGTCGTGGCTGCAGCGGGACGAGCAGGTCAGCAACCCGTTCTACGGGGCGTCGATGCTGCGCTGCGGCAATGTGACGCACCGCCATGAGGGAGCACAGCACAAGTGACCGACGGGACCTCACCGACGTCCGCGATCGGCCGGTTGATCGCGTTCTGCATCGACAACAAGCTCGTGGTCGCGTTGGCCACGATGGTGGTCGTCGCGTGGGGCGCGCTCGTTGCACCGTTCGAGTGGGATCTCGCGGGGTTGCCGCGAGACCCGGTGCCCGTCGACGCGATCCCGGACACTGGTGAGAACCAGCAGATCGTCTTCACCGAGTGGCCCGGCCGGTCGCCGCAGGACGTCGAGGATCAGATCACCTACCCGCTGAGCGTGGCCATGCTCGGCGTGCCCGGCGTCAAGAGCATCCGGACGTCGTCGATGTTCGGCTTCTCGTCGATTTTTGCGATCTTCGAAGAGGACGTCGACTTTTACTGGTCGCGGAGCCGCGTCCTCGAGACGCTGGCGAGCCTGCGGCCGGGCACGTTGCCGGACGGCGTGCAGCCCGTGTTGGGCCCGAGTGCCACCGGGCTCGGTCAAGTCTTCTGGTACACGCTAGAGGGCCGTGACTCCGAGGGTCGGCCGGTCGGCGGCTGGGATCCGCAGCAGCTGCGCACGATCCAGGACTTCTACGTGCGCTACGCGTTGGCGAGTGTGCCAGGTGTCGCGGAAGTTGCCTCGATTGGCGGCTTCGTGCAGGAGTACCAGGTCGACGTCGATCCCGACGCGCTGCGCGCGTTTGGGCTGGGATTGCAGGAGGTCTTGACCGCGCTGCGCAAGTCCAACGTCGAGGTGGGCGCGCGCACGATCGAGGTCAACCGCGTCGAGTACGTGATCCGCGGGCTGGGCTTTATTGAACAGATCGAGGACCTCGAGCAGACCGTGATCAAGGTCACCGACAACGTGCCGGTGACGATCGCGCAGGTGGCTCAGGTTGCGCGAGGACCGGCGCTGCGTCGCGGCGCCCTGGACAAGGGTGGCGCCGAGGCGGTCGGCGGTGTCGTCGTGGTGCGCTACGGCGAGAACCCTCTCGACGTCATCCAGCGGGTGAAGCAGCGCATCGAGGAGATGGCGCCCGGGTTGCCCACGACGACGCTGGCCGACGGGACGGCGTCGCGGGTTACCGTGGTGTCGTTCTATGACCGCACGCAGCTCATCCAAGAGACGCTGGACACGCTGCGGACCGCGCTGACCGACGAGATTCTGGTCACGATCATCGTCGTGCTGGTGATGGTGTCACACCTGCGCAGCTCGCTGATGATCTCGGGGCTGCTGCCGCTGGCGGTGCTGATGTGCTTCGTGGCGATGAAGCAGTTCGGCGTCGACGCCAACATCGTGGCGCTGTCGGGGATCGCGATCGCGATCGGCACGATGGTGGACATGGGCATCGTGCTGACCGAGAACATCCTGCGTCGACTCGAAGAGGCGCGGGATGGCGAGCCCACGGCGGCGACCGTGCTGCGTGCCTCAGCCGAAGTCGGCGGCGCGGTGCTCACGGCGGTACTCACAACCGTCGTGAGCTTTCTGCCGGTGTTCACCATGGAGGGGCCCGAAGGCAAGCTGTTCAAGCCGCTCGCATACACCAAGACGTTTGCGCTCCTCGCGTCGATCGTGGTCACCCTAGTGGTGCTGCCGCCGCTGGCTCACGCGCTGTTGGGTCGCCGCGCGCGCGGGCTGCGGCGGCGTCTGCTCCTGTGGCTACCGCTGGCCGCCGCCGTCCTGGCGGCGTCGCGAGGGGTCTGGTGGTCGGCCGTGGCCCTAGTTGGGATTGCCGCGGCGCAGGTCGTGGGGCCGCTGGTCAGCGAGGGCCTGCGGCGGGGCGTCGGCCGCGTCGTGAATCTCGCGGTTGCAGTGGCTCTGGCCGTCGTTCTTGCGGAGCACTGGCGGCCGCTCGGGATCGACCGCGACTGGGACAACGTCCTCTTTGCTGGTGGCGTGATCGGTGTCGTGCTCGGGGTCTTCTACTTGTTCCTCAAGAGCTACGAGCCGGTGCTGCGTTGGTGCCTGGCGCACAAGGCACTGTTCTTGTGCATGCCGGCCGGCTTGGTCCTGTTTGGCGGGACGGTGTGGTTTGGCTTCGACCGCGTGATCGCCGACCCGTTGGCCCGCCTTGGGTTGGGCACGAGTGAGCACGCGTGGCGCTGGGAGCGGGGCGCCTTCCCCGGACTCGGCAAGGAGTTCATGCCGCCCTTGGATGAGGGGTCGTACCTGCTCATGCCGACGACCAATCCGCACGCGTCGATTGGCGAAGCCCTCGATGTCCTGCGCAAGCAGGACCGGGCCATCGCCAACTTGCCCGAGGTGGACAACGTGGTGGGCAAGATTGGTCGCGTCGAGAGCGCCCTCGATCCGGCGCCCATCTCCATGGTGGAGACCGTCGTCACCTACAAGCCGGAGTTCGTGCCCGGCACCGATGGTCGGCCCGGCCGTTTTGCCTACGACCCCGAGGCGGGTGAGTTTGTTCGGGACGACTTCGGCCATCTGGTGCCCGATTCCGAAGGGCGGCCGTATCGCCAATGGCGCCCGCACATCCGCGGGCCACGCGATATTTGGGACGAGATCGCGAAGGCGGCAGAGATCCCGGGGACCTCGCGGGCGTCGGCTCTCCAGCCGATCGAGACGCGGCGGATCATGCTGCAGACCGGGATGCGGGCGCCGATGGGCGTGAAGGTCTACGGTCCCGACCTGCGCACGATCGAGGCGGTGGGGCTCGAGATCGAGCAGGTCTTGAAGAACGTGCCCGGCGTCGACCCGGCGACGGTGCTGGCCGACCGCATCGTCGGCAAGCCCTACCTAGAGATCGATGTCGACCGCGAGGCGATCGCTCGGCACGGCTTGGCGATCGGCGACGTCCAGGACGTGATCGAGGTCGGCATCGGCGGCAAGCACGTGACCACGACGGTCGAGGGCCGCGAGCGCTACCCGGTGCGGGTTCGCTACCTGCGCGAGCTGCGCGACGCGATCGAGACGATTCCCGGCGTACTGGTCTCGGCCCCCGACGGCTCGCAGATCCCCCTCGGTCAGCTAGCCGAAATCCGCTACGTGCCTGGACCGCAGAACATCAAGAGCGAGGACACGTTCTTGGTGAGCTACGTCACCTTTGACAAGGTGCCAGGCGCCAGCGAGGTGGGTGTGGTGGAGCAGTGCCAGGAGCGCTTGGACGAGCTGCAGGCCACGGGCGAGCTGCGCATCCCGCCGGGGGTGCGCTATCGGTTCTCCGGGGAGTACGAAAACCAGGTGCGTGCCGAGGGACGCTTGCGCATCGTGCTGCCGCTCGCGCTGATCGTGATCTTCTTGATCCTGTATCTGCACTTCCGGTCAATGGCGCTCACTGCGCTCGTCTTCTCGGGTGTGTTCGTGGCGTGGGCGGGTGGCTTCCTCCTGCTGTGGCTCTATGGGCGCGACTGGTTCCTCGACTTCGAGGTGCTGGGCACCAACGTGCGCGAGCTGTTTCAGGTGCACCCCATCGACCTGAGCGTGGCCGTGTGGGTCGGCTTCCTGGCGCTGTTCGGCATCGCCACGGACGACGGCGTGATCATGGCGTCGTACTTGCGCCAACGGTTCGCGGCGGGGGTGCCGGATCACGCGGCGGGGATCCGCGATGCGGTGGTGGACGCCGGCAAACGGCGGATCCGTCCCTGTCTGCTCACGAGCGCGACCACGTTGCTTGCCCTCATCCCCGTGCTGACGTCGCGTGGGCGGGGCTCCGACGTGATGGTGCCCATGGCGATTCCGACGTTCGGCGGGATGGTCGTCGTGATGGTCTCGGTGTTTGTGGTACCGACGCTCTACTGTTGGATCGAGGAGCGTCGGCTCCGTCATGGGGCGCCCGCGGCCGACGCGTGATGCCTGGGGCTGGCCCTGCGAGATTTTTTTTGCGGCCGGCGGCGCTCGTAGCCAGGGTGATGTGCCCGGCGCGGCTCCCGGGCGGGTTTGAGCGCCGCGGCTCTCGATCCGCGGCAACCGGCCGGCGGTGGTACGCACAGCGGCGCCGCGCGCGGCCCGGCGGGCCGGTTCGTCAGAGCCGCAGCCTCCTGCCATAACGAGTGACCCTGAATTGTGTTGCGGCCCGCGACTGGGTGGGCGCAGGCACCGTTTGCGGCGGCGGGCCGGGGGCCGCGAAGCAGCTCTCGCCTCGCCAGTTTTTCGGTGGGCCGTGTTTTGGCCACGGCTGAGCCGCAGCGCCCCGCCACGGCTGGTGCTCGCGGCACCGCCGGAACGACGGTAAAGCTGGATAAAAAATCGATCGATTACAGAAAGGATCGATCGAGCTATTCGTTGTCCGGCCAAACCAGGAGCGCATGCATGGCCCGAAGACGTGTCGAGCCGCTGACCCCAGCGGAGTGGAAGGTGATGAAGATCGTGTGGCGCCTCGGCAAGTGCGCGGCACGCGACGTCTACGAGACGGCCGGTGCCGACCACGGCATGGGGCAGAGCACGACCAAGACTCTGCTGCGCCGCCTCGTCGAGAAGGGGCAGCTCGACACGACCCGCATCGGCAACAGCTTTCTCTACGAGCCGACGCGCTCGCGGATCGCGGCGCTGTGCTCGGCGGCCGACCGGTTGCTCGAGCACGTCGACGAGGGTGCTGGCCGCGTGCTGGCGTACATGCTGAAGCAGAGCGAGCTGTCGCCCGAGGACGTCGCGGAGCTGCGTTCGCTGTTGGATGAGCTGCCGAACGACGAGGAGGAGGACGACTCATGAACGCCGCCGAAGTCGTCCATGGCTTGGCCGGGGCTTGGTGGGAGCTGGCCGCCGCCACGCTCACCGAGGGCACCGCGGTGCTGGCCATCGCCTTGTTGCTCTGGCTGCCAGTGCGCCGGCGGGCGCCGGCGCAGCTCGGCTACCTGGTGTTCTTGGCCGTGTTGCTCCGCATGGTCCTGCCGTGGCACATCGAGCTGCCCGCGGCGATGGCCGCTGCCTCACCCGCCAACTGGCTGAGCAGCTGGACGCCAGCGGCCGCGGAGGTCTCGGCGCCGCCGCTGACGGCGAGCTTGGCGTTGCCGCACACTCCGCTGGAGGGCGCACAGCTCGTCGAGGTCGAGATCGTTGGCATGGCGGCGCCGGCCGCGACTGAGCGCGCCGACGCCGGGGCCCAGGTGCCCTGGGTCATCTGGGGCTTTGGCGTTTGGGCGGCCATCGCCCTCTTCCTCGCGGCGCGGCATGTTCGGGCGCGGCGGCGCACGGCACGCATGGCCCGCGCCGCAGTGCCCGCGGAGGGCGAGATCCTCGGCGACTTCGAGGATCTGTGTCGGCGCGTCGGGATGCGTCGGCCGACGCGGCTGATGATCTCGGACCGGATTAGCGCGCCGGCGGCCGGCGGCCTGACCGCGCCCTACGTCTTGCTGCCGCGGGGCCTCGCGCCACGCCTGTCGAGGAACGCATTGCGCTGGGTGCTGCTGCATGAGCTGGCGCACCTGCGTCGCGGCGATCTGGTCTGCGCGGTCCTGCAGGACGCGGCGTCGATCCTCTTCTTCTTCCACCCCGGCGTTTGGCTCGTGAACCGCCTCGTCGACGAGCACCGCGAGCTCGCCTGCGACGAGACAGCGCGAGCGGTGAGCGGTGCGTCAAGGCGCGCCTGCGGGGATGGCTTCTTGCGCGTTGTCGAGTGGACGCAGCAGCATCGGCTGGCTGCTCCTGGCGCGCTGGCGATGTTCAAACCTCAAGACCCTATTCGGAGGCGACTGATGCACCTCGTGCAACCCCGACCGCGGAGCCGGATGAACAAGCTCTGCAACTCTCTCTTCGCGATCGCTGCGGCGCTCGTGGTGATTCCATCGGCCCCGGCGACTCCTGGGCTCCAGGATCCCGACCGCGAGACGGGCAAGATCGAGCGGTTGGAGCAGAAGCTCCAGGAGCTCGAGCAGCGTCAGGCCGATCTGCGGTCGCGGCTCAAGCGGTTGCGCCGCAGCGGTCGCGGTCACGGTGAAGGGCATGGTGGCGGCCACGGTCGCGGGCGTGGTGAAGGTCACGCCGAGGGCCACAGTGAAGGGCATGGTAGCGGCCACGGCCGCTGGCACGGTGAGGGTCACGGCGAAGGTCAGGGTCGCGGCCGCGGCGAAGGCCACAGCGGCGGCCATGGTCAAGGTCACGGTGAAGGCCACGGCCGTTGGCACCGCGAAGGTGGCGGAGAGGGTCGCCGGTTTTCCTTCGAGTTCGGCGATGACGACGATGGCGTGATCGTGCTCCGCGAGGGTGATCACCCTGGGATGTTCCAGGTCGACGAGGAAGGCGGCTTCCTGACCCTGCGCCATGGCGATGGCGGGGAGCTCTTCAAGTCCGGCAAGGTCCTGCGCCTGAACGGCAATGGCGGCGTCATCACCCTGGGCGACGGCTCCCATCATCTGTTGCAGCCGGGAGCAGGGGTGCGAGGGAAGGTCCGCTTCTTTGGGAGCGACGACGACGACGATGATGATGACGACGACGAGGGTGATGAAGGCGACGACGAGGACGAGCACGAGGGGCGCGTTCACGATCGCCTCATCAAGTTGTTCCACTCCGGCGGCAAGCACGGCCTCTCGTTGAAGGGCGACAGCCCCCACGTCGAGGTGCGCCGCTTCTTGCGCGCCCACGGTCACGACGACGACGACGACGACGCGGATGGCGACGACGAAGACGAAGCGCGCGGCGAGTTCCGACGCGCCCTCCGGGTCCATTCCGATGGCCACCGCGGCTTCTTCCGCCTACACACGTCCGACGACGATGACGACGACGAGGACGATGGTGACGATGATGACGAGGGCGATGACGACGAGGATGAGGGGCCCACGTTTTGGCTGCACGTTCACGGTGATGGTGACGACGACGATGACGATGACGACGGGGTCGTGCGGGTTCGCTCCTTTGACGGTCCGCTCAAGCTCCGTGGCGCCAAGGGCTCGTTCAACCTGAAGGACGGGAAGACCTTGCGCCTGCCGCACGGCCTGGGCTCAGGCCGTGCGTGGGTGCTCGAGTCCGATGGCGACGAAGGCGACTCGCCCAAGGTCCTGTGGTTCAACAAGGGCGAGCTGCACGTGCATGACGGCCACGGCGAGCACCGCTACAACAAGAGCAGCAAGAAGCTGTTCTGAGCGGGGTGGTCGGGGAAGCGGAGGGCGACTCCCCCGCGGCCCCAACGCGCGGCGGCCGGTTCCACGAGTCAGGCGACGATCGGCTGGGTCGTTCCCGCGCCGGCGCGACTAGAAGTTCTGGCCGCCCGTCGCCGATTCGCGGCGCGAACGCCGGCCGAGCCCGCTACCTTGCCGCCACGGCGCCGCCTCCCGCGGCGCCCGAACCGAGGTAGGTCATGCGACGAACGTGGTTCGCGATTCTGTCGGCGGCGCTAGCGCTGCCGCTCGCCGCGCAGTCCGAGGTCTCCGTCCGCCCCTGGGCGCACGCCGACTCCGATGTCCCCGTGCATGCACGCGTGCAGTTCGGGCACTTGGCCAACGGCATGCGCTATGCGTGGGTCGAGAACCGCGAGCCGGACGAGCGTTGCTATCTGCGGCTTCACGTCGACGTTGGCAGCTTGGCCGAGACCGACGCCGAGCGGGGGATGGCGCACTTCGTCGAGCACATGGCTTTCAACGGCACGCGGCGCTTCGCGGCGGGTGAGCTCGTGGACTGGTTTCAGGCCCACGGCATGGACTTCGGTGCCGACACCAACGCCTACACGGCCCACAGCGAGACGGTCTACCAGATCGACTTGCCGGAGACCGATGCCGAGTCGGTCGGCGAGGCATTGCTCGTGCTGCGGGAGTTCGCCGACGGGATCCTGTTCGAAGAGGATCAGGTCGAAGCGGAGAAGGGGGTCATCGATGCCGAGGAGCGCGAGACCGACTCGGCGGCCTACCGGATGATCCGCGCCAACAACGCGCGGCGCCTCGCCGGGACCCGGTTTCCGGTCCGCGATCCGATCGGGGTGAAGCCGGCGCGAGATGCGTTCACCGCTGCCTCATTGCGCGCCTTCTATCAGCGTTGGTATCGGCCGGAGAGCACGACGCTGGTGTTGGTCGGCGACCTGGACGGCCTCGATCCGACGGAGCTCATCACCGAGCACTTTGCCGACTGGCACGGCGAGGGCGAGTGGTCGACGGCGCCGCCAATCGGCGAGCCGACCATGGCCCAGCGCAGCTACTCCATCTACGAGGACGAGCTGCCGTACTACGTTGCGGTCGTGGCGCGGCTCGCGCCGCGGCGTCCGGTGCCGGTGCGCAAGAAGGTCCTGATCGACGAGCTGCGCCTCACCTGTGCGCGGGCGATGCTCAATCTGCGCCTGGCCGAGCTTGCCAAGAGCGCCGACGCGGCTTTCTTACAGGCGATGGTCGAAGGCCGCGGCCGGCCGGGCGCGCCGACGTTTCGCCCGCCGGTGTTTGTGGGCGAGGCACTGACCGTGGTGGCCTCGCCTAGTCGCTGGCGCGAGGCTCTGCAGCAATGCGACCGCGAGCTGCGCCGGGCGCTCGAGTTTGGGTTCCGTCAGGCCGAGCTTGATGAGATTCGCTCGGAGCTCGCCCGGGGGCTGCAGGAGGTCCTGGACCGCGAGGCGACACGGCCGAGCGCGTCGTTGGCGGGAGAGCTCGCGGTCGCGGCGGAACAAGCCGTGGTGCCGGTCGATGCGAAGACAC
Organism: Planctomycetota bacterium; assembly: GCA_039029375.1. Classification (GTDB taxonomy): domain Bacteria; phylum Planctomycetota; class UBA1135; order UBA1135; family UBA2386; genus JBCCGH01. The sequence goes on from JBCCGH010000033.1 coordinate 30,956, forward strand.
GCCGCGATCTCATGCTCCCGGCGCTGCAGGCGTTCACGACGGACGAGTGCCATGAGGCGCTGGTCGAGTCGTGGGCGCGCGGCGAGTTGTTCGTGTTCGGCGGCGGCAACCTGGACCTCGGGGAAGACGCGGGGGGGACGTTGCTCGAGGCCTACCGCGAGGGGCGGGCCACCGAGCTTGAGGCGCCGGCGGACATCGAGACGAAGGCGCTCGACTTGGCCCTCGACGGCGAGCCGGCCGAGGTCGTCGAGCAGAGCCACGCCGAGGCGGTGGACGCGCACGTGGCTGTGTTCGGCAACGGGGTGCGGGTCGTGATCAAGCGCACGGACTTCGCGCAGCGCCAGATTGTCGTGCGCGCCTACTTGGGGGAGGGCGAACTGGCGATGGAGCCGGACCGCTGCGGGCTGGGTTTGGTGGCCAGCGGTGTCTTCGATCGCGCCGGCTTGGGATCGCACTCCGAGGACGAGCTGCGCCGGGCGCTTGCGGGCAAGCTCGCGGGAGTGGGCTTCAGCGTGGCCGAAGACGCCTGCGTCTTGAGCGGCTCGACGACGCGGGAAGACCTGGCCCTGCAGTGCCGCCTGATGTGCGCCTACCTGGTGGATCCGGGGTGGCGCGCCGAGGCGATGCAGCAGTTTCGCAAGGGGCTGCCCGAGTACTACGAGTCGCTGTCTCGGAGCTTCGAAGGGCCCTTCCAGATGCAGTTCACGCCGCAGCTCTACGGCGGTGACTGCCGGTTTGGGCTGGCGCCGCGCGAGGTCGTCGAGGGAGTCTCCATGGACGACGTTCAGGCTTGGCTCGAGCCAGAGCTCGCCTCGGCACCGCTAAGTGTGTGTTTCGTCGGTGACCTCGACGTCGAGGTTGTGTTGGAGACAGCGCGTGATGCCTTCGGTCGTTTGCCCACGCGACGGCCGTTGGAACGGCACGAAGCGCGCCGCCGGGTAAAAGGACCGCGGCCTGGGCTCGAGAAGCGCTATGTGATCGATACCGATGACAAGCGCGCCACAGTGATCGCGGTGTACCCAACGAACGATGGCATGGAGCTGTCGCGTCGCGTGCGCCACGACCTGCTGGGACGCGTGCTGGGCGACCGTCTTCTGGAGGCGATCCGCGAGGCGCTGGGCGCCTCGTACAGCCCCGGGGCCGGCGCTGAATCGAGCCTTGTCTTCCCCGGCGTCGGCCGCCTGACGGTGTTCGCGCAAGCCGAGCCCAACGAGGTCGATGCGCTGATCGCCGCCTGCGGGGTCGTCACCGATCGGCTGGCGGAGGAGGGGGTGACCGAGGAGGAGCTGTTGCGCTTGCGTGAGCCCGTGATGGCGCAGCTTCGCGATGAGCGCCGCGCCAACGGCTTTTGGGCGTATGTGCTCCTTGAGCACCTGCACGGTCGCGAGGCGGCGTTGGTGGAGGCAGTGCGCGAAGTCGACGCCTACCAGGAAGTCACGGCGGCAGAGCTCTCCGAGCTGGCGGCCGACGTGTTGGCAGCCGAGCGGCGCTCGTTGTTTGTGGCCAGCCCGCAAGAGCGCTAACGCGGGCGCGCTGATTAAGTTGGGGGCTGGCCTTGCCCGACAGTCTAGGCGTGCATCGACCCGACTGGCGAACGACGACGTCCGCGCTGCTGGCTACCGCCCTTGCGATTGGCGCCGCCGCGCAGCGCGCTCCCCGCGACCTCGAGGAGCACGTCCGCCGCGTGTTGCCGTCCAAGGCGGAGGCGCGGTGGCTTGAGATTCCGTGGCAGACCAATCTGATGCGGGCCCGGCAACTCTCGCAGCAGCAGCGCAAGCCCATGTTCATCTGGCTGATGGATGGGCATGTCCTCGGGTGTACTTGAGGCAACGGCCAGGTGAGCCGTGCGCTCATCAATGACCCCAAGCTCAACCGCTACATCGCGGCCAACTTCGTGCCGGTCGCCGCGTCGATCGAGCGACTGCAGCCGTCGCGGTATGGCGGCGACGAGTCGGATTCGAGCCGCTGGTTTGGCAGGGTCGCCGAACGCGCGTTCGCGGAGTTCGCGCCGCCGGGTTGGTGGGACACCTTTCAGACCTATCAGGGATTCTACGTCGTGGGGCACGACGGCGCGGTGTTCGACTACAAGGTCGCCTGGGGGCTGGAGCCCGACGACATGACCGACGCGCTGGCAGAGGCCTCGACGCAATATCGGCGCCATCCGCCGCGGCGTGTTGTGATCTCGGACCACGTGGTTCGACAGGCCGAGCACGTGCTGCCAAAGTCCGTTGCCGGCGCGTTGCGCGTGTTCAATCGCGTCACGACCGAGACGCGTTCTGACACCGACGCGCACAACGGGATCGGGCGGGACCACGCGTGGATCTATCGCGAGGATGTGATCGCGATCTTGGACGCCGGGCGTCAGATCCGTCAGCGGTTTGATCTGCCCGCGGCGTTGGTCGCGCGCTTGGTCCGGTTCCACCTCCTGGACCATGCTCGCAACGTGAGTGAGGACTTCGACGCGGACCAGGTGCAGAAGGCTCAGTTTCGGGCGCGCTGTATCGCGGTCGAGGGCGATTTGGCGACGTTCTCTGTTCAGGGGACTTACCGCAGTGAGGGCCGGACGCAGGAGGACGGCGAGGCGTTTGGCGTGGTCGGCACCATCGACCTACGGTTCGTGCTCGACCGATCGACGAAGCGCGTGGCCCGCTTTCGCGGCTACGGTCGTGCGACCGCGTGGGGGCAGACGGGCAATGGCGCCCCGCCCGGCCGCTACGGCGTCGAGTTCGCGCTCGTCGATGTGGATGATGCGATCAGCGCCGCGGTGCCGCCGTTCTACGCCGGGCTCAACCCGGCGGCCGCGGCATTGTACCGGACCCCGACGGTCGACGCCGCGCCGGGGCGCTGACGCCGATTCAGGCGGCGGTCGCGCAACCAACCGGGGCCGGGTGCGATCACTGGGTGATGCCGCTGCGCCCCCCAGCCCAGATTCCTGAATCACACCACTAGGGCGTTGGTTCGGCGGGTGGCAGCGCCGCCGGCCTACGAGCTCCGCGACGGCACCGTGCTGCGGGCGACCGAAGTGCGGTTCGGTGATGGGATCTCGGGTGCGCGGCTCCCGTCGGCGGCAACAAATGTCACTGCGGAGTACCGCACCGGGTTCCCCCGACCCCCCGCCGCCGTGGGCGGCTCCGCGCCGCGTTTGAGGCGGTGGGCCGTAAGCGCCGATCCCCCGGCGGGGGCACAGTGCCCCATGGGGGAACGTCCGATGACGGTTGGAGGAGTGAGCGCTGCGTCTCAGTCGCAGCACGCGCAGCAGGCAAGCCTGCAGGTTCTCGACAAGACGCTCGATGCCCAGAAGGCCGATGGTCGGGCAGCGGTGTCGCTGATCGACTCGGCCTCCGGGTCGAAGGGCGGTTCGCCGGCCCAAGAGCCCGGCAAGGGCCACAGCGTCGACGCCCACGCCTAACGAGGGGGGGGCTGCGGTTCCCGCGGGGGCAGTCCGACGAGCTCGCAGGCTGGCGGGCTCGCCCCCTCGGGGGCTTTTTCGCCTACCCGGTGGCGGGGTCTCGACTTTGCCCGATAAGGTGACCGTCCTCGCTGCAATTCCATCGCGCGGCGAGGATTGGGCGACTCCTGGTGGAGTGATGGAGCCGCCGTCGGCATTACGAGCCTGGGTTTCGCAGCATGGGTATACCGGTCATCGTCTCGGCCTGCCGCACCGCGGTGGGCAAGTTCCAGGGCGGTCTCGCCAAGCTCACTTCGCCTGAGCTGGGTGTGCAGGTCGCGGCGGAAGCGCTGCGGCGCGGCGCCGTGGGGCCAGACCAAGTGGACGAGGTGATCATGGGTTGTGTGCTGCAGGCTGGGCTCGGCCAGGCCCCGGCGCGGCAGGTGTTGCGTGGCGCGGGGATTCCGGATGCTGTCGGCGCCCTCACCGTCAACAAGGTGTGCGGGAGCGGCCTCAAGTCGGTGATGCTCGCCGCGCAGGCCATCCGGGCCGGTGATGCCTCATGCATCCTTGCGGGCGGGATGGAGTCGATGAGCAATGTCCCGTACTACCTGCCCGAGGCTCGCCGGGGCCATCGGCTGGGCCACGCCCAAGTGGTCGATGGAATGATCGCCGACGGCCTGTGGGACCCGTACCACGACTTCCACATGGGGAATACCGGGGAGCTCGTGGCCAAAGAGTATGGCATCAGCCGCGAGGAGCAGGATGCCTACGCCGCGGAGAGCCATCGCCGAGCGGTCGCGGCCCAAGAGGCCGGCAAGTTCACCGCCGAGATCCTACCGATCGAGGTGAAGGGCCGGAAGGGCGCCGTCAGCGTTGTTGCGGCGGACGAGGGGCCGCGTGCGGATTCGACGGCCGAGTCGCTGGCCAAGCTGCGTCCCGCGTTCCAAAAGGATGGGACGGTCACCGCGGGCAACGCCTCATCGATCAACGACGGGGCGGCCGCCGTGGTGGTGATGGACGAGGCCGCGGCCCAGGCGGCCGGGGCTAAGCCGCTCGCCCGCGTGCTCGGCTACGCGACGGGTGGGATGGCGCCCGAGTGGGTGATGATGGCGCCCGAGGTGGCGGTCAAGAAGCTGTGCGCGCAGCTCGGTTGCGCGCCGCAGGACTTCGACTTGGTCGAGCTCAACGAGGCGTTCGCTGTCCAGTGCGTCGCGCTCACGCGCCGGCTCGAGCTGGATCCGCAGCGCGTCAACGTCCACGGCGGCGCCGTGGCCCTCGGGCACCCCATCGGTTGCTCCGGTACGCGCATCTTGGTGACTCTGCTACACGCACTCGCGGATCGCGGCCTGCAGCGCGGGCTCGCGGGGCTGTGCCTCGGTGGCGGCAACGCAGTGGTCATGGCGGTGGAAAGGATCGAGGGATGAGTCTTCCCGGCAACGTGGTGGTGATCGGAGCGGGCACCATGGGCAACGGCATTGCCCAAACGTTCGCGACCGCAGGCGTGCAGACCGTGCTGCTCGACATCAAGGACGAGTTTGTGGAGCGCGGGATCGGCGCCATCGGCAAGAGCCTCGCTCGCTTCGTCAAGAAAGAGAAGATGACGGCCGCCCAGGTCGAGGAGATCCAGGGACGGATTCGCGGCTCGACTTCCTTCGATTCGGTGCGCGATGCCAACTTGGTGGTCGAAGCGGTGACCGAGCGAGTGGAGGTGAAGACGGACGTCTTCCGCCGCATCGACGAGGTGGCTCCGGCCGAGACCATTCTCGCGAGCAACACGTCGTCGATCTCGATCACGCTGCTCGGCGCGCAGACTGGGCGTGCCGATCGCGTCATCGGCATGCACTTCATGAACCCGGTGCCGTTGATGGTGCTCGTCGAGGTTATCCGCGGCCAGGACACGTCCGACGCCACGACCCAGACCGTGATGAGCTGCGCCGAGGCCTTGGGCAAGACCCCGGTGGAAGCGAACGACTATCCAGGGTTCGTCAGCAATCGAGTGCTGATGCCCATGATCAACGAGGCGGCCTACTGCCTCATGGAGGGGGTCAGCAGCCGGGAGGGCATCGACCAGATTATGAAGCTGGGCATGAATCACCCCCTCGGGCCGTTGGCACTGGCCGACCTCATCGGGCTGGACGTGTGCGTCGAGATCCTCGACGTGCTGAAGAACGGCCTCGGTGACGATAAATACCGAGCCTGCCCGCTGCTGCGCCGGATGGTCGCCGCTGGCCACTTGGGCCGTAAGACCGGCAGAGGATTCTACGAGTACGACCGATGACCGAAGTTCAGACCGCGTCGCCGGCGCAAGTCGTCGATTTCGATCTTTCGCCCGAGCTGCAGGAGCTGCAGACCAAGGTCCGCACCTACGCCGATCAATTCGTCGTTCCCGACGCGGCCAAACGGGATCGACAAGCCGAGTTCCCGGGGGATGCGGTCGCCAAGGCGGCCGAGCTTGGCCTGCTGCGGATGACGGTCCCGGTTGAGCATGGTGGCACCGACCTCGGCAACCTGGCGAGCTGTGTCACGCTCGAGGAGGTCAACGCGGCCTGTGCGTCCACCGGCGTGACGATCTCGGTGCATAACTCGCTGGTGTGCTCGCCGATCGCGAAGTGGGGGACGGCGGAGCAAAAAGAGCGCTTCTTCCCGAAGCTGATCGGCGGCGAATGGCTCGGTGCTTACTGCTTGTCGGAGGCTGGCTCCGGGTCGGACGCCGCGGGGCTGCGCTGCGAGGCGCGGCTGGATGGCGACGAGTATGTGCTCAATGGACCGAAGCTGTGGATCACGACGGGGAGCCAAGCCAAGCTCTTCGTCGTCTTCGCGCGGACCGGCCCGGATCGCGTGAAGGGCATTACCGCGTTTCTGGTCGAGGGTGACCGGCCTGGCGTCGGCGTTGGTAAGAAGGAGCGCAAGCTCGGCATCCGCGCGTCGCCGACCACCGAGATCTTGCTTGAGAACGTGCGCGTGCCTGTCGCCAATCGCCTCGGCGATGATGGCGTCGGTTTCACGATTGCGCTCGATACGCTGGATGGTGGGCGGTTGGGCATTGCTAGCCAGGCGCTCGGGTTGGCGCGGGCTGCCAAGGACCTGATTCGTGATCATTTGGCCACGCAGAAGGACCACAAGGGGCGCCCCAACGCGTCGCAAGCGTCGCAATGGGAGTTCGCCGACCTGACGGCGGATCTCGAGGCCTACCGCTTCCTGACCTGGCGGGCCGCAATCCTGCGGGATCGCAAGGTGCGCTGCAGTCGCGAGGCAGCGATGGCGAAGCTCTGCACGAGTCGTCTCGCCAACCGCGCGGCGCGCGTCGCGGTGACGATCTTGGGCGAGGCGGGAGTTTCGGGCGTCAGTGACGCAGAGCGCATCCTGCGCGACGCCCGGATCACCGAGATCTACGAAGGCGCCACCGACATCCAGCGCTTGGTGGTGGCGAGGGCCGAGCTGACGTGAGCGCCGAGGCCCCATGACTGGTTTGCCCCCCGCAACCCCACCAGACGGCGCTCCGCCGCCGTATCCGCAGCCGGCTCCCCGCGAGGGGCGGTCGGTCTCGTTCTACGTCGCGATCTTCTTGGCGCTGTTGCTGTTCATTTCCGGCGGCCTGAACGTCCTACTGCTGCTCGTCAGCGCCCTGGGCTCGGCTGCCGGTGGCTTCGGCGGTGGGATGCTGTCTGGCGACGATGGCCGGTTTCAGGTCGTCACGGTGGATGGCGACCGCAAGGCCGATGCCGCGGTGCTGCGTGTCCGCATCGATGGCGCGATCGCCGAGGCCTCGTCGCCGCTGATGGGCGGTGCTGGCGGTACGGTGTCGCAAGTGCGGCGGGCCCTGCGGGCCGCGGCGCGCGAGTCGAGCATCCGTGGCGTTCTGCTCGACATCAACTCGCCTGGCGGTGGGGTCACCGATTCGGACGAGATCCGCAACCTGATCAAGCAGTTCCGTCGCGACCATCCTGACCTGCCGGTCGTGTCCCTGTTGGGCGATATCGCCGCCTCCGGCGGCTACTACATCGCCGCGCCCACCGCGCACATCATGGCTCGGCCGACGACGATCACGGGCAGCATCGGCGTGATCATCAGCTCGTACGATGTGTCGGAGGCGCTGGGGCAGATCGGCGTCGAGCCCGTCGTCATTGTCTCCGAGGACACGCCGTTCAAGGACATGCTGTCGATGACGCGGCCGATGACGGAGGCCGAGCGGCGCAAGATCCGCGCGATCGTCCAGGAGATGTATGAGCGCTTCGTCGACGTGGTGGACGAAGGTCGCGAAGAGCTCACCCGCGATGAGGTGAAGCAGCTCGCGACCGGTGAGGTCTACTCGGCGATGCAGGCGGAGCGGTTGGGGCTCGTGGATGGGATCGGCTCTCTCGCCGATGCCTACGCCAAGCTTGCCGACTTGATGCGCGTGGAGAGCGTTCGGGTGGTCGAGCATCGCCGCGTCCCCACTCTGTTTGACACTTTGTTCGCCGTGCGGGCGCAGCCCCCGACCTTGGAGGGCAGCATCGCGCAGCTCCTTCGGCAGGCGACCGGTCCCAAGCTTCTCTACTTTTGGCCAGGAGGCCGCTGAGGCCTCAGCGCAGACGATGACCGCGACGAATCTAGAGCTCTCCGAAGAGCAGGACATGATCCTGGACCAGGTCCGCAAGCTGGTGCAGGACCAGATTGAGCCCAGCGCGTTGGAGCAAGACGAGGAGCGCCGCTTCGCCAAGTCCAACCTGGAGCAGCTCGCCGAGCTCGGCATGCTCGGCCTGCCCATCGCCGAAGCGAGCGGCGGCGTGGACATGGGCATGCTCTCGTTTGCGGTGGCGATCGAGGAGCTCGCGCGATCGTGCGGCTCGACGGCTCGTCTGCTCTTGTCGCAGGCGGGACTGTGTGCGAAGGCATTGGAAGGACTGCCGGCGGCCTCCACGACCTGTGAGGCGCTCGTCGGCGGTGAGCAGCTCGGCGCCTACGTCGGGCCCTGGAGTGGCGTCGTGGCGACCCCGGACGGGGACTCCTGGGGCCTGGATGGCACTGCCGCGATCGTGACGGCGGCGGCGGAAGCGGATGTGATTCTCATTGCCGCGACGGCGGCTGCCGACGCCGAGCCGCTGCTGTTTGTGGCGCCGGCGAGCAACGTCACGCGGGCGGCTGCCTCGGCGCTCGGGTTCCGTGCCGCCGGCGGTGGCTCGATCCAGCTGACCCAAGCCAAGGTTGGCGGCGAGGCTCTGGTCGCGCGCGGTGCGGAGGCGGCCGCGGCGATCGAGCGCGCCTGGTTGGCGGCGATGATCGGCGGCGGCGCGATCGGTGTTGGTCTGGCGGCCAACGCGGTCGAGCGTTCGGTGACCTACACCAAGGATCGGCTGGCGTTTGGCAAGCCGCTGTCGGCGCAGCAGGCCGTCCGGCACAAGCTCGTGGAGGCAACGCGCCGGGCCGCGGCGGCCCGCCACCTGGTCTACCACGCCGCGCGGACGGCGGATGCCGGCGGCGAGACCACCGAGGCCGCGGCCCTCTGTCGCCTGGAGGGGGTCGCCGCCGCGGTGCTGGCCAGCGACGAGGCGATCCAGGTGCATGGTGGATATGGCTACACCACCGAATACCACGTCGAGCGCCACTATCGGGACGCCAAGACGCTCGAGGTGATGGATGGCGGGGCCGAGGCGCTGCTCGACCTGGTCGGCGCCCAGCTGGTGGATTAGTCGGCACACCGGCTCGCCGTAACGCGGCCGGCAAACAGGGCTTCAAGCGGATCCGCCGGGGCGTCCGGGCTATACTGCGCGCGTTTCGCCCCCCAATGTCGAGTCCGCGCGCGATGAAGCCGATCCGCTGTCTTTCTGCCGCTGCCCTACTGCTCCTCACATCCGGCCCCGATGAGGGCCAATGGCTGCCTCAGCAGGTCTTGGCCATGGACTGGGCCGAGCTGCAAAAGCGCGGCCTCGAGCTCTCCAAGGATGAGTTTTGGCACCCCGACCGCGGCGGCGTGCTGTCGGCGGCGGTGCAGATCGGCGGCTGTAGCGCGTCGTTCGTCTCGTCGGACGGCCTGCTGGTGACCAACCATCATTGCGGCTTCCGCGCAGTGCAGCGGCTCAGCTCGGTGGAGACCAACTACCTCGATGCGGGCTTCGTGGCTCCGTCGAAGACCGCGGAGCTGCCCGCGCCCGGCATGGTCGTCTACGTGGTGCGGCGGATCCGCGACGTCACGGCAGAGGTCCACGCGGCGCAAGCCAAGGCCGAGACCGACCTCGACCGCTGGCAGGCGACGCAGCGGGCCATCGAGGAGCTGGTTCGCGAAGGCGAGCAGGAGCCCAACACGGTCTGCCACGTCGCGTCGTTCCTCGAGGGGCAGCAGTACCACCTCTACTACCGCACGCGGATCGAGGACGTGCGCTTGGCCTTCGCGCCGCCGCGCAGCATCGGCGAGTTTGGCGGGGAAGTCGACAACTGGGAGTGGCCGCGCCACACCGGTGACTTCTGTTTCTTCCGCGCCTACGTCGGGCCCGATGGTACGCCGCGCACGTATCGCGAAGACAACGTGCCGTACCGCCCCGCTCACTTCCTGAAGACCTCGGCCAGCGGCGTCCAAGAGGGCGACCTGGTGATGATCTTGGGCTACCCCGGTCGGACCGAGCGCTACCTGACCTCGTCGGCGGTGAGTGATCGGCAGAGCGTGACCTATCCGTTCCGGCACCGGCTCTTCTCCGACATCATCGACGTGCTCCATCGCGCGGGAGCTCGTGATGAAGCGCGGCGGCTGCGTTATGCCAGCCTGGTCAAGAGCCTGGCCAACACGCAGAAGAACGCCCTTGGCATGATCGAGGGGCTGCGGCGCAACGGCACCGTGGCGCACAAGCTCGCCGAGGAAGCGGCGTTTCGCAGCTGGATCGAGGAATCCGCGGGCGGCGCCGAGTTCGCCGGTGTGCTGGAGGAGATGCTGGATCTCGACGAGCAGGCGCGGCGCACCTTGATGCGAGACCAGGTGTCGCGGTTGCTCGGCTCAGCGGGTCTGGCCCCGCTCGTGGCGACCCTTGCCGAAGCCGCGCGCGCGGTGGAATCGGCGGCCAGCGACGATGAGCCGATCCCGCGGGGGTTGGAGCGGCGGCTCGCCTCCCCGTCACTGACGACGGACTTCGATACGGTCCAGCGGCCGATTCTGGCGCTGTTGCTCGAAGAGGCCCGAAGCCTGCCCGAGGCGCAGCGGCTCCGCGGCACTGAAGCGCTGATCGCGGCCGAGGCTGGCACGGCCGAGTGGCTCAGTGAGGCTCTGGCGGCTTCGCAGATGCTGGATGCGGAGCGGCGGGCCCTGCTGTTTGCCCAGGGCCGCCACGCCGTGGCGGCGAGCAAGGATCCCTTGGTGGTCCTCGCCCGCGGCATCGCCCAGGAGGCGATCGCTCGTGCAGGCCGCGACGACGGCCGCCGCGGTCGTTTGCTCGAGGTGGGCCGCCGCTGGATCGAGGGCCAGCAGAAGTGGCGCGGCACCTCGTTCTATCCCGACGCGAACAGCACGCTGCGCGTGTCGATCGCGGCGGTGAAGGGCTATGAGCCGCGTGATGGCGTGATCCACGTGCCGCACACGACCGTGGCCGGCGTGCTCGACAAGGAGAAGGGCGCCGCCCCGTTTGCCAGCCCGGCGGCGCTGCTCGGCGCGGCCGAGGGACGCACGCGGAGCAAGTTCTTCGATCAGGGGGTCGGCGATGTGCCGGTGTGCTTCCTGTCGGATGGCGACACGACCGGTGGCAACTCGGGCTCACCGGTGGTGAACGGCCGCGGCGAGCTCGTCGGCCTCAACTTCGACCGCGTGTTCGAAGCAGTGGCTGGCGACTACGGCTGGCGACCCGAGCGCTCGCGCAACATCAGCGTCGACGTGCGCTACATCCTTTGGGTGCTCGAGCAGGTGCTGCCGGCTCCGCATCTGCTGGCGGAGCTCGGCGTCTAGCCGCCAGCGCTTCGCCGCCAGCGCCCCACTAGAAGTAGAAGGGGCTCTTGAGCATCCCGCGCAGCGTCGGCGCGAAGCACGTGTAGGAGCGCTTCATGTCGTCGACCGTGCTGCGGAAGAGGACGTTGCCTTCGGCATCGAGGATGAACGCGGTTGGGAAGTCCTTGACCTCCAGCATCGCCGCGTTGGCGTCGTAGGGATAGGCGCCCGACGGGAACGGCAGCCCAGCATCATCGACGTCGATCAAGCCCTGCTCGGGGTCGGTGGTCGCGCCAAGGCCGACGAACCGCACGGCTTTGGAGGCGAGCTCTTGGTGCACACCGCCGAGCATGCCGGCCTGACGGGGCATCATCGGATCGTCTGCGAGGAACACCCAAACCACCGTCAGCGTTGCCTCCGCGTCGATCGGACCGCGATCGACGCCATCGACGAACTGGGTCTTGCCGAAGTCAGCGATCTTGCCGAGCGCCGGCAGCGGCTCCCGCAGCGCGATCGCGTCACCCTTGGGGCGCGCGCGCCGATCGAGTTCCTCGATCAGCTCTGCCATGACCATGCGCAGGTTGGCGGCGACCGGGCGTACCTTGGCGAGGCGGTCACGACCGACGTCGGGCGGGATGCCGCGGGTCGCGTCGCGCAGGACCCGCTCGCCGATCGACTGGTGGTCGCCGAGAGCGTCGAGGACATGTCCGAGCACCATCTCGTCGCCGTGGCGCGCCAACGCGGCCAGCTTGACGTAGGTGTTTGGATCGGAGGCCTGATCCGCGAGCTTGTCGACCAACTTGGTCGCGAGCTTTCGGCGCTCGGCCGGCTTCTTGCGCATGGCCGCAACGGCGCGGTCGATGCCGCGCGCCAGGTCCAGCGCACTGCAGGACCCGACGCCGTGCCACAAGACGTCGCCCTCGGGGTGCAGGATGAGCTGCTGTGGGGCGGGCGCCGAGTCCCAGCTGGTGAACAGGGCGCGGGCGACTTGATGGCCCTGCGCCACATCTTCGGCTGCGACGCCGAACTGCTTCTGCAGGTCGGCTTCGGCGCCAGCCGCGCCCCAGCACGCCAGGAAGGGGACGATCTTGCGAGCTGCCAGGCGAAACCGCGAGTGGCTGTAGACGGCCGCCATCTCGGCGGCGTCAGGCGCAGTGGCGTGGTGCACCACCAGCAGGAGCGGCTTCTCGTCGGTGCGCGCTTGGCATTGCGCCGTGGCGAGATTGGTCAGCCACCCAACCGGCTTCTGCGCTGGGGCCCATCCGGCAAGCAAGGCCAGGGCCAGCGCTGTGGCCGGCGCCTTCGCACGCAACGGCCATCGGCCGGCACTCCTCCGGGCGCCGGGCCTCACTTGTTCAACTTGTCTGCGTTCCTCCGACACGACGTTCCTCTCCTTGTCCGTCTGCCTTTGGGGCCGGGTGTCTCTTTCGGGGTACGGCTCAGGGATGATGGTGCCGGCCATGCAACCTTTGGTCCTCGCTACGACGCTGGCGGGCCAGCATTCGAAAGCGGAACCATCGGCATGAAGGACGCAGCGAATCGCGTTGTCTTCCGGGATTATCCCAGTCTTGTTGAAGCCTTGCCAGCGGCGCGGGCGTCGAGAGATCGTGCAGCGCTCCGAAATCCTTTCTAGCGTAATCTTTGCGCTCGCTTTGGCCTCGACCGGCGTCGCGGCGCAGGACGAGCCCAGCCCGTTGGCCGACGACCACTGGCCGCAATGGCGTGGGCCGCTCTCGAGCGGAGTCGCGCCGAGTGGGCACCCCCCCTTGGAGTGGGGTGAAGGGCGGAACGTCCGCTGGAAAGTGCCGCTGCTCGGTCTCGGGCACTCTTCCCCTGTGGTCTGGGGAGATCGGATCTACGTCACGACCGCGATTCCCTTCGGTGAGCCGGGCGAGCCTGTGCCGGATGACGCGCCCGGCGCCCACGACAACGCGCCGGTGACCCGCCAACACCAGTTTGCCGTGATGGCGTTCGATCGCCGCTCGGGCGAGGTCCTGTGGCACACCAAGGTCCGTGAGCAGCTGCCTTTCGCGGGCGCGCACGTCAGCGCCAGCCTGGCCTCGGCTTCGCCGGTCACCGACGGCCAGCGGGTGTACGCCTTCTTCGGGTCGCACGGCCTCTACTGCCTCGATCGCGACGGCGAGGTGCTGTGGTCTCACGACCTCGGTGTGATGCAGGTGAAGCACGGTCACGGTGAGGGCGCCTCGCCAGTGCTGCATGGCGACACCCTCGCCATCAACTGGGACCACGAGGGCCAGTCGTTCGTCGTGGCGTTTGACGCCGCGACCGGTGCGGAGCGCTGGCGGGCCGAACGCGGCGAGGTGACGTCTTGGTCGACGCCGATCGCGGTGTCGCACGGCGGCCGCACCCAGCTGATCGTGAGCGGTTCTGAGAACGTGCGGGCGTACGACCTCGAGTCCGGTGAGGTGATCTGGCACTGCTCGGGCTTGTCGCACAACGTGGTGGCATCGCCCGTTGCCGGTCGCGGCATGGTGTTCGTGGGCAGCAGCTACGAGAAGCGTGCGATGTATGCCATTCGCCTCGCCGGCGCGTCGGGCGACATCACCGACACCGACCGGGTGGCGTGGTCGCGCCGGCGCCGGACGCCCTACGTGCCGTCGCCGTTGCTGTATGGCGAGTGGCTGTATTTCTTGAACCACTACCAGGGCGTGTTGTCGCGAGTGCGCGCCGAGGACGGCGCCGAACCGGTCGGGCCGTTTCGGCTCGAGGGCTTGTTCAACATCTACGCGTCGCCGGTCGGCGCGGCTGGTCGGGTCTACATCACCGATCGGGACGGCACGACGCTGGTACTCAGCCACGACGACGAGGCGCCGGAGATCCTCGCCCTGAACCGATTGGAGGACCGGTTCAGCGCTTCGGCGGCGATCGCCGGCGACGAGCTCTTCCTGCGCGGCGAGCGCTTTCTCTACTGCTTGGCCGAGTCAGACGGATAGACGCGCATCATCGAGGGACGTCTTCTGGATCTGGTGCCGGCGTGGTGGGCAACGGCGGCATCGGCTCGTCGGGAAAGAGGAGCAACGGCGCGCCGCACAGGACCTCGAGACGGCCCCACGCGGCGAGCAGATCCCGCTGGGCCGCGAGCACGTCGAGTCGCACGCTGCGTTCGCGGGCGGCGAGGGTCAGCAGCCCGACCGCATCGAGGCTGCCTGCCTGTGCCGCACGCTGGGCCAGCTCGACGAGTTCGCGGGCGATCGGGTGGACCTCGTCACGGATATGGCGCCAGCGGCCGTACTGCTCGACGACCAGCGCGCGGGCACCTTGGAGGCCGTGGAGCCGACGGCGCATTTCGCTGGCATAGCGTTGTCCGAGCGCGTCGCGACGGCCGTTGGCGGCGGCAATCCCCTTCTGGTTGCGGTCGAAGACGGGCAGCTGGATGCCGAACGGCAGCGCGATGCGGTGTACTCCTTGGTCACGTTCGTAGCTTCCGCCGAGGTTGAGGTCTGGATACTGCCGGGCGACTTCGAGGTGGAGCTCCGCTTCGGCGAGCCGGTACTCGGCGCCCAAGCGGATCAGCGCCGGGGCATCCGGCAATAGGGCGCTGAGCGTGGCGACGTCGGGCACAGTCTTCGGCAACTCTGGCAAGCAACGGTCATCGAGTCCCGCGAACGCTTCGGGCGTGAGCCCGCAGCGTTCGGCGAGCCGCAGCCGCAGACTCAGTGCCTCGGCACGCGCGGCGTGCTCGGCCGCATGGCTGGTGTACTGATCGAGCTCGGCGAG
Source organism: Planctomycetota bacterium (assembly GCA_039029375.1). Taxonomy (GTDB): domain Bacteria; phylum Planctomycetota; class UBA1135; order UBA1135; family UBA2386; genus JBCCGH01. The sequence goes on from JBCCGH010000033.1 coordinate 45,967, forward strand.
CCCCACGTCGACAGCCGTCGCGGCGCCGCCGCCACCGGCGAGGCGCCGCCGATGATCGGCCATCACCACCGTGCTGTGATGGAGGTCGGCGCTGGCGCGCTCCATGGCGTGGCCCAACGCTGCGGCCGCCCAGTCGCGCCGCAAGGCGAGGTACTCCTCGCGCTCGGTCGCCAATGTTGCCATGAGGGCTGACTGCGCTCGCATCGCGGCCACATCGTCCTGCCGGGCCAGCCGCGCACTCAGCGGTAGCCACCAGCCGAGCGTAGCCTGAACGCCCAGCCGATTGGCGGTCGCGACGCCGCCGCCGGCGAACAGCAAGGGGCCAAGACCCACCTGCGGGTTGCGCGGCGGCGTCGCGACCGCCGCGATTGCGCTGGCTTGCGCGTGCGTGGCTCGCGCCGCGACGACGTTGGGGTTGTGCCGCCGCAGGGCGGCAATGGCCTCGCTCATCGATGCCGAATCGCGGGTGGCCCAGCTCTCGTCCTCGCGCTCGAGCGCGGCGAGCATCGCGCTCGGGTCGAGCGCCCGCTCGGCATAGGATTCGCACGACGCCATGGCGAGCAACGCCAAGGCCGCGCAACCGTGCACCCAGACCACGGATCCATCGTCCGGGATCCGGCGTCGTGGCGCCATGGTGCGTCCTGCTTCAGGCCGAAGGTGGGTGCGGGTCCTTGCCACGGGCCAGCAGATCGCGAGCCGCGGCCGCGGGCTGCCGCTCACCGCGACGCACGCGATCACGAAGGACCGGGAGTCGTGCCGCGACGTCGTCGTTGAGGAGAAACTCGCGCCGCAGGAGGTCCTGCCAGGCCGCCTCAAACCAGTGCAGCGCTTGCTCGCAGCGCCGTTCGGCCAGCCCGGTTGAGCCCAGCGCCGCACGGTGTCGTCGAACGGCGTCCCACACGTCGTCGATCCCGGTGGCTTCGTGCGCGGAGGCGGTGAGCACGGGCGGCTGCCAACCGTCTCTGCCGTGGTGCAGAAATCGCAACGCCGAAGCGGACTCCGCGCCGGCCCGCTCGGCCGCAGCGGCGTTGTCGCCATCGGCTTTGTGGATCACCAGAACATCGGCCAGCTCCATGATCCCGCGCTTGATGCCCTGCAGCTCGTCGCCGGCACCGGCCAGTGCCAGGAGCACGAACGTGTCGACCAGGTGCGAGACCGCGACCTCGGCTTGACCGACGCCAATGGTCTCGACGAGGACGACGTCAAAGCCAGCGGCCTCGCAGAGCAGCATGGTTTCGCGCGAGCGCAGGGCGACGCCGCCGGTCGCGTCGCCACCCGGCGTGGGGCGGACGAACGCGTGAGGATCGCGCGACAGCCGATCCATCCGTGTCTTGTCGCCGAGCACGCTGCCGCCGGTGACCGTGCTCGACGGATCGACCGCGAGCACTGCGACCCGCGACCCGCGCTCGGTCAGCCTGGTCCCGAGGACGTCGATGAACGTGCTCTTGCCGACCCCTGGGACCCCGCTCACGCCGACCCGCCACGCGTTGCCGGTGCGGGGCTGGAGGCGCCGCAGCAGCTCTTCGGCCAGGGTCTGGTGCTCGGCCCGGGAGCTCTCGATCAGCGTGATGGCCCTCGAGAGCAGACCACGGTCGCCGGCGACGAGGCCGGCCTCCAGCTCCTCGATGGGCGGGAACGCGCGCGCTGCGGCCATGGGTCCAGGGTAGCGGGGTGCTGGCGCGTCAGTCCACGAGCTCGCTGGCGATCCCGGTCAAGAGGTTCGCGACGGCTCGAACGTGCCGTTCACGCGTGTGCAGGTTGACCATGTTCAGGCGCAGCCAGCGGCGCCCCTCGTGCCTGACCGTCGCGAACCACGTCTGACCCGATGCGACCGCGGTGGCGGTGATCTGCGCCTGCAGGGCGTCCAGGCGCTCGGGATCCCACCCGTCCGGCTCGAAGCGCGCGCACGCGGTCGACAGGCGACCGCCCGCCAACACGCGGAAGCCGCGCTTGGCCAGCAGTGCTTCGAGCGTGCGTGTCAGGTCGATGTTGCGCTGCACGGCCTCGCGGATGGGTTGCCAGCCGTGGGCGCGCAGCGCAAACCACACGGTAAACCCCGAGCCGCGCCGTGACGTAGCGACGCCCCGCAGAAAGGCATCGTCTGGCGCGGCATCGGGGATGTATGAAGCCTGCGTGGCGAAGCACTCGCGCATCATGGCGCCGTGTCGGGTGAGGAGCAGACCGGCGGCGACGGGGATGAAGAACCACTTGTGGGGGTCGACCGCCAGCGAGTCCGCCAGCTCCACGCCGTCGAGATCGTCGCGGGACGAGCGCACCAGGGCTGCCGCACCCCCATAGCAGGCGTCGACGTGGAACCAGACCTCTTCGCGACGGCAGACTTGGGCGATCGCCGCCAGTGGGTCGATGGCACCGGTGCCGGTCGTGCCGACCGTCGCGACGACGGCGAACGGCGTGGCACCATCGCGGCGGTCCGTGGTGATCCGGGCCGCCAGTGCCGCGACGTCCATCTCTCCGCGGCCGCGCCCTGGCACCGCGACGATCTGTCGCTCGCCAAAGCCGAGGACCTGCGCCGCCCGCGCGATGGAGAAGTGGGCGGCCTCGGAGGTGTAGAGCGTCGCGCCGTTCGGGATCGCGGCGACGCCGTCGCGCCGCCAGCCCGGAAAGGCGTGCGCTCGAGCCATCAGCAGACCGTGCAGGTTGGCATAGGTGCCGCCGGGCACGATCAGGCCGTCGGCCGGGTTGCACTCGAACAGCGCGGCAAAGGCGCGCACGACCTCGCCTTCGGCCGCCGTCAGTGCTGGGCTTTGATGCGACGCGCCGCAGTTGTTGTTCAGCGCCGAGACGATGAGGTCCGCCAGTGGCGCGCCGGGGAGCGGTGAGGAGTTGATGAGGCCGAGGTATTGCGGGTGCGGCGTGGTCATCGAGTGCGGCACGACGAGCTCCCGCACCTCCTCGATGGCTCGCTCTAGGCCGATGCCGACGTCCGCCACGGTGCCGGCGAACTTGCCGCGAAGGGCCCCGGGCTCTGCGCAAGGATCGACGCGTCGGTCTTCCAGCCCCTCGAGCCAGGAGGCGTACCAATCGGCGGTCGTCCGGGCTGCGTGGCGCAGCGACTCCGGTTCAAAGAGCGTCACGGTCTGACTGTAGATGAGTCGTGCAGGCACGGTGCTGCCGCGCCCACCTGGCAAAGGTGGAGGGCCTGGAAGAAATGTCGACGCAATGCGTTGGCTGGTGGTGAATCGAGTGAAAGTGCCGGGGATACCTATGGCCACGAAGACTGCCGATTGGAGCGCGTACATGTTGGGTTCCCGCACGAGTCCTGCCGGTGGTCCGTCGCGTCCAGCTGGCATAGATGCCGGCGGTGCCGGCGTCCTGGCCCTCTTGCTCGTCGTGCTCGCCGCGATCGCAGCGCTGGCCCTCTGGGCGTTCTCCGGGGGCGTTGGGCCTGGCCGGCCAGGACCAGCACCCCCCGCGGGCGTGAGTCCGGCGGCCGATCTGGACGCTGCGCTCGACCCGGCCGCCGCGGCTCCGGCCGCGGCGGTGCCTGCGGCGGCGGGTGATGCCGGTCCCGGGGCGAGCCCGCCCGCCCGACAACGGGTTGCGGCGGAGACCGTGCTCCACGGCGCCTTTGCGCCGCCGAGCGGGGCCTGGCCTGGAGGTGGAGAGGCCGAGCTCCACGCCGCGCCCGAGATGCCAGAGGGTGGTTTCTTTGGCGCGCTCGGTGGTGCCATGGGTCGGACCAAGGGCTCCATGCAGACGTCGCAGCGCGAGGTGCTGACGGCGATCTTTGGCCGGTCCGACCCGGTGACCAGCGTCGCGGTTGATGCGACCGGCGCTTTCCGGTTCGAGGAGCCGCCGCCCGGTCGCTATCGACTCGTGCTGCGTCACCCGCAGCTCGCCGCGTCCGAGCGGACGGCCTTCGAAGTGGCCGAGGGAGATGACGTCGACGTCGGCATCCTCGGGACCCAGCTCGCCGGCAGCCTTGTCGTCCTCGTGGCCGACCCCGAGGGGCAGCCGGTCGCGGGTGCCGAAGTGGAGCTAGGGCACAAGCTCGACATGGCGCAGTTCGCCGATCCGAAGGTGATGAGCGACATGGAGACGTTGTTCAAGGACATGGCGCCGCGCGAGATGCAGACCGATGAACGCGGCGTGGCCCGTTTCCACGGTCTCGACCGCGAGGCCTGGACGCTGTCCATCGAGGCGGCGCACCTGGTCGATCACCTGCGCGACGTGCGCGTTGAGGTGGGACGGGAGACTTGGGTGCAGGTTGAGCTGGGTCGCGGCGCGGATCTCGCGGTGCGGGTCTTGGACGACGAGGGCCAGCCGCGTGACGACGCGCGTCTCCGCATTCGTTGGCCGGGCGCCGCGGACCCCGCCCTGCTCGGCTCGACGATCCAAGCGAGGGATGCGGAGGGGCGCACGGCGTGGACGGGCGAGGACGGGCTCGCGCGGTTGCGGGGGCTCCGCCCTGGCACTGCCGAGGTGCGTGTGGTGACGCCAGGCTTTCTCGAGGAGAGCCGTGAGGTCGTTCTCGTGGTTGGCGAGGAGCGCGCGATCGAGTTCCGCCTGGGGATGGGGCAGACGGTGGCGGGCCGGATTCTCGACGAGGACGACGCGCCGATTCCCACCGCGCGGGTGCTGCGGCTCAAGATCCTTGGTCAGCAAGTGATGGGTATGGACGTCGGCGGTTTCGTCGGGGTTGATCTGTTGGGCTCGCGCGTTGCGGCGCGCGGTGTGCCGGTGGAGCCCGACGGGACTTTTGTCCTCGGTGGGTTCGAGCCCGGCGAGGAAGTGCATCTCGTCGCGGCCGCCGGAGGCTACGACGCGGTGCGCGCGCCGACCTTGGTCGCGGGTGCGACCGGCGTCGAGCTGCGGCTTCTGCGCGCGACGACGTTGCGCGGGCGCGTGGTGGCGGAGCCGGACGGAGCGCCCGTCGCGGAGTTCGAGGCGCGGCTCGAGAAGAAGGTGTGGCTGGTGGTCGACCGCCCGGTGGCGGGGGAGGCCTTCACGGGTGCCGCCGACGGCGTGTTTGAGCTCACTGGCGCGCCGCGTGAGCAGCTGCAGCTGGTCGTGCGCGCTCCGGGCCGCGCCGAGTGGCGCAAGGGCGTCGATCTCCGCAAGGGCTCGGTCGACGTCGGTGAGATCCGCCTGTCGCTGCCGACCTCGATCGCCGGCACGGTGGTCGACCCGGACGGCTTGCCCGTGCCTGATGTCGCCGTGCGCGTGTCCCAGGGGGGCCTCGCGGACTCCCCATTGATGGGCAAGATGCTCGGCCAACGCAGCGTCGCGACTGCGGCCGACGGAACCTTCCGACTGGAGCAGGTCTCGGGCCGACGGGTGCGGTTGCTTGCGGACAAGGAGGGCTTCGCGCCGCTGCGCAGCAAGACGATCACGCTGGAGGAAGGCGGCACCGTCGACGACGTGGTCCTCCACATGAGCCGTGGTGGCAGCCTGATGGGCACGATTGTCGACCACCAAGGGTCGCCGATGACGAGCTGGAACGTGCAGGTGTCGCTCGCCTCTGGCCGTTCGCTGAACGTGGCGCGGACCGATGCCGCGGGCGTGTTCAAGGTCGCGGGAATGGCGTCGGGCACGCACAAGATCGAGGCGTTCCCCACGGACTACTTGGACCACGTGGCCGGGCCGACGGGCATGCGCCAGGATTTCGCGACCGGTGAGATCAACTTGGGCGAGCTGATCCAGGACGCCATGGCCTGGTCCGTGCGCGAGCAGGTCGTCATTCGCGATGGCGAGGAGACCGAGATCGAGCTGGTGTTCGAGGCCCCGGAGGGCGCGAACGAGGGGCTGGTCACGGTGTCGGGTGAGGTGCGCGTTGGCACGGCGCTGTTGCGCCAAGGCATGGTCGCCTGGATGGAGTCAGGGTCGACGGTGCCGTCGCGCATGGTCCCGGTCGAGAACGGTCGCTTTCGTGCCGAACGGGTGCGTCCGGGTTCCTACCGCGTGCAGGTGCAAGCGCGGCTTTTTGCCTCGGCGATTGGCCGGCCGCAGGTCGTGCATGTGCCCGCGGCCGACACCCACCATGTGGCGCTGGATCTGCCCGGGGCTCGGCTCTCGGGGCGCGTGGTGTACGCGGACGACGGCTCTGCCGCCGGGGGCGTGCTACTCGGCCTGTCGCGGCCCGGCGAGGGTGGGCAGGCCGACTATGCTGCGGATCGCGTCGATTTCGCCGAAGCGGGGGCGCTGACCGGGTCGGACGGCAAGTTCACGTTCGACGGTCTCGAGCCGGGGGTCTACGACGTGTTTGCGAAGGAGCTGCTTCTCACGGGGGGCACGGGCCGCAGTGGTCGGCTCGGGAGCGTCAACCTCGGCGCTGGCGAGGTGCGCGCGGACCTGGAGCTGCGCATGCAGAGCGCCGGTTCGGTGCGCCTCCTCGTGCGTGATCGGTCGACCGCTGGGGCTCGCAGCAACGCGATCGTCACCGTGTTGGCGGCGGACGGCACACCGGTCGAGCTGTTCCAGCGCGTGCTGACCGAGGCGGACGGTGTCGCGGTGGTCCACGGCCTGCCGCCCGGGCAGTACCGAATGCTCGCCGACGCGCCGCGCGCCGCGCCGACGAGCACGCCGCCCTTCGAGCTTGGCGTCGGTGAGCGGCGGGAGCTGACGGTGACCCTCAGCTCCGGAGTCGACGTCGTGCTGAAGCTCGACGGTGAGGTTCCAGACTCGCTACGCGGCGTGGGCGTTGCCTACAGCGTGTGGGCGCCGAGCGGCTCCTTGGTTCGGGCCGGCCGCGTCTCGATGCCCCGGGATGTGGCGCGCGATGCTGAGCTGCGCCTCGGCACCTATGCTCCCGGCCGCTACAAGGCGCGGCTGGCGAGCCCCATCGGCAGCCTGCAGGGCGAATACGACGTGCCGGCGGGCGAGACCGCGGTCTGGACCGTCGACGTTGACGCTCTGCAGTAACGCCGGCTCACGCGAGGAGCGGGCTATCATGCTCGCCATGTCGAGTGCGCTGCTGGTCACGCTCTTGCTCGCCGCCCCACAGGGCGCGGACACCGCGCCCGCCGCGAGTGTCCGCGGCATCACGATCTCGACGCACGGCAGCGGTCGCGACTGGGGCCAGGACGTGATCGTTCCGACGATTGCGTCGATCCGCGACGTCGGTGCGACTTGGATCGCGACGCACCCGTACGCGCAGATCGGTGCCGATGGCTCGGTGCGGTTTCGGGGCTTCAAGGACGCGACCCCGCCGCGACATCTGACCCGGCCGATCGAGGAGGCCCACCGGCAGGGCCTCAAGATCATGATCAAGCCGCACCTCGCGTACTGGGGCTCGCCGTTCTCGTGGCGTGGCGAGATCGACTTCGCCGACCGCGCCGAGCGGAAGCGGTTTTGGACCGAGTACCGGCGTTGGATCGTCACCTTGGCGCGCGCTTGTCGCGACGCCGACGCGTTTGTGGTCGGGACCGAGGTGGATCGTCTCTTGGGCGACGTCGCTGAATGGCGGGCGTTGATCCGGGACGTGCGGGCCGAGACGAAGGCGCCGCTGACGTACGCGGCGAACTGGACCGACTACCGCCGGGTCGGGTTTTGGGATGCGCTCGACGCGATCGGCATCCAGGCCTACTTCCCACTCACCGAGAAGCCGGCGCCGACCGTTGAGGACTTGCGGGCCGCGTGGCAGCAGCAGATGGCCGAGCTGCGGGACTACTCGGCCGAGGTCGGGCGTCCCGTGGTGTTTTCCGAGCTCGGCTACAACCGTTCGCACCGCGCCGCGGCGACGCCATGGGAGTCGCACACCGATGGCGAGGACGCCGAGCCGCTGCAGCTCGACTGTATGCGCGTCGCGCTCGAGGCTGTCGAAGCGGAGTCCACGGTGGTGGGCGCGTTCTTGTGGAAGTGGTTTCCCACGTCGCGGCGGCGCCACGGCAACTTCCTGGTCGACACCCCGCGCATGCGCGCCGTGGTGCGGTCCGCCTGGCACTAGTGGTGTGATTCAGGAATCTGGGGCCTTATCCACGGCCCTCAGCGCCGCTCGCAGCGTTGGGTCGTCCTCGCCGGTTCCACCAAGATGCCTGCGGCGACCCGCCTTGCGACCGGCGCCGATGTCTCGCGGATAAGGCCCCATCTGCCTGAATCACACCACTAGTTGGGCGTCTCCGAAGTTCGTCACATATGTCGCCGCCCCTCTGCGCCGTTCGCCGGGACCCGAGCGTCCGGAGATTTCCTGGTTTCGGACCTTGGGGTTCGCGCCATGGCTGCGCTCCTCGGATCAGTCCCTGCCTGATTCAGGAATTCTTCTATGGCGAACACTCCCTCCCGCTTTTGGACCGCTCCCCTTCTCGCGCTCTCCCTGGCCACGCCGATGGCCGCGCAGACGCTCTTCGGGCTCGACAACGGCGCCGCCGGCGCTCCGGCGCAGCCGCGCCTGCACCACTTTGACACCACGTGTCAGCGGATCAGCGCCTGTTTCCCAGGCTTTGCGCCAGCTCTGATCCCTTCGCCCAACGGCGGGGTGGCGCTGGGTGAGTGCTCGAGCTCCATCTGGGCGACCGACGGCGTCTTGCTGTTGAACGTCGATCAGAATTGCAACCCGCTCTTCGCGTGCCGCACCGGCGCGATTCCTGGCTCGGGCAACGAGTGGAAGGGGCTGGCCGTCGATGAGGACCAGAACCGCCTCGTCTACACCGACGGTCGGCTGATCGTCGAGCTGCCGCTGCCGACCAGCTGTCCGCTGCCGTCGCCGGTGGCTCGCTGCCAGGTTTCGTCGCCGCCGTTCTCCATCCTGACCGGTGTCGAGATCGATCCCTTCGACGATGCCTTCTGGGTTTGCGACGTTCGCGGCAACGTGGGCCAAGTGGCGTTCTCGCCCACCGGTGTCTGCACCGTCAACGTGATCTTCCAGGCGAAGTGCCCCTCGGGCCTGGCGCCCGTGTTGCCGCTCCAGGGCATCACGATCGACCGCTGCGCCCGCACGCCGTTCGGCACGGTCGGCATCGTCACCGTCACCGATGACGCCGGCAACATCATCCGGATGGACCTGGGTGGCAACCCGATCTCGTGCTGCCCGTTCGGGCCGGCACTGGGTGCCGGCGGCCGCTTGGTGGGCCTCGCCCGCAACCCGATCCAGGCGCGTCAGTTTGGCCGCAGCTGCTCGGGCCCGGGCTGCCCGCCGTGTCTGCCGGTGGCCGGTGTGCGCGGTGAGTCGGTGATTCCGACCAACTGCCTCGACATCACCCTGGCCGCGGCGCCAGGTCAGTCGCTGGCCTTCCTGCTGATCGACGTGACCACCGTCACGGTGCCCTTCGCCTGCGGTGCGCTCTACGTCCCGGGCGCCGCGATCCTCGGGCCGTTCCCGACGGGCGGCACGGCCGGCGCTTGCGACGGCGGCGCCAGCTTCAATCTACCGATCCCGCTCGCGCCTTCGCTGTGTGGCCTGCCACTGTTCTTCCAGTGGGGCATCGTTTGCACTCCGGCGGGCGGCCTATCGCTCTCCGACGCGGTCGGCGTGACGCTCAACTAGGACTAACGCGTTAGCGAAGCATCTTCTCAAGGAGCTGCTTCGCCGCGTCCGGGATCACGGTGCCCGGACCAAACACCGCGGCGCAGCCCGCGGTGCGGAGCGCAGCGTCGTCCTTGGCAGGAATGACGCCGCCGGCGACCACGAGAATGTCGCCGCGGCCGGCTGACCGTAGCTGGCCGATGAGCTCCGGGATCAAGGTCTTGTGACCACCCGCGAGCGACGAGACGCCGGCGATATGCACGTCGTTCTCGATCGCGTGCTTGGCCACCTCCTCCGGCGTTTGAAACAGCGGCCCGATGTCCACGTCGAAGCCGAGGTCGGCGAACGCGGTCGCGATGATCTTTGCGCCCCGGTCGTGGCCGTCCTGCCCCATCTTGGCGACCAAGATGCGGGGCCGGCGGCCTTCGCGCTGCTCGAACCGGGCAACCAGGTCGGTGACTTCTTGGAATGCGCTCATCTTGCCGGCGACTGCAGCGTACACGCCGGAGATCGTCTGCGGCACGGCTTCGTAACGGCCGAAGACGTCGACCATGGCCTGGCTCATCTCGCCGACCGTGGCGCCGGCCCGCGCCGCCTCGATGCACAGCGCCAGCAGGTTGGCGTCCCCCTCGGCGCCCTTGCGCAGCGCGGTGAGCGCCTGCTGGAGTGGCTCGTCTTCGCGCTCGCCGCGCAATTGGCTCAGCCGCTTCGTCTGCGCCTCGCGCACCGCCGAATTGTCGATCTCGAGGGTTTCGATCGGCGCCTCGCGCTGCGGCCGATGCCGGTTGACGCCGAGGATCACGTCCTCGCCGGAGTCGATCGCGGCTTGGCGTCGGGCTGCGGCTTCCTCGATGCGGCGTTTGGGCAGGCCCTCTTCGATCGCCTTCGCCATCCCGCCCAGCTCCTCGATCTCGTCGATGAGCTGCTTGGCTTTGGCACCTAGCTCGGCGGTCAAGCGCTCGACGTAGTGCGAGCCGCCGCAGGGATCGACCACCCCGCAGACGTCCGTCTCGAGCTGCAGCACCAGCTGAGTGTTACGGGCGATCCGCGCCGACGACTCGGTCGGCAACGCGATCGCCTCGTCGAGCGCGTTGGTGTGCAGGCTTTGCGTGCCGCCCAGCACCGCCGCGAGGGCCTCGACGCAGGTGCGCGTGACGTTGTTGTACGGTAGCTGCTCGGTCAGCGACCACCCCGACGTCTGCGTGTGCGTGCGCAGCGCCATCGATTTTGGGTTCTTGGCGCCGAATCCTCTGACGATATCCGCCCACAGCACGCGGGCGGCGCGCATCTTCGCGACCTCCATAAAGAGGTTCATGCCGGCGCCCCAGAAGAACGAGATGCGCGGCGCAAAGGCGTCGATGTCGATGCCCGCCGCGAGCCCGGCGCGCAGATACTCGATGCCGTCAGCGAGCGTGTAGGCGAGCTCGAGGTCGGCCGTGGCGCCGGCCTCTTGCATGTGGTAGCCGCTCACCGAGATCGAGTTGAAGCGCGGCATGTGCTTCGCGCAGTGCGCGATCAAATCACCCACGATCCGCATCGATGGTCTCGGCGGATAGATGTAGGTGTTGCGCACCATGAACTCTTTGAGGATGTCGTTCTGGATCGTGCCGCGCAGTTGGTCCTGCGGCACGCCTTGCTCCTCCGCGGCCACGACGTAGAGAGCCATGATCGGCAGGACCGCGCCGTTCATGGTCATCGACACCGAGACCTGCCCCAGTGGGATGCCCTCGAACAGCTGGCGCATGCACAGCAGCGAGTCGATCGCCACGCCGGCCATGCCGACGTCGCCCCGCACGCGCGGGTGATCACTGTCGTAGCCGCGATGCGTCGCCAGATCGAAGGCGACGGACAGGCCCTTCTGCCCCATCGCCAGGTTGCGCCGGTAGAACGCGTTGCTCGCTTCGGCCGTCGAGAAGCCCGCGTACTGTCGGATGGTCCAGGGACGGCCGACGTACATCGTCTCGTACGGTCCGCGCAAGAATGGCGGCGCGCCGGGGGCGCTGTCGACGTGGGCCAGGTCAGCGGCGTCGGCGGACGTGAGCCGTGTGGGGACGGCGAGGCCTTCGCGCGTGGTCCAGGTTGCGTCGTCGGTCGGGCGCGGAGCGCCGAGGGCGTCGAAGCCCCACGGCATCGAGGCGAAGTCGGGGGTCATGCGTCGACGTGCCGTTCGGGGTAGAGGGAGTGCAAGAAGGCAACGGCGTCCATGCCGTCCCAGACGAAACCGTCGACCACGGTCTCGAGATCTGGCGTCGGCGGCAGGGCGGCGTAGAGGCGGATGCCGGCGAACGGCGCCAGGGCCTTGGCCCACACGGGCGCGCGGTCAGCGATGGCGTCGGGGTCGCCGCCTAAGATCACGGCGCGGTAGTGGTGGGGGTCGAGCTTCGGTTTTAGATCGGCGGGCTGCTGGTGAACGCCGATGCTCCGGGCTCGGTAACCCCCGGCCGCGAGCACGTCAGCCGCGCCGTCCAGTGCCCCGCGGCTTGGACCGCAGTCCGCGAGGAGCACGTGCCCGAGATGCCACCTGCCCGCCAGCAGCCAGCCGCGAGGTCGTGTTGCTTCGAATTCGAAACCGTCGCCGCGAGGCAGGTCGCGCGCGGCCGGGAACGTCGCACCCCGCGAGGCGCGCACCATGGCGGCGACGTCGATGCCGGTGCGAGCCGCGGCGATCGCGCACTCGACCCGCTCGGTGCCCGCAGCCAGCTCGGCGCAGGCGCGGTCTCTCGTCGCGTCGTCGGGCGCCGCGACTTCGATCGACAGGTGCACCGCCGTTTCGAGGTCCTCCCAGTTCAGACTGGTCCAGCCGAGGTGGCCGTACTCGTCAAGCCCTGGATCCGCATAGCGGTTGATGCCGATCAGCGCGCGTTCGCGACGCCGCACGCGCTGGCGGCAGGTCTCGCGCCTCTCCTCGATGCGGCTCTGCAGCAGCTGGCGGCCGGCGCCCTCACCGAGTCCGCCAGCGCCTTCGATCTCCTGCACGAGCGACCATGCCTCGGCACCCACGGCATCGGTCAGCGCTTCGACGGCGAATGCCCCGCCCAGCGGGTCGGCGACGCGGTCGAGAAAGCTCTCGTCGCGGAGGAGCAGCTGTTGGTGCCGGGCGAGGGAACGCGCGGCTTGGTCCTGTCGCTGCGGGTCGAGCACGTAGGGCTGCGTAACGAGCGCGTCGCAGCCGCCGCAGACCGCGGCCACCGCGGCCGTCGCCGAGCGTAGCAAGTTGGTGCGCAGGTCGTGATGCTGCGCCACCATGCGCGCCGAGGTGAGCGCCACGAGCGGGACTTCGCGCGCGTCGTCCGCCACGCCAAACGCCGCGGCGATCTTGAGCCACAAGAGCCGCGCCGCGCGCAGCTGAGCGATCTCGCGGAGGAACTCATGGGAGACCGAGACGCGCAGGGTCAGCCCGCGCGCCACGTCCGTGGGCCGCTGCCCTGCGGCGTCCAGGCGCCGGAATGTCTCGATCGTGGCGCAGGCCAAGCCCGCGAGCTCCTCGATCACTGAGCCGCCGGCGTCGTGGAAGCGTGTGGCGTCGATGCGTAGTGGCCGCATCCCCGGAGCGTGTGAGCGACAGTGCTCCAGGAGGGCGACCGCCTCGCTCCAGGCGGCGTCGGGCTGCGGGTCGGCAGTGGCGTCGAAGCCGAGCTCGCCGCGCAGCGCGTCGTGCGGCAGGCCGCGCGCGTCCGCCAGTCGGAGCAGGTGCGCGAAGGTGGCGAGCGTGGCCGGTCCGGCGTCGAGGGAGACGGCGACGCGCGACAGGTCGGCGTGCTCGAGCGTCTGTGCCAGCTGCGCCCCGGTGTAGAGCGCGATCCCTCCGCAGCCGAGCGCGTTCTCGTCCGCCTCTGGCCGCGGCGGCAGCCCGCGACGCACGCCTTCGTCGGGGATCAGCTCGATCTCCTGCGCACCATCGCGCAGTGCCAGCGCCACGGCGCGGCCCGCGCGGGCTGGGTCCGCGGCCGTCACCCGTTCGCGGATCGCCCAGCCGGGCCGGGGCTTCAGATGGGGGGACAGGCCTGCCTGCAGGTGCGGCAGGCTCTCGAGGTTGCGTCGCGTGTAGAGCAAGGCGGGGGCACGATAACACCCGGGTCCGCGGTGACGTTCCCGAACACGGGATCCGCGGGGCCCGTTAAGGTCGAGGCTCCGAGCCTCGTCCACCTGCGGGGCCCGTGGTGCCAGCACCTATGAACGCCTCTCGCCTTCTGTTGGCGGCGACGCTCGCCGCGTCTCCCCTGACCAGTCAGGGACATCTCTACTTCGTCGGCAATGCGCCTGGCCCCGACGTCATTCGCCGCACCAATCTCGACGGGTCCGGAGTGCAGGCGGTCGTGACCGGTCTGATGTTCCCGCAGGACGTCGCCGTCGACGCGGTCGGCGGCAAGCTCTATTGGACCGACCTCGATCAGGTCCAGCGCGCCAACCTCGACGGGACGCAGCGCGAGGTCTTGGTGTCGACTGGCGGCGCCACGCGCGGCGTGGCGATCGACTCCGCCGGGGGCAAGGTCTATTGGACCGACTCGTTCAACAACACCGTTCAGCGGGCGAACCTCGACGGCACCAACGTCGAAGACCTGGCGACCGTTGGCGTGAACGCGCCCGCCAACCTCGCCCTCGACGTCGCCGGCGGCAAGCTCTACTGGGTCGAGCAGAACGACCGCGAGCTGCTGCGTGCCAACCTCGACGGCACCGGCGTCGAGGTGCTCGATACCGATGCGTCGTGGGGCGTAGTGCTCGACCTCGTGGAACGAAAGCTCTACTGGGGGCGCCGCGGCTCGGTCATCCGTGCCGATCTCGACGGCGGCAACCCGACCCTGATCCAGACGCTGCGCGGTTTCACCGCCGGCATGGCGCTCGACCCGCGCGCCGGCAAGCTCTACGTGGTCGAGGGCGGCCCGTCGCAGATCGAGCGGATGAACCTCGATGGCAGCGGGCTCGAGTTGATCCTGCCGTTCCTCAGCACGCCGCTCGGCATCGATCTGGATGTCAGTGGATGCGGTCCCGCGGTACCGGCGGCGACGCTGGACTATGGCTGCGGCGTCAATCCGGCCGACAGTCTGACGGTGCTGCGCGGCGTGCCGCGGCTCGGTGCCGATCTGCGCCTCGGCGTCGACAACCCGCTAGGCACGCAGCCCGCCGGCTCCGTGGCGTTCCTCGCGATCGCCGAGCGCGCCGATCCGCGGTTCCCGTGCGGCACGCTCGTGCCCGGGTTCGGCATGGCCGGTCCGGGCGCAGTGGGCGAGTTGCTCTTCGACCCGAGCGCCGCGTTCGCGGTGGAGCTCGGTGAGGGGTGGAGCGGCGCGGGCAATCCGTCGCCGTTTCGCCTCTCGATCCCCGACGTTTGCACGCTGCTCGGGGGCGAGGTGTTCGTGCAGGGTGGCTTGGTCGACGCGACCCCTGGTGCGCCGGTGCGCTTTGGCTTGACGACCGGGCTGCAGGTGCGCGTCGGCCGTTGACGTCAGAGGCCGCGGGCCCAGTCGGGCGTGAGCGGCACGTCGCCGGCGAGCGCCGCGTCGATCGCTTCGATGATGCGCGGCGCATCGTGCGGTAGGCGCCCGCCGAGCTGCAGGTAGTTGGACGCGTGGTTGGTGCGAAACAGCGCGTCGCTCGGCCGCGCGCCGCCGACGAACGCGCGGAGCTCCTGTAAGAGTTGCGGCGGCTCGGGCACGGAGAACCCGCCGCGGTCTTCGAGCCGCGCCATCGGCGTGCCGGGCACGATCGTGAGCGTGAGAGCCGCCAGGTATTCGGGGTCCATCGCCGACGCGAGCTTCGCCGACGCGGCGGCGTGCTCGGCCGACCGCTCCTCGCCGCCGGCGCCGAGCAAGAAGATCGCCGACAGCTTCATGCCGGCGCGGTGCGCGCGCTCCGCGGCCGCGATGTGATCCTTGGGCGTGCTGCCCTTGGCGATGCGCTTCATGACCGCCGGGTCACCGGTCTCGGGGCCGATATAGAGCAGGCTCAGGCCGAGCGCGCGCAGCTCGGCGAGCTCGGCATCGGACTTCTCGAGCACGTTCGTCGCCATGGCATAGCAACTCACTTGGCGCAGGTTCGGGAAAGCGCGCCGGCAGCCCTCCAGGACGGTGCGCCACTGCCCGAGGTCCATGGCCAACGCGTCACCGTCGGCGACGAACACCTTGTCGACGTGTGGCCCGATCCGCCGCGCCGCCATGGCGAGGTCGGCCTCGATCTCCGCCGCCTCGCGCACCCGGAACTCCTTGTCCCGGTACATGTCGCAGTAGGTGCACTTGTTCCACGAGCAGCCGATCGTCGCTTGCAGGATGTAGGAGTGCGCCTCGCTGGGCGGGCGGTAGAGACGGCCTTCGTAGCGCATGCCGGTGGCCAGCGTACACCGAAGTCGGTGGGCTCGCCCACCCGCTGGTCAAAGGCCGCTCAGGATCGTCGTCTCGCGGTTGGTCAGCGCCAGTGGTCTGGATACCAGGGCCTGCCAGTGGAGTGAGGCGCCAATCAGGCTCGGGTTGCGGGGCACCGGGAACGCGCGGTCGGCGTAGCCCTGCGCATCGAAGGGGCCGCTGCCGAGCGCGATGGTCGGCAGGCCGAGGCGCCACAGGCCAAAGCTGGTCGGGACGCGCACGTCCAGGGGCGACGCGAACAGCAGCCAGAATTCACCGGGCGTCCCGTGCACCTCGAACCGCAGCAGCTTGCCGACCCGGGGCATCGACCGCCACGCGAGCTGGCGCGTCAGGTTGACGGCGTTGCCGAGCATCGGGTCCAGATCGCCGTCGCCGTCCACATCGGCGAGGGCGACGCCCGAATGCAGGTCGAGGTCGGGCGGCAACCGGTTGGTACCGTCGGCAAATCGAGCGAAGCCGTTGTTGAGGAGCAGCCGGTAGGGGGTCGTGGGGGAGGCGACTTTGGTCAGGATGTCTTGGTCGCCATCACCGTCGATATCGCCGACCGCGGCTTCGCTGGCTCCACCCGTGGCGGGCAACGCTAGTGACGCCTCCCGAAAGGTCCCGCCGCCGTCGTTGACGTAGAGGCGGTTGGGGCCTGGCTGGTTGCCCTGAAACAGGTCGAGGTCACCGTCGGCGTCGAAGTCGGCCAGCGCCACGACGTAGGTGTGTTCGAGCACCGCCGGCAACTGTGTCGCCGTGGCGTCGATGAACGTGGCGGCACCGTCGTTGAGGTAGAGCCGGCTCTGGACCGGCCCGACTGCCGGGGGACGTCGCGTCGCGTCGACGTAGTTGCCCATGACGGCATCGAGATCCCCATCCCCGTCGACGTCACCGAGGGCGACCGACAGGGTCGCGTCGGTGTCGGTCGGGAGCCGAGATGGCGGTTCGGCGAAGTTGCCGGCGCCGTCGTTGAGGACCAAGCGGTTTTGCGGCGAGTCCGGGCTGAAGCCGCCGTTGCCGATCAAGGCGTCCAAGTCCCCGTCGCCGTCGAGATCGCCGAGCGCGATGACGTTGGTCGTGTCGTCGACCTGGGGGAGAGTCGTCGTGGTCCGGGTGAACACGCCAGTGCCGTCGTTCTCGTAGATCGCGTTCTGACCGCCGCGAGGTATGCCCGCGCCCCGGTTGCCAACCAGGGCGTCGAGATCGCCGTCGCCATCGAGATCGCCGAGCGCGAGGCCGAGTGGTTCCAGGTCCTCGACGGGGACGTGTTGTGCAGGGGCCTCATCGAAGCGGCCGGCGCCGTCATTGAGCAGGAGGTGCGCTCTCTTGCTCGATCTGAAGTTGCCTGGCACGAGCACATCCACGTCGCCGTCACCATTCACGTCGCCAATCCCAACGGGCCGGCCGCCCTGGCCGATCGAGATCCCCAAAGACGTGACGTCGGTGAGGTCTCCCGAGCCGTCGTTGAGGTAGAGGCGATTGCGGATGCCGTTGGCGACGGGGGCGGATCGGTCGATCGCGAATCCCACCAGGGCGTCGACGTCGCCGTCTCCGTCGACGTCGGCAGCGCTGTGGGCATAGGAGCTGGCCGTCTCCGACTTCAGGCGACTCACGAGAGTGAATACGCCAGCGCCGTCGTTCTTGAGAAGCTGGACCGAGGCAAGGGTGCTCACCAGCGCATCGAGGTCGGTGTCGCCGTCGAGATCCACCAACGTCACGGCTTGGGCGTCCTCGCGCTGCACCGGGAGTTGGCTCGTGCGGTCCGCAAACACGCCCCCGCCGTCATTGATCAGCAATCGGTCTTGGGCGAACACGTCGTTCGCGATGTAGGCGTCCAGATCGCCGTCGCCATCGACGTCACCGAGCGCGAGCGCCCTGGTGATGTCGGCGGCCACGGGCAAATGGGTGGTGGTCGCATCTCGAAAGACGCCCTGGCCATCGTTCAAGTAGAGCCGGTTTTGCCCGATGGGGTGTTCGTTGCCGATCAATAGGTCCGGATCCCCATCGCCATCCACGTCGCCCGCCACGATTGAGCTCGAGATCCCTGTGTCGACCGGAAGATTGCTCGTTGCATCTGCAAAGACGCCGCCGCCGCCGTTGCGGTAGAGGAGCGTCTGGCTTTCGGTCGCTACGGCGATATCGAGATCGCCGTCTCCCTCGATGTCCACCAGGGCGACCGCCAGTGACGCGACGGAGCGCACAGGGAGCGACCCCGCCGAGATGTTCGTGAATCGGCCGCCGCCGTCATTGCGATAGAGCAAGTCCTCGACCCCGGAGCCGCCGTGGGTGTTGGCAACGTAGGCGTCGAGGTCGCCGTCGCCGTCCAGATCGCCGAGTGCCAATGCCTCGGTTCGTGCTCGATCGGCCGGCAGGTGCGTGGCGGTGACGTCCACGAAACGGCCGACACCGTCTTCATTGAGGTAGAGTCGGTTTTGGGCCGTCGGGTCCAGCTGGTTGCCGATCAGGGCGTCCACGTCGCCGTCACCATCCACGTCCCCCAGCGCGACGGCCATGGTGGTGTCGCGATCGAGCGGCAGCATCTCGTGCTTGAGGTCGACGAGGGGCTGCTGCGCGACGGCGGCGGCGGTGAGAACAGCCCAGCAGAGAGACGCTCCGCGTAGATGACTCATGATCAAACTCCTTACAACCCCGAGCAGCGTCCGCGAGATCCACCGAAAAGCAATCCCCGGACCCCCCCCCCCCCCCCCCC
>JBCCGH010000034.1:0-64176 GCA_039029375.1 Planctomycetota bacterium
AGATGGCACCCGTCCGGCCACCGCTCGCTGCGTCGCACCTCCTCGACGTATCCACCAATATGCCTGCGTCGGTGCTTCTTGCGAGCAGCGTCCGGTCACGCACCCTCTGCACAGGAATTTCTGATCCAGGACACTAGTGGCGTGATGCCCCCGAGTCGCCCCGGGTCGCCCCGTCGAGCCGGCCCCCGGCCGCGGCCCGCTCCGGCCACAACGCCAGCAGAGCGACGGGCACCAATCCCGTGCCCCACGCGAACAGCTGATGCGCGAACCCATAGCTCTGGCTCGACGCGAAGACCAAGTAGGACGCTGGCCCCACCACTCCGACGAGCCGCACCGCCGGTGCCGCGCCCGGCCAAACCCCCAGGAGGGGCAACCACCACAAGTGGTACCACGGCGAGAACAGCGGCATGCCCACCAGCAGGAACACCATCACGACGCGCACCCCGGCGCGGCCAAAACTCTCGACGTCGCGCACGCGCGGCAACGCGGCAATCAACGCAAGGGTCGCCAGGCCGTAGCCGATCTTGGTGAGCAGCGGGCCGTGATCGGCGCCGAGCAGCAAGCTCAAGAAGTACTGCAAGCTGGTGCGCTGGTGCGCAGCCTGGGCAAACAACGCTTCGAGCGCGCCGACCGGCACGGCGAACGCCAGCACCTGCCGGTACGGCGGTTCGACGAAGTAGTGGGCCGCGAGCGCGGCGGTCACCGCGGCCACGCCAAGCACCCCGATGGCGAACGCGGCGAGGCGTCGCTGCCGCCACGCCAGCACGAGCAGCAGCGGCCCCAGCACGGCGCAGCTGTGCTTCACCAGCACCGCCATGCCAAACGCAAACGTCGCGGCGGCCATGCGGCCTCCCGCCAAGGCCCAGACCATCGCACCGAGCCCGAGCGCCATCACGGCATCATTGTGGGCGCTCCCGGCGGTCTCGAGCAGCGCGAACGGATTCCACGCGTAGAGATAGAACGCGGTCGCGGCCCAACCCGAATGGACGGCACGAGCCGCTCGGTACACGCAGTACGCGGTCGCCAGATGGCACAGCCCGGCCAACAGCTTGAACAGCGCCGCGCCGAGAGCCACTTGCGACCCCGCGACCGCGCTCACCGCCGTCTGCAGCAGACTCGAAGCCGGCCCGTAGGGGTTGCCGTACTCCGTCCACTGCGCGAACTCCATCTGCGGATCGTCGGGGAACGCCGCAGGTGGAGTCACATACGGGTTGGCCCCGTAGGCCGCCTCCACGCGCCCCCGCGCCAGATTGTCGTAGAGATCGGTCGAGAGGAATGGCGGGACCAGGACGGCCGCCGCGGTGAGGACGAGCGCGCCGGAGCGCAGCCGCGGCCGGTCGGCGCCGCCCACGCTGCGCAAGCGCGCGTACGCGCCCCCGCCCAGGACCACGTAGGTCAGGAGCGCACCGCCCTCGACGATCCCCAGCAACACGAACAGGTCGATCCCGAGGACGTCCCGGCCCTCGCCCCAGATGAAGTTCTGCCGGAGCGACGCCACCAACAACGCCGCGTGGGCGATCAAGAGCGCCCACAGCACACGGCGTAGGTGGGCACCGCTGGTGGCGCCCCGGGTGCCAGTCGGCGACACGGCGGGCGCGGGAGGTTGAGGAGGGGCCATGAGTTGGCGCGCGCAGGGCCGCGCGGCGGCGTGGGACTGTCGCGCGCTGGGCCCGCGTTTCAAGCCCGCGACACTAGTCGGGCGATTCAAGAGTACTAGTCCCGGACGCGGCTGCCGGCCGACGATCGGCGCGGCCACTCGAGCCGCGCGGCCGGGTGTCCGATGACCAGAGCGTGCGCCGGCAACGCCTCCAACCCCTGTTTACCCCCGTCGATGCCGCGTGGTTCACGGCGTTGCGCGTGGGGTTCGGGCTCCTCATGCTCGGCCACGCCGTGTCCTACCTCGCCGCCGGCCGCGTGCGGCGCTTCTGGATCGAGCCGAGCTTTCACTTCACCTTCCCGGGCTTCGAGTGGGTGCAGCCGTGGCCGGGCGACGGGATGATCCTGCACTTCTGGGCGCTCGCCGCCTTGGCGCTCGGGATCGCGGCGGGAGTCGCGTACCGGTGGTGCACCGCGCTGTTCGGCGCCGCGTTCACCTACGTGTTCTTGCTCGATCAGGCGCGCTATCAGAACCACACCTATCTGATCTGCCTCCTCGCGCTGCTTCTGATCTTCGTGCCCCGACCACGTGGCGGCACGCTGCCACGCTGGACCCTGTGGCTGTTTCGCTTCCAGGTCGGGATCCCGTACTTCTTCGGTGGTATCGCCAAGCTCAACCCCGACTGGCTGCGCGGCGAACCGCTGCGCGAGTGGCTGCCGCGGAGTAAAGACCTCGCCGTCATCGGCCCCTACCTGGAGCACGCATGGGCGCCGTGGCTGTTCAGCTATGGCGGGCTCACGCTAGACCTGGCTGCCGTGCCGCTGCTGCTGTGGCGACGCACGCGTGCGGCGACGTTCGTCGTCTTGGTGCTGTTCCACGGCATGAACTCGCAGCTGTTCAGCATTGGCGTGTTCCCCTGGCTGATGATCGCGCTGACCACGGTCTTCTTCGAGCCCGGCTGGCCGCGGCGCTTGTTGCCCTCTTGGCCCCGGCCCTCACAACTGGGGCCTCCACAACTGCTGCCGCCACCACTGGGGCGCCCACCATCGGGGCCTCCGGGCCTGCGCGCGGTCACCGCCGGAGCCCTCGTCAGCTGGATGCTGGTGCAGATCCTCATCCCTGTGCGCCACTTCGCGATCCCCGGCGACGTGGCGTGGACGAAGGAGGGGCAGCGGTTTGCTTGGCACATGAAGCTCAACGACACCGACGGGCACGTGGAGCTGGTGATGCACGACCCCACGGGTGAGCGACCACCCCGACGCGTCGCACCCGCAGACACCCTGGCCCCCTGGCAGGTCGCCCGCATGTCCGGTCGACCGCACATGATCCACCAATTCGCCCGCCATCTCGCGCGGCGCGGCATCGGCACGGAGAGCCACGCGGTGGAAATCCATGCGCGGGCGCGCGCGTCGCTCAACGGCCGGCCGTTGCAGTGGCTGGTCGATCCGGCGGTGAATCTCGCCCGGCAGCCGCGGGTGACAGGGCTCCTCGAACACGCCCCCTGGATCGTGCCCCTCCGGGTTGGCCCCTCCCGCGGCCGACTCTTTGCCGGCCGGTAGGGCGGCGACCGTTCAGGGATGGACCGCGACTTGCTATGAGTGCGGCATGCACTCTTGCTCTCCGGGCTGCGCGGGCCGCCTCCCCGCCGCACGCAATCTGACCCCCGCTCTCGTCGCGCTGGTGGCGGTGGCCCTGGGATCGTGCCGCGGCAACGACCGAGCCGCGGCGCTCCAACCGACCACACCCGCCACCCTGACGGCGCACGACGACACGTGGGGTTTTGGCTCGCGCTCCGAGTCGTTTGTGATGGCCCGGGGACACAGCGTGACGCTCCGTGTCACAGGCACCCCAGGCGAGCGCGCCCGCCTGCTCGCCAGCCTGACCCCGCCCCCAGCGCCGCCGCCCGAGCTCAATGGGGTGCCGGTCGCCGTGGACCCATCGCGCTTCCTCGTCCTCCTCGACAGCGTGATCCCGCCCTCGGGGGAGCTCTCGCTCGCCACGACCACACCCAGTGGCGCCGCGACCGGGGATCAGGTCTATCTCCAGGCGACCCTCGACAACGGCACCAGCGGGGGCGCACGCCTATCGCCGGGCCTGACCCTCACCGTGATCGATCGTGTCCTCGAGCCGATCCAACAAGAGGTGCTTACACGGCATCCTCTCGGGCAAACCGCCGAGGGTGGCATCGTCATCTTGCGCAACGCGACGGCTTGGACCGCGTTCTGGGCCGAGCACAACGCCGGGCTGACCGCCTTGCCGCCGCTGCCTTCGGTCGACTTCACTCGCGATGTCGTGGTCGCCGCCTATGCCGGCACCCGCGCCAGCGGGGGCTACGCTCTCGAGGTGCTGGCGGTGCGGCGCGAGGCCTCGCCGGCCGGCATCCGCACGCTCGTAGACACGGAAGAGACGCGGCCCGGCCCGGGCTGCTCGGTGCCGCTCTTTGTGAGCCGGCCGTCCTATCTAGCGCGCGTTCCACTCGCCCTCGCGGCGCCGGCCGCGGCCGACGCACGCGAGGAGCGCCAGGTGCGACTCCTCACCTGCGAGTGAGACGCCGCCGGCGGCGCCTCTCAGCTCACGCCCACGACGATGTCGAGCGCGTTGGTGAGCTGCAGGCCGCCGGTGTCCAGGGATGCCGCTTGCCCGCACAAGCGTACGCCGATCACCTCCGGCACCACCGGCAGCGGCACCGAGAAGCGCCGGCCCGGCGCGCGGATCACCGGCAGGAACGGCAACGACGGGTCACACAGCAGCGTGCCGAACGGCGCCGGCAGACTGAACCCCGTCGCCGGCCCCACCAGGAGCAGGTCGAGCGTCGCGGTGGGCGCGAACGTCGTGTGGTCGACGATCGGGTCCCAGACCTTGCCGGCGATGGGTGGCGTCAGGCCCGGACGCAGCGCCAGCGCATTGGGCGGCGTGCCAAGCCGCTCGACCTCTTGCGCCTCCACGGCTAGTAGCGAGGCGTGCCCCACCTGCTCGAGGCCCGGCTCCAAACCCAGCACGTGGATCCCCTGCCGTGTACTGACCCCCGGGATCGTCAGGCCGACGTTGAGCAACGGCAGGTTGGGCCCGCTGCTCCAGGTGTCCTCGACGGGGTCGTAGACCTCGACCGCATCCAGGCTCGCCAGCGTGTCGTCGAGCCCGCCGATCACGACGGCCCGGCCGGCCATCGGTCCGAACCCCATGACGCCCGCGGCCGCCTGGTCACGGGCCGTGGGCATCGGCGTGCCCATGCTCCACTGGTCCAGGGCCGCGTCGTAGATCTGCGTGTGACTCGTGACCGACGTGCCGTCCCAGCCGCCGAACACGATCATCTGACCGCCGATCGCGACGACCGCGTAGCAATCTGCCACCGGGATCGGCAGCGGCGCCATCGTCGACCACAGCCCTGACTTGGTGTCGTAGACCTCGTGCTCGCCCAACGGGTTGCCGGTGCGCGGCTCGGTCTCGTCGCGCCCGCCCACCACGTGCACCATGCCACCAATCTCGACCGCGGCGCAGCTCGACCGCGGCGTCGGCATGTCCGGCCCCATGCTCCAGATGCCGGCCACCGGATCGTAGATCTCCATGGTGGCGAGGTTGCCGACGTGCGAGCGACCGCCGATCGCGTAGAAGAAGCCACCGCACTCGACGCCCGCGAGCTCCATCCGCTCGGCCATGGGCGCCGGTCCCGTCGACCACGTGTTGGTGGCGATGTCGTAGATGCGGTTCTCTAGCTCGAACACGGTCGTCCAACCGTGCGTCGCGTAGATCTTGTCCTCGAAGTAGAAGCCCGCAGCCCCGAGCAACGGATCCAACCGCCGCGCCTTGTTGCGCCAAGGCCCGGTCCCCGGGGTGCACGAGAGTGAGACCGTGAAGTCCCCTTGCTCACCCATGAAGCCGCCGACGGCGATGAAGTAGCTCGCGCCCGCATCCACGGCGAAGGTCACTCTGGCGTTCGTGCCGCAGCTGTCGTCGTCGCACTGCAGCTCCGTGAGATCCCCACACGCCCCACTGAACACGGCAATCGTGGCGTCGTAGGTCGCGCTCGCCCCCACATCGCACAAGCTGACGGTCGCACTCCCGGTGCAGTCGGCTTGGTAGACGTACCACACGTCGTCGCCCATCTGCCGGCAGCTCCCAGTCGGAGTGCTGGTCGTCGCGCCCACGTTCGATCCCGTGGTCAGCCCAAGCTGCATGGGCACGGCGCCGGCGCAGTCGTCCGCCGGCAGCGCGGCGCAGTCCACGGCGAGGGTGAACGTGCCTTGCGCCCCCTCGTAGCCACCAACCTCAATCAGGTACGTCTGGCCCTGAAACGCCGTGAAGCCGACCTCGGGCAGCATGCCACATACGTCGTCCGCACAGACGATCTCCTGCAGCATCGTGCAATCCCCGGAAAACACGGCCAGGGTGGCGTCGAAGTCCGCACCAGCGCCCGGCGCGCAAAAACCGATGGTGGCGCGCCCCGTGCAGGGTGCGACGAACGAATACCAGACGTCGCTGCCGATGTCGCCGCACGCACCCGTCGTCGGGCTCGTGGTGGCGCCGACATTGGTCCCGGCGGTGAGCCCCGGGGCAATCGGCACAGCAGAGTCGCATTCGTCCTGAGCGGCCAAAGGGCTGGCCAAGAAGAGAATGGATGAGAGGGCGGCAGCCATGCCGCGATCGATAGATAAATCGTTCATTGCGTGGGATGTCATCTCAGTTGCTCGGCTTGTGTTGCGCACGCTGCCCCGACGATGCGTCAGCCGTCCGTCTTGGACTGGAG
The DNA here is from genome assembly GCA_039029375.1 of Planctomycetota bacterium. Lineage (GTDB taxonomy): Bacteria > Planctomycetota > UBA1135 > UBA1135 > UBA2386 > JBCCGH01. The sequence goes on from JBCCGH010000034.1 coordinate 6,342, forward strand.
CTTCGCCAGGCGTTGCTCGAGCGACGCCAAATAGCGTTTGAGCCGGCGGTCACCGGCTTTCCGTTTCTTCACGTCCGCCATGAGCTCTGCGAACAGCGGCGGGTCCGCGCGGGCCTCGGCCGCGGCGAACATGAACTCCCAAAACGTCGTGTCCTGCGCCGAGTCCGGAATCCGGTCCGCCCGATACATGGCGAGGAACGCCTCGCCACCGGTGATCATCTCGCTCCTGGCGGTCGCGCGCAGGATGTCCCGGAACTCAAGGTTGACCAACTGCTGCTGCAGAGCAGCCACCTCGGCAGCGGGAAACTCAAAGGAGGCGAACGCGCTCTGCGCCGCGGCGAAGTCCAGCAGGCCGAGATCGAGCTCGGTCACGAACAGTTGCTTGGCGCGCTCGGTCGCGCCGCCATCGACGGCAGCCCGAAGCTCGCGCCACGCCGCCAATCGACGATACCCGGCCTCGAGCTCCTCGACCGTCGGCGCACCACCGACCTGCAGGAGCAGCGCTCCCTCGGCGTCGAGGAACGAAACGGTCGGAAACGCGTTGCCGCCCTTCTCCCGCAGTAGATCGGGGAACGGCTCGTCGTCGATTCTCGAGCTGTTGTGCACGAAGAGCGCGACCTTGGTCGACCACTCCGCGAACTCGTCGGTCGAGAGCACACGGCTCTCGAAACGGTCACACGGTCGTCAAGGCGCGTAAGAACGCGTGAAGTAAACCAGCAGCAGGCGGTCCGACTCGGCCGCGTCGGCCCGCGCCCGCTCGTAGTCAAGGTGCCACTTGGCGTGGCGAAACACCGGCTTCGCCAGCTTGGCCTCGCGGCGCTGCACGAGCTGCTGCCGCGTCGGCTCGTCGCGATCCTGCTGAGCGGGCGTCGAGAGCGCCAAGATTCCGGCAACCAATGCCGGGGCAAAGGCGCGGCCGTGGGCGAAGAAAAGAAGCATGGTGGCGAGGTGGAGACGCGCCGCAGCGCGGGAGTGTTCGGCGAACCATACGGGTTTTGCGCCGAGGTGTGCCACCTGGACTGTGCATCAGGCATTCCCTGGTATGGGCGCGCCCTTGCGCTGCCGCACGCTCCCGCGTGTCATGACGCCCCATGACGGTGCGCCGGGTCCTAAGCCGTTTCGTTCTACTGCTGTTCTTCTGCACCGCCGGGTGTTGGGCGCCGCCGGCGCAGCGCCTAGGGCCGCTGACGCCGCCAGGTGCCGGGCCCCTCCCGTCGCTGGCGCGGGCGGTACAGGCCGTGGATGGCGCCACCGGGGAGCCCTGCCCGCTCGGGACGCTGATTGGGCGATTGGCGCGCTATGACGCGGTCTTCGTCGGCGAGACCCACCTGGACGACACGACGCATCGCGTCGAGCTGGCGCTGCTGGAGGGTCTGCTCGAGGCGCGGAATGGCCGGGTCGTGCTCAGCCTCGAGATGTTCGAGCGCGACGTGCAACCAACCCTCGACCGCTACCTCGCCGGGGACATCGACGAGGCGGCGTTCCTCGCCGCTGCACGTCCATGGGGTAACTACCGCACTGGCTATCGACCGCTGATCGAAGCGGCCAAGCGTACCGGCATCCCCGTCGTGGCAGCCAACACCCCGATCGCGCTCCGGCGGGCCATCGCGCGCGGCGGCCGCAACGCGCTCGACCGCCTGCCCGAGGATCAGCGACAGCTCCTCCCCGCGGAGATCTTCCCCGCCGGCGACGCATACTGGGAGCGCGTCGATCGCGCCGTCCGTGGGCACATGGGCGGCGGTGGCTCCACCGCCGATCGCCTGTACTCGACGCAGAACCTTTGGGACAACAGCATGGGCGCCGCGTGCGCCGACGCGTTGACCGCGCACCCTGACCACCTGATCCTGCACGTCGCGGGCGGCTTCCACGTCCAGCACCACGACGGCACAGTGGCGCAGTTCGCTCGTCGCGCCCCGGCTGGCACCACGACCGCGGTGGTCGCCATTCAGCCGGTGGCGGACGCGGCGTTCGCACAGCCGCAGCTCGATGCCGATCGCGCCGACTACCTGATCTACGCCGACGCCATCGCCCGTGGCTTGTCCGGTGGAACCCACGCGGCGCTGGTGCCCTTCGAGCTCCGCTACACCATCGACCTACCCGAGGGTCGCCCGGGCAGCGACGCGCCGCTGTTGGTTTGGTTGCCGGATCGCGACTGGCGCGCCAGCGACGCGCGCGCCTTCTGGCGAGCCGCGTTGGGCGACGAAGCGACGATCGTGGTCGTCGAGCCACCGTTCCCCCAGGCCGCCGCCGACCTGGCCATCGTTGGCGCCTGGACGCGGCCCAGCCTGTTCCGCGAGGACCATGCCCGGCTGCAGCGCGGGCTCGAACGCATCGTCGAGTACGTCACGCGGCACTTCGCGCCGACGGTCGGCGATCGGGTGGTGATTGCCGGCAACGGCACCGGCGCCACCGCCGTGTTGTGGACGGCGATGTACTCCACGTGGTTGCGCGCGCACTTCGTCGCCGACACGCCACGCCGCGACCGGGCGCTCCAGCTGCAAGGCCTCCCAGAGCCGCTCGAATTGTCACGCCGCCTTGATCTCATCGCCCCCCCCGGCGCCGAGGCCGACGCGCAGCAGAAGCTCGCCGACTACTCCGGTCTCGGCATCGAGACCAGGACGACCACTGCCGGCGCCCCGCATCGCGACACCACCGAAGCCGCGGTCCGCGGCGCCCTGGGCTTGCCCACGGCGCCGCCGCGCCAGCACGTCGGGGCCTCCCGGCAGCGCCTCTTCCTCGCCGCGGTCGACGCACCGCGGGCGCGGCACTGGGCCGAGATCTATGCCCGCGGCCTCGAGCGCGACGGCGCGGCGGCGGTCGCGGTCGTGCCGGTGGAGGCACCGCCCGCGGCGGCCGCCGCGGGCGACCGCGCGGCGCGGGAAGCCTGGCTGGAAGTCGGCGCCGATGCCCGGTGGTCGGCGGCGAGCTTTGCCGACGGCAAGCACCTGCCACTGGCGCCGGGCGCGTTCGGCGGGACGACGGTCGTGGTTCTGCCCGAGTCGATGGCAGGGACCGAGCGGCACCGCTGGCGCGAGCTCGAGCAGCGCGACGCGATCAAGCAACGCAGCCGCTTCGCCCGGCTCGCGGTGGCAGACGGTGCGGCGGCCCTGCCCGGCATGCTGAGCGCCATCCGCCACCGCGGCGGTCGCAGCGTACTCATCGTGCCGGCTCGCTTCTGCGCCAGCCGCGCCGCGATGCGGGGGCTGCAGCAGGCCGCCGCCGAGTTCGCGGACGAGCTGGACCTGCACTGGCTGCCGGGGCTCGGCGCCGAGCTCTGCGGCATCGCCCAACCATGAGTCTCCTCGCCCTCGAGCAGGTCGGATTGCAGTACGGCGCGCGCACCCTCCTGCGCGACGTCTCATTCTTGATCGGCGAACGCGACCGGGTCGGCATGGTCGGCGCCAACGGCGCTGGCAAATCGACCCTCCTGCGCATCTTGGCCGGCGCCGAGGAGCCCGACTCCGGCAACCGCACCATGCGCCGAGGACTGCAGCTGGGCTACCTCGAGCAGGAGCCGGCACTCGACCCCACACTCAGCATTCGCGACGTCGCCCGACAAGGTCTGGCCGGCCGCGAAGCCACACTCGCCGCACTCGACCAGGTCCACCAGGCCATGGCCGAAGCCACCGACCCCGATCGGCTAGAGGCGCTTCTGAAGAAGCAGGCCGCGCTGGAGGACGATCTCGAGCGCCGCGGCGGCCACGACGTCGAGCACCGGGTTGAGTCCACGTTGCACGGCCTGGGCCTGCCCGATCCCGAGGCGCGATGCGGCGCGCTGTCCGGCGGCGAACGACGGCGCACGGCATTGGCGCGACTGCTGCTCAGCACGCCGGAGCTACTGCTCCTCGACGAGCCGACCAACCACCTGGACGCCGAGGTGATCGCCTGGCTCGAGGCCTTCCTCGCCGACACGACCGCGGCGCTGGTCCTGGTCACCCACGACCGCTACTTCCTGGATCGCGTCGTGCACCGCATCGTGGAGATCGACCGCGGCGCCCTCCACGACTATGCGGGCAACTACGGCGACTTCGTTCTGGCGCGGGCGGATCGGCTGTCGCGCGAAGAAAAGGAAGAGTCCACGCGCCGCAACCTGCTGCGTCGCGAGACCGAGTGGATGCGCCGCGGGCCGCCCGCGCGCACCACCAAGTCGAAGGCGCGCATCGACCGTTACCACCAACTCGTCGACGCCGCGCCCGAGGCGGCAAGCGACGAGCTCAGCTTCGTCATCCCCTGCGCACACCGACTCGGTGAGCGCGTGCTGCTGCTGGACGGGGTCCACCACAGCTATGGCGAGCGAGCCGTGCTACACAACGTGTCGGTGGAGATCGGCCGGGGCGAGCGGCTGGGGATCGTCGGGGCCAACGGCGCCGGGAAATCAACGCTCTTGAAGATCTGCATGGGCCTGCTCACGCCGCAGCAGGGCAGCTGCACGCAGGGTCCGACGGTGAAGTTTTCGTACATCGACCAGGCGCGCTCCGACCTCGACCCCGACCGGACCGTGATCGAAGAGGTCGCGGGCAAGAACGACCACGTCGTGGTCGATGGCCGGGCCGTTCGAATCGAGAGCTATCTGCAGCGCTTCCTGTTCTCGCCGGCGGCGATCCGTGGCCGCGTCGGCGACCTGTCGGGCGGCGAGCGAAATCGTGTGCTACTCGCCAAGCTCCTGTCCCTCGGCGGCAACGTCCTCGTCCTCGACGAACCGACCAACGACCTCGACCTGATGACGCTGCGCGTCCTGGAGGAGGCGCTCTGTGCCTTCGCCGGCGCCGCTTTGATCGTGAGTCACGACCGCTGGTTTCTCGACCGTGTCGCGACGCGCATCCTGCACCTCGGCCCAGGGGGCCACGCCAGGCTCCACGCGGGCGACCTCACCGGACTCTTGGACAAGCTCGCCGGTGAAGCCGTCGCCGCCAAGACGGCGGCCGCGCCGACGAAGGCGCGGTCGCCCGGCGGCAAGCCCGCCCAGGCCAGGTCCAAGCCACGACGCATGAGCTCGAGCGATCGCAACGAGCTTCACGCCCTCCCCGAGCGCATCGAGAACGCCGAGAACGCGATCGGCGAGTTGGACACTAAGTTGGCCGACCCCACCCTCTATGCGCCCGGCACCGACGGGACCGAAGTGAGCGCCCTGACCGAGCAACGGGAGCGGGCGACGGCCGAGCTTCAGACACTGTACGCCCGGTGGGAAGAGCTCGAGGCCCGCGCCGAGGCCGCCAAGGAGCCCCCCGCCGATGGCGGCTAGCCCCGGCCCGCGGCCGCCCCGGGGCGTGATATTCTCCAGAGCGTCCGGATGTATCACCGCTGCACCTCCATCGGCCTCGCCGTGGCCGCGTTCGCCTGTCTCGCCGCCGCCCCGAGCGCGCAAGTCACCTGGCTCCCGACCGATCTTGGTCGACACACCGAGCACGCCATGGCGTACGACGCCGCGCGTGAGCGGACCGTGCTTGTCTCCGGCACCAACGGCCAGGCCATCGAAGTCTGGGAATGGGACGGGCTCGGCTGGCGCGCCGTGCGCTTCGCCACGGCGCCGCCACCGCGGTGCTTCTTCGGCCTGGCCTATGACGGCGGCAGCGAACGCATCGTGCTGTTCGGCGGTCTCGACGGGGCCTTTGCGTTCCTGAATGACACCTGGGAATGGGACGGAGCCGACTGGCGCGCGATTGCGACCCCCAGCGCGCCATCGCCGCGGGCCAGCGCCATGGCCTACGACGAAGCCCGCGGTCGCGTGGTGCTCTGCGGCGGTGTCGGCCCCGGCGGTGCGGTCGGCAACGACACGTGGGAGTATGACGGCGGCACGTGGACACCGCGCAGCGTTGGCGGGGCGCCGACGCCCCGCGCCGGGCACGCACTCACCTATGACGCCAGCCGCGCGCGCGTCCTCCTGCACGGTGGCTACGACGCGGCGTTCGCGCCCCTCGGCGACACCTGGACCTTCGACGGCAGCACCTGGAGCCGCGTCGCCACGACCGGCCCCAGCGGGCGGTTCGGCCACAAGCTCGGCCACGACGCCACGCGCGCTGAGGTGACCCTGTTCGGCGGTTTCGACGCGGCGGGACCGCTGGCCGACACCTGGGTTTGGGACGGGGCGACGTGGAGCCAACGCGCACCGGTCACGAGCCCACCGAGCCGATCCAACCACGCGATGGTGCACGACGTCGCGCGCGGCGTCACGGTCCTCTTCGGCGGCGACGTCGTCGGCGGCACCACTGAGCAGCGCACGTGGTTGTGGGACGGCGCCGCATGGACGACCTTCGGCGCCAGCCCGGCGGCGCGCCTCGGCGCCGGTATGGCCTACGACGCCGCCCGCCAGCGCACCGTGCTGTTCGCCGGCCGCGACAGCAGCCGCAATGCATTCGACGACACCTGGGAGTGGGACGGCCGAGTGTGGGAGCCACGCCAGCCGGCCACCCGGCCGACCGCACGCGCGGACGTCGAGATCGTCTACGACGCCGCCCGCCAACGCATCGTCCTCTTCGGGGGTGAAGACGCGGGCGGCGCGCTCGACGAGACGTGGGAGTGGGACGGGAGCGATTGGCGCCAGGCGACCCCGGCGCTGTCGCCGCCGGCCCGACGCGACCACGCCCTGGCCTATGACCCGGTACGCCAACGCGTCGTCTTGTTCGGCGGCGGCCCGGACGCTTCGACCCGCCTCGGCGACACCTGGGAATGGGACGGCGCCACCTGGACGGAAGTCCTCCCGGCCAATGCGCCGTCGCCGCGCCAGTCGCCGGCGATGGTCTTCGACCCCAGCAGCGGCCGCGTGCTGCTCTATGGCGGCGCCACGCCAGCATCCTCGAGCGAGACGTGGTCGTGGGACGGCACCGACTGGACGTTGCTGGCGCCGGCCACGAGCCCCGGCAATCGCCTCGAAGCTCGGCTGACCTATGACGCGGGGCGCGACCGCGTCGTCTTGAGCGGTGGTTTTGGCACCTCGGCGGCCCCGACGTCGACGTGGGAGTGGGACGGAACCGACTGGACCGAGCGCATGCCGCTGCTGGGTCCCGAGCGCATGAGCGACCACGGACTGGCGTACCACGCCGCGAACGAGGAGCTCGTCGCCTTCGCCCCGACCGGCACGACGTGGCTCTACTTCACCACCCAGCCAGCCGAACGCGCGCCGTTTGGGGCGGGTTGCGCCGGCACCGCCGGCGTGCCCCGACTCGACGCCACCACCGCGCCGTGGGTCGGGGACGTGTTCGACCTAACCCTCGGCCCGGTGCCGGCGGGACAGCCCGGCGTGCTCATCCTCGGCGCCTCAAACACGTCGTTCGGCGCGCTCACGCTCCCCGCGGGCTTGGGGCCGGCCGGGATGCCCGGCTGCACGCTGCTGGCCAGCATCGACGCGGCGGTGCCACAGCTCCCGGCCAGCGGGATGCCGGCGCGTTGGATGGTGCCGCTGGTAAACCCAGAGCTGGCCGGCGCGCCGTTCTACCTGCAGGGCGCCGTCTTGGATCCCGCTGCGAACCCGGGCGGGGCGGTTTGGTCGAACGGCATCGCCGCGCGCGTGGGCGCGCGCTAGCGCGCGTCGTCCACGGCGCCCCCTAAGCGCCTCACGCCAAGAGGCGACGGACCACGTTCCCGTGTACGTCCGTGAGTCGGTACCGCCGGCCCTGGTAACGGTACGTCAATCGCTCGTGATCGACGCCCAAGAGGTGCAGCATCGTGGCGTGCAGGTCGTGGACGTGCACGCCGTCGGCGACGATGTTGTAGCCAAAGTCATCGGTCTGCCCGTGGGTGATCCCCGGCTGCATGCCACCGCCCGCGAACCACATCGTGAAGCAGCGCGGGTGGTGATCCCGGCCATAGCGATCGAGAGCGTACTTCCCCTGGCAGTACGCGGTCCGGCCGAACTCGCCGCCCCAGACGACCAGTGTGTCATCCAAGAGACCGCGCCGTTTAAGGTCGAGGATCAACGCGGCCTGCGGCTGGTCCACCTGCCGGCACTGTTGCACGATCTCCCGTGGTAGGTTGCCGTGTGCATCCCAGCCGCGGTGATAGAGCTGGATGAACCGCACGCCACGCTCGGCCAGGCGCCGCGCCAACAGGCAGTTGGCGGCGAAGGATCCCGGCTTGGTGACCTCGGGGCCGTAGAGGTCGAGGGTCGCGCGGTCCTCGCGCTCGAGGTCGGTCAGCTCGGGCACGGACATCTGCATACGAAACGCCATCTCCGCCTGCGCGATGCGAGCCTTCACTTCCGGGTCGAACGTCCGGGCATAGGTCCGCTCGTTCAACGCCGCGACCGCGTCGAGCATGCGCCGACGGTCCTCACGCGTCACGCCGTCTGGGTTCCGCAGGAAGAGCACCGGATCAGCGCCACCGCGAAACCGCACGCCCTGGTGCTCGCTGGGCAAGAAGCCGCTGCCCCACAGGCGCGCCGACAAAGCCTGCATGTTGCCGAAACCTTGGCTGATCAGCACGACGAACGCTGGCAGGTCGTCGTTCACGCGACCAAGGCCGTAGCTCAACCACGCGCCGATCGATGGCCGGCCTGGGATCTGGCTCCCGGTCTGCAGGAACGTCACACCCGGCTCGTGGTTGATCGCCTCGGTGTGCATCGACCGCACGACGCAGATCTCCTTGGCGATGCGCGCGGTGTACGGAAGAAGCTCGCTCACCCACAGGCCGTCCGCCTCGTTGGCGTGCCGCGCGAACTCGAACTTCGACGGGACCAGCGGCAGCGACGACTGGCCGCTCGTCATCCCGGTAATCCGCTGGTCGTTGTAGATCTCCGGCATCTTCCGGAGATCCTCGCCGGCGTGCTCGACCAGCGCCGGTTTGTAGTCGAACAGGTCGAGCTGCGACGGCCCGCCCATCATGTGTAGGTAGATGACGCGGCGGGCCTTGGGCTCGCGATGCAGGTGCGCCAGCGCGCCGCCCCGCCCCACCGGATCGCCCGCGCCGTTCGCCATGGTGCCCAGCACCCGCGCCAACGCCGTCGTCCCCAGGCCAGCGGCGAAGGAGCGCGTCGCGCGCCCGAAGAACTGGCGCCGGTTGAGTTGTTCTAGGTAGTCGTGCAACGGGTTCATCGGGTCCTCCTCATCCTCGCACGATCGTCGCGTCCAGGCTCAACACGGTGTTGGCCACCATCGTCCACGCCGCCAGCTCGGGAATGTCGAGCCCCGGCGCGACCTGGGTCTCGCCTTGCTCCAGGAGCGCGGCCGCGGCCTCAAGATCTCCCTGGTATCGCTGCCGGAACCCGGCCAGGCACTCGCGCAACACCGCCAGCTCGCCCTCGCCCCCGAGCTGCCCGGTGCAGCGCTCCAGCAAGCGGACAAGCCGGGCGTCGTCCTCGGTCGCCTCACGCAACGTCCGAAGCGCCAATGCCCGCGCTGCCTCGACGAACTGGACGTCGTTCCAAAGCACCAACGCCTGAAGCGGTGTGTTGGTGACGTTACGTCGGACCACGCAGAACTCGCGGGTCGGCGCGTCGAAGGCGCTCATCTGCGGGTTGGGCGACGTGCGCTTCCAGAAGGTGTAGAGGCTCCGGCGATACAGAGCCTCGCCGTCGTCGCGCTCGAAGACCTGTGTGTTGGAGCTCTGGCCGATCGACACCTCGCGCCACAGACCTGCCGGCTGGTACGGCCGCACGCTCGGCCCGCCAATGCTGGGCACCAGGAGCCCGGCGACGGCCAAGGCCTGGTCGCGCACGAGCTCGCCGGGCAGTCGCGCGCGCGGGAACGACGCCAGCCAACGATTGCCGGGATCGACGCTCACCGCGGCGGGCGCCCGCACCGAGGACTGCCGATAGGTGGCGCTGGACACGATCCGCCGAATGAGCGCTTTCTGGTCCCAGCCGTCCGCGACAAAGCCCACGGCCAACGCGTCCAGGAGCTCGGGATGACTCGGCCAGTCGGCCTGATGCCCAAAGTTCTCGGCCGACGCCACCAAACCGGCGCCGAAGAGCATCTGCCAGATGCGATTCACGTGCACGCGCGCGGTCAACGGATGCTCCTCCCGCACCAGCCACTGCGCGAACCCGAGTCGGTTGTTCGGCGCGCCCTCGGGCAACGCGCCGCCCAAGAACTCCGGCGGGCGGCGCTGCACCGGCCGCGATTCGTCGGCCATGTCATAGCGCCCGCGGGCCAGGACGTGGGCGGGCACCGGCTCGGCCAACTCGCGCATTACGAGGACAGGCACGATCTCCTCGCGCAACGTCGCCTCGCGCGCGCGCAAATCGCGCCGCTTCGCGTCCGCCGCCGCATAGCTCGGCGAGTGCCGCGCGCCAAACTCGCGCGCAAAACGCTCCGTCAAGTCGCGGTCGCGCAGATGGCTCGGGATCAAGGCGGCGGGCCCGTGCGGCGTCGGCTCATCCGGCTCGCGGGCCGCGGCGAAGTAGAACCCCGACGGCCCGGAGTTGTTGATGATCTTCTGCACCAGCACACTCTCGCCCGCCGGCAGCTCCACCTCGACGGTGTCCTGATCCGGAGCGGCCCCGCGCTGAGCCCGATTGCCGTGCACCTCTTCGCCGTTGAGGTAGAGCTGCACCGCGTCGTCGCTGCCCAACGAAAGGCGCCAGGGCCGCGCCACGGGCGTCCGCACGGTACGCGCCAGGTAGAACGCCGCGAGCTCGCCCTTCAGGCGATGCACCTCGCCATCCGCGAAGTCGGCCTGGTGCCGCCAGCCGATCTTGCCGAACCGCTGAGCGCGATCGAGGCGCTCGATCGACTCGGGGCCGAACGCCGTATCGTAGAGCTCGTCGAAGGTCTCGCCCCTGAACTTCTCGGCCAAGAACCAGTCGCCCAGCACCAGGGGGAACTGCCGATCGACCCCTTCGTTGGCCCCACCAAGGGTCACGCGCGCCCGCCCCACGACGTGCCGCGCGTAGCCGCTGCGGCAGTGTAGGTCCACCTCGACCCGCGTGCCGCCGGCGAAGCCAAACGCCTGCTCGGCCACGAGAATCGCGGTGCGCGCGTCAGGCTGCTGGTGGCCAGCCAGGGCCCAGCCGTCCTCGTCGTCGCGCAGCGTATTGTGAATGTCAAAGTCGCCGTTCGGCTGCTCGTGGTCGGCCCACGCCCAGCGAAATCGCACCTCTTGCCTGCGACTCGGTTCCACGACCGAGGACGCCGTCGCCGTGATCTGGTTGATCACGACGTTGCCGTGGTCGGCCAGCCCCACGCGCTCCTGCGGGAATTTGGGATCGGTGAGCGCCTCGACGCGCACCAGCCGCAACTCAGTCGCCGCGGTTTGCAGCACGTGAGTCAACGTGTCGTGGTCGGCTTCAGCCTTCTCCAGCCGCACTGAGCCGTCGGCCATGAGCTTGAGGGTCTGCCCCTCCGCAGAGCGCGCCTCGACCAGCTCGGCCGGCACCCAGCGCACCGCCAAGGCGGCGCGTAGCGCCGTCTCCGCCGCCAACCGCTCGGCGTCGATCCGCGGTTGCGCCGCCTGCATCTGCGCCTCCGCGCCCGCGAGCTCCGCCGCCACCGCTTCCAGCGCCCCCTCGAGCTCCGCCGTCTTGTAATCCAGCCGCGCCGGATAGGCCCGCGCCTGCTCGAAGTTGGCGGGGTAGACACCCTTCTCGTCCACCGAGTTGAAGTACGCGTAGAGGCTGTAGTAGTCCTCCTGCGTGATCGGATCGTATTTGTGGTCGTGGCAACGCGCGCAGGTGAACGTCAACCCCATAAAGGTCGTGGCGACCGTCTCGATGCGATCGCACACTGCCTCGACGCGGTATTCCGGATCGAGCGCGCCCCCTTCGTCGTTGATGTTGTGCATCCGACAGAACGCGGAGGCAATGCGCTCGGCCTCACCCGCGTCCTCGAGCAAGTCGCCCGCCAGCTGCTGCACCACGAACTCGTCGTAGGGCAGGTTCCCGTTGAACGCGCCGATCACCCAATCGCGGTAGGGCCAGCCGGTTCGCTCGTTGTCGTGATGAAACCCATTGGTGTCGGCGTAGCGCGCGGCGTCGAGCCACATCAGGGCCATCCGCTCGCCGAAGTGGGGCGAGGCTAGCAGGCGCTCGACCAAGCGGGCATACGCGTCCGGCGCGGGGTCGGCGACAAATGCCGCCACGTCCTCGGGCGTGGGCGGCAAGCCCAGCAGGTCCAGACTCAACCGCCGAATCAACGTCGCGCGGTCCGCCGGTGCGGCCGGGCCCAGTCCCCGCTTGCCCAACGCGGCGCGCACAAACGCGTCGATGTCGTTGGACACCGCCGCACCCAGGTCGGGCGCCGGCCGGGCGTGGGGTGCTACGAAGGCCCAGTGGCGCTCGAACGGCGCGCCGACGTCGATCCAGCGGCGCAGCAGTGCCCGCTCTGCCACGCTGAGCACGAGGCCGGATCGCCGCGGCGGCATCTGATCCCTCGCGTCGCTCGCGTGGATCCGACGCACCAGCTCCGAGCTCGCCGCGTCGCCGGGCACCACCGCGGCCACGCCGTTGCGGCCGACGCGCGTCAGCCCTTCCCAAGTATCCAGCCGCAGGCCGGCCTTGCGCGCCCGCGCGTCAAATCCATGGCATTGGAAGCACCGATCCGACAGCAGGGGTCGGACGTCCCGATTGAAATCGATCTGTGGCCCTTGGGCGGGGACCGAGCTCGCCAGAGCCGCGAGCGAAGCACCGAGGAGAGCGTTGCGCATGGCCTACCGCGAGCGCGCCGGAACGAGGGGCGGCACGCCCCGCCATCATGCCAGATCGAACCCTCGACGCTAGCGGCCGGCGGGCGCAGCTTCCGGGCTCGGCGCCACCGAGCCGACGACCCCCGCCAGGAACCTCCCGAGGCTCCAGCGGTCGTCATCCACGCGTGCCGTCACCGCGCCGTGCTCCGCATCGACCTGTAGCGACAGCAGCGGCCGCAGCTGCCGGTCGATGGCCGTCTCGAGCGCGAACTCCTCGGCCAGGATCGCATCCAGCGAGCGGCCGCTCAGGAACGTCGCCGACGCCGCGACCTTCGCCGCGTACGCCGCACCCAGCTCGGCCTGTTGGCCCAAGCTGGTCACGCCCTCCTGGGCGACGCAAACGCCGCTCAGGAGGGCCCACGCCTAAACGGATCTCACGGGCGCGGGAGCCTAACCGACGCCACTTCGAGAGTGGCGTCGCATGACGCCGCTACTGAACCGTCTCGCGGTCGACGTTGGAGGCCGCCACCGGGCTGCCGCTGGCGTCGAAGAGCACCACGATCGCATCCAGGGTCGTCCCACTCAGCGCCGCGGCCAAACCACCCGGGATCTGGAAGTCGGCCTGTGGGTAGGCGCTGGGGCCACCGTTGGTGAAGGCGAAGAGGCCGCCCGCCGACGGCGCGCTTCCGGCGATGCTGCTCGCCAGCACATCCCACTCCAAACCGAACACGTTGCCGAGCGCCGCGCGCCGTGCCGTGTCCGCCGAGAAGAACGTGTAGCCCGTGGTCCAACCCGAAGCCGGCACATTGCTCACCGAAACGCGTAGGTTGCCGCGCGAGAACGACGCGACGTCGAGCACCATGCCCGAGGTGTCGCGGCTGCCGCCCACGCCGCGGACGGCGAGAGCGAAATCCGCGTCCATCGCCGCGGTCTCCACGTGCGTGTCCGCGGTGACCGAAGCGGCGCGGACGTTGACCACGTAGGCCCCCGGCGTCGGCCCCTCGACGATCACCATCTCCTCGGTGTCCTTCTTCTCGTTCTCGATGACAGCCATCGGTGCGCTCGTCGGGCCGCCGCGCAGGCCGGCGTTGCCGACGTAGACACTGCCGTCGGGCCCGGTGACGGTCAGGTCGAGGTCGTTGACCCGATGCTGGCTCTGCACGGACGGGTTGCCGGCGACGTCCGCATACGTCATGGCGACGCGGAACTCCGGCGTGCCTGGCTTCACGAACACCACGTAGTCACGCTCGTCGCCCTGCGCCAGCACGTCCCGCGAGGCGCCGGTCATCGTCGCGTTGTCCTCGTCGATGACCATGATCTCGTTGCGCAGGTTGTAGTAGTCACCCACGTGCGGCACGCCCCAACCGACCTGGAACCGGTTCGCACCCTGCGACGTGCCCTGCTGGTTGTAGGGCACCTGGCGGGTCGTCGACATCACCATGACGCGGCTCGTGGTGAAGTTCGGCTTCACCGTGAAGCGGTCGGGCCAGGCGACGGCGTCGTAGCCGGTCAGGCCCTCGGTATGCATCTGAATGATCAGCTGGCTGACGCCATTGACCATGGGCGTCGCACCCGATGTCCCGCCGAAGCTGGCGGAGTACCCCGAGCTCAGGCTCGTCGTCAGGATCGACTCGTAGTAGCCGGCGAAGGTCACGCCGATGCGGCCGTCGGAGGCCGGACCGATGCTGCCCGTGCGGCACCAGCAGTCGTCGTTCGGGTTGGCGTTGTTGCGGTGCAGGAAGCCACCGATGCCGTTCATGTTCTTCGCCCACGCCTGCGGCCGCGACGGCTGCGCACCGGCATTGCTCTGGCTATTGGTGCCAAAGATGTTGGCATCGAAGATCGCGTCGTCCGTGTCCGCCGACTCTGACGTGTACGTCGTCGAGCGCGAGCCGCCCCACGACGCGGTCGTGGCCATGGCCTTGATCGGCCCCCCTGGGTCGGTCAGGTCGGCGTAGAGCTGATGGCGACTGATGCCGCGCGGCGTCGTGTACCACATCTGACTGAACGGCACGCCGCCGCGGAAGTTCGGGTTCGTCGGATGCACACCGCGCGCCCAGATCTCGCCGGCCGTGCTCGTGCCGTGGCTGGCGGAGCCGCCGCCCACGACGAACTGCGGGGTCGTCCGGTACGGTGCGATCGCCGCAAACTCGGGGTGCGTGGTGTGGACGCCCTCGAACACGTGGCCGGTCATCCCCTTGCCGTCGATCGGCGTGCCGAGCGCGTGCAGCATGTCCGCACCGGTCTGGACCAACGCGTTGTCCATGTCGTTGCCCGACTCCGTCCACCGGTCCAGCCACAGGACTGCGTCGTGGTTCGCCACCTGCAGCAGCTGGCCGTCGTTGAGCGTCGCGGTCAACATCAGACCACCGCTGGCCGCAACCTCGACCGTGCCGCCGACGCGCTCGATGAAGCGCTGCAGGCGCGACTCGTCGGCCTTCTTCTCCATCAGGAGGATGTTGTAGCGACGCGCGCCGTTGTCGACGCCCGCGACTACGTCGGCCACGATTGCCGGCTCCACGCGGTAGGCCGGGTGGTAGTCGCCGACCCAGCGCACGAACGGCAGGTCGCTCAGGGCACTCGCGTCAGCGCGATCCATGCGCACCAAATACGACTGCGTCGGGACGTAGGACTGCTGCGTGAGTTCTGCGCCGGCGCGCCGCAGCGCGTCGCGGTACTCACCGATGATCGGCGTCTCAAACTGCACCAAAAACATGCGGCTGTCCGCCACCGCGGCGAGGCGGTTGGGGACGACGGGCTCGCCCAGGCGCGGGTCGAAGTCCGCGTACTGGAACGACAGCTGGTAGTCGGGGCGCTCGAGCCGCTGCCAGCTCTGGCCACCATCGCGACTCACTTGCGCGCGAAGGCCGGTGTCGTCGCTGAACACCCGCACCTTTGTGCGGGCGCCGTCGACGTCGATGGTCCGCACGTCGCCGGCGATCGCCGGTTGTTGCGCGGCAAGTAGGCTGCCGAGCCCCACGCACGTCGTGAGGAGCGAGAGAGAAAGAGGTCGCATGGCGTCTCTGTACCTGTTGAAGGGTTTGCAGAGCGCGAACGCCGAGCACCAGTCGTCGCCGCGCGCGATTGGGCAGGAGAGCCTCACCGTACGCGGAACCGCACGTTTGGTGAGCACCCCTTTTTGCGTGCTGGGCGCTCAACTCCCTACACGCTGTCGCGCCCCGCCGATGACAGGGGGCGCGGAGCGACTCCCGCGGCGGCCGCGGGAGTCACGGCCGCGGGCTCGGGAGCCCGCGGCCACTAACCGTCGGCGACGGTCGTTACTGCACGGTCTCGCGATCGACGTTCGAGGCCGCGACGACGTCGCCGCTGGCATCGAAGAGGACCACGACCGCGTCCAGCGTCGTGCCGCTCAGCGCCGCAGCCAGACCACCCGGGATCTGGAAGTCGGCCTGCGGGTACTCGCTGGCACTGCCGTTCGTGAAGGCGAACAGGCCACCGGCAACCGGCGCACTGGCGCTGATGCTGCTGGACAGGACGTCCCACTCCAGGCCGAGCACGTTGCCCAGGCCCGTGCGACGCGAGGCGTCGGCGGAGAAGAACGTGTAGCCCGTCGTCCAGCCCGAGGCCGGCACGTTGCTCACCGACACGCGCAGATTGCCGCGCGAGAAGGACGCGACGTCGAGCACCATGCCCGAGGTGTCACGGCTGCCACCCACGCCGCGGACGGCCAGGGCGTAGTCGGCGTCCATCGCCGCGGTCTCCACGTGGGTGTCCGCCGTCACCGACGCTGCGCGCACGTTGACGGTGTAGACGCCCGCCATCGGGCTCTCGAGGATCACCATTTCCTGGGTGTCCTTCTTCTCGTTCTCGATCACCGCGACCGCCGGGCTGGTGGTGCCGCTGCGCAGGCCCGTGTTGCCGGTGTAGACGCTGCCGTCCGGACCGGTGACGGTGAGGTCGAGGTCGTTGACGCGGTGCTGGCGCTGCACCGACGGGTTGCCGGCGACGTCTGCGTAGCTCATGGCAACGCGGAACTCCGGCGTGCCCGGCTTCACGAACACGACGTAGTCGCGCTCATCGCCCTGCGCCAGGACATCGCGCGACGGACCACTGAGGGTCGCGTTGTCCTCATCGATGACCATGATCTCGTCGCGCAGGTTGTAGTAGTCACCCACGTGCGGCACGCCCCAACCGACCTGGAAGCGGTTCGCGCCCTGCGACGTGCCCTGCTGGTTGTAGGGCAGCTGACGCGTCGTCGACATGATCATGACGCGGCTGGTGGCGAAGTTCGGCTTGGCCGTGAAGCGGTCCGGCCACGCGACCGAGTCGTAGCCCGTGAGGCCCTCGGTGTGCATCTGGAGGATCAGCTGGCTGACGCCGTTGACCATCGGGGTCGCGCCCGAGGTGCCGCCGAAGCTCGACGAGTAGCCGGAGCTACCGCTGACCGTCAGGATCGATTCGTAGTAGCCGGCGAAGGTGACGCCGATGCGGCCGTCAGACGCTGGGCCGATGCTGCCGGTGCGGCACCAGCAGTCGTCGTTCGGGTTGGCATTGTTGCGGTGCAGGAAGCCACCGATGCCGTTCATGTTCTTCGCCCACGCTTGCGGCCGCGACGGCTGCGCGCCGGCGTTGCTCTGGCTGTTGGTGCCGAAGATGTTGTGATCGAAGATCGCCGTGTCGGTATCCGCCGACTCCGAGGTGTAGCTCGTCGTGCGGCCACCGCCCCACGAAGCCGTCGTCGCCATCGCCTTGATCGGGCCGGCCGAGTCCACCAGATCACCGTAGAGCTGGTAGCGGTTGATGCTGAACGACGTCGTGTACCACATCTGGCCGAACGGCACGCCGCCGCGGAAGTTCGGGTTCGTCGGGTGCACGCCGCGCGCCCAGATCTCACCGGCCGTGTTGGTGCCATGGCCCGAGGTGCCCGAACTCAAGATCGACTGCGGGGTGGTGCGGTAAGGGGCGATCGCCGCGAACTCGGGGTGCGTGGTGTGGATGCCCTCGAACACGTGGCCAGTCATGCCCTTGCCGTCGATCGGCGTGCCGAGCGCGTGCAAGGTGTCGGCGCCGGTCTGGACCAACGCGTTGTCCATGTCGACGCCCGGCTCCGTCCACCGGTCCATCCACAGGACCGCGTCGTGGTTGGCGACCTGCAGCAGCTGGCCGTCGGTCAGCGTTGCGCTGAGCATGAGGCCACCCTGGGCCGTCATGTCGACCGTGCCGCCGACGCGCTCGATGAAGCGCTGGAGGCGCGACTCGTCGGCCTTCTGCTCGACGAGGAGAATGTTGTAGCGGCTGGCGCCGCCGTCGATGCCCGCGACGATGTCGGCCACGATGGCCGGCTCCAGGCGGTACGCCGGGTGGTAGTCGCCAACCCAGCGCACGAACGGCAGCTCGCTGAGGGCACTGGTGCCAGCGCGATCCATCCGGACCAGGTACGACTGCGTCGGGATGTACGACTGCTGCGTCAACTCTGCGCCAGCGCGAAACAGCGCGTCGCGGTATTCGCCGATGATCGGCGTCTCGAACTGCACGACGAACAGGCGGCTATCGGCCACGGCCGCGAGGCCGTTCGGGAGCACGGGCTCGCCCAGGCGCGGGTCGAAGTCCGCGTACTGGAACGACAGCTGGTAGTCCGGCCGCTCGAGCCGCTGCCAGCTCTGGCCAGCATCGCGGCTCACTTGCGCGCGAAGGCCGGTGTCGTCGCTGAACACGCGCACCTTCGTGCGGGCGCCGTCGACGTCGATGGTCCGCACGTCGCCGGAGATGGCCGGTTGTTGCGCGGCAAGAAAGCTGCCGAGCCCCACACAGGTCGTGAGGAGCGAGAGAGAAAGGGTTCGCATGGCTTCTTGTGTGCCTATTGAACGGATTGCAGAGCGCTCGGGCCGCAACACAAACGGCCCGACGAGCGACTGGGCAGGCACGCTCACCTTACGCAATGCCCTCCGCAAGTGGGACCGCCCCTTCCGCCTCTTCTATGGGCGCCACACCGTAAGCGGGATCAATGAACCGCTCATCCGCGCCGGGCCGTCCCCGGTTTGGCGGCGACAACGATGCTGGGCACGCCTCGTCGGCGGCACCACGCGCGACCCACACCGCCGTTCCCGCCGGCGAACCGCCCGCGCCGCGGTCGGCCGGCCGCCCGCGATGCGTCAGTACCCGTAGGGATCTTCAGGCGCGCCGAACGCGACCGCCAAGCCTGCGATCAGGGCGGCGATCGCCAGCGCGGCGAGCGCGCGGCACCAGCGCGGCCAACGACGGGGGACCGCGCCGAGCATGGCGCACACCGGCACGAACCCGATCGCCAACAGCGGGATCGGCTCGACCTCACTGAAGTGCCGACCGGCGAGGAGCAGACCGCCGAGCGCGCAGCCAAACGTGAGGCTCGCGCCGCGGCCGATGCGGTCGCGGCCGTCGAGCCACGACCATGCCGCAACGCACCCGGCACTCGCAGCAAGCGCACCGGCGAGCTGGCCCTGCAACGCACTGCCGGCGGCAAGCACCAACGCACCACCCGTCGCCGCAACGCTAAGCACCGCCGCGGCGACCCACCCCGGTCCACGCCGCGCCCCGATCTCCACGAGGACCGCGAGCCCCATCATGCCGACGGCTGCGAGACCAGTCTGGGTCATCGCTTCCGTCGCGGTCCAACCCTGCCACAAGCGCCGAAGCAAGAGCCACGCCGTCGCCAGAGTCGCGGCCGGCACGACGCCCACCCACCACAACAAGCCTGACCGAGGCCATCGCGCGTCGATGCTCGCGACCCCGCCGATCGCGAGAACGGCCCAACCGAGGCCCTGAATCCCGGTGATCGGCGGCAGCGGCGGCACCTGCTCCAACGCCGCCAGCGCGGCGAACCAGCCCGCTCCCATGGCGACGGGTAGGGCCCAGCCTCGACCGGGCAGGCCCGACTTCACGCGCCGGAGCCGTACCCACTCCACGCCCAGCAGGACCGCCGCGACCACGACCGGCGGGACGACCCCGCGCGCGACCTGGCCGACCAGCGGGTCGATGACCACAGCGGCGTCTAGCACCGCCGCTCCACCGCCCAGGTTGCGCGGACACGCATCGCTATTCCTTCTCCACCATCTCGAGACCGAAGGTGAGCGTGACCTCGTCACCCAGGGCCCCGTCCTTCACGCCGTAGCTGACGCCGAAGTCGCTGCGTTGAATGGCGAACGACGTCTCGAAGCCGATGCGCCGGGTGCCGCGGGACTCGCCCTCGCCGGTGTGGCGGGCGGTCATCGTGACCGGCTTCTTAACCCCGCGGAGCTCCAGCTCGCCAGTCACTTCGAAGGTGTCATCCCCAGCGGCCTTGACGGAGCTGCTGGTGAAGGTCGCCCAAGGGAACTGCTTGGCCTCGAGAAAATCGCTGCCCCGCAGGTGCTTGTCCCGGTTCTCAGCACCTGTGTGCACGCTCTCGGTCTTCACCCGGATCTCGAGCTTGGCAGCCCCGAGATCCTCCGGATCGAACATCATGTCACCTTCGAGGTGATCGAAACGACCGTAGAAGTAGGCGGCTCCGGCGTGCTTGACGCGGAAGATCCCGCTCGAGTGCACGGTGTCGACCGCGTAGGTCGTCGCAGCCGCGCGCGGCGTCGGCGTCGTCCCGGTCGGGCCCGTTTCAGACCATGGGCCGAGGCCAGCCGCCAGCGCGACACCGAGAGGGAGAACCATCAACTTGATCATGACTTGCTCGTTCGTGTCTCAGAAAGAGAGGCGCGGCCTGCGCCGCGGTCCGCATGCCGACGCCTAGGTTTACGCTCCAACGCCGGCGCACCGAGCCTCTTGTTCGCTGGACCGCGCACGTGGCGACTCTTTTTTGCTTCACGCGCGAAACCCAGGACGGAATTGCCGTTTCTTGGACTAGTCACGATGAGCCGTGGCCCACGGGTCACCTTTCCACCCCTGGCTCGATCCGATGTTCGCACGCACGCCTTCTCAGTACCTGCAGCGCATCCTCGACGCCGTGCAGCGCATGCCGCGCGGACTGGCCGTACTGGATGAGCAACCCGACGCCGTGGAGCTCCTCCAGCTCGCCACCGAGCTCGGGGAAGATCCGGACGACGTCTATCAAGCACTGATGGGTCTACGCGCGGGCGAATACCTCATGTAGGAACGCCTGGAGTTTCCCGGGATTGCCCCTGCCGTGTGGTGGGTCGTCCACCCGCAGTGTCGTCGCTGACCCTTCGCGGGATCCACCCAGCCTCACCGCCGCACCGGGACCAACTGCTCCAGCGCCTGAACGCGCACCTCGGTGTCCGCGCCGAGGACCAACGCGACCGAACCAAGTTCGTCCGCGCCAGACGCGAGGGGCGCCAGCTCGGTGCGCTGGTCGTCGAGCCAGGCCGCGGTTTCGCCCAACGCGTTGACCACCAGCGTGCAAGCTAGGGGCCCGTCACCGTCCGGCAGGGCCAACCGGGTCCCGCCCTGCATCGGGCCGGTCCCAGCCCAGGCCCCACCAAACGCCACCGCGGCGCCCGCGCCCCGCACCGCCCCGAGGCGAAGCCGCAGACCGCGCGCGCCCGCGCCCGGCGTCGCCACGAGCGCGGCTACCCCGGAGCCGATCAGGACGCCGTCCTCCACCGCGAAGCCGTCTCCGACCGAGACCCAGCCCGCCAGATTTCGGCCGTTCCACAGCGGCCGCCAAGCGTGCCGTCCCAGCTCGCGGATCCTGACGTTGCGCCAGCGCACCGGCCGGCCGGCCTTGGCCTCGTCCTTGCCGATGCCATGCACTTGCAGCGCGATGAACCCGGTCAGGTCGACGCCGTCGAGGAGGCGGGCCGCGGGCTCGCCGTTGACCCAAGTCAGGATCTCGGCGCCCACGCAACGCACCCGGTAATGGTTCCACGTGCCACCACCGCGAAAGGCCTCACGCGCCGCCGGGGCGTCGGCCAGGTCCGCCAGCCAACCGCGGCGCGCTTCGTCGTAGATCCCGCCGGACCAAGCCCGATCGGACGGGTCCACCTCGACCTGCAGCCCGTAGACACGGCCCGACTTCGGCCGCACGTGGCTGCGGATCTGGATCCCGCTGTTCAAGGCCGGGTCGATCCACACGTCGAGCTCGAGCTCGAAATCGCCGTACTCGACGTCCGTCCGCAGGAACGCATTGGGCTGCCCCGTCGTGGTCGAGCCGACGATCATCCCCTCCCGCACCTCGAACGTCGCGGCACCGCCGACGCGGTGCCACCCGTCGAGCGAGCGACCATCGAAGAGCGGCCGCCAGCCGTCGGCCGCCACCGCCGCCGGTTGGCTCGTCTGCGCCGACAGTCCGCCGGCACCGAGCGCCAGAGCGGACGCCAGCGCCCCAACGGACCAACGCCGCCTCACACCTCCTCCGGCACGGCAAAGGGTTGCCGCGCCGGGCGCGTGCACAGCTCGTTGGCGACGGCGGCCATGGGGCCGTGACACCGCTCGTCGCTCGGATTGATCTGCAGCGTCGGCCCCATCCGATAGTCGGTCGCATCCGGCTTCAGCCCCTGCTGTTCCAAGTGCTCGCGGAACCGGAGGAAGGAGTCGGCCGCCGCCTCGTTCGCAGCAAACGGCGACTCGACCGCATCGAGGCGCTGCGGCGTCCCAAGGCGGTAGGACACGTTGCCGAGGTGACACATCGCTGACGAGATGTGACCACCCTCGATGTCGGCGTTGAGCAGCTTGGGGTCGCGGGCGCGCACCGCGTCGAGGAAGTTGCCGATGTGGTCGCCGGCGCCTTCGAACATCTTGATCGGCTTGCCGTCGAGGTCGAACGCCACGACCTTGCCGTAGCTGGCGCTCACCAGGTAACCGCGCTCACAGTGGAACACGACCCCGATGTGCGTGTTGCGGTAGCCCTCGGTCGGCAAACCGCGCACCTCGAAGATCACCTGCTGCGCGCCGTAGTCATAGACCGCGATCTGGGTGTTGGGCGTGTTGGCGTCGTCCTCGTAGCCCAGCCGGCCACCGCACGACACCACGCGGGTCGGCAGCCCCTCTTGCCCCAGCCCCCAGCGCGCGATGTCCATTTGATGCACGCCCTGGTTGCCGATGTCGCCGTTGCCCGTGTTGAAGTCCCAGTGCCAGTCGTAGTGCAGGCTCTTGCGGTGGAGTGGCTCCATCGCCGCCGGGCCGATCCACAGGTTGTAGTCCAGCGTCGCCGGCGGCGTTTGCGGACCGTCCACTTTGCCGATGCTCTCGCGCCGTTTGTAGCACAGGGCCCGCGCGACGCGGACCTCGCCCAGGCCGCCATCCTGCAGCCAGGCCATCGCGTCACGCGTCGCCGTCATCGAGCGCGCTTGCGTGCCGTGCTGCACGATCCGGCCGTACTTGCGGGCGGCCTCGACCACGCGCCGCCCCTCGATCACGTTGTGGCTGACGGGCTTCTCCACGAAGACGTCCTTGCCGGCCTGCATCGCCCAGATCGACGCCAGCGAGTGCCAGTGGTTGGGCATCGCGATGGAAACCGCGTCGATCCCGTCGTCCTGCAGGAGCTCGCGGATGTCCTTGTAGTACTTCGCCGTCGGCACGGCCTTCATCGCGCGCTCGATCACGCCCTCGTCGCAATCGCAGATCGCCACGACCTCGGCGTTCGGCGACTGTTTGTAGGCCTTCACGTGGCCGCGCCCCCGGCCGCGCACGCCGATGACCGCGACGCGGATCACGTCGCCACCCCGCCGACGCGGCATCGCCGCGCGCGGGCTGGCCACCGTCGATCCCGCTAGCGTCGCCGCCGCCGCCAGCAGACTGTCCTCGAGAAACTCCCGCCGCGTGCGTTGGGTCATGTGCTTGCGCCTCTTCTCACCGATCGTTGTGGCCTTCCTTGGCCTGTTCAGGAGCTGGTCGCTGGGCCTCGCCCACCCGCAACATCCGAAACCCGAGGTGATCGCCATCCGGCACCCACCACCGCCCGGGTGGCATGTTGGGGTCGTCGAGGACCCAGTCGTCGTCAAACAGCAGCCGCGCCGCCGGCGCAATCGCCGCGGCGGGCTCGTACCACGAGCCGCCGCGCAGCACCGCGCGCTCGGGATCGTCGGGCGACACCGGATCGCGCAGGTACTCCCACAGGTTGCCCAGCATGTCGTGCACCCCATGTGCGTTCGGCAGCTTGGTCCCGACCTCGTGCGTCATCTCGTCGCTGTTGCCCTCGTGCCAGGCGTGGGCGTTCAGGTCGGCGGGCGCCGGGCCGCAGGCCAGCTCCCACTCGGCCGCGGTCGGCAGTCGGTAGGTGTGGCCGGTGAGCCGCGAGACCCAGGTGCAGTAGTCAGCCGCGGCCTGACGGCTCATCCCGACCGCCGGCCGCCGGCCGAGCCCCCACTCGCGGTCAAACGGCGTGACGTCATCGAGGGGCTTGGAGGGTCGGGTCATGCCGTCGACGCCTTTGGGGAGCCCGATGGCGCCGTCGAAGTCGCAGAACAGCAAGTACTCGTCCCACGTGACTTCGTGGCGACCGATCCAAAAGCCGCCTTCGGCAATCCACACCATCTCGAAGGCGACGCCGGTGGCGGCGATCGCCTGGGTGTAGTCCTCCGCCGCGCCGTCACCCCCGCTACTGGCGACCAACGCGGCCGTGAGCAGGAGTCCGATCTGCGTGAATCGCACGGCTAGATCTCAGGTGATGCCGTGCTCAAAGGCAAGAGGTACGCCGGCGCGGGCGGGCCGGAACTCGCCCCGGCGGCGGTCACTCGATCACGTGTGGGTGGTTCAAGTCGATCGTGTTGCTGGTCACCAACCCCGCCGGGTTGGCGCGCGAGTCAAAGATCAACGCCTGCACGAACAGCCGCACGCTCCGATTGGGAAGGCCGAGGGTCGCGGCGAGTTCGGCACCGCTCGGGGCCATGCCCTGCGTCACGGTCAGAGGCACGCTGAGCCCACACCCCGGCATCCCGTAGCCCGACAGGTCGAGCGGCGGCGTCCAGCGGCTGGTCCAGTAGAAGACCCAGGCCGAGCTGCCCGGCGTCACCCGCCCGAGCCGTACTTCGCGCCCAGCACTGCCCGACTCCTCACGCAGCACCGGCACCAGACCGATCGTTCCACGGCAGCCCGACGCCACCGTGGCGCCCGCATCGCGCTCGCAGAGGACGAGTTGCTGACTCGCGCCCTCCACCTTCACGAAGCCGAGGTCGGCCCGACCATCGCCGTCGAAATCCCCAGACCCCAGGTCGTAGGCGTCAGGCCCGCTCGGCAGCCCGCCGCTCCAGTAGACGTAGGAACGATCCGTAGCGGACGACTGGCCCAGGCGGAAGACCTCCAGGTCGGAATCGCGCAGAATCGCGATCTCGTCGCGGCCGTCCTGGTCGTAGTCACCGGCCGTCAAAGCCGCGTGCTTGGCCTGCGAGCTCAGCCGCCAATCGCCGCTGCGCTGCATGGACCCAGCGGTGAACTCGTAGACCAGCAGCGCGATCCGCTGGCTGCCGTCGATGTTCGCCAAGGCCACGTCCGCCTTGCCGTCGAAGTCGAAGTCGCCCGAGCACAGAGCTTGTGAAGTCCCGGCGACCGCAATCCGCACGTCGCCAAAGCGCATCGGCGTTCCCGAGCCGAAGTCGTACAGCATCAAAGCGACACGGCCACTCCCATCGATGCAGGTGAAGGAGACGTCGTCGCGGCCGTCGCCGTTGTAGTCCGCCGCACTCAGCGCATGCGTCGGGTCGCCCACCACGATCCGTACGTCGCCGAACCGCACTAGGGTTGCACCTGCGAGTCGGTGCACCAACACCGACAGGCGACCGCTGCCGTCAATCGTCGTCAGGACGACATCGTCACGGCCGTCGCGGTTGAAATCACCGGTCGTGAGCGCGTGCTCTGCCCCACTCGTGACGATCACCTGAGTGGCATCCCGGGTGAACGCGCCGCCCCGATACGAGTAGATGCGCAGCACTAACCGGGTGCTGCTCTCAGCGATCGCCACTGCCACTTCATCACTGCCGTCGCCGTCAAAGTCGCCGGCGGCAATCGCCGACGGTGCTGTGCCGACCGCGAGACGCACATCGCCAATGCGGCGGGTGGCTAGGGCGAACCCGCCCGACTTGTACAGCAGCATGGCCAAGCGCTGGCTGCCGTCGATCGACGTGATCACGAACTCATCGGTGCCGTCGCCGTCGAAATCGCCGCCGGCGCACGACGTGTGTTCGCGCATCACGGCGATGTTCGCCGAGCCGAACTGGTCCATCCAGGGCTGCGCGGTCGCGGGCGCCGCCGCCGCCAGCGCCAACGCGGCCGCCGTCATGTCTTCGAACGTGAACAGGGGCATCTTTAGATTGCGGAACATCGCTTTTCTCCGTGGATTCAAGGTTCACCCCTGCCAGGCGAGGGCCTGACACGACCGCACGGCGAAAACGAACAAACTCCCGAGGCGGCGACCCGCCTCAGCCGGAGCGGCGGCGCACGTGCTGCGCCAGCTTCACCATGGCGCGGGCGTGGAGCATCCGCGCGGCGTTCTCACCCCGGTCCATGGCGGCTCCGACCTCGGCGAACGGCAACCCTTCGAAGTCGCGAAGCTCGATGACCCGCCGATGCTCTTCGGCAAGACCCTCGAGCGATTCCAACAAGTGCTCGACCCCTTCGCGTTGCGCCGCGGCACCTGACGGGGTGGCGTTGCTTGGTGACTCCGGTGGAGCCACACCGCCGAGGGAGATGGAGAGCGTCTCGAAGCCCGCCGCCCACCGACCGCGTACAGATGCCCGGACGCGGTTGCGCGCTGTCGCGGTCAACCACCGCAGCAACGCGGCGTCGTCCAGACCCTCCAGGTCACTCTGGTGCTCGACCGCGGTCGTGAAGACCTGCTGCATGAAGTCGACGGACTCGGCCTGGCGCCGGGCTTGAGGCCCCAGCATCAGGCGGAGCCGTCGCAGCAGCGGCTCCCGGAAGCGCCGCAGCAGCTCGTCGAGGGAGTCAGCATCGCCGCCCACGGCACGGGCGAAGAGGTCACTGGAGTTACTTTCCGCAGGGGCCACGGCACCGATCCTAGTGGTGCGATTCAGAAACTGGGGCATTCTCCGCTGCCCTCAACGCCGTTCGCAGCGTTGGGTCGTCGTCGCCGTATCCACGAATATGCCGGCGGCGACCCGCCTTGCGACCGGCGCCAATACCTCGCGGGTAACGCCCCATCTGTCTGAATCACACCACTAGTGGCGCCCGTGCGGAGTTCGCCAACCCGGCCGCCGCCACCGCGCCCCGGGCTTTCTCGAGTTTCTACGTGCGATTCCCGCGCCCCGCGACTGGCAAAGTCGACCGGCGGCACGACGTCGCCGGGATTGTGACTTTCCAGCCCCACGCAGGAGCCCGCGCCATGTCGACCGTCCTCGAGCGTTCTGTCTCTGGCTTGCCGAACCCGGCCACCCTGGAGCGTCTTCTTCAGCGCCTCACGGCGTGCGGCCCCAGCCCCCACGAGTACGGCCTCGTCTCGGCAACGATCGCCGCGCTCGTCGGGGAGCGGACCGCCCTCAGCGACCTCGAGCGGGGGACGATCCACGGTCTTCTGGGTGACCTGGTCCAGTCCAACGCCACCCTACTGGGCCATTGCCTGCGCAAGCCCTACGGCTACGCCGGCGACTTCAAGATCATCGACAAGATCTACACGGGCCACGTCGCCGCCGAGGGCCGCGCCGCGCGCTGGGATCGCTACTTCCACTCCCTGGCAGCACCCATCGCCGTCCGCAACCGCAAGACCTACTGCAAGCAGTTGCTCCGCGGCCTGGCGACGCGGCACGACGGTGTGATCCGGGTCCTCAACCTGGCGAGCGGCCCGGCGCGGGACCTACGTGAGTTCTTCGACGAACAGCCCCAGCTCGCCCCGCGCTTCCAAATCGACTGCGTGGAGGCCGACCCGGCCGCGATCCGCTACGCCCAACAGCTCCTCGGCCCCCACCGCGCTCAGGTGCGCTTCCACACTGGCAACGTGGTCCGCCATCGGCCGCAAGGCCAGTACCAGCTGGTCTGGTCGGCGGGCCTGTTCGACTACTTCGACGATCCCACCTTCGTCCGCGTCGCCGGCCGTTTTCTCCGTGCCATCACGCCGGGCGGCGAACTCATCATCGGCAATTTCCACCCGCGCAATCCCGCCCTGCCGCAAATGATCCTCCAGGACTGGATCCTCCACCACCGGACCGAGCAGGAGCTGTTGGCTCTCGGCCGCAGCGCCGGCGTGACCCGACGGCTCGCGGTCGAGTTCGAGCCAGAGAACGTCAACGCGTTCCTCCGTATGCGCACCTAACGGCAATCATTCAGGCGCCCGCGAGCCGCCTCCTCCGGTCGCCTCGGCCTCACCCCCCGGCTAAGCTCTAGTGGTGTGATTCAGGAATCTGGGGCCTTATCCACGGCCCTCAGCGCCGCTCGCAGCGTTGGGTCGTCCTCGCCGTATCCGCCAATATGCCTGCGGCGACCCGCCTTGCGACCGGCGCCGATGTCTCGCGGATAAGGCCCCATCTGCCTGAATCACACCACTCGTCAGCCGCGCCATGAGGACGCTCGTAGGAAACCACGGCAGCGATGGCGACTTTGCCGTCGACACCTTCGCGGCCTTTGTCGCCGAACGGCGGCCCGTGGGGCGTGAGGACTTCGCGCCCTTGCTCGACGAGCACCCACAACTGCGCGGGCCCCTAACGGAGCTCATCGACGATTGGCTCGATGGGATCGCCGCGCTGCACGGCAGCAATCCGCGGCCAACTGCAGCAGCCCCTAGCGACCGCTACGAAGTCGGCGACGAGGTAGCGCGTGGGGCGATGGGCTCGATCCACCTCGTGCGCGACCAGCAGCTCGGCCGCGACCTGGCGATGAAGGTCATGCTCCTGCCGCAGCAAGAGGACGATGCGCGGCGCCGCGCGCGCTTCACCGAAGAAGCCTGCATCGCCGCGCAGCTGGATCACCCCGGTGTCGTCCCGGTGCACGAGCTCGGCGTCGACGACGCTGGGTCCCCGTTCTTCACCATGAAGCTCGTCCGCGGCGAGACGCTCCACGCCGTTTTCGCCCGGCGCGAGGCCGGCGACCCGGAGTGGACCCTGCCGCGGATCCTGGGCGTGCTGTCCCGGGTCTGCGAGGCGATGACCTACGCCCACTCCAAGGGCGTCATCCATCGCGACCTGAAGCCGGCGAACATCATGGTCGGCCGCTTTGGCGAAGTCTTCGTCATGGACTGGGGACTCGCGCGGGTGCTCGGCCGCGCCGATGCCAAAGACATCCGGCTGCAGGTGGATCCGCAAGCGACCTGCGAGCTGCGCTCAGAGCGGGCGGCGCTGCGCGCTGCCGACGGAGGCTCACCGCTGGTCACCATGGATGGCGACGTCGTCGGGACCCCCGCGTACATGCCGCCCGAACAAGCCGTCGGCGACGTCGACGGCCTGGGCCCCGCCGCGGACGTCTACGCGGTCGGCGCGATGCTCTACCACCTACTGGCGGGTCACGCCCCGTACGTGCACGACCGCGCGCCGCTCCCACCGCTCATCCTGCTGGCCCGCGTGACCGACGGCCCGCCGCGGCGCCTACGCGACGGCCCGCCGGAGCTGATCGCGATCTGCGAACGGGCGATGGCGCGCGACCCGCAGTCGCGCTACGCCGGCATGGCCGAGCTGGCGGCCGACCTCCGCGCCCACGTGGAGGGCCGTGTCGTGCGCGCCCACAGTACGGGGGCGGTGGCCGAGTTGCGCAAATGGGTGGCGCGCAACCGTTTGATCAGCGCCCTCGCCGCGCTCGTCGTCGCCGCCCTCCCAATCGTGGGCGTTCTGTCTACCTACTACTTCACGACCCAGGACGAGGTGGCCGCGGCCGCCCAGCGCGCCGAAGCCGAACGCGTGCAGGCCATCATTCTGCGCGGCGACCTTCTTCTGGAAGAACGGCGCTACGCCGACGCCGCGACGTCGTTCGAGCAGGCCCTCGCCCGCGATGCCGCCAACCCGATCGCGTTCCTCGGCCTCGTCGTGGCGCGGCAGAGAGCCCGCGAAACCGACGCGGCGCTCGCGACGTTCGTCCAGCATCCCGAGATCGTCGTGGCGCACCCCGTGCTCGCCCTCTTGCGCGCCGAATGCCTGCGCAAGCTCGGCGACGCGGAAGCTGCCGCCGACGCCGAACGTGCCGTCCCCGCACCCCGGGACCACGTCGGCTTGTACCTCGCTGGCCTGACCCGCCTGCGGCTCGCCAGGCGCAAGGACCTCAGCTCCTTCGAACGCGCTCACGACGCGTTGATGCAGGCCATTACCACGGCACCACACGCGCAAGCGCAGGTGCACTACCGCGCCCTGGAGGCGGCCGCTGCTGCGGGCCGACTGGAGAGTGCAAGGCACCTCATCCGCGGGATCCTGCAGCTATGGCCCAAAGAGCCATCGTCGGCGTACCGGATCGCCACAACCTTGGAGATCTGCCGCGATTTCGATCAGACGTTTCTCCGCGACGAACCTTGGCTCAACGCTGAGCTCGAGCCCGCCCTTGCGGCGATCCAACGCGCCGGGGCCCGGCCTGACGCAGCGTGGCAGGACCTCACGATGTACGCGGCGCTCCTACGGATCGAGGGCGACCTCGAGCGCTTGGTTCGAGTGCGCAGCAGGCTCGTCGAGCACGAGCCACGCGATGCCACGGTGCACTACAACCTGGCGACCGCGCTCAAGGATGGCGGTGACCTGTCCGGTGCGGTGGTCAGCTATCGAGAGGCGCTGCGACTGCGCCCATCCTACCTCAAAGCGCACAACAACCTCGCCACGGTGCTCGGCGACCTCGGCGACTACGCGGGCGCGCTCGTCGCCTTTGACGAGCTGGCGCAGGTCGCGCCGACGTCTCCCATTCCGCCCTTCAACCAAGCCCACATGCTGCACGCCCTCGGTCGGTTCGACGACGCTCTGACGGCGTTTCGGCGCGCGGCCGAGCTCAATGGCCAGATGGAGTCGCGGATCCAACTTCCCACCGAGCAGCACATCGGCGAAATGGAGCAGCTGATCCGACTCGAGGGCTTGGAGCAACGCGGTCCCTTCCACTGGGATCGCGAAGCGTCACCCGAGCGTTGGATGACCTACATCGACTACTGCACTGGCCGCGGGCACAACGTCCTCGCGTGTCAGCTTTTTGCCGAGATGCGTGAGCACGCCACGGATCTGACCACCGCGGCCCTGTGGGACGGCGCCTACGCCGCCGCCCGCGCCGTGGCCGACACCGCCGCCGAGCTCACCGACGCAGAGCGATCACACTGGCGGGACCTGTCGTTCGAGTGGCTCGGTGACTGGCTGGACGCGCTCGAAGAGGACTTCCGCGCCGAGCGCATTTCGAGCCGCGCCGCGCGGCGTCGGGTGTTCCGCGCCCGCTCCCGCCCGGCGCTGGCCAGGCTCCTCGACCCAGAAGCCGCGGCGCTTCTGGACGCCGAGCGCGACCAAGTCCGTGCCCTGAACCACACCATGGACGAGCTGCTGCAGCGACTGCCTACCCGTTAGTGGTAGAGCAGTGGTGGGTCACGCCGCGCACACGAAGTCGACGCCCTCAACGAGCCCCATGGCCCCCACGACCGCGCGGATCCGCTCCCGTGCCACCGCCCCGGCCACCGACACCACGACGGGCCGGAGCCCGGGGTCGCGCAGCGCCTCGGGCCGCACCACCGGCGCCCCGTGAATGCGGTTGCCGACCCGGCCCGGATGCAGCTCGACGATGTGCGAAGGCGCGCGGCCTTCTTCGAGCAACGCGGCGCGCAGCGCCCGCCCGGTCGAGCCGTAGCCCCACAACACGTAGCGGCGTCGCGCGCCGAGCCAGCCGGAAGCCAAGTAGTGGGCCTTGCACGCGACGAAGCGCGACAGGGCGTAGTCGGGGTGGTCCGTGGTCAGCCGCCCGGGCCCATGCCGCCAACCGTGCAGGCGCTGCGGCAGAACACCGAGCCGCGCGCCCGCGTCGTGCAGCCGTAGGATCAGGTCGTAGTCCTCGGGCCAACCGCACGCCCGCCAGGGATACTGCAGGAGCACGTCGCGCCGCAGCATCAGTGACGGATTGGCGAGGGGGCATTCGACGAACCGGTCGCGGGCGACATCATCGGCATGCCGCAAGCTGTTGAGCCACGCCTCGTACCGCGCCATCCCGGGCCCGACCGCCCCGCGCGGGAAGAACCGCACGTGCGTGCCGACACCGGCAAGCGACGCGTCGAGCAGGGCGGCGACCTGACGCGTCAACCTACGGCGATGCATGACGTCGTCCGCGTCCATGCGCGCGATCAGCGGCGCGCGGGCGGCGGCCACGCCGGTCATGGCGGCCGCCGCGACGCCCGAACCCGCCACCGCCAGCCGCCGAAACCGGGCGTCTCGACGCGCCCACTCCGCAACGATCGCCGGACTGCCGTCGCTGGAGCCATCGTCCACGACCAGGCATTCGAAGTCGCGCCACGCCTGCCGCTGGATGCTCCGCAGGGCGCTGCCCAGCGTGGCTTCGGCGTTGCGGACCGGCAGAACGACCGAGACGGCCGGTGCCGCGGTCAAGCAGCGGCTCCGGCTTGGGACCAGTGGGGCCGACTGACGATGAAGTCGACAGACGGCGCTCGACGCCGGACGACCCCACGCAGCCCTCCACTATGGCCCACCGCCCACGCACCTCCCGCCACGCTCTCCGCCGCCCCACGCGTTGTGCCTGCTTGCTGGGGATCCTGGCGACCGGCGCCTGCCATGACGATACGCCCTCCCTCGAGCAAGACTGGGTCGACCGGCTGGAAACGCGGTCCGCCGAGCTGACCCGTGATTGGCAACGCTGGCTGCGCCGGGACGTCGACGCGTACCAAGTCCCGGAACGCGAGATGGCCAAGACTTTCGAACGCATCGCGCACGTGCTCGAAGCGATCCCCGATCCGCGGATCCACTTCGTCGACGTGGGCTGCGCCCAGGGCGACTACCTCCGCTGGTATGTGCAGCCGATGCTGCAGAAACCGCTGTTCAGCGTCGGCATCGATCCCATCGACTGGCCCGAGCGCGCGCCCTACGACCGCTTCGTGGCGAAGGCGGTGACGAACCGCGACGAAGGGCAGTACGACTTCTATCTGTATGGCGATGGCGACCTCGCCTGCAGCTCGCTGGCGCGGATGGTCGCGGACCATGTGACGCATGATCCGACCCAGGCAGACCAGAAGTTCTACCACCCCGCCGCCATCGAGACGGCGCAGGGCAAGACCGAGGTCGAGGCCGTGCACCTGGCGACCATCATCGAAGACGCCGGCCTCGCCGACGCGGTCGTCCACTTCCTCAAGATCGACATCCAGGGCACCGATTTCGCGGCGCTGCTGAGCGCCAAGCAGCACCTGTGCAACGTGTTCTTTGTACAGCTAGAGACGATCTGCACCGATGCACCCGGCGGCCGCACGCTCTACGAGGACCAGACCGTGTTCGCGGCCGAGCGGCCAGTCCTGGAGGAGCTGGGCTTCCGGCTGTTCAACGTCGCGGCGTTTCCGGCCGGCCCCGAAGCCGACGTGACCTTCGTGAACACCGCGCTGCTGACAGCGAGCTACCCACCAGCGGCCGCGGCGACGACACCGTCAGCGACACCGGGCACCCGGTGAGCCGGGCGCGGCAACACCCGCTACCGTTGCCGGCGGGCGGCGGCGCGGCGCCGCGTCTTGCCGGCCTTCTGGACGTTGCCCGACAACTCCAGCACGTCGTCGCGTGCATCGTCGGCAATCCTCCGCTCGAGGACGATCCGCCGCTCCAAGTCGTCCAACACCGCCGCCGCCGCCTCCAGCTCCGCGGCAAACTCATGCACTTCGCTCACCCTAGCGGCCGGGACCGTCTGGGCCCGACGCTCCGTCGGTGCGCCAGGCGCCCGCGCTGCGAAAGGGACCCGCGCTGCGACCGGCGCACGCGGCTCAGCGGCCAGAGCGTCGGTGAGACGTTCGACCCGCTCGGTCAGCGCCGTCATGCGGTGCAGCAACGGCTCGATCTGGGGGTCGGTTCTGGGGCGCTTGGGGCAGGCGCACGACGCGGCGACACAGAGGGTCGCGGCGCCGAGGGCCGCGGCTTTGGCGATTCTCTTCATGGCTCGGCCAATCTCCGGTGGATCGGGTCAGAGTAGCCCCGGCCGCGACGGTTGCCCCAACCCCAAATCGCAGCAGTCAAGCCGCCCAGGCCATCGGCCGATGCAATCTCGGGCAGCATTGATGATTCACACCGTGTTTCCGGACGGCGGCGCGACGGGCTGGGGCGTGTGCGGACGGGCGCTGACGGCGGCGCTCGATCGGCTCGACGGGGCCCGTGGCGTGGTCGCCGAGCCCGCTTCTCTGCCGCAGGGCCAACCGACCCTACAGGCGATCCGCAACGTCGACTTCGCGCCACTGCGCCCGGAGCTGCGCGGGCGCCCGCAAGTCGGGTACACGTTCTTCGAACGCGATCACCTCACCGCCGAGGAGGTCACCCGCCTCCGGGACGCGTTCGACCACGTCGCCGCGGGCTCCAGCTGGTGCGCGGCCACGCTCCGCGCGCACGGCGTCGCCGCCGCGGCGATCCCACAAGGCATCGACCACGACCTGTTTGCACCGCCCGCGGTGCCCGCGCCGCCGCAGGCCACGCCGCGGTTCGCGGTCTTCTCCGGCGGCAAGCTGGAGCTGCGCAAAGGCCAGGATCTCGTCATCCGCGCGTTCGCGGCGCTGCGGTCCCGGCATTCGGACGTCGTGCTGGTCTCGGCGTGGCACAACCCGCAGCCGGCGTCGCGGCATACTCTGGCCGCCTCGCGCCATCTCGACGTACGGTGGCGCGGTGACGACGAGGTCGCCATCGCCCAGAACCTGCTCGCGGACCACGGGGTTGCTCCGACCGACGCGCTCGTCTTGCCGGCCCTGCCACAAGCAGCGCTTGCCGCGGCTTGCCGCGCCACCGACGTCGGTGTCTTTCCCAGCCGCTGCGAGGGCGGCACCAATCTCGTGCTCATGGAGTACCAGGCCTGCGGCCGCCCGGTCATCGCCACTTGCGCCACCGGCCACCTCGACGTGGTGGACCCGGCGTCGCCGCTACTGCTGCAGCGGCTCGGCGACCTGCGCCTGGACCTGCCCAGCGGCGAAACCTGGTCCGGCTGGGTCGAGCCCGACCTCGACGAGTTGGTCGAGCGGCTCGAATGGGCCTACCAGCAGCGGGAGGCGCTCCCCGGTCTCGGCGCTCAGGCCAGCGCCCGGATGCGGGCCTTCAGCTGGGACGCGGCCGCGGCGCGATTCGCGGAGCTCTTCGCCCAAACAGCCCTCCGCGCGTAGGCCGTTGGCGCCCGAGGCTCGCAGAGCGCGCGCGCGGCCGCGACAATGCCTGACCGTCTTGGCCCCACGGAGACTCACATGCAGCCCCTGATTCGGGTGCTCGCTCCCTGCTTGCTGGCGTTCGCACCGCCGGCACAGGTTCCGGCGCTCGTCGCTGACGTCAACGCGACCCCCCTCAACCGCTCCTCCGCACCTGAGGAGCTGGTCGTCGCCGGCACTCAGCTGTTCTTGACGGCTTCCACGCCGGCTACCGGCGCCGAGCTCTACGTCAGCTCCGGCGCCCCAGGCAGCACGCGCCTGGTGCGCGACTTGATCCCGGGGCCACAGGGCTCGACACCGCGGGTGCTCACGGCCGCCGGTAACCAACTCTTCTTCGTTGCCACGGATACGGCAGTCGGCGTCGAGCTGTGGACTTCGGACGGGACCGCGACCGGCACGGCGCTGGTCAAGGACATCAACCCCGGCAGCGCGAGCTCGGTACCGTGGCCCATGGTCGCGTTCGGCAACGCGGTGCTGTTCGGCGCCACTACCCCACAGTTCGGCACCGAGCTCTGGATCTCCGACGGAACGGCATCGGGAACGCGCCTCCTCAAGGATCTGATCCCCGGCCCGGCGAGCGGGTTCCCCAACGAGATGCTCGCGATCGGCAACACCGTCTACTTCACGATGGGACGCCGCGACGAGCTGTGGCGCACCGACGGGACGACCGCGGGAACAAGCCTTGTCGCCACAATCCCGAGCTTCGGCCTCGGGCACCTCGCCGAGTTTGCTGGCCAACTCTACTTCTCCAGCAACCCTGGCACCGCCGGGGAGCTGTGGACGTCCGACGGCACGGCCGCCGGCACCGTGCGTATCGCAACCCTCGCCCCCAATCACCAGGTGACGAGCCATCTCGCGACCAGCAACAACCTCTGGCTCGCGACCTCGTCCCGCTTTGAAGCGCGTCT
Organism: Planctomycetota bacterium; assembly: GCA_039029375.1. Taxonomy (GTDB): domain Bacteria; phylum Planctomycetota; class UBA1135; order UBA1135; family UBA2386; genus JBCCGH01. The sequence goes on from JBCCGH010000034.1 coordinate 41,952, forward strand.
CTACGCCTCGGACGGCACGACGGCTGGCACCCGCCAGATCGCCTTCGGCTCCCCCCAGCCGTTTGCGCGGGCGCTCCTGCACGGCGCGATCGGAACTCGCGTGCTGTTCAGCCTGGGCAACGCCACGCTGCAGACCAGCGACGGCACGCCCGGTGGCACCTACTCGCTGCCCGCCACTATCACCGGCACCGCGATCACGCTCGGGACGACGGCGACCTTCGCCGGCGGCGACAGCGCCGGCGTGGAGCCGTGGCGCACCGACGGGACGATTGCTGGCACGTGGCAGATCGTCGACCTCAGCGCCGGCGTCAGCAGCTCCCTGCCACGGCACTTGACGCTCGCCCCATCGGGCACCGCGGTCCTCTTCGCGGCCAACGATCGAGTGCACGGCGAGGAGCTCTGGTCGACGGCGGGTACTGCCGCGTCGACGGTGCTCGCCGACGACATCGACCCGCCCGTGGCGGGTGAGACCGTCGGCGCTGAAGCAAGCGGCTTCGTCGATGCAGTCGGCACGGCGTTCTTCGCGGCCGACGACGGCATCACCGGCCTGGAGCCGTGGCGCACCGACACCACGGCCCCCGGCACCGCGCTGGTCGCGGAGATCTGGCCCGCGCCCGACTCCTTCCCACCGGTGGAGCTCACGCCGGCCGGGACGCGCGTGTTCTTCGTCGACAACGACGGCGCCGCGTCCTTCAACTACGGCCTCTACGTCACCGACGGCACGCCAACCGGCACGCTCCGGCTGCGCGAGGAGCTCTCGCCGCAATTCCCCAGCGCCGGCGGTCCGGCACTCACGGCCGTCGGCGAACGTGTGTTCTTGCGCGGCTCCGACGGCATCAACGGCACCGAGCTGTGGGTCTCCGACGGCACCGAGGCCGGCACGCGCATGGTGCGCGACATCAACCCCGGCCTCTTCTCGCCCGCTCCCGTGCCGCAGGAGCTCACGGCCGCGGGTCAGCGCTTGTTCTTTGTGCACGATGACGAGGTGTCGGGCGCCGAGCTGTGGGTCTCTGACGGCACCGAGCCAGGCACCACCCTCGTGGCCGACCTCACACCCGGAGCGTTTGGCAGTGGCCCCAGCGACCTCGTCGCCTTCGGGGACGGCGTCCTCTTTGCCAGCCAGGGCGAGGGTCGCGGAGTCGAGCTGTGGCGGTCGGACGGCACTGCCGGCGGCACCAAGCTGGTCGCGGATGTCCGACCGGGCAGCGCCGGCTCCGCGCCGCGGGACCTCACGGTGGTCGGCGACCGCGTGTTCTTCAGCGCGGACAACGGCAGCGTCGGGCGCGAGCTCTGGGTCACGGGCCCGGGCGCCACGGGCGCGCAACTCGTCGCCAACCTGACCGCTGGGGCGAGTGGCTCGCAGCTCGCCGACCTGACCGGCGTTGGCGACCAGCTGTTCTTCACCCACGGCGACAGCACCGGTGGCACCGGCCGCGAACTCTGGGTGTCGGACGGCACGGAGCTCGGCACCCGCCTGGTGCGCGACATCCGTCCGGGAACGCCCTCGTCGGCGCCGGCGGACCTCGCCGCCATCGGCACCCGCTGGCTCTGGTTCTCCGCCGACGACGGCGTCACCGGGCGCGAGCTCTGGCGCTCGGACGGCACCGCCGTCGGCACGGTGCAGGTGGCGGACCTCAACCCCGGCGCAGCCGACGCGGCGATCGCCGACCTGATCCTGACGCGCGGGCGCTTGCTGCTCGCCGCCGACGATGGCAAGACCGGCGTCGAGCCCTTCGCCTTGTTCCCAGGCGCCACGGCGCAAGCGATCGGCAACGGCTGCGGGCCGCCGACACGGACGCCGCGACTCTCGGCGACCGACCCGGTGCTCGGCGGCGCATCGCTGCTGCAGGGTCACAACATCCAACCCGGCGCCGCGACGTATCTCGCGCTGGGCTTCCCGCGCCCACCGCTGCGATTGCCGAGCGGCTGCCTATTTCACCTCGAGCCGGCGAGCCTCGCCGTGCTCGCCTACATCGTCCCAACCGGCGCCCAGTGGACCGCGCCCCTGCCGATCCCCAATCTGCCGGCCCTGCGCGCGATCACCCTCGCAGCCCAAGCCATCGCTGGCCCCACCGGCGGCCCGGGGGGGCTCGACGTCACCAACGCGGTCTACCTGACGTTCGGCGACTGACGCCACCCTCGCGCGCCGGCGGCACCGTCCAGCAGGCCCAGCCCGCGTCGATGCACCCAACCCGCCGGCGCTCCCTCCGTCCCGCCCGCAAGGAGCACCCACCGGTCGGACGTCGCGTGGAGCGCGACCATCGCGCCGCTGCGCAGGACCGCTTGCACTGGCGCACCGCGCGCCGGTGCGGACCGGACCTCGAGACGCTCCGCAAGAACCACCGCGCGGGTCGGTCCCCACCACTCCCGCCGGCCGACGGCACCAAACCCAAGCCACGCCACCACCACCAGCCCGATCGCCAGGCCGCGCGCGCCCCGAGCGCGGGCTAGCACCAGACCCAGCACACCCAACGCCTGCGCCACCACTGCCAGCCATAGGAGCTCATCGGCCGACAGCGCATCGAAGACGCCCACCCGTGGCGGTTCGATGCCCAAAGCGCGGCGCGCCAGATCCAACTGCTCGATGACCTGGGGGGCGCGCGGCAGCGACGTTCGCGCCAGCTCGAGATGCCACACGGCCTCGCCATAGCGACCGAGCCGGTAGGCGCACGCGCCCATATTGAACCGCACAGCAGCAGCCTCGGCGCCCTCCTCGAGGGCTGCCGCGAACGCAACGAGAGCGGCCTCGTCGTCGCCGGCGCGCACCGCCTGGACGGCGCGCGCTGCGGACGGTTCGCCACTCCCGCCCAACGCGAGCCATGAGCACAGCACGACGAGCCAGAGGTTCATGGTGCACCTCGCGCCGGGCGCACCAGAGCCGCCACCACCCCTGCAGCCGCCGCGTCGGCGTCGTCAGCTAGGCTCGGGCCGCCATAGCGCGACCCCACCAGCCCCCTGAGCACCGCGGCAGCGTGCTCGGCCCGCTCGGGCGTGGTGCCAGTGCTGATCAGCCGCGCCGCCAAGTCCGGCGCCACCGCACCAGCCGTGGGCACGCCGAGGCGCGCCGCGACGAACGCGGCGAGCGCCTCGGGCGACGCAACGCCGCGCCGCCGCGCCCGACGAAACGCGCGGGCCGCGCGCTTGGTGCGCACCAGCACCGGATCGCGGCGACGGCGTCGACGCGCCGCCGCCCAAGTCACGCCGGCGAGCAGCCACGGCCCCAGGATCAGACTCGCCAGCATCGCCGGCGACCGCGCCACGCCGCTCGCGGCAGGACTGCCGGCGGCGATGGGCAACAACGCCAGAACCGGCCGTTCCTCGGCTTCCGGCAGCGCCGCCGCGGCGGCCGGCCGGGTCCCCGGTCCCACCTCCAGCGACCATGGCTGGGTCGTTGCCACCCGATACGTGCCCGGCGGCGCCGGGTCGAAGTAGCTGAGCTGGACCGGTGGCATGGTCCAACGCCCCGCCTGCAACGGCAACACGTCATAGCGCACTTGGCGCACCGCTTCGCCGGCGATGGTCGATCTTGGCAGCGGCGCGGCAGCGAGCTCGATGGAGCCCAGAACGTGCGCCGCGCCCACCAACGGCAGGTCGGGCAGCACGACGCCTTGCAGATCGCCACCGCCGCGCAACGTCACCACGACTTCAACCGTGTCGCCCACGGCCACCGCGGGAGGCCGCGCCTCCACCTGGAGAGCAAAGCTCCCCACGGCGCCGGCGAAACCGGGGGGGCGCCCCACGGCCGGCAACGCCCGCACCTTGAGCAGGGCCGCGCCACTCTGCACCTGCGCCGCCGTCGGCGCCTCGGGCACGGGATCGCGAAACGGGACCGTGGCGAAGCGCGTCGCGTAGTCAAAGCGAGCTTGCACGGGCGCCAGCGCCACCGAGCCCGGCGCGGTGGCCACCAGGTCGTAGTCGAACCGGTACACCAAAGCCCGCCGGCCCGCGTCCCGCCCCGCGACCTCCCCCGCCGCGGCCGCAATGGCTGGCGCCCCATTCACCGCCACGGTGCGACGCTCCACGGCGGGCCCGGGAGCGACCGGCCGCACCGAAAGCCCCGGCCGAGCCTCGAGCCACGGCACGGCGAGTCGCACCGGCACGTCGAGCGGCTGGCGCGATCGCGCGACGAGAAACCGTTGCCCAAACTCTCGCTCGATGGCCAAGCGCACCGACACTCGCAGCCGCTGGCCGACAAACAGCGGCACGCCGACCGCCGGAGCCTCGACGGTGACGACGACCCGACGCGTCGGGTCGGGCGCCGGCGGTGCCTCGACCTGCGCCGTCGCGCCGGCGGCCACGGCGAGCGCCGCAAGCCAAGACGCCCGGATCGCGGTCACCAATCTCGCTCAACTTGCAGTTGTACGCCGCGGGGTTGGGCGCCGCGCGACCCACGCTTTGCCGCGGCGCGCTCGTCCAATCGCTGCTCTAGGCTCGCTGGATCGGCGGGCGGCGGCGGCGGCGCCCCCAAAGCACGCTTGGCGCGCTGCCGCGCGGCAGCCTCCTGCTGCTGTTCCACGAGACGCGCGAGCCGCTGCTGCGCCCGCTCGGCGTTGCGGCGCGCGGCGGGCCAATCGCGTCGTTGCGCCGCCGCGTCTTGCCAGGCCGCCGCCGCTTCGCGCGCTGACGCGACGGCGGGCGCGAACGCAAACGGCTCGGCTTCCGGGCCCAACGCCTGAGCGGCGGCCCGGTCGCAGCGCGCGAACGCGAGGTTGCCGAGCAAGAAGTCGCGGAGACCGAGCCAACGCGGCCCACCGCGCACTCCCAACGTCTCGATCGCCACCTCGGCGTCTTCCAGCCGCCGGTCGCGCAGGGCGGCGAGGGCATCGTTGTAGCAACGCTCGGGCGACGCCCGCTCGAGCACGGGTGCGGTGCCAGCAGGATCCTGCGGCGAAGTCACCGGCAGCCCCAGCACCAACAACGCGGCGAGCCATCGCCGGCACCACCAACCACCAGACCCACCGACCGCCGAGCGCATAGCAATGGCGACGATAGGCGCTAGGCCATGCGGGCTCCAGCCGCGGGCTGCCAGTGCCGTCGCCGCGGCTTGTCAGCTCGGGCCAGGAAGAACGCCGCTGTCGTCGTTCGCCGCCGCCACGACGCGCGCGACCTCCGCTCGGACCTCGGCGGCGGCCCGCAACAACTCCGGAAGCCGCGCGAGCAACGTCTCGCCGTCGCCACCGGTTCGCGCCAGCTTCTCCAGATTGGCACAGACCGCCCCCATCGCCGCGGCGCCCACGCTGAGGCTGCTGGACTTCAGCGTATGCGCTGCGCGCTCGATGGCGGCGAGGTCGCCCCCTTCGGCGCCCTGCCGGATCGCCCGAATCAGCGGGTCGACCTCGCCGACGTACCGGCCGAGGATCCGCTCGACAAAACCCCGAGTCCCGGGGCGCTGCAAGCTGCGGAGCCGGTCGAGCGCTTCGGCATCGAGCACGTCGAACACGTCGGTCGGCGCGTCAGATCGGCCACGCACGCTCGCAGCCCAGGGCGCGAGGATCTCCAGCAGCTGTCCTTCCGAGAACGGCTTGCTCAGGTAACCGTCCGCCCCCGCCTCCAAGCACTGCTGATCGTCACGCGGCATCGCCCGCGCGCTGAGGGCCACGATCGGCGTCGCCTGGCGTCCTTCGGCGGCCTCCGCGGCGCGAATGCGGGCCGTGGCCGCCAAACCGTCGAGGCCAGGCATCTGCCAGTCCATCAACACGACGTGGTACCCGCGGTGTCGCACCGCGTCCACGGCGTCCTCGCCGTTGGTGACTAGGTCGACATGGCACCCGTGCAGCTGCAGCATCGAGGCGGTCACCTCTTGGTTGACTGGGCTGTCTTCGGCGACGAGCACGCGAAGCCCGCGCAACGCGGCCACCGCCGCAGACGTCCGGGCGCCGCGACCAGCCCCTGCGCCGACGAGTCCCAACGCGCCGCGCAAGGCGGCCAGCAATCGCTGTCGCGTGACGGGCAAGTGAAGGCCCACCGGCTGCCGCCCCCCATGGGACGCCGCCCCCGACCACGACGCCGACTCGTCCAGACGCCGCAGCGCCACCAATGGCACGTCGGGTCCAGCAGACAGGCCATGCGCGTCGGCGATCAGCACCACCGGCGCCGAGTCGGGCCCACCCCGCAGCCAGGGCCCCACCGCAGCGCCGTCGGGCAGCTCGGTGGCGTCGACCCCACAGCCGGCCAAGGCCGCGCGCAACGACGCCGATACCGCCGGGTGCTTCACCAGCAAACCGGCCCGCGACCCGGCGACATCCAGCCCCGGAACGGCCATCGACTCGCCGGAGTCATCGATGCCGCGCGGCAACGTGAACCACAGCTTCGCGCCACGCCCCGCTGGCGCGGCAACGCCGATCCGGCCCCCCATTGCCTCGACAAACCCCTTGGAGATGGACAGCCCCAAGCCGGAGCCGCCAAACTCGCGCGACGTCGACCCGTCGGCTTGCGTGAACGGCTCGAAGATCTTCGCCCGCGCGTCTTCGCCAATCCCGATGCCGGTGTCCTCGACTTCCACGCGCAGCTCACCCACGCCGTCGCCATCGAGCAAGCGCACCCTGACGACCCCTTCGGACGTGAACTTCACCGCGTTGCCAATCAGGTTCACCAAGACCTGGCGCGTGCGACGAAGATCGCCGTGCGCACCGGGGAGGACCACCGGCGGATACTCGGCGACGAGTTCCAGACCCTTGCGTTGGGCCTGCTGCCCCATCGTCTCGAGCACGTCATCGATGACGTCACGGATGTCGAAGTCCGCGGCCACCATCTCGAGCCGGCCCGCTTCCATGCTCGACAGGTCGAGCACGTCGTCGATCACGTGGCGCAACGTGACCGCAGACCGCTTCAGCATGTCCACGTAGAGACGCTGCTGCTGGGTCAAACTCGTCTTGTCGAGCAAGTCGGTCATCCCCATCAGCCCGTTGGCCGGCGCCCGAATCTCGTGCGTGAGCTCAGCCAGGGAGCGCGACTTGGCCCGGTTGGCAGCCTCGGCCTCATCGCGGGCGGCGGTGAGCGTCGCGTTCGTCGCCTCCAGCTCGCGCAGCCGCGCCTCGAGAGCCTGATTGACCTGCGCCAGGTCGCGCTGCTGGCTCTCCTCATCCACCTGTTCGACTCTCACCATCCCCCATGCCAGCCCCCATGCCAGCCCCCATGCCAGCTCACGGTGCCGCACTCGCCATGCTCGTCGGCCAACCGTTGGGACGACTTGAGCACGCACTGCGCGGCCCGCATCAAGGCGTCGCCTGCGCGTAGACCTCGGCTAGGGATGGGACGTCGCGTGTGGGAATCTCCAACAGTGACCCGGTCTCCTGATAGGCCTCGGCGACCGCGGCAAAAAGCGGCGACAGCTGCTCGGCGCCGAGCCCGAGCCCTTCCAATGAGCGCACAAGCTCCGCCAATTGGTCGCGGTGCGCCGCCGGATCGACCAACACGCGCCCTAGCTTCGCGGCCACGCGCACGTGCCGCAGCACGTCCTCACTCCGCTCCCGCTCGCGTTCGCACTCCGGAGCCGCCCCTGGCTCGCTCTCTGACTGCAACGCGTCACGGAGCGCCGGCATGCCCCAGCTGTCCATCATGTGCGCCGAGAGCTCTTCAGCATCCACACAGAAGACCGCACGCTCGGCGTCGGCAAGCTCATCCGGCGTGGCGCTGCCCAACGTGAGCAGCAGATCGCGATAGCGCTCGCTGTAGACTGTCACGAGCGCGAGCCGGCCGGTTCCACTCAGCAGGCCGTAGGTGAACGCCTCGTCGGGCGCCGCCCGGCCGGTACGCCGGGCCACGGCGCCCGCCGCGACGGAGACCGCCAGACACTCCCCCCAAAAGGCGTCGTAGTCGAACTCCTGGACACCGGCTCGGTTCCGATCCAGGACTGAGAACGACAGCGCGATGCGCGACACCGCCCGAAACCCCAACAGCCCCACCGCCTGCTCGATGGAGGCCACGCGGCGCCGCACTCCGTAGGTCGGCGCGTTCACGACCCGGATGACGCGCGCCGCGATGGCGGGATCGGTGGCGATCAAGCGGCCGAGGTCGCTCGGGTCGGTGTCCATCGACCGAGTCAGCCGGACGATCTCCAACGCCACCGAACTCGGCGAGGGCAAGTTGTCGGCCCGCAGCACGTCCTCCAGGAGCGCATCCAAGGGTCAGGCTTCCTCCAACCCGACCAGCTCCCGGATGGTGCGCACCAAAGCGACCCGGTCGATGGGCTTCGCCGCGAACCGATCACACCCGGCAGCGAGGCAGCGCTCACGGTCGCCGACCATGGCGTGCGCAGTCAGCGCCACAATCGGGCCCCGGTAGCCCGATTCGCGCAGACGAGCCGTCGCTTCGTACCCGTCCAAGACCGGCATTTGCATGTCCATCAGGATCACGTCGAACGGGGCCTCGGCCCGGTTCGCCTCGAGTGCCTGGGCGACACCGAGCTCACCGTTCTCCGCTACCTCGACGCTCGCGCCGGCCTTCTGCAGGACGAACGTGAGCAGCCGCTGGTTGTCCTTCCCGTCCTCGACGAGGAGCACCCGACATGGAATCGGCGGCAGCGGCGAACGCACCCGGCCGCGCGCGATGCGTGGGCCGCGCCCACCCGCGCGCAGCGCCGCCCCGTCGAGCATCGGAACGTCCCCTAGCGAGCCGGTGGCAAGGGTCACGGTGAACGTGCTGCCCCGGCCGAATTCGCTTTCGATGAACAGGTCGCCACCCATCAAGCGCGCTAAGCGCTTGCTGATCGAGAGACCCAAGCCGGTGCCGCCGAACCGCCGGGTCACGCTGGGGTCCGCTTGTACGAACGGGTCGCAGACAGTGGCGACCTGATCCTCGGCCATCCCAATGCCGGTGTCGATCACCGCGATCTCCAGCACGGAGTTGGACGGGGAGCTCCCTTGGCGCAGCCGCGTCGTCACCCGGACCCCGCCGTCGAGCGTGAACTTCACCGCGTTGCCGACCAAGTTCAGCAGGATCTGCTTGATGCGAGTGCGATCGCTGTAAATCTGCGACGGGATCTGGCCCTCCCACTCGACATCGAGAATCAGCCCGGCGCTCTCCGCCCGCCCCCGCATCAGACTGACGACGTCGCCGACGATCTCGACCGGGCTGCAGGCCTGTTCCTCCACGGAGAGCCGGTCCGCCTCGATCTTCGAGAGGTCCAGGATGTTATTGATCAGCTCCAGCAAGTGCTGACCGTTGCGCCAGATGGTGTCGATCGCGTCCTGACGAGCCTGCTCCGGCAGCTCGCTGTCGCGCAGGTTCTCGGAGTAGCCCAAGATCGCGGTCATCGGCGTGCGAATCTCGTGGCTCATGTTGGCCAAGAACTCGCTCTTGGCGCGCGACTCCTCCTGCGCGGTTTTAAGCGCGAGGAAGACGTCGACCTTCGCGTGCAGCTCGTCGGGATCGAACGGCTTCACGAGATAGTCGCTGGCGCCCACCCGATAGCCGCGCACGCGACTCCCGGTCTCGTTGCGCCCCGACATCAACAGCACCTTGACGCCGACCAGCTCCGGGTCCGACGTGATCCGTCGACACGTCTCGTACCCGTCGATGCCGGGCATCAAAAGGTCGAGGAGGACCAGCTCGGCGGGGAATGTCCGCAGCGCCGCCAGCGCGGCCGCCCCGGATGTCGCGCGGCGTAGGTCGAAGCGGCCGCCGAGAACCTCGTCGAGGATGTCGAGGTTAAGCTCGCTGTCGTCGACGATCAGAATCTTGCGTCGTGGCGAGCTCATCCCCCCTGAAGCCCTGGGCCCTCCTCATTGAGCCCCAAACGACATTAACTCGACTCTCCTGCTGCATCGGGCGTGCGGCGGGCCGGACTTAAGGGGTGTCACGCAGGAACCCGGCCGGCGACACGCAACGCCCCGAGGCGCGGACAACTGCGGCTGGACGCGGCGCGGACTCACCATCGCGGGCTGTCGGACCATCACCGCCACGGGATGGGCCGCCCTCTCAGCCCGATGGACCGAGCGATCCCCTAGGTCGATTCCACAAGCTCAGCCGCCGTTGGTCCGCCGCCGTCGTCAGGGGGCGCGCCGGCGCTCGCTCACCGCCAAACGCCCCAACCACAAGAGCACCGCGACGCCCAATGGCCACTGGAAGACGGCCGCGCGGACCGCCGCCGCCTCACCAGCCACGGACCGCGCGGCGGTCCGCGCCATGGGCAGCACTGCCTCGCGGTAGAGAGCGCGCAATGGTTCCGCCCGGTCGGTGGCCGCCACGTAGCGCCCGCCGGTCGCGCCGGCGATCGCGGTCAAGCTCGCCGGATCGAGCGCGGTGACGACTTCTGCGCCACTCGCGTCACGAACGAACTCCTCGGCGCCCGGTGTCCCGCCGCCGTCGATCGCCACCGCGATCTTGCTCCCCCGCGCCGAGCCGTAGCCTACGCAGTGAACGACGATCCCGGCCTCGGCGACGGCGGCCGCGGCGCGCCGCCCGCGCGCCTCGAGGTCCTCGCCATCCGTGATCAGCAACACGACCGCGTTCGCCGCTCGGCCGGGTCCAAGAGCCTCGAGCGCCGACCCAGCGGTGCGTAGCGCCGCGGCCAAGTCGGTCCCGCCACGCCGCACGCTCTGCGCATCGACGACCGCGAGCAGCTCCTCGAAGGTGGCGACGTCGCGAGTTACAGGCACTGTCAGGCGGGCCTCTCCGGCAAATGCCACGAGCCCGAGCCGGTCGCCGCGCAGCTCGGCCGCGAGCGCGCCGATCTCGCGTTTGGCGGCCTCCAGGCGAGTCGGTACAACGTCGCGCGCCAGCATCGAGCGCGAGACATCGAGACACACGAGTAGGTCGATCCGCCCCGCGTCGCCGGCTCCCGCCGCCGCCGCCCGATCGACGACGCTGGGCTGCGCCAACGCCACGAGGGCCGCCGCGAACGCGGCGCTGCCCAGCAGCCGCCGCAGCCGGCGCCGTCCCGCTACCGCCTCGGCAGCGAGGACACCGGCCCGCGGGCCCACCACCGTCGCCAAGCGCCGCTCGCGCCGCCGCGTCGTCCAAGCTTCCAACAGCCAGAGCAGCGGCACGCCCGCCAGAGCCGGCAACACCGCCGGCCAGCCAAACTGCACGCCCACCGCGGCCAGCCACTCCTGTGCCCCTGCGGTCACGGCGCGCCACCCAGGACTATGGCGCTCAGCAAGTGCGCGCCGAGCAACAGCGCCAGCCCCGCGAGGAGCACCGGCAGGAACCGTTCTTCGATCCGGTAGCGGCGCTCCTCCAACTCGACCGTTTCAAGCGTGTCGATCTCCGCGTAGACACGGGCGAGCGCCGCCGCGTCCCGCGGTCGAAAGAACGCGCCGCCGGTCCCCGCCGCCAGTTGCACCAGCGGCCCGGCATCCAGGGCGTCGCGACCGATCGCAACCGCGTACACGCACACGCCGAGCTCGGCGCATCGCGCGGCAGCCTGCGCCGGTGTGATCTCCCGCGGCGCGTGCGGGCCGGCGACGTTCTCTTCGCCGTCGGTGAGCAGGATGACGACCGGTGGTGCCCCGGTCTCACGGTTGGCCAGCAGCTGCGCCGCCCGGGCGACCGCGGTGCCGATGCCCGTCAGATCCTCCGGCCCATCCGCCGCGACCGTGGCGACCGACGTCAACGCCTGCTGCAACGCCGCGTGGTCCAGGGTCAGCGGACAGATCACGTCGGTGTAAGCCGCGAACGCCAGCAGGCCGAGGCGGTCCTGCGGGCGGTCGGCGACGAACCGGCGCGCCGCGTCCTGCGCCACCTGAAGCCGCGTTCGCGCCGGATCCAGATCCCGCGCCGCCATCGACGACGAGTGGTCCAAGCACAGCAGAATCTCGATCCCCCGGGCCGCCGCCGGCAGCGCCCGGCGATCGACCGGACGCGCCAAGGCCACCACGAGGAGCCCGAGCCCGGCGAGCGTCAAGGCATCGGGCAACCCCTGCAACCGGACGCGCCAGGTGCGAGGCAACGGCGCCTCGCCCGCTCCGGCGAACGGCGCCGAGGCAAAGGCCATGGCCGGAGTGCCGCGCCGCCGCCCCCACGCCCACGCCAGCGGGATCAGCGGCAGCAAGGCCAGCAGCCACGGGTGGAGCAAGGCGTTCGGCACGCCGACCATCGAACCATGCGCCGGGGTCCGCGTCACGGCTGGCGTACACGGGCACGACTCTGCCGCGCACCTCTCGGGCGTGCGGACTCCATCCGGCGCGGCCAAAAACGCCGTACGATCACGCCCGCACCGGCGTTGCACGACCAGTACGCATCGACCCAACCCGCGAGCCCCTCATGCCACGAAGTCACGCGTTCTGCGCCCTCCTCGCCGCAACGCTCACCGTACCGGCGGCCGCCCAACACACGTGGCGTGACGTTTCGCCCGCCACCGGCCCCGGCGTGCGCATCGGCCATAGCATGGCGTTCGACGAGGCCCGCGGCGTCACCATCCTCTTTGGCGGCGCCGATGGCCCGACGACGTATGGCGACACGTGGACCTATGACGGGGCAGCCTGGACTCGGGTCGCCACCGACGGACCCGCACCGCGCCTTGAGGCAGCCGTGGCCTACGACCCGAGCCGCGGCCGCGTCGTTCTCTGCGGCGGCCGGGGCGGCACCGGCGCGCTCGACGACACCTGGGAGTGGGACGGCAGCGCCTGGCGGGACCGCACGGCGTCGGTCCGGCCCGCACCGCGCAGCGGTGCGGCCATGACCTACGTGCCGCAACGCGGCGGAGTCCTGCTCCACGGCGGCGACGGCGCCGCCGGCATGCTCGACGACGTCTGGCGCTGGGATGGCGCCACCTGGGCCGATCTGACGGCTGCGGGCACACCCGGCCCCAACGCCGCGCACACCCTCACCTACCACGAAGGGCTGCAACGGGTCATCGTCTTTCCCAGCAGCGGTCGCCCCGCCTATCTGCCGGCAACCATCTACGACGGCAATACCTGGTTCGTGATCGGCACTGCCACGGCGCCGATGGTCGTGCGCAGCGTCGCCGCGGTCTACGACCGCGCCAACCAGCGAGTCGTGGCCTTCGGTGGCAGCGACGCCAGCTCCGTCGGCGCCTACCCTCCCGACACCTGGCAGTGGCGCGGCATCTGGAGCAACGTCGACGCGCCGGCGACACCCGGCGGCCGGTCGCACCACGCCATGGTCTACGACTGCCGACGCGACCGCGTCGTGCTCTACGGCGGCTCCGTCAGCGGCTACTACACGGGGGCGAGCTTCGACGACACCTGGGAGCTCGAGCCCTACACGCCGCCGGCGCCATACACGGACGCCGCGGTTGCCGCGTTCGGCCTGACCCCGGCCTGTCCCGGCGCCAGTGTGAAGCCCTTGCTCGGCACCAATGACGGGCGCCCGTGGATGGGCGAGACGCTAGACCTCCACGTCGGGCCGATGGGCGGGTTCTTGAGCCCGGCACCCGTGGTGGTGGCCTTGGGCCTCTCGGACACCGCGTGGGGCGCCGTGCCCCTGCCGCTTTCGATGTCGTTCGTGGGCCGCCCCGACTGTCAGCTCCTGGTCAGCCCGGACGCGACGCTCACCGGCGTGGCCCGCGGCGGACTTTTCTTCCCGCTGCCTCTCCCCGTCTGCACCGCGTGCCCGGGCACGCGCTTCTTCGCCCAGGTGCTGGCTTACGAGAACCGCCGCTGGGTCAGCAGCAACGCCCTCGAGCTCGTCATCGGCCAGAGGTGACCCGCTCGATCCACGCCCGACCCCGATGCGTGCAATCCGGATCCAGTTGAGGTCCCCAGCAGCGCACGCTCGGCGACCGGTAGCGCGGCGCTCGGGCACGCCGCCACGCGCTATGCTCCAACCCATTGGAGGATGGAGTGAACCGACTACTGGTCCTGCTGAGCCTCGTCGAGGCGCTGATCATCCTGTGGCTCGTGCTCCTCGTGGCGCGAGGCGGCGTCGAGCGCCCGGCCTCGGCGGCCGCGCCACGCGGACCTCGCGCCGAACGGCCGGCCGAGCCGTCGGCGATCGCCGTGACGACACCCCGCGAGTCGCCACTCGGGGCGCGACGTCCAGCCGCCCGGGAACGGCACGCAGTCGCGGCACCGCAGGACACCGCAACCACGGCAATCCTCGGGCAGACCGCGATCGGCCACGTCTTCGATCCAAGCGGCAACGCGATCGAGCGCCCATCCGTCGCTTTCCTGCGTAGGGAGGCGGGAGAGCTGAAGGCATATCGACGCAGCCTCGCGCTCGCCCGGGGCTACTTCGTCGCGGACCTGTCCGCCGGCACTTGGACCGTCAGCTGCAGCGAGCAGGGCTATCACGACCTCGAGCAGCAAGTCGAAATCCGGCAGGGCGTGGCCCAAACGCGAGTGGACTTGCGGCTCAAGCCGGCGATCACGGCGAAGGTCAAGTTCGTCGACTCCGCCGGTGAGACGATCGCCAATCCCCTCGACGCGGACCTCAACGTGAGCGCCGTGGCGACGCTCGAGCCGCTCGGGGCCAGCCTGGATCCGGCCACAGCCGCTCGCCTGCCATACGGCGTGGGCGTCGGCACATGGCGCCACCAGGCCGTGGCGGACCTATCGAGCCAGTACTCAGGGGCAATTCAACTCGACGAGCCACCGCCGGTCTACGTCAGCGCGGTGGCCGGCGGCCGGGTGCTCGCCACGCAGCGACTGGAGCCGGGCCAGGATGAGGCGTCGCTCGCCGTCGACGAAGACGCCGTCGAGCAGCTCTTCGCGACGCTGCGATTCCGCGTCGTTGACCTGGAGACTCGCGAGCCGTTGGCCGGTGTGAGCGGGACCCTCGACTTGCTGCATCGACTGCAACCCACCGATGCCCTTGGCGTGGCGCGGCTCGAGCGCGTGGCACCGGGTCGCCGCGTCCTGAGCATCACGGCCAGGGACTACGAATCCCTCGACCGCGCGTTCGACATCTCCCCCGGAGCCGAGGTCGACCTGGGCGACGTGTCCCTCGGGCGAGCGCAGCGCCTCACAGGTGTCGTCATCGACGACCAGGGCCACGGCGTGCCGGCCTCCCTGACCTGGCTCGACCACGAACGACTCCAAGACCACGTCAGCATCTGGCCAGCCCTCGCGGGTTATGCGACTTGCGACACCGACGGCCGATTCACGCTAGCGTCGCTCGGGCCCCGGCGGTATGTGCTGTACGCCGAGCACGAGGATGCCATCAGCTGGATGCTCGTCGATCGCCGTCAGAGCACCCAGGATCCGCTCCAGTTGCAGCTCGCACCCACCCAGCCAGTCACCCTCGACTTCGTCGATGGCGACAAGATCCAGAGCTTCGTCGTGTGGGATGCGCGGGGCTTGCCCGCCCTGCACGGCCACCGATCCAGGGCTCGCACGACGCAGACCATCCGGCTTCCCGCCGGAGCCTATCGGCTTGCAACCCACAGCGCGACCCAGCGTCTCGCGGAGCACCCCTTGACCGTGGGCGCGCAGCCGATCCGCCTCAGGCTGCGCTGAAGAGCCAGTGACTTGCGAGGCCCCCGGCACTTGACGCGTCGATGGCGGGGGCGCCGCAATGCCGGCCACGGGGACGGCGGCGGTCTCAGCCGTCGCCCGGCGAGCTCGTGGCCGCCGCCGGCACGGGGACCGCTTGCTCCTCGCGGTACTTCTCAAACCAGCCGCGCACATACAGCATGCGGCGGAGTCGATTGCTCGGGCGCCGCGCCGCGCCGTGATACTCACCGGCCATCCGCACCATGGCCGTATCGACCTTGCGTAGTTTCAGCGCTTGGTAGTACTCCTCGGTCTGCGCCATCGGCGTGCGCAAGTCGAGCTCACCGGTCAGCAGCAACGTCGGCGTGGTCACGTTGCCCACCAGCCGCAGCGGCGATCGCTGCCAATGCTCCTCGATGCCCTCCCACGGCAGCTTGGCGAAGTTGTCGTACCAATACGGACCGTCGGTGGTCCCGACGAAGCTGATCCAGTTGGTCACCGGGTACATCGAGACCGCGGCCGCGAAGCGATCGGTCTTGCCGACGATCCAACACGTCAACACGCCGCCGCCACTGCCGCCGTACACGAAGAGCTGGTCGGGGTCGATCCATCCCTTGGCGAGGACCGCATCGACCCCGTTCATCAGGTCGTCGTAGTCCTGGCCCGGGTAGGCGTTGTTGATCGCGTTGCCGAAGTCCTTGCCGTACCCGACGCTACCGCGCGGGTTGGTGTAGAGCACCACGAAGCCTCGTGCCGCCTGTTCCTGGCGCTCGAAGCTAAAGCGCCAGCCATACATCCCGTGCGGGCCGCCGTGGATCTGCAAGATCAACGGGTACGTCTTGCTCGGGTCAAAGTCCGGCGGCTTCACGACCCAACCCTGGATCTCACGACCACCGACGGACGGGTAGCGAATCTCTTCCACAGCGCCGAGGTCGACGTGCGCCAAGAGGTCATCGTTCACCCGGGTCAGCTGTTGCAGAGGTTCGGCCGCGTCGCCGCGGAGCTGTACCGAGGCCAGGTCCCCCGGCTCGCTAGGGGTCGTCCACGTCCCCACGACCAACCCGCGGGCATCGACATCGGTGGCCGCGAACTGATGGGCCCCCGTCGTCAGCCGCCGCACGCCGCCCCCGAGGTCCGCGCGCCAGAGGTCGCGCGCCCCTTCGGCCCGCGCGGTGAACAGGACACCGGCGCGGTCCTTCGTCCACATCAAGCCCGAGATCGCCCGATCGAGATCGGGAGCCAGCAGGCGCGCCTCGGTCCCGTCCGCGCGCATCACGTAGAGGCCGCTGACGTTGTAGGTGTCGCGGTTCCAGTCGTAGCCGGTGTACGCCACCCACTGCCCGTCCGGCGAGGGAACCGGCCCCGAGTCCGGTCCCTTGCGATCCGTGACTTGCGCCACCGTCCCGGTGGCAACGTCCACGGTGTCAGATCTCCGACTCGCGCACCTGCCAGTCCGCGTCGTCGCGCCGCAAGCCGGAGAACCAGAGCTTGGCCCCGTCCGGCGACCACTCGGGGCGCCGATGGTCGAAGTCACCGGTCGTGACCTGTCGCGGCGTTCCCCCTTCCGCGTCGACCACAAACAAATGGCGCCAACCCTGCGGCCGGTAGCCGCTGCCGTCGCGCCGGTAGCTAAGCCGCGTGATGATCTTGGGCTCCTCCGCCCACTTGGCCCCTTTGGGCGCCTTGGGCAGATCGATCTTCAGCACGCGCTGCGACTCCGGGACGTTCATCGAGAACGCGAGGCGCGTGCCGTCCGGTGACCAGCGCAAGTCGCCAGGGCTTTCGTCGACACGGGTGATCTGAGTGACCTCGCGCGTGTCCAGCCACATCACGTGGATCTGGCTGCCGCGCGGCTTGCCCTCGCGCAGGAAACCAACGCGCGTCCCGTCGGGCGACCAGCGGGCGCCCGAGCCCTCGGTGAGGAAGCGGGGCCGCGTCCCATCACGTCGCGCGAGCCATAGCTCACTGCGCCAGCGGTCCGCCACCTTGTCCACCCAAGAGCGCGTGAACACCAACCGATCACCGGTCGGGGCCAAGCGTGGAGCGGATGCCCTCTCCCAATCCAGCAGGTGCTCGGGAGCGAGGTGCCGAGGGGCCGGGTCCTGGGCTGCGGGGGCGCCGACAGCCACCAGGAGGACGGGTAGGAACGCGTGACGCCGTACGACCATACCAGCACCATACGGCTCCACGCGCCACCGCAAGCGGCCGGCCTTCTGCCCGGGTGCTCGTCCCTATGCAACGACCGCCGGATCGCTAACCTGCGCGTCGCCCCCCGTCCCGCGCCACCGTGCAGTTCACGTCGACTTCGTTCTTCGTCTTCTTCGCCGTTGTACTCGCCCTGCACCGGCTGCCGCTGTCGTGGACATGGCGCAAGTTCAACCTGCTATGGCTGAGCTATCTGTTCTACGCGGCGTGGAACCCGCCGTTCGTCGTCCTGCTCTGGGTCTCGACGGTCGTCGATTGGTTTCTCGCGCGGGCCATCCATCGGTCGGAGTCGCCCGGACGCCGCAAGGTCCTGCTGGTCGCGAGCCTCCTCGTGAACCTCGGCATGCTCGGCTACTTCAAGTACGCCGGCTTCTTGCTCGAGAACACGGTCGCGCTGTTCCAGTCCCTCGGCATCGGCTGGGAGCCCCCGGCGCTCGACATCGTGCTGCCGATCGGCATCTCGTTCTACACGTTCCAGACGCTGTCCTACACGCTCGACGTCTACAAAGGTCGCCTGAAGCCGTGGGACCGCTTCATCGACTACGCGCTCTTCGTCACGTTCTTCCCGCAGCTCGTGGCCGGCCCCATCGTGAGGGCGCGGCAGTTTCTTCCGCAGTGCCGTAGCCCCCGGCGCGTCGACGTCCATGACCTCGGCCTGGGCGCCGGCCTCTTCGTCGCGGGGCTCTTCCAGAAAGTGGTCCTCGCCGACGCCCTGCTGGCGCCATCGGTGGAGGCGGTGTTCGACGTGGATCTGCCGGCGCGCGCGCTCGATGCCTGGGTCGGCTGCTTCGCCTTCGTCACCGAGATCTTCTGTGACTTCGCCGGCTACTCCCTATGCGCGATTGGCGTGGCGCGCATGCTCGGCTTCGAGTTGCCGCTGAACTTCCGCCACCCTCTGGCGGCGATCGGCTTTACCGACTTCTGGCAGCGGTGGCACATCTCCCTCTCCACGTGGATCCGCGACTACGTCTACGCCAGCATCCGCGGGACGGGGAAGACCAGCTTCAACCGGTTTGCCGTCAGCATCATGTTGACGTGGTCCCTGATCGGCCTTTGGCACGGCGCGCAGTGGGGCTTCGTCATCTGGGGCGCCTACTCGGGGCTCTTTCTGATCGCCGAGCGCGTCGCCCGCAACGTCGCCCCAACGAGCGCCCTATGGGCCACGACGCCGTGCCAGTTCGTCTTCGCGGCGTTTCAGTTCACCGTCTTTGCCAGCAGCGGTTTGCCGTTCCGCGGCGCCAATGACCCAGAGCGGATGACCGAGCTCTTTTGGTCGCTCGTCGGCCAAGGCGCCGCCGCCGAGGGTCTCCTCAACTCCGCGACGATCGAGCTCACCGTGGCCGTCGTCATCGCGGTCTTCCTGTATCACTGGTTCATGCGCCGGCACTCGTTCGAGCGCCTCGCGATCTCTTGCCCCTGGTATCTGCGGTCCATCCTGCTGGCCGCGATGCTGGTGCTTATCGTCATCTCGCAGGGCCGCGACCGTGCCTTCCTCTACTTCCAGTTCTGAAGCGGGCGAACACCGCACCGAACGGTGGGCCCTCTGCTGGGTGCTCGCGCTGGTGATGGCCGTCGCCGCGGCTTGGGCGATCGAGGCCTTCTGGCGCGACCGCGGGCACCGGCCCGGCGTCGTCTCCGACCGCGATCTTTGGGCCTTGCACCGCGGAACTCTGGAAGGCGCTGACACCGACGACATCGTGCTCCTCGGCGGATCGCGCATCGAGCTTGGGTTCATCGAGGCGGCGTTCCACGCCGACCACCCGGGCTATCGCACCGTCCAGCTCGCGATCGCCGGGCGCGGCCCGTACGCGGTCTTGCGCGACCTCGCCGCGGACGAGACCTTCGCCGGCACCGTCCTGTGCTCGATCACCGCTCGCGCCCTACAGCCCGAACGACGCGACGATCAGGCGGCGTGGGTCGACCACTACCACACTAAGTGGAGCGCCTTGCGCCGGCCCGAGGTCTGGGTCGACGCGCAGCTGCGGGGCCGACTCGCTCTCCTCCAGTCGCACTTGGCCATTCGCCCACTCCTCCTGAGCCTGCGGCGCGGCCGCTGGCCGGGCGTCAACTACGTCGTCGCGCGACCCGACCGCCGGCGCGTTGCGGACTTCGAACGGATGCAAGTGGACATGCAACGCATCATCACCGGTCGCCTCGCCAAGATCCGCGGGCGCCTCGTCGACGAGCCGCCCCCCGAGCCCGCGGCTTGGGCCGAACTCGTCGCCGAGGTCGCCGGGTTCGTGGACGCCATCGAGGACCGCGGCGGCCGGGTCGCCTTCGTGCGCTTTCCGATCCGCGGCGAGTTCGCGCGCCTGATGCGGGAGTCGTATCCCCGCGAGCGCTACTGGGACGTCTTCGCCGCCAACGTCGGCGCGGTCTGTCTCCACGACGCCGAGCTCGAGGGCACCGACGCCATGCGCTGTCCCGACGAGTCGCACCTGGCCTACGACGATGCCGTGCGGTTCACGCAGCTGATCGGCCGCGAGCTGCAGACTCGCGGAGTCCTCGCCCGGTGACCGACCCAAGCGACACCCCGCGTCTGGGCCGCGCGACATTCGTCATCCTGGTCCTCGGCACGGGGCTACTCGCGACGGGTTGGCTCGGCGATGTGGCGATGGCAATGCTCGGGCTTGGCCGTGGCGCGCCCGGCATGGGGCGCAAACAATGGGCCCTGATCGGCGTCGGCGCGGCCCTCTTGGCCGCCGCCTGGATCAGCAGCCGCAGGCTGCGCCGGGGCGTCAGGGCTCTCTGGGCCGCGGCGCCAAGCGCCAGCGTGCCCACCGGCGTCCGGCTCGGCTGGTGGTGGGGTCTGCTGACGGGTCTCATCGAGCTGTCGATCCTCGCCACCAAGAAGCTCGGCAACGGCGCGATGATCCACCAACCGATGGACGTCGTGTGGATGGCGCCCGCGAGCTACGGCGTGGTCCTTGCGGTGACCGGCGCGCTCCTCGGTTTGCTCGGCCGGTTCGTGCGCCTGCCGGGTCTCACGGCGCCCATGGTCCTCCTCGCGGTGTGGAGTCAGCTGCGCACGTTCGGCTGGCTACACCTGCGCGTCGTGTGGGCGTTGGGCCTGCTGGTGGCCTGGCAGCTGGCGCGGCCGGCCCACGTGGCCGGGCTCAACACCCTGGCGCGCCGCACGGTCGTCCCCGTGACGGCGCTGTGGCTGGTCGTCGTCGGAGTCGTGCTGTTCGGCTGGGGCCGGCGCGGCGCCCCACCCGCGACGCCCCCGCCCAGTGGCGCCCCCAACGTGCTGCTCGTGGTGCTCGATACAGTGCGTGCAGATCGGCTCGGCACCTACGGCTACGGGCTCCCGACCACACCGGCAATCGACGCTCTGGCGCAGCGCGGGACGGTGTTCGACTGGGCAATCTCGCCCTCACCGTGGACCCTGCCGGCGCACGCGTCGATCTTCACCGGCAAGTATCCGCAACACCTCTCAGCGAACTGGCTGACGCCGCTCGACGACGCCGAGCCGACGCTGGCCGAGCGGTTCGCGGCCGCCGGGTACCACACGGCCGGGTTCGTCGGCAACCTCGCCTACTGCACGGCCGAGACCGGGCTCGCCCGCGGCTTCGCGCACTACGAAGACGACCGCGTCACCCCGGCGACCATCGCCTTTAGCACGAGTCTCGGCCGCCGGGTGATGGCATGGCTCGGATACCACAGCCACTTCGAGCTCGTGCGCAACGACGCCGAAACCGTGTCGTCGGGTTTCTTGCGCTGGGTCGACCGCCACGACGACCGGCCCTTCTTCGCATTCTTGAACTACTTCGACGCGCACAACTACTACCTGCCGCCGCCGCCCTTCGACGAGGGCTTCGGCGCGGTCAGCCCGCTGGTGCGCAGCTCCCTGTCCATGCGCCGCCAGTGGACCGATGCGGAGATCGCCGGCGTCGGCGCGGGCTACGACGGTTGCCTCGCGTTCATCGATCACTGGATCGCGCGACTCGAGCAAGACCTGGCAGCGCGCGGTGTCCTCGACGACACGATCGTCGTCATCACCGGAGACCACGGCGAGCAGTTCGGCGAGCACGGGCTCATGGGCCACGGCAACAGCCTCTACCGGTCGGTGCTGCATGTGCCCCTGATCCTCGTGCAGCCGGGAGCGGTGCCGGCCGGACAGCGGGTCCCGGCACCGGTCAGCCTGCGCGACCTGGGCGCCACCCTCATCGACCTCGCCGGCATCGACGCGCCGTTTCCGGGTCACTCCTTGGCGCCGACGTGGCGCGGCGCCCCCGCCAGCGACCGTTCGCCAGCCTACGCCGAGGTGAGCAAGACGATCAACATGCCGCGCTGGCACCCGGCCTCCACCGGCGACCTCTACACGCTGTTCCAGGACGGCTATCAGCTGGTGCGACACCCGGGCGAGGAGCAGCTCTACGGGCTCGACGCATCGCCTAACGCCGAGGCCGACCTGTCGACCGCGCCCGCACATGCCCAGCGCCGCGCCGCCATGAGCACCGCGCTCGATGCCCTCCGTTAGCCGCTGAACCAGCGACCTGAGGCGCGGTTGGGGAGATCGAGTTCTCTTCAGTGCGTCGTCTCCACTAGTGTCCTGGATCAGAAATTCCTGTGCAGAGGGTGCGTGACCGGACGCTGCTCGCAAGAAGCACCGACGCAGGCATATTGGTGGATACGTCGAGGAGGTGCGACGCAGCGAGCGGTGGCCGGACGGGTGCCATCTG
>JBCCGH010000035.1:0-64151 GCA_039029375.1 Planctomycetota bacterium
CCCAGACGCTGAGACGCCACGTCGTCCACGTCGAGACGGGAGCCGCCGTGGCCGCGTTTGTCTTGATTCAGCCACCGGGCGGCACCGCCACCCTGCGCGTGCGCGACCCGCTCGACGTGGAGGCGCCGGTCGCCCGCGCGACCGACGGCAGCATTCAGTGCAGTGTCGTCGCGGCACCCCGGCCTCGGGACTGGCGCGTGGAGATCCACGCCGGAGCGGCCACGGCGCCCTTCCCCGTCGCCGTACTCGGCCTGATCGAAAACCACGACGTTTGGATCCGAGCATCGCAGCCTCGCGTCGACGGTCACCACGTGGCCATGACGTTCAACCTGTCACACGAGCTGCAGCAGCTCGAGGACGCGCGCTTGGCCGACGCAACCAAGCCGATCCCCATCACGCCGGCGACCCCCGAGGCAGCCGGCGAGTCCGCGGAGTGGAACGACGGTACCGAGATCCCGTACCGCGGCGGCAGCTTGGTGCGGTTCGAGCGAGAGCTCGACGGGGCGGGGAACCGAGATTTCCATGTCGACTATCGGTTGTCGCCCAAGCTCGGGGATGACATGGAGCTCGTGCGTATCATCCCGTTCCAGCTCCACGTGGCTCCCGCCTCATTGCCGAGCCGAACTCGGACCACCTCATGAACCGGCAACACCCCTACCCCATCGGCACCCCTGGCCAACCTTGGACGGACGCCGAGAAGTCCGCTTGGTACGAACGCCAAACGATCCAGCGCAGCTACCAGGAGGAAGTGCGCGACGCACTCGACACCCTCACGGACGTCTTCGAGGTCCAGCAATACGGCGCGCTGAGCGTCGACCCAAAACGCTATCCGCTGCTGGCCGTCACGCCCCGCACCCCCACGCCGGGCGCCCCGTGGGCCCTCATCACCGGTGGTGTGCACGGCTACGAGACGAGCGGAGTCCAGGGCGCGCTGGCCTACCTCCGCACAGCGGCGGAAGACGATCTCCCGCGAGTCAACGTCGTGGTCGCGCCGTGCGTCAGCCCGTGGGGCTACGAGGTCATCAACCGCTGGAATCCGCAGGCCGTGGATCCCAACCGCTCCTTTGTCGCCGACAGCCCGGCCGAAGAAGCCGCCGCACTCCTGCGCTTCGTCGGCGGCCTCGGCGTCGACTTCCTCGCGCACTTGGATTTGCACGAGACGACCGACAGTGACGAAGAGGAGTTTCGGCCGGCGTTGGCCGCGCGCGATGGCAAACCCTTCGAACCCGGCACGATCCCAGACGGTTTCTACACCGTCGGCGACACCGAGAACCCGCAGCCCGAGTTCCAAGCCGCCATCATCGCCGGCGTGGAGCAGGTCACGCACATCGCGCCGCCCGACGCCAAGGGCCAGATCATCGGCTCCGACGTCACCCAACACGGCGTCATCAACTACCCCTTTACCGCCCTCGGTCTGTGTGGCGGCCTGACGCGGGCGCGCTTCACGACGACGACCGAGGTCTATCCCGACAGCCCGCGCGCGACGCCAGAGACCTGCAACGCCGCCCAGCTCGCCGCGGTCCGCGCCGCGTTTGACCACGCGCTCAAGTGAAATCCGACGTCTGGGTCGCGCCCGCGCTCGTCAATGGCCCACCTCGGCCGTGGCACGACCCAACCGCCAGAGCCCACCACCCTCGGCCGGGCCACCGCGCGCCTCGGTGGTCCAAAGGCTGACCAACAGCATGGAACCGTCGCGGAGTTCGCGGGGCACGCCCGCTTCCACGGTGAACGCTCCGATCGCCGGCAGCGTGCGCGCGGCCACCTCGCGGTCCCCGACGGAGAAGCGATTGAGACGAACGCTGACGACCAAGCCCGGCCGCGTCGCGTCGCCTTCGATCGCGAACGCCTGCGTCCCGGCCGGCAACACCAACCGCGCGATTGCGCCCGCGGCGATCTCGCCGTCTTCGACGTCCCAGCCATAGGCCAGCTGCGCGAGGCTGGCCGGTGCAGTCGGCGCAATGATGGCCGCCGGCCGCCAGTCCGTCTTTCGATACGCGAAGGTCAACGACCACCGCTCCGGGCGGGACGCGGGCAGATCCCGTTCGAAGTCGTACATGCGGTGATAGAGCGCGGACTCGAAGTAGGGCGCGTAGCACCAGCCCGTCGCGGGGGCGAACTCGATCTGCCCGCCGGCCCCACACCAGTAGCCATGCGTCACGATGACGTCCGGGGACTGGGCGAGGACGAAGTCACGCGCCGCGTAGACGGCCTCGCCCACCGGATAGTGGCGGTGCGTCCTGGCGATCTCACGTTGGTTGAGGCCCATGATGTCCAGCACCGGTGCGTCGACGTGATAGGGGATGAAGCCCATCTCCGACGTCGCGAAGCGGCGGCCCTCGGGCTCGACCATCGGCCGCAGGCGATCGGTCGCCATGGTGTAGGCCCGGCTGGCGACGCTCTTGGGCTTACCGAGCTCGCGATCGACGAACTCGCCGTCGAATCCCGCCATGGCGAACAGGACCACGAGCGCCCTCAGCGCCACGCGGCGAGCGCGCCCGCCGCCGGTGCCCAGGTGGCCGGCAGCCCAGACCACGGTCGCGAGAAGGAAGGGGTGGGCCGGCGCCAAGTAGCGCAAGAACCGCGAGCTCTCGCCGCCCGAGTACCAGGCGAAGAACAGATGACCGCTCGCAAACACTGCCAAGCAAGCGGCGGTCACCACGTGGACGTCACCGTGGGGGCGATGCCGGGCGATGCCGATCCACACGGGCCGGATCGCGGTGCCAAGAGCCACGAGCCACGCCCCTCCCGCCACCGCCACGGCACCCCACCCCACGGACGACACGTAGCGGCCCAGGTAGTCCAGACGGTCGCACCATTGCACGATCGCGGTCTTCACCAGATAGGGATTCGGGCGTACGTCGCCGAAGTAGCTCTCCTTCCACGCGAGCAACCCCAACAGCAGCCCACCGAACACCACGGCCCCAAGCGCCATGCCGTGGACTGCCTGGCGACGGGGCACGCCACGGACCCAAGCGCCATACGCCGCAACACCGAACGCGAGACCCGTCGCGGGAAGCCCCTCCGGCCGAGTGTTGAGCAGCAGAAACCCCAGCAGGGCCATCAGGCCCCAGTGGCCAGCGCGGCCGTGGACCCCAGCGCGGATCGAGACTGCGGCCAACAGCACGGCCAGGAGCTCATACACCGGGGTTTCGAACCCACTGGTCGCCCAAACCGCCTGTCCCGTCGACGCCGCGATCCCCAAGCCAATGAGGCTCGCCGCCACGAACCGCTCCGGGCCTCGCCGTGCGGCTGACGTCGGCAGCCACAGAAGGTAGAGCGCCGGCACCAGCGCCAGATAACAGGCCAGACCGATCAGCTTGATGAAGAGCTCTGGATCGGCATCGGCGCGGAAGCCCGCGGCTTGCAGGAGGACGCAGAGGAAGTCCGAGTAGCCCTCGTCGGCCGGCCCCCCCGCGTAGGACACCAGCCCGTGACCCTCGGCGAGGTTGCGGGCATAGCGAAACCGAATCCACGCGTCCTCGAAGGTCCGCCCCCAGTCACTCGCCAGATTGATCGCGCCCATCGCGACGATGGGCAACGCCACGATCCAGCCCCAGCCGGAACCCGAGCCGGGCGAGAGACGGCGCGCAAGCATCGCATGTCATTGCGCCGCTGCGGTGCTGGTGTCCCACGGGAAACGCCGAACCCCCTCATTGCTACCCGCCCGGGCGGCGCCGCAGAGGCGGCGGATCACGGCTGGGTGGCAAACCACTCCGGTCGTGCGGGCTCATGTTGCCTGCCGGGCGGCGCCGCAACAGCGACGGCCAGGAACGCAAGCGAGCAAGTTCCGAGGAGAGGGAATCGCACGCCGCTCGAGTTGCCGCTCGGCGCCGGGAGTAGGCACCGAATCCGCAGAACCTCGGCCCGGCGCGGCCCGTCTATTGATGACCGCCGCGCACCAGCAGCAAGGTCTTCGCGTAATCCTCTGCGTCCGACCGCTTGACGCACTGCTCGGCCGTGGCAATCGCCTTGGCCTTCTTGCGGTTGATGTGATAGGCGAGCGCCAACGTGTTGAGGTAGGGCGCTTGCATGGCCTCCGGGTCGCGGTCACTCATCTCGTCGCATTGGTCGCCAGCGGTCTCAGCCGCCGCCCGCTCCGCGACCATGTCCGCGGCCATCTTCCGCACGCGCTGGACCGCCGTCAGCGCGTAGTCGAGGGCCAGCTTGCGCTCCTTGGACGTCATGTCCTGTTCGCGCTGCACGATGAACTTGGCGATGGAGTTGTGCCAGTCCGGCGATCCGTCGTCGGCCGGCATGTGCTTACTCGCCTCCTGAAACGCGGCGATGCCCTTGCTGAGCTGCCCTTTCTGGATCTCGAGGTTGCCGATGCGGTTCCAGGCCGACACGCGCGCGGCGGGCGGCTTGATCTTGGCCGCGAACTGATAGACGGGCGCCAGATCCCACAACGTGGCGTCGACATCACCGCCGTCGCCGTCGCCGTCCTCGGCGTCAGGGCCTTTGACGACCTGGTTCACGACGTCGCCAAACAGAAGCTGCGCGCCGATCTCGGTCTCCCCCTTTGGGTCCCGTTCCTTGATGAGCGCCATCTGCTCGTCGTGCCCGTTGTCATTGCGAACATCGAGGAGCTTGCCGGCGAGGCGCCACCGGATGTCCAGCTCCTCCGGAGTACCGGCCGCCAGCGCGGCCTCGCGTCGCAGACCGCTGACGGTGCCCTCCCCGTCGAGGATGCGGCGGCACTCGCCGACGAAGTCCGCGGCCGGAATGAAGCCGCTGATCACGTCTTCGGGCTCGCCGTCGCCGTTGACGAAGAGCAGCGTCGGCAGCGTCGCAACCTTGTAGCGCTCAAACAGCTGCACCGTCGCATCGCTGTGCTTGGCGCTGTAGCAGACCATGCCCTGGAGCGCCTCGGTGGTCTGCTCGCTCTGCAGCGTCTCGGTGTAGAGCTGACCGCAGTAGGCGCTGCCCTCCGACCAGAAGTAGAGCAGGCAGAGAGTGTCGCGCTCCTTGGCCTTGGCGATCGACTCGGCCACCGGGCCAAACTCCCACTCGACCCCACCGCCGGCTGGGAGAAGGAGTGTCGAGGAGGCCAGCAATCCCGCGCTGAGCGCCGCGTGAGTCCAGATCATGTCGTCTTTCCTTTCGGTCACCGCGAACGTGCGGCGCGGGTGAGTTGCCGCTGCGCGCCGCGGGGACTCAAACCGCTTGCGCGACGCGCCGACGGGACCCGGCGGACAGGGATCAGAACCGCAGGTCGTGGCGATGGCCCGACCGCAAGACGACGTCGTGTCGCTGCAGCTCGTCGCCATCTCGCAACAACACCGCGGTGACGGCGGTGTCCGGAGCTGCAAACCACCCGGTGCACCCATCGACGATCGGCAGGTCGCGCATCGTCCGCCGCACGTCACCCTCGGCGCGATGCGCACCGACCGGGTTCCCGCCGCGATCCAGCAAACGCAGCGCATCCGCACCGCGGGCGAACTCGACCGACACGCAGAGCTCGACGCGGCGCACGACTTCGATCCGAAACCCCGACTGGGTCGCCCCGGTCGCGGGCATCGGCACGATCGTGGTGAGAACGTCGGGCCCCTCGACCCGTAGCGCCACATCGCCCTCGCCGCGGACCCAAGCGAGGGCGAAGGACCCATCGGGGGCGGTGCGCTGCCAGGGCCCGAGGTCAAGACTGCTGTAGCTCCTCGCCCCGTCACGGGTGAGCTCAAAGCACCGCCGCTGCACACCGATGTCGACCCCGCCGACGGGCGCGCCATCGGCAGCCGCCACGACGCGCCCGCGCAGCACTTCGCCGGGGCGCTCATCGATCGTGAACCGTACCTCCTCACCGCCCGGGCGCACGCCCAGGTGGCGCGACATCGCGCCGCCGCCGGCCCCCATCACCACCACCGTGTAGGGGCGATCCAGCAAGCCGTCCAACACGAAGCCGCCCTGCGCATTCGTCCTGACCGGCCGCCACAGGCGTAGCGGCTCGCCCGCCAAATAGCTCTCGACGACGACCGGAAGATCCTCGCGGTCCGCGTCGCCGTACACCCGACCACAGGTCTCGATGTCCTCACCGGCCGGTGGCTCACGGTGACACAACACGGTGGGATCGGTGATCCACACGCGCGCCCCGCGCACGGGCGCGCCGGCCCGATCGTGCACGGTGCCGCGCAACTGCCGCGGCGGCGGCCCCAGGCGTAAGACCACCGGATCGCTGCCGACGGGCCTCGCCGCAGCGAGGCGAAGCTCGGCCGGCTGATGCCCAGGCACCAGAGCGAGGATACGCCGCGAGCTCGCGCCATCGCGCACATCGAGGCTGAACGCGCCGTTGGCGTCGGTGCGCGTGATGCTGCTGCCATCGGCAACACGCGCATCCACGGCCGGTGCCCCGGTCGAGTTCAGCACCACGCCGCGCAGCGCCGCGGCCGACGGCACCGCGCGACGCAGCCGCAACGCCATCGTCGCGTCACTCGACGCCGGCGCAGCCGTTCGCATCGTATCGAAGCCTTCTCTGGTCACGACGAGCTGGCCGCCGGCCAGCGCCGGTGCGCGCGGCAGGGCGAAGGCCCCGTCGTCGTCGGTCACCGCGGCGAAGCGGCGCGCCGACGAGCGAGCGAACGTGTGACCGCCGCGCGCCCGCAGCCCGGGCGCGGGGTGGATGGCCACCAGAGCGTCCGACAACGGCGCGCCGCGGTCGTCCACGACGTTTCCCGCCAGTCGCAGCCGTGGCGCCGCGACGACGGTCACGCGCGCGCCGTCGTCGCGGGAACGCGGCTGGCCGACCAAGACCGCCGTGTGACTGTCGCTCGCCACCTCGATACTGCCGCCCGCCGGAACATCGCGGAGCACAAACTGGCCGCGGGCGCCGGCCACGGCGATCCGTGTGCCTTCGCCGGACCGAGGGGCCCAATCACCGCGCCTTCTGGCCACGTGACGCACGACCACCCCCGGCAACGGCCGCCCCTCGAGGTCGACCACGTCGCCGTGGACGCGACGGGCACGTGGATCGAGCTCGGCGCGCTCCACCGCACGCCGCTGCACGACCGCCGCGGACCCGAGCGGCATCTGCCGGCGCGCGGTCGCATCACCCGTCGCCGCCGGGGCGCGCGCGGCGGGCACGGCAGCGGCCAGGCGATCGCCAGCCAAGGCCGGCACCGCGCGGCCGCGCCACGGCGCCAGCCAGGCCAACGCCACCGCGCCGGCCGCGAGCGCCAGGCCACCGAGCCCCAGGGCGATGCGCCCGCTGCCCCCGAACCACCCCGGCCACCGCGGCACCGCCCGGATGGGCTCGCGCAACAGCGGCGCCAGCAAGCCGATCCAGGCGCCGCGGCTGCCGGCGCTGCGGTCGAGCCGCTGCCGCATCAGGGCGAGGGCGCGTTGCAGACGAGTCTTCACCGTGGCGATGGGCTCGCCGCGCTCCCGCGCGATCTCCGTCGGCGTGCGACCGTCGAAGTATCGGAGCAGCAGCACCTCGCGGTAATGCTCGGGGAGCTCCATCACGACCTCGACGACTTGGCGGTGCCGGGCGGCTCGCTCGACGACCTCCAAGGTCGATGGTGTTGCGCCGTCCGCCGCCACCCGCCGCTCACGCGCCCGGCGGCGCCCCTCGCCGCGCAATCGCACCCAGAGCTGGTTGCGGAGCACGCCGGCGAGCCAGGCGCGCTGCGAACGCACCGGCTGCGCCGGGCCATCGAGCGCGGCAAGGTAAGTTTCCTGCGTCAGGTCATCCGCGAGCTCCGGGTCCCGCACGAGACGGAGAGCCAGCTGCCGCACCCATTCGGTGTGGGCGAGAAGGGCCTCTCGGTGAGCGACGTCAGCAGTGTACACGGGAGGTTTGGAGGGTGCGCCATTGGGCGACGCCACGGAGTTGCCGCCCGACCTCGCCGGAACTCGACAAAAGTCGGAGAATCATGAGCCCCCGCACCGCGGGGCGGCAACTCCCCCACCCCGCGCTCGGTCGTGTCATGAACTCCGTTCTCCGTTTCGCTGGTCTCATCGCCATCGCCGCCGCCACCAGCGGCATCGCCGCGGTGCCAGCGGCGTCACAAGCAGCATCGCCAACCTGGTACGACCAGGGCTTCAACGGCGCCCTCGACCTGGCGGGCGAACACGAGCAGCGGCTGCTGGTGTACTTCTGGATGCCCGGCAGTGCGCACTGCACCAACCTGTGGACGGAGACCCTGGGTCACGACGCCGAGCGCGATCGGCTGGCGCAGTTCGTGTGCTTCAGCGCCGATGTGACGCAGACCGAGGGAGGCCAGCTGGCCCAGCGCTACGGGGTGCAGACCCTGCCGACGCTCCTGTTCATCGGCCATCACGGCGAGGCCGACGACGCCGTGGTCGGCTACGTCCCGCAGGCGCAGTTCGATCGCGAGGTCGACCGCGTCGTCGCCGACCAGCAGACGGTGGCTCAGTTGCGCCGGTTGGCGTTCGCCAGCCCCAAGGACCTGGCCCGGCGCTTCGACCTCGGCATCAAGCTCGCCTTTGTCGGTGAGCGGGTGGCGAGCGAACGCGTCTTCGCCCATATCCGGCGAGAAGACCCTGAAGGCCGGACGATCGGCGGCGCCAAGATCCTCCTCCGCGACGCGGCGGACCGCGTCCGGGCCGAAGCCAGCGACCCCGACGACCCTTCGACCTGGGACCTCAGCGGCGTAGCCGCGACCGTGTGCGCCCTGCACCCGCCCGAGGTGGTGTTCCAGGGCTGGGACTGGATCGCCGGGACCGAGGAGAACCGCGGCAACGGCACCGCGGCGCGCGCGGCGTTCGAGCGGGCTTGGCCCCACCTGGCGGCAGCCAACCAACCGCTCTGGCCGGCCAACGTGGCGGCGACGTATTGGCGCATGCAAGCGGAGCTCACCGAGACCGATCAGACGTTCCTTCAGGCCAAGCTCGAAGAAGTCTACGGGCCCGTCCACGACCAGTGGTCGGGGCGCCAAGACGCGAACAGCGCGCCGGCAGGTCAACGCGAGACGGCGGCGCGCCAGATCGGCGCCCTCGCCCAGGGCTGGTTCTTGGCGGGGCGTCGCGACGCAGCGCTCGCCGCCGGTGACCTGGCCGGCCGACTAGCGCCCGACAACGGCGAGATCCAAAGTCTGGTCCAGGCGCTGCGCGCCGGGAACTAACCGGATTTCGAACGGCCGCCGCCGAATCAGCAGCACCTCACCGGCCAGAGTCCGATGCCGCGGCTTCCGCGGCCAGCCGCTGCTTCGCCATCTCCACAATCTTGGCGATCGCGTCGGCGTGCCCATGCTGAGTGATGTCTTCAGGGTCGAAGATGTCCATTGCCACATCGGGCGGGATCCCACGCCCCTCGTGGCACACCCCGCGGTGGTCGGTGTAGACCTCGTTCGACAACCCGAACGACCAGCCGTTGGGGAG
The DNA here is from genome assembly GCA_039029375.1 of Planctomycetota bacterium. Classification (GTDB taxonomy): domain Bacteria; phylum Planctomycetota; class UBA1135; order UBA1135; family UBA2386; genus JBCCGH01. The sequence goes on from JBCCGH010000035.1 coordinate 9,334, forward strand.
CTCTTTGTCGAGGATGTCAGACAGCGCACCCGACGTCGGCCGGCCCACCGTGGTGACATGCGGCAACGCACGCATCGCCATCGTGAAAATCTCCGCCGCGCTCGCGGTATCGACGTGCGTCACCACGTAGACCGGCTTGGTGAACATGACGGCGCCGGGGCTCCGGTCGACGTAGGGCGTCACATGCCGATGGCGGATGAGCGACGGATCCTTCGCCGGGTACTTGGAGAACGCCAGACGCTTCTCGTCGGCAAACCGCGATGCGATCTCCAGGCTGAACAAGTCGGCGCCACCGTGGTTCATCGAGACGTCGACGATCAAGGCATCGCAGGCGCCGAGCTCGCCGAGCACCTCGTCGAGACCCTGATGGAGCGCGCGCACGTTCTCGTCGATGTCGTCACTGGTGGAGTAGCCGTGCATGCCGGTGATCATCAGGTAGCCCACGCGTTCGTCGGCCTTCCCCCAAATGAGGCGCTCATTGGCGGTGCCGCGCTGCTCGCCCGCCAACACCCCGTCATACAGCTCGCCCTTCAGCGTGCGCAGCCAAGTGCGGCGGAACGTCGGCCACTCGGCAACGGCGCTCTGGGCCGCAAACGCCGCCTTCAACTCGCCTTGCAGGCCCCGGTCCTCCGCCCGGATGAGTCGCCCTTCGCCGTCGATCTCCGCCTGCATGAAGACGTGCCCGTCGCCGAGCCCGCGGAACAGGGACTCAAACACCGCAAACAAGGCCGCGTCAGCCATCCCGTCGGTGACTTGTGGTCGCAGCGCCGCGACGCGGGCTTCCCAATCGAAGCCGCGCACCTCGAAGAACGGATAGAACTCCGCCATCGTCGCGACCACCGCGCCGAACAGCCGCGTCTGGGTCCAGTCGGTCGGCTCCGCGCACGCCGGCGGCAACGCGCCTAGGCGTTCGACGTCGAACCCCGGTTCGAGCGGATGCATGGTGACGACGCCGCGATCGCCGGACGCCTCCACGCCAAACCACAGGTCCGGCGAGCCGTCCTCCTCATGCTCCCAGGCGCCCGCGCCGCAGACCGAGAAGCGCCGCGGCCGCGCCTCGCTGAGATCTAGGACGTAGCCGTAGGCCGACGCCTGCCACACGCCCCGAATGGCGGCCGCGACGGCGCCGTCTGCAGTGAGCACGGGGGTGTCGGGCTTGGCGCGGGATCGCTCGGACAACGTCGCGGCATCCGCCACCCGCTGCGCCGGCAAGGGCTTGGCGACGACGGTCATGACAGAAACGAAGCCCAGCCACCACGGCAGAGCACGAACGAAACGGTAGGGAACCACTCGCATCAACGATCACACCTCGGGTCGCAGTTGTTCTGAATCAACCGCAACCTAGCCGCGGCCCGTGGCGCGCATCTTGAACAGAATTGCTACCGCGCGGCCGGCCCGTACTCGCCAGGGCGCCGCGCCGTGAGTCGCCCGAACCAACGCGTCAGGTGGCTCTGGTCCGCGAAGCCGGTTTCGATCGCGGCGGCGGCGATCGGCGCGCCAGCCGCCAGTAGCCGCTTCGCGGCCTCGACGCGCAAGCTGATCAGTAGCTGGTGCGGCGTGATGCCCAATCGCTGGCGAAACTTGCGAATCAAATGGAACCGGCTGACCCCGCTCACCTCGCTGAGCTCCGTCAGACTGACGGAGCGATGGCTGTGCTCCCTCAAGTGCCGACATGCCACATCCACGGCATCACGCCCACGGCCGTCGAACGAGCCCGGCGCCATCAGCACCGGCGAATCGACCACCCGAAGCAAGAGCTCTTTGAGCAGGGCGGATGCGTCCTTGGGCCGCTCCATCGCCGCCCGGGCCGTCTCGAGGGCGAGCCGGGCCAAGCGCGGATCGCGCACGACGTGCGAGGTGGCCGTGGGAAACAGTGACGGCGGCCGGCCGACGATCTCCGCGACCAAGGGCAGCGACGGATAGATGGCCAAGTACTCGAGGCCCTCGCGGTCCCAGCTCCCCCCAGAATGCACGGCCTGCGGGAAATGCACGAACACCTCCCCGGGCCCTGCGACCAGATCGTTCACACAGCACCAATCCGCGCCCCGCACGACGGCTTGGATCACCAGGGTCGTGTGGCAGTGCACCGGAAACCGGTGCGCGTCGCCCGCGGCGTACAACGCCTCGAGCTGATCAAGGTCTGAGACGTGACGGGTCTCGCAGCGCATTCGAGCGGGGGGCATCGCGACGACAGGCATCTCCACGTAGCCGCGCCGGCTTGTCAACCTGTCGTCCAACGCAGGGGGCTTGCGACCGGGATCTTCGGGCCGCAAAGTCGTGGCAGACGGAGCCCCTCGCCCCTGCCAGAGGGGCTCTCAGGCCGCCCGCCCCTTTCGAAGGAGAACCATGCCGCCCACCTCCTCGCCGTGCTCGTTCCCGGGCCTTTGGCTCGCCGCATTGGGTCTGCTCGCCGAGGTTGGCGCGCAGGATGCATGGCTCGACAAGACCCCACTCGAGGTCTTCTCGAGCCCCTTGGCGTATGACCACGCGCGCCAACGAGTCATGCATTTTGGTGGCATCGGCGTCGGGGCCGGCCCCGAGCTGCTCCTCGATCGAAGTGCGCAGTGGGACGGCGCGGCGTGGCGCCCGCTGACGACGGCGGATGCCCCGCCACCCCGCGACGGTCACGCGCTCGCCTCGGACGGCTCGCGGCAGCGCGTGGTGCTCTTCGGGGGTGCCGCGGGCCGAGCCTCACCCTTCTTCCCGCCCCGAACCCTCTTGGCCGACACCTGGGAGTGGGATGGCTCGTCGTGGCGAGACCTGACGCCGAGCTCCGCCTCTCCCATCGCACGCTTCGGGCACGCGATGGCCTTCGACCGCGCCCGGCGGCGAGTCGTGCTCTTTGGCGGCACCGACGGCAGCCAGCGATTGGGGGACACGTGGGAGTGGGATGGCGGGCAATGGCAGCAACACTCACCTGCGGTGACGCCGCCGCCACGCACGTTCCACACGATGGCCTACGATCCCGTGCGCCGACGCGTCGTGCTCTTCGGCGGCGAGGATCAACCCACCGCAGCCTCGTTGGGCGACATGTGGGAATGGGACGGTTCGGCGTGGGCCCAACTGAACCCTCCCGTCCTGCCGCCGGCCAAGACCCAAGCGGCGATGACCTGCGACTCGGCGCGGCAACGCGTCCTGCTGTACGGCGGCGGCCGCTGCTGCACCGGCGCCGATGACGAAACTTGGGAATGGGACGGCACCCGTTGGCGGCGCCTGGACCCAACGAACCGGCCATCGATCCTGTTCTTGCCCGGCATGGCGGAGGATGTGGCGACGCAGACGGTGCTGCTGTTTGGCGGCGCCGCCGGCAACTGGACCTGGGACGGCACCAACTGGACGCATCACCCGCCAACGTTGCGCGTGCTGCCCTCCGTCTCCGAAGCGACGATGACCGATCACGAGGCGACCCAGCGCGTGCTGCACGTCGGCGGATGGTACTTCGACATCGGCTTGCGGCCGGACCCATCGGACCGCAACCATGTCTGGGACGGCTTTGCCTGGACGGAGGTGAGCGCCGGTCCCTCCGCCCGTGGCAATCACACCGCCACCTACGACCGCGACCGGCAGCGGGTTGTGCTGTTCGGCGGCAGCGACCGCTGGAACTCGTTCGGCGACACCTGGGAGTGGGATGGGGTCGGCTGGCGCGAGGTCACTGCGCCCGGGCCCTCGGCGCGCTCTCGAGCGGCGATGGCCTACGACGCGGCGCGCCGGCAAACCGTGCTGTTCGGCGGCTACGACCCGACGGCCCTGAGCTACTACTACGGCTATCCAGCCTATGCCGGCGCGCGCATGGCGGACACGTGGGTCTGGGATGGCGCCTCCTGGACGGAACTCACTCCCGCGACGAGCCCGCCACGGTCGTCGGCGCACACGATGGCGTACGACGCCGCCCGCCGCCGCGTCGTATTGCACGATCCGGACTCCGGCACCTGGGAGTGGGACGGCGTGGACTGGCGCCAGAGGATCACGACCGGTCCGACCTACGGCAACATGGTGTACGACTCGGGCGCAGGGCGCATCGTCTACCACGAGGGCCACTACGGCGGTCAGACGTGGACCTGGGACGGCGCCAGCTGGACGAGCCTGGCCTTGCCCGCGACGCCACCGCGGCGGTCGGGCCACGCGATGGCCTATGACGCGGCACGGCAACGCATCGTGGTCGCCGGCGGTTTCTCCGCGGGACTCGTGCCGGGATATCACGGCCACTACCGGGACACCTGGCTGCTCGGCACCACGCAGCCCGCGCAGGCGACGACCTATGGCTCCGGCTGTGGTGGGCCCAACGGCCCGCCTTTCCTGGCGGGATTCGGTCTGCCCCGTCTCGCCTCGTCGAGCTTCACGCTCGACCTGGGCGGCGCGCCGCCGCTCGCGCCAGCGGTGATCTTCTTCGCGGCGGGTTCGGCGTCGGTGCCCATCGTCTCTTCGTGCACCGCCCTGGTCGACGTGGGGCGCTGGCAGGGACACGTGTCTGTGAACACGACCACGGCCGGGCAGGCGGCGCTGCCACTGCGCGTCCCCCGGGCGCCGGCGCTCATCGGTGTCGACACTTTTGGCCAGGGTGCGGTCCTCGATCCCTACGGTCCCTGGCAGGGGATCTCGCTGAGCAACGGCCTCCGCCTCACCATCGGCGAGTGACCGCAACGTCGCCGACCTCAGACCGTTGCTTGGCGATGTCAACGCAGCGCAACGGCCGGCGCTGGATCGCTGGCCCGGACCGCGAACCGATCCAATCACCCGACACCCGCCGCGGCGGCAAGGCGAGCGAGGGTCGCGGTGATACGACCCAGCACCGCTTCCCACTCGGCTTCGTCACGCGCGTAGCACAGTCGAAAATGCCCCTTCCCCGAGGGGCCGAACTGGTAGCCCGGGCTGACCAGAACCCGTGCCTCCGACATGAGGGCCTTCGAGATCACCGTGTCAGAAAGACCCAGCGCGGTCACGTCGACCCAGGCATAGGCAGTGGCTTCTTGAACGACGGCCCGGGCCCAAGGCAGCTTCGCAAAGGCCTGACGCGTCATTTGACGCAAGACATCGAACTCCTTGAGACGGTCGTGCAACCAGGCCGCATCGGACCGCAACCACGGTAGCAGCACGTTCTGCGCGTACGCGGGAGCTCGCAGGGCGGTGACGGAGAGCACGTCCTCCGCTGCCTTCATCGTCGCCCCAGGGCCGACCACGACCCCGAGCCGATAGCCGCTCAAGGATTCCGTCTTACTCGGGCCGAGCAGCGTGACCGTGCGCTGGAACGCCGCCGGGTCGGTCGCGAAGTGGGTGAACGGTGCCTCGCCAAAAAGCAAGCGGGAGTACAGCTCGTCGGCCACGACGCGGACGTCGTACTGCTCGGCCAGTGATCTCATCGCGCCCACCACTTCCGGTGGGTAGACCGAGCCCGTCGGGTTGTTGGGATGGGAGAAGACGAAGTCACGCGCGCCTTCATCGCGAAACTCGCGCTCCAACACGGCGAGGTCCGGACTGAACCCTGCCGCCGTTGCCCGCAGTGGAACGTGCCCCACGTCACAGTCCAGAAACCGCAGGATCCTCGCCGTAAAGAGATAGTCCGGATCGACGACGGCGACGCGCGCCTTCGCTTCGACCCGCGCCGCGAGCGCTGCGAACAAACCAGCCTGGGTGCCTGGCGTCAGCATGAGGTTCTGGTTGGGGTCCACCGGATGGCCGAGGAACTCGCCAACCGCAGCGGCGACACTCGTGAGGACGTGCGGGTGTCCGCGATAGCCGGAGTACGCCTGGCTGCCGTCCAAAGCGGCGCGCGCAAAGTGCTCCGCTGCCCAGGAGGGCGGCGGAAACCGGACCGTGTCGAAGTGGGTCGCATCCAAGAACCCCGGCGGCGCCGACGCGAGAAGTTCCAGGTCGGCTTGGCGCGCGCTCACACCCGGGGCGGGGCCCCGGTCGGGCAGTTGCAGGTTCTGGATGCGCCTTGGGGTCCCCGCGAGCGGGGGGTTGTTGGGCTCGCGACTTGGCATCGATCCACCGGTTCATCTGAGGGGGCCGTGAGAACTCCCCTTCGACAGTGAGACTTACGTCTCTCCGGCGCAAGCAGCCCTCCGCACCCGGTTCCGTGAGAAGATCTATCCAGATCATCACCCTGGCTAATCACCAAATGCGCAAGACGACCCCTTCGCTGAACGCCTTGCGCGCCTTCGAAGCCGCCGCTCGCCACGGCAGCTTCGCGCGCGCGGCCAAGGAGCTCTTTGTCACCCCCAGCGCCGTGAGCCAGCAGATCTCCGCCCTCGAAAAGCGGCTCGGCATTCCGCTCTTCGATCGCGTCAAGCAGCGCATCCACCTCACGGAAGCAGGCAGCAGCTATCGCCTCGCCCTCGTCGCCGCCTTCGATCGGATCGAGTCGGCCACCGTCGACCTCATCAGCCACGGTGGTGGCGCGTCCCTTCGGATCGGCGCGCTCCCCTCCCTCGCCAACGACTGGCTCATCCCGCGGCTGCGGCGGTTCATCCGTCAGCATCCCACGATCAGACTGCAGGTAGTCTCCCTCGACCTGGACTTCGCGAGCGCCGAGCGATCGCCCGACCTAGAGGGTCGGCTCATCGACATCGGGTTGTTCTATGGCGATGGCCACTGGCCCGGGCTCGCCGCCGAGAGGTTGATGGAAGAACGCTTGATCGCGGTCACCGCGCCGTTGACGCACGTCGACGACGGCACTCCCGCGACCCAGCTCATCGAAGAGCTGCCGCTCCTTCAACACTCGACCCGGCCCGAAAGCTGGGACGCCTGGTTCCGAGCGCAGAAGCAGCCGGCGCGCACGGCCCGGGGCCCGAGCTTCGAGCACTTCCACATGCTGGTGGAGGCGGCCAAGGCAGGCCTGGGGATCGCACTCGTGCCGGATGTCTACGTGCAATCCGAGCTGCGCCTCCGCACTCTGGTACCGGTGAGCGAGTTCGCGTTGGTGGCGACCCGCGCCTACTACATCGTGTTCGATCCTCGCCGGGAAGGGGAGCCCGCCGTGCGCAAGTTCCGCGATTGGCTCCTGGTCGAAGTCGGCCTCGACGGCGCAGCTTGACCGCGTCGCCGACCGACGCGTCCGCCCGCGTGGGGAAGGAGCCCGGGTTGAAGGGGTGCACCCCGCCATTCTCACGCGCCCCCCTCGATTGACTAGCCCCGATTCGGTCGCCACCGTCTTGTCGCCCCGTTCGGTCGCCGGCCCTCTCAGGGATCGGGATTCAGCAGGTGCTTGAGGAACGACTCCGGCCGCGCCAGGAAGTCGCGCGTGATCTGGAAGTGCTCGGTGTCCTCGAACGTGACGACCTGCATGCCCTCTTCGTCCAGCTGGTAGATGGTGGCGCCCGGATACGCCATCAGGATCGGCGAGTGCGTCGCGATGATGAACTGGGCGCCGCGCTGCACGAGGGCGTGGAGCCGCGCGAGCGCCGCCAGCTGTCGCTTGGGTGAGAGAGCCGCCTCGGGCTCGTCGAGCAGGTAGAGGCCCTGCGCCTTGAAGCGCTCGTTCAGCAACCAGAGGAATGCCTCCCCGTGCGAGCGCTCGTGCAGAATCTGCCAGCCGTACGCCTGGAGCCCCCGCTCCTCGACCTCGGTCGCGATGTTGAACAGCGTCTCGGCGCGCAAGAAGAAGCGGGCCCGTGGCCGGCCCACGCCGCGGACCGGCACCAGGTAGCGATGCAACTCGGACTCGCTCGGTCGCGCCGCCACCGAGAAGTTCTGCGACCCACCCTCGGCGTTGAGGCCCATCGCGATCGCAATGGCCTCCATCAGCGTCGACTTGCCGCTGCCGTTCTCGCCAATGAAGAACGTGATCCCCGGCGCAAACTCGAGCTCATCCAGCGTGCGCACGGCCGGGATGTTGAACGGGTACCTGCCGAAATCCTCCACCTCATCGCGCTGCAGTCGCACCGCCCGCAGGAACTGATGGAGCCGCTTCGCCATGATCCGACCGTACCGAGCCGCGACAAAAACCACCGCATTCGATCACGGGGCCCCGTCGATCCCCATTGCTCAGGCGCGGTCTACCCCGTTCCTCCGCCCGGTCGCCTCGGTCGACGCACTCGGCTGCCAATCCGCCATGCGACCGACTGCCACTCCTCCGCTGCGAAGGGCAGGCCTCAGAGCTTCGGGCCAAGTCGAGTGATCGATTGCGCCGATAGCATCAGGGAGAACCCCACCCAAACGGAGGTCCCTTGCAGGTCTGCACGCTTCTTTTCACGCCGCAGGATGGATGGTCCGCGGAGTTCCCACCGCTCGATAGCCCGAACACCCTCGTGCTGGTCTTCGGGGCGAGCGGATTCGTGGATGCGCCCGAACCCATCCAAGAGCTTCGAGAGCGCTTCCCTCAGTCCGTGCTTGCCGGCTGCTCGAGCTCCGGCGAGGTGCTGGGCGACGGGATCCGAGACGGCTCCCTTGTTGTTGCCATCTCAAAGTTTGCTTCAACGAAGATTCAGTTCGCTCTCGAACGCATCGCCGATCACACCGATTCGCAGGCGGTGGGTGCAGCGTTGGCGTCGCGGTTGGACAAGTCCGACCTCCGCGGCGTGATCGTCCTCTCCGATGGTCTGGGTGTGAACGGCACCGACCTGGTGCGCGGTCTCACGGTGAATCTCCCCGATGACGTCGTGGCTACCGGTGGCCTTGCCGGTGATGGCGATCGGTTCGAACGCACGTGGGTGCTCAGTGACAATGGCACCCCTCGCCCTGGTTTGGTCACGGTGATTGGCCTGAGCGGGGAATCCGTGAAGTTCGGCCACGGGTCACGCGGCGGTTGGGACAGCTTTGGCCCGGAGCGCAAGATCACTCGGGCCGAGGGCAACGTTCTGTACGAGTTGGACGGTCGACCTGCTCTCGACCTGTATCGGGACTACCTCGGTGAACGGGCCGAAGGCCTTCCTGCCACGGGCCTTCTCTTCCCCCTCGCCATTCGTCGTGACGTGTCGGACGAGAATGTGCTGGTGCGCACGATTCTCGGCATCGACGACGAACATCGGTCAATGACGTTCGCGGGCGACCTGCCGCAGGGTTGGCAGGCGCAGCTGATGAAAGCCAACTTCGACCGACTGATCGACGGTGCTGCAGACGCCGCGTTGCTTGCGAGGCGTGACGACGAGAACGCCACAACCACGCTGGCTATCGCAATCAGCTGTGTTGGGCGACGACTAGTTCTCGGGGAGCGCGCCGAAGAGGAGATCGAAGCGGTGCTCGAAGGCCTCCCTCCCGCAACCCAACAAGTCGGTTTCTACTCCTACGGCGAGATATCGCCAAACGTCAATGGGAAGTGTGACCTGCACAATCAGACCATGACGCTGACGACGATCCAAGAAACCGACTGACGTGGGCGAAGATCTTAATCGCCTGCTGGCTCGACAGCTTCGCCGCTGTGGGTGCAGCTACGATGAGCCGCCTCGTGGCCTTGACGAGTGGAGAAACCTGCTGAGCCGGGTCCACCGCGCGTACGAAGACGCGGCTGCGGATCGGTACACTCTGGAACGGGCAATGGAGATCAGTTCGCGCGAGCTCCGTGAGGCCAGAGACGCCGCTGAGCAGTCCAATCGCGCTAAGAGCGCGTTTCTCGCGAACATGAGCCACGAGATCCGCACCCCGATGAACGGAGAGATCGGTGTCGCGGACCTCCTGCGAGATTCGCCTCTCGATCGAGACCAGGTCAAGCTCGTCGACACCATTCGGAGATCGGGCGAGTCGCTGCTCCTCCTGCTGAACGACATCCTCGATCTGTCGAAGATCGAGGCTGGGAAGATGGAGTTGGACGATGTCGAGTTTTCTCTTCTCGACGTTGTTGAGGACGTTTGCGACCTGCTGGCAGACCGGTCGCTTCGCAAGGGGGTGGAGATAAGCAGCTTCGTGCACCCGGAGATTCCGGCCGTGTTGCGGGGAGACGCCGAGCGTCTACGACAGATCTGCCTCAACCTGGTCGGTAACGCTGTGAAGTTCACGTTGGACGGGCAGGTGCACGTCCGGGTGAAGCGGCTCTTCAGGACGGCCGAGGAGGAGGTCGTGTGGTTTGAGGTGACCGACACGGGCGTTGGGATCACGCCGGAGGTGCAGGAGACGCTGTTCAAGCCGTTCACTCAGGCAGACGGGTCGACGACCCGCAGATTCGGAGGCACCGGGCTGGGCCTGTCCATCTGTCGACGGCTTGTCGAGATGATGGGAGGCGAGATCGGTGTCGAGAGCGAGCCTGAGAAGGGCTGCCGGTTTTGGTTCTACGTCCGGCTACTCCGCGTGGCCTGCGCTACGGGCCCCGCTCAGGAGACGCTGGACGGAATGCGGGTTCTGTTTGTGGACGACAACGCCACGAACCGCGACATCATGCTGTGGCAGCTACGGCCGCTCGGCGTCGAGCTGTCGCGGGCTGAGAATGCGAGGCAGGCGATCGAGATCCTTGAGCGCGCCGATGTCGACTCCAAGCCGTTCGACCTGATCATCCTTGACTATCTCATGCCAGATGTGGACGGCCTAGAGCTCGCGACAGCGATCAGGGCGAGGCCGACGGGCCAGGCCCCTGACATCGTGGTGATCTCTTCCTCCAGGGATCGAGAGGCATTCAGCCGCCACCCCGGTCTTCGCCTTCGCGAGGTCTTGAGCAAGCCGATAAGACGGCGGGATCTTGTGGATGTGCTATTGAGGACGCGCACCCAACGTCGCCCAGCACCGGAGTCTTGCCCTCCCAAACACACATCCGGCGGAGTCGCGCTGAAGGTGCTGCTTGCGGAAGACAACCTCGTGAACCAGCGTGTGGCATCCCTAATGCTCAAGACGCTCGGCTGCTCAGTCGTGCATGCCAGGAATGGTCTTGAGGCCCTGGAGAAGTTTCGGGGCGGATCGTTCGATCTCGTGTTGATGGACTGTCAGATGCCCGAAAGAAACGGATTCGATGCCACGCGCGACATCCGTCGGCTCGAAGCGATCGAGGGGCGAGAACCCACACCGGTTTTTGCGCTCACGGCCAATGTGTTTGCGGAAGACCGTCGCGAATGCTTCCAGAGCGGGATGGACAAGTTCTTGTCCAAACCGCTGCGGAAGGGTGAGTTGGAACGGGCACTAAGGCATGTTGCGGCGCCGGGCCCTGACGGCTTGTGATTGACGACCGCCGCCCCAGGACCGGTCCGCCAGTTTTTTGGCGGTTGCGCCTTGCCTCCGATGCAATCGCCAATATTTTGGCGATTGGATGAGCACCAAGAAACGCCCGGGCTTCAGTCGACGCGAGCAGCAGATCATGGACGCGCTGTTCGAGCTCGGTGAGGCCCCCGTCGCCGAGATCCAAAAGCGCCTCCCCGACGCGCCCAGCGAAACGGCTTGCCGCACCATGTTGGGGTTGCTGGTCGAGCGCGGGCACGTGAGCGCCAAACGCGACGGTCGCCGCAATCTATTCCGCGCCAAGGCACCGCGCGACCGGGCCGGCCGCTCGGCATTGCGCAAGGTCGTCGACGTGTTCTTCGGCGGTTCGCTCGAAGCCGCCCTCGCCGCCCACCTCAAGGACCCGGCGTTGGAACTGAGCGATGAAGAGGCGCGGCGGCTCGCTCGCCTGATCCGCGACGCAAAGCGGGACAAGCCATGATCGAACTGCTCGCGCAACAGGCGACCGTGTCGACGGCGCTCCTCGGGGCGACGCTCTTGGCGTGGACGGGCGCGGGTCGCGCGAGCGCATCGAGCCGTCATCGGCTGATCCTCTGGGGGCTTCTCGCGACGACGGCCGTGCCAATGCTCCATCTGCTATGGCCCGCGCGCTTGCTGCCGGCGTGGCCAGACGGCACGGCCCAGCTCGTTCGCGAGGCGCTGCAACTCAGCTCCGGCGCCGTGCTGGTGCGCACCGTGGGGCCGACCACGCCATCGGGTTGGGCAGCGCTGCCAACCCTGCTCGTCGCGGCCGCTGTGATGGGGATCGGTTGGCACGTCCTGCGCCTGGCGTGGGCGGCGGCGCGGTTGGCACGAACCCGCCGGCGGCTCGACTTTGCCACCGCAGACCCGAGATTGGTGCGCCGGTGTGCCCACGCGGTGGGGCTGCGCCGCGCGCCACCGGTTGGCGTCGGCCACGACCTGACGCCGATGGCCGCGGGCTGGATCCGGCCGTGGGTCGCGGTGCCCCGCACCCTCGGCGAAGCCGACCTGGCCCGCCAGCAGAGTGTGCTCTTGCACGAGATGGCGCACCTGCGGCGCCGCGACCCTGCTTGGCGCTGGATAGCCGCTCTCGTTCGTGCGCTGCATTGGTGGAACCCACTCGTCCACGTCGCCGTAGCGGCACTGCACCGCGAGCAGGAGGACGCGGCCGACGACTTGGTGCTCGCCGCGGGCCGCGATCCCGCGCAATACGCGAGCGACCTCCTGGCGGTGGCCGCGGACCACCGGACCAACCTGGCGACGACGGCGGCGGCGGCGAACGTCCGTGGACTGGAGCGGCGCCTCGAGCGGATTCTCGGGCGCCGCCTGCGCCCAACGGACCCCATCGGTTGGCCCAAGCTGGCGATCGCTGGGCTGGCGCTGCTCCTCGCCGTGCCCCTCCCCCCGGCCGCCCGCGCGCCGGCCACCGGCGTTGCGCGACCCGCCCTCTCGGGAACGGGCGTCGTCACCGCACCGGCGGGGCTCTTGGTCAACGCAGACGGCCAGGTCGTCGGCGGCCGCTGCTCCGCCGACGAAGTGTTCTGGGTCTACGTCACCGACTCCGGCGCCATCGCGTTCGCCGGGGATGTGCAGTTCGAAGGCGACGCACCCCGCATCGGTGCGGGCGGCTACCTGCTGCTCGAACAACGCAAGGCGCACAGCTTCGATCGCGTTGAAGTCGCCGCCGACACCCGAGGCACCCTGGCCTGGCGCCAGCACTGCGCCGGCCACGAGGTCGCCAGCGCCGGTAACGCGGCGGCATGGCTCGCCGCGCATCTTCCCGCGGCCCTCACCGCGATCCCGGACTCCACGAGGACTCGACGCCGCAAACGAAGTGCGGACTAGACACCCCCGGGCCACCAGCCCGCTGGCCACCCCACAGTAAGGAGCACCCCATGGACCGTCATGCGCTACCCGTCTGTACTCTTGCCGTCCTGTGGCTGCCGGCGGCCGCTTGGTCGCAGGAGCCGCCCGCGACGAGCGACCTCGCGGCGCCCGACCTCGCGCCCCACGCCATCGCCGTGCGCAGCATCGACCCGCGCGACCGCGACTTCGCCGACCTCGAGCCGTTGATCGACAAGATCGGGGCCGCACGCATCGTCGTCCTCGGCGAAGCGACGCATAGCGAGGGATCCACATCGGCAGCCAAGGCACGACTCGCGATCTTCTTGCACCAACACATGGGATTTGACGTGCTCGCGTGGGAGGCGGGCGTGCTCGACTGCGCCGCCATGAACCGCGCGTTGCGTGACCCAAGCGTCGACCTACGCGACGCCGCGCAGCAAATGATGCGCGGCGGCTGGGATGCGAGCGAGCTGGCGTGGCCGCTGTTCGAGTACGCGCGCAACTCGTGGCAGAGCCCAAGACCACTCCGGATGGCTGGGTTCGATGGCGAACGACCACCGCACGGCGCACGCCACTTCCGTGAGAGCATTGCCAGCCTCGAAGCCGTCGGCGCCATTGCGCTCGACGCGGCGCAGCGCCGGCAACTTGCCGGGTTCGCCCAACGAGCGTTCGGCTATCTGCGTAGCGATGACGTGCCCATCGACGACGCGACACGTGCGGCGCAACTCGCCGCCGTGCGCGACCTCGAGGCCGCCCTCGATACCGACGCGGCGCGGCGACGCGCCAGTTCGGTCGAACGGGGCCGGCTGCGCGCCTCGATCCGGCAGGGCTACGCCAGCGAAGAACGCAAGCAAGGGGCCGCTGGCGGGAACGTGGAGCGGCGGCACCCCCGCGACCCGTCCATGGCGCGCGCATTTCACTGGCTCGCCACCAACGAGTTCGCCGAACGCCGGATCATGATTTGGGCCGCGACGGCTCACCTGACTCGCAACACGACCAGCCTGAAACCGATCGATCGCGACTGGGACTACACCCAAGCCGAGCACATGGGCGACACCGTGTATCGCGACTTTGGCGATCAGCTCTACACTATCGCGGTGACCTCCCACCACGGCACGCTCGGGAACATCCGCGCATCCGCGACACAAAACCGCGCGCAGACTCAAGCGATCGAGCCGCCGCTCACCGGCAGCTTCGAGGACCTCGCCCATCAGTTGGAGCAGCCCTACCTGTTCGTCGATCTGCGCGGCGCCCACTCCGGCAGCTGGTTGCAGGGAGAGTTCGTCGCTCGGCCGCTCGGTTTCATTCCAACGCGCGCCACGTGGGCCGATGTGATCGACGCTTTCGTCTTCATCGACGAGATGGAGCCAGAGCGCCTTCGATAAGCGCCGGCCGACCACCGAGCGGCGTAATCTCAAACGTCTTGGGATCGTGACGGCGTCAACCCGCGGTCTCCTCCCAAGCGCTCAACGGCCGAGGTGGTCCAGGAGAGCCTGATCCGCCGCCGCCAGCCGGCGCGCGACGTCCCGGGCCAGGTTCATCTGCAGGAGGGCGAACTGCTCGAGATCTTGCTGACTCAGCTCGAGCAAGGCGTGATGGCGGAGCCTCAGCGCGACGCAGTCCTCCAGGGCCCGGACCGTGGCATTACGCGCGCTGATCGCGAGCAGCGCCATCTCCCCGAAGCATTCGCCCGCGGCCAGCTCGGCGAGCACCACGCTCTTCTTCCCCACCGTTCGAATCACAGCAACACGGCCCTGTCGCAAGACGAACAGGCAGTCGCCGGCATCGCCCTGGTGACAGAAGGTGCCGTTCTTTGGCGTCACGACGTCCTGACATCGCCGCGCGAGAAACGCGATGGTCTCGCGGGTCAAGGCACCGAACACCGACAGCTTCGCCAGGGCATCCACGTCACGCGCCACGCCGCCAGCACCGGCGGACTCGTCAGGCGGTGGAATCTCTGGGGGTGAGCTCATGGCGACGACATGCGAGCCAGCCGCAGTGTAGCCAACCCAACCATTGGGACGCCTCCGAAGTTCGTCACATCGAGCGAAACGCGGCCTGCAGCTCAACCTAGGCGTCCACGCTTGTCTGATCAGCACGCGCGCCGATGCAGGACCCCACGCACTATCCGGTCAGCGAGTTCGGCCCCGCGATTCCCGGGATGGTCATCGGCGGCATGGGCATTGTCCACGTGTCCGTCGCGCAGTTCGCGGTGGGCGCCGGCGCTCTCTTGCTGTCGCTCGAGCGGGCCGCGGCGATGCACTCGCCCGCCAGTTCAGCGACGAGTTTCTTCCTCTTCCTTGTGCTGGTGTCGTTCGTATTCGGCGCGCTCACCGGTGTCGGGATGTGGCTGACCACCGATCCACGCCTGGCTGTACCAAGCGACGCTGGTGCCGCACGCGCTGTGCACCGGTTATGTGACGGTCGGTAGCCTCTGGCTCGCACGGCTCGGGCTGCGGCGTCGGCCGGAAGGCGCGGCCGCGGACCCGGTCGCCGATCTTCTGCGCGACTGGCTGCCGTTCGTGTTGGGGGTTGCTCGTGGGGAGCTGGCTCGCGGTGGCGGTCGCCAACCGAGGCCGGGCCATCGGCTGCGGCACCGGCTTGATCGCAGCGAGCAACGTCGCTTCCACGAGCGCGTTGGCCTGGCTGAGAAGCGCCGGCACGCGGCAGACAGACGCGACCACCGGCTCGGGTGCGATTCTGCTCGGCGTGGCGCTGCTCACCGTCGCGGTAGCGATCATCTGGCCGTGCGCCGCGTGGGGCGCGACCTGCGGCAGCCCCCGCCTCCAACCCCGCCCGGTCCGCGTTTCGGGAATTCGCCGAAAGAGCGCTCTCACGCGCGCGTTCGCCTTTCGGTTGTCGGTCATCGTCGCCGCCCCGTCCACGCACACGCAGGAGTCGCTTCTTGTCCCGAGCCCTCGCTGGTCTCGTCATCCCGGCTTTGTGTTGCTCTCCCATCGCTCAGGCAGGCAAGCCCGCCCAGGTGCCACCGCCGACTCCCGCCACGATCGAGGCCACCGACGAGGGCACGGTCATCCGCATCCCGGGCATGAAGAGCCTGACGATCTCGGGCCAGTACCGCATTCGTTGGGAGGACCGGATCGACTTCGACTTCAACGACAACGGTGGAGTCAACGAGGACTTCTTTACCCAGCGCGTGCGCCTGAACCTCGCGCCAGAGTTCACCGAGACCCTCTCGGCGTTCATCCAGCTGCAAGACGCGCGCGAATGGGGCGAGGAGCTGAGCACGCTCGACGACAGTGCCGACGGTCTGGATCTGCATCAGGCCTTCGTGCTCGTCGACGAGTTCCCCTATCTCTCCGGCACCGGCAAGATCGGCCGGCAAGAGGCCGAGCTCGGCGAACAACGCCTGATCAGCTCGCTGCAGTGGGCCACCCAAGCCCGTGCCTTCAGCGGGTACCGGCACACGTGGTGGACCGAGGACCGGGGTCTGAGCATCGACGGGTTCTTCTTTCAGACCGCGGAGATGCCCCGCAACGGCGTGAACGACGACGCGTTCTTTGCCGGTGTCTACGGCTCGGGCTTCCCCGGCGAGGACACGGTCATCGATGTGTATGCGCTGCATCTCGACAACCGACAGACCATGGCCGGGGGCACCGAGCAGCGCACGACGTTCGGTACGCGCTTCGTCCAACAGATCAGCGACTTCGAGCTGGGCATTGAGGTCGCGACCCAAGTCGGCGAGGTAAACGGCGCCGACATCCCGATCGGCGACACCTACGCCGGGCACGCGCGCGCGGCCTATCGCCCTCGCGACATCGCCGGGAAGCCCTGGATTCAGGCCGAGCTCAACCTCGCCTCGGGCAACCGACCGGGCACCAGCGACAACGAACGGTTCAACGGGCTGTTCGCCTTCGCGCACAAGTACTGGGGCTACATGGATCTCGCGCAATGGGAGAACTTGCAGCACGCCTCGGTCCAGGCCGGCTTCAAACCCGGCGAGAAAAGCACGCTGGCCGTCTTCTGGCATTCGTTCCGGGCCATGGAGCCCACGGATCGCTTCGGCGGCCCGAACGGGAACCTGTCCACCGGCGCCGCCGGCCAATCGCGCGACATGGGTCACGAGATCGACGTGCAGTTCGTCCAGGAGCTCGAGACCGCGCCGCTCGTGAGCTTCCTCGAAGCCGGTTACGGCGTCTTCATCCCGGGCTCGGGAACCGAGCAGGCGCAGGGCGCAAACGACCTTGCCCACTTTGCATACGTGCAAGCCGACTTCCGCTTCTAGAGCCCACGCAGGGCTCCGGCCAAGTTGTCCTCGACCAGGAAGGCCCAACCGTGACGGAACTGCCGCCCCAAACCTCCGAAGCAGACACTGACGCCGACGGGCGCCGGAGCGTGCTCTCGAACCTCTTCATGGCCAGCGGACTCATCGCCGGCTACGGCGCCTTCGCGGCCATCGCCGGTCGCTTTCTCTACCCAGCTGGCCCCTCGGCCCAAAGCTGGCAGTACGTCGCGCGCGTCGACGACGTGGCCCCGGGAGCAGCGATGAAGTACCGCATGCCGTCGGGGGCCCGCGTGAACATCGCGCGCCGCGGCAGCGCCGGGACGGCCGAGGACTTCGTCGCCTTGTCCAGCACTTGTCCGCACCTCGGCTGCCAGGTGCACTGGGAAGGACATCGCAACCGCTTCTTCTGTCCCTGTCACAACGGTGTGTTCGAACCCGACGGGACGGCCACCGAAGGCCCGCCGGCCGAGGCCGGGCAGCGGCTGTCGAGCTACCCGTTGCGCGTCAGAAGCGGGCTGCTCTACATCCAAGTGCCCACCCAGGCGTTGGCGGCCGCCCACGATATCGACGCCGCGGACCTCGACGACGACGCCCCGCAGGGGCCTGGGCACGACCCGTGCCTCAGTCGCCGGAACCCACGCGAGCTCTGAACATGGCGAGTCTGTCCACTTGGCTCCGCGATCGGATCCCGGTCTCCGGCGATGCCCTGCGCGAGCTCACCAACGAGCCTGTGCCCAACCACCTCAAACGGTGGTGGCTGTGCCTGGGTGGCACGCCCGCGTATCTGTTCGTGGTGCAGATCATCACCGGGATCCTGCTGGCGTTCTATTACGAGGCGTCGCCGTCGACCGCCTACGAATCGGTCCACTACATCACGAACGAGGCGGCGTACGGCTGGTTCCTGCGCAGCGTGCACAAATGGGGCGCCACGCTGATGGTCGCGGCGGTGATCCTGCACCAGATGCGCGTCTACTTCACCGGCGCGTACCGACGACCGCGTGAGCTGAACTGGATGATCGGCATGTGTCTCTTGGTGTGCACGCTGATGATGGGGTTCACCGGCTACAGCCTCGTGTACGAGCAGCTCAGCTTCTGGGGCGCAACGGTGGGCGCCAACATCGCCGACACGGTCCCGGGCATCGGGACCTTCATCAAGCAGATGATGCTGGGTGGCGACGCCTACAACGAACGGACGCTGTCGCGCTTCTACGTGATCCACGCTGCCGTGTTGCCGGCGGCCACTGTGCTGCTGCTGTTCATTCACATCACGCTGATCCGACTGCAAGGCATCACCGAGTTCCCGGACGCCGACTCGGCCAACAACAGCAAGCCGCGCTACTTCAACTTCTTCCCCGACCACATGTACACCGAGCTGATCATCGGCTTGGTGCTCATGATCCTGCTGAGCGCGCTCGCCACGATTCTGCCCGCGACCATGGGGCCCCGCGCCGACCCTCTGACGACGCCCGAAGTCATCAAGCCGGAGTGGTTCCTCTACGTGACGTTCCGCTGGCTCAAGCTGTTCGCCGGCACCTTCGCCGTGCTCAGCATGGGCTTCATCGTCTTCGTCATGTTCGCATGGCCGTTCATCGACGGCTGGATCCGGCGCCGCTGGCCCGCCTCGGAGGCGTCGGTGTGGATCGGCATCTTCGGCGTCCTGACGATCATCGGCCTGACCGTTTGGGAGGGACTGGTGGCGCATTGAGCGTCCCGATCCACATCCACATCCAAACCCCATGAGCCTCCCGGGATACCAAGCTCCGTGCCACGACAACATTCTCTCCGCCCGTGATCGTCGGAGTGCAGCCGGCTGCCGCCCGGGAGGCTCGGAGAGACTGTGTCTCTGGGCTCATCGCGGGGCGGCACGGCCACCTGCCGGCAGACTTCGGACCGTCAACAACCATCTCCTTGCGCTGGAGCCGCGATGAGCCTCAAGACCAAGCAAGTCATTATCGGAGTCCTCGGCTTCGCCTTCCTCGCCTCACTGGTCTTTGTGCAGTGGATGGAGGTCGCGCGCAAAGAGGCCGAGGCTGGAACGCGGCGGCCAGACGTCGCGGTGCCCGCGAGCTCGGAGCGCTGCGTGACCTGTCACGAGCAATCCAATCCCGGCATCGTGGCGCAGTGGCTGGAGAGCACCCACGCCATCCGCGGAGTCGGGTGCTACGACTGCCATCAGGCGGCCGAGAACGACCCCGACGGGTTCTCCCACGAAGGATTCAACATCGCCACGATCGTGACGCCGCGCGATTGCGGGCGGTGCCACCAGGCCGAGGCCGAGGAGTTCGGCGGCAGCCACCATGCCCGCGGCGGCAACATCCTCGCCTCACTCGACAACTTCTTAGCCGAGACGGTCGAGGGCAGCCGGGTGCCGTTCAATCCGCATTCACCGACTCCAGGGCGCCCGGAGGTCGGACAGATCAACGGCATGGCCAGCGCCTTCTCCGGCTGCAAACAATGCCATGGGAGTCTGGTGTCACTCACCGGCACCGACGGCAGCCGGATCACCGTGCGCGATCTTCAGCCCGACGCGAACGGTAAACCGACCAACCTGGACGCGATCGCCCGCATCGCCAAGAACAGCGAGGGTAAGCCGCTGCTGGATCCCAGCACTTGGCCCAACACGGGGATCGGCCGGATCAACCTCGATGGCTCGCTCGGCTCGTGCTCGGCATGCCACAGCCGCCACGATTTCTCGCCGCGGCGCGCGCGGCAGCCCGAGAATTGCGGCAAGTGCCACCTCGGCCCCGACCACCCGCAGAAAGAGATCTACGAGGAGTCCAAGCACGGGATCGCGTACCGCGACCTGAAGGACCACATGAACCTCGACGCGGCGTCGTGGGTACTCGGCGAGGACTACTCGCAGGCGCCCACCTGCGCGACCTGCCACCTGTCGGGCCACAGCAAGAACGACGGCAAGATCACGCACGATCCGGGCCGCCGCATCTCATGGACCAACCGTCCGCCGGTGAGCTTGGTGATGGACACGGACATCAACGGCCACGTCATCAAGGAGACCGATTCGGACACGCGGCGCCAGCTCGTCCACGACACCTGGCAAGACAAGCGTGAGCGCATGAGCCAAGTGTGCTCGCACTGCCACACGCCCGACTACGTCACCGGCTTCTACCAGCAGTACGACGACCTGGTGATGCTGTACAACGAGAAGTTCGCAAAGCCAGGCAAGGCGATCATCGCAGCACTCCGCGAGCAGAAACTGCTCTCGGCCACGCAGTTCGACGAGAAGATCGAGTGGACGTGGTTCTACCTCTGGCACCACGAAGGCCGGCGCGCGCGCCACGGCGCCGCGATGATGGCCCCCGACTACACGCACTGGCACGGCATGTACGAGGTCGCGGAGCGGTTCTACGAAGAGCTGATCCCCGAGGCGCGGGAGATCGCGGCGCACGCGCGGGACGAGGGCAAGGCCGCGGCGGCCGATACCGTGACCAAGGTCCTCGACGAGATCCTGAGCCGTCCCGAGCACGCCTGGCAGACCAACGGGAAGTGAACGATGGCACGGATCGACCGACGCAGCTTTCTCCGAGCCGGCGCCGTAGCGCCCGGCATCGTCGCGCTCTCACCGCGGGATCGCGCTGAAGCCGCGCGTCTGGCGGCGACCGCCGAGCCCGCCGCGCCTGAGCGCCTCACTTGGAACAAGGCGCCCTGCCGCTACTGCGGCACGGGCTGCGGTGTCGAGGTCGGGGTCGAGAACGGCCGGGTCATGGCCGTGCGCGGCGACGCCGCGAGCCCGGTCAACCGGGGCCTGCTGTGCGTCAAGGGCTACCACCTGCCGGCGTTCTTGTACGGCGAAGATCGACTGACGAAGCCGCGACTGCGCACGGCCGAAGGCTGGAAGGAGATCTCTTGGGACGAGGCGCTGGACCTCGTCGCCGAGAAGTTCTCCGAGACGCTCGAGCAACATGGCCCCGAGGCGGTCGCCATGTACGGCTCGGGCCAATGGACGGTGTTCGACGGCTACGCCGCGCTCAAATGGGTCAAGGGCGGCATGCGCAGCAACAACCTCGACCCCAACGCGCGGCTGTGCATGGCCAGCGCGGTGATGGGGTTCGTCACCCAGTTCCAGAGCGACGAGCCCATGGGATGCTACGAGGACTTCGAAGCCGGCGACGACTTCATCCTCTGGGGCAACAACATGGCGGAGATGCATCCAGTGCTGTTCAGCCGGATCCTCGAGAACAAGCGCCAGAACCCCCGCGTCCGGATCATCGACATCGCGACGCGCCGGACGCCGACCTCCGACTACGCCGATCTCTACGTCGAGTTCAGGCCCGGTTCCGACCTGGCGATCGCCAACGGCATCCTGCACCTGCTGGTCGAGAACGACAAAGTCGACCACGCGTTCATCAAGGAGAACCTGGTCTTCAAGCGGGGCATCGAGGACGTCGACGAGATCGGCTACGGCTGCTACGGCGAGCAGGCCGAGCGCTACACCTTCAAGGACAAGGGCCGCGACAGCTCGTTCGAAGAGCTCCGCGCTTTCCTGGCGGACTACACGCCCGACGCGGTGGCGAAGATCAGCGAGGTGCCAGCGGCGCAGATCCGTGCCCTCGCGGAGATCTACGGCGACAACGCGCGAGGCACGGTCAGCCTGTGGTGCATGGGCGTCAACCAGCACTCCCGCGGGACCTGGATGAACAACCTGATCACAGATCTACACCTGATCACCGGCAAAATCAGCCGGCCGGGCAACAACCCCTTCAGCCTGACGGGGCAGCCGTCGGCGTGCGGGACCGCGCGGGAAGTCGGCACGCTGAGCAACCGCCTGCCCGCCGACATGGTGGTGATGAAGGAAGAGCACCGCAAGAAGACCGAAGAGCTGTGGAATTTGCCCGCCGGAACCATCCCGCCGAAGCCCGGCTATCACGCCGTCGACATGTTCCGCGCGCTCACGCGCGGCGACGTCAAGGCGATGTGGATCCAGGTCACCAACCCGTGGGTGACGATCCCCAACCTGCACCGTTTGGAGCGCAAACCGGGGGACGGCCGTTTTGTGGTCGCGAGCGATATCTACCCGACGCCCACCACGGACCAGGCGGACCTGATCCTGCCGTCGGCGGCCTGGGTGGAGCGCGAGGGCATGTTCGGCAACACCGAGCGTCGCACCCAGCACTGGGACCAGCTCGTGGAGCCGCCGGGCGAAGCCAAGGAGGATGCCTGGCAGATCATCGAAGTCGCCAAGCGCATGGGCATGGGCCATCTGTTCCCCTGGCCCGAAGACGATTGGCACAAGCCGATGTTCGAGGAGTACCGCAAATTCACGCTGGGCGTCGGCAAGGACCTCGCCAGCTATGACGAACTGCGTAGCACCCGCGGGATGATCTGGCCCGTGGTCGAGGGCAAGGAGACGCGCTACCGCTACGCCGCGGGCTTCGACCCGTACGTCAAGAAAGAGGCCGGCGTGCACTTCTACAAGGCCAAGGGCTACGGCGAGAAGGCCGCGTTCTGGCTGCGCCCGTACCATCCCCCGGCCGAGGAACCGAACGACGACTACCCGTTTTGGTTGTGCACCGGACGCGTGCTCGAGCATTGGCATACCGGCTCGATGACCCGCCGCGTCAAACAGCTGCATCAGGCCGTGCCGCGGGCGTACGTGGAGTTGAATCGCGCCGACGCCACCTCGCTGGGCATCAAGACCGGCGACCTCGTGCACATCCAGAGCCGCCGCGGTGAGCTAAGGCTGCCGGCCATGGTCGACGGGCGCGGCAAACCGCCGCGTGGCTCGGTGTTCGTACCGTTCTTCGACGAGGGTCTGCTGGTCAATCGACTCACCCTCGACGCCATGGACAACATCAGCAAAGAGCCGGACTACAAGAAATGTGCAGTGCAGCTCACAAAGGCCTAACCGCGGCGTTCGGTGTGCTGGTCGCGCTCGCCGCGTGCGGCGAGGATGCGCCCGGGGCCGACGGCACGGCAGTGGAGAAGACACCGGCGATCGCCCGGGCCGCACGACGCGCCTTCGACGGCGCGCCGCCGGTGATCGGCCATGCTCCCATGGGTGCCGCGTGCACGGCATGCCACAACGCGCACGGCATGGAGGTCCCCGGGACCGGGTTCGCACCACCGTCACCGCACGCCAACACGGCACCGCCGAGCGCGATGAGTCGGTGCCAGCAGTGCCACATCTACGCGACCACCGACGCCGTCTTCCGCCCCAACGCCTTCGCCGGCCTCAAGCAAGACCTGCGCCGAGGGGAGCGCCTCAACAAGCTCGCGCCGCCGGTCGTCCCACACCAAATCCTGCTGCGCGAGAACTGTGCGGCGTGCCATACCGGCCAAGCCGCGCGCGAAGAGATCCGCTGCACGCACCCGGAGCGGACGCGCTGTCGGCAGTGCCACGTGCCGGCGGTCGCCAGCGGCGAATTCCAAAGACCGGGCTGATCCGACCGTACCGAGCCGCGACAAAAACCACCGGATTCGGCGCCGCCTAGTGGTGTGATTCCGGCAGATGGGGCCTTATCCGCGAGACATCGGCGCCGGTCGCAAGGCGGGTCGCCGCAGGCATATTGGTGGATACGGCGAGGACGACCCAACGCTGCGAGCGGCGCTGAGGGCCGTGGATAAGGCCCCAGATTTCTGAATCACACCACTAGGACGACCGACGGCCGGCGACACTATTGGATCCAGACGGCCATGCCATCCGAGAGGTCGAACCCGAGGCACGACCCACCGGGGACCCCGACCCACCACTGGGCGTAGAGCGGGCGCAGCACGAGGGAGGGAACGTCGGGGATGGGCACTGGCAGCAGGGCGTCGCCAAACGGACTCGTCGGCCCAGCGGACAGCACGACGCCGAGCGCTGGATCCGCGACGATCTGGCAGCCCCCACAAGGCAAGTCCAGCGTCCCCGCCGAAAGCACCAAGAGAGCGTTCCGCCGCGGATCGGCGTTGCGCACGCGGAACTCAAAGCCACCGTTGCCGCGCCGCGCGCACGTTGCCCGCGTCTCCCCGCCCAAACCGCACGCTCCACCAAGCCCCACCTCGGCGCCGTCTTCGCCGTTGTAGAGCTGCGCCCGCACCGTGTTCGCGCCGCTCACGGGATCGGTGTCCCACCAGACCGCCAACGCCCCGGCCTGGAAGGCCCCGCCCGTCCACTGACTCGCCACGCGCAGGCCTTGGTTGCCGCGCCCGAGGACGCCCTGCACAACGGCACTCGCTTCGCACGTCGCGCAGTCAAACGGATCGATCGAGGCAATCACCGCGCCTAGCACCCCCGTCGGACCGGCAAGCCCCGCTCCCACGAGGACCGAGCCACCAAGCCAAGCCACACTGGGCACACCAGCAGTGATCGGATAGCCGCCGGCGACCGTCGCGACGGCCCCCGAGGAGAACGCGATACCCAGCGGCAGGCTGAAGCTCAGTGGCCGCGCATTCACGACCGCCCCCGACGTCGTCCGGGCTTGGTAGGCCACCACCCAGTTGCGGCCATCGCCATCGACCGCCGGGGCGCTTGCATCCTCGAACTGCGAGATCCGAAACTCGCCGGTGAACGGACCTCCCAACGAACCGACTAAACGACCGTAGACCTGGCGGGTCGCACCCGCATCCCGGCTCCAGACCACCAGCATACGGTCATCGGCGCCTCCCTTGGAGATGCACGGCTCGGCGTCGCCGGACGGCGCCTCGCTCACGTCTACGGCCACCGTCCCGAACATCGACGGCGGGAAAGTCATCGACCGCGCGCGGATGGAGCCCGCGCCCGCGTCGTTCCACACCACCACCGCACGATCGCCGGTCGAGACCGCGGTGACGTCGGGGGCGTCCAGCGCCCCCAGGGAAACGGCCACGTTGAACACGCCGAGGAGCCCCCCCGTGGTGAGCACCGGCCTGCCGACGACGTTGCCGTTCTCGGTCCAGACGACCGCGAACCGATCGCTGCCGGAGAGCGCCGCCACCCGTGGCCGCGCCCCGCCACGGTAGCTTTCGCGGATCCCGATCACCCCGCCGACCGGGTTGCCGCTCCCGTCCAGCAGCTGCCCGCGGAGCGCCGCGCCGGTCAGCGCGAAGCGGCGCTCCCACACGACCAGGTAGCGGTCGCTGCCAGCGTGATACGCCGCGTCCGGGTCGCGGTCATCCCCAACCGGGGACGCGGCGACCTCGAAGCTCGCGCCAAACAGGGGATCGAGGACCAGCGGCAGCGCGGCCGTGTCGACGAACGCCGCCGGCAGCGCCAGTTCGAGCACGCCATCGGCGTAGTGCATCCGGCCAGTGGCACGCACGCCGTCGCCGCCGATCCCCACCACGTCGCGCACGAAGGCGCCGCCGAGCCTCGCGTCGCCAAAGCGCAGTCGATCCGGCGTTGCATCCCGCAACGGCAGCGCCGTGTGGATGCGGCCGCGCACCACCAGGTCGCCCCGCCCCGCCGGCAACGAGGCAAACGCAAAGCTCTGCTTCACGCCGTCGGGACGCATCTCGTACGACTCGGTCACGCCCGGCCGCCGATACTCCACGGTCCGGCCCGCGCCGGCGACCTCCAAGACCGCACCGGCCGGCAACAGGGCCCCGTCCCGGCGGCCATACGCCAGCAACTCGAAGCGCACGGGCTCGGCGCGCGGTGCAGCGGCGCTGAGCGCGGCCACGAACGTCAGCGAGCGCCCGTCGAGGTGTGCTTCGTACGCCGGCCCAAGGCCCAGCCAGCCGTCCCCCGCACGCTGCAGACCGCAGGAGGCACCGAGGCGCTGGGCCGAGTCCAGCCCCGGCTGCGCCGCGCCGGGAACCGCCAGGCATAGAACGGCCACCGTCCGTGGCCACAACGGGAGTAGGTGCGTCATGTGTCGCTCCGCGCCCCGCCATCGCGGAGCCGCGACCACCGAATCCGCAGCGGACCTCTTCTGTGACGAGGTCTTTCTCCGCTGCTTCACGCGAGCTGCACGCGATGCCGGATTTCCGTGAGGGACACCAACGGCCTGCTGCGCGTGAGAACACAGCCGGCGGTCCTTCGACCGCTCCCCCCCACCCCATTGGAGATGACGATGATCACACGACACACGACGTATCGGGCACTCTTGGCAGCACTGGTGATCGGCGGCGGCGCCGCGGCAATCACAGCGCAGAAGGCGACCTTCATCCATGCCCGCGGTCTCGCCGCGCTGCCCGCGGGAACGCGAACGATCGAAGCCGAAGCCGGGGCCCCAGACGGAAACCAAGACGTCACCTACTCCACGACGCCGGTGGAATACGGCGCCAGTGAAGTCGCCCTCGGCGACGGCGGGCCCGGCATCGTCGAGGTATGGATGCGCAACGGCAGCGGCGGTGCCGGCGGCACCCGCGGCGTCGAATGGACCGAGTTCACGCCCGCGCCCTCCCCCCTCCACGACACCGCCCTCGTCCAGCTGACGGGAGACGGCAATGACGGCTGGGCCGACTTCTGGATCCGTTACCCCAGCGGCCAAGAAGACCGTGTCGGCAGTGTGTACGGCAAGAGCCTCGGCGCCTACTGGGTGCTGATTCGCGCGCCCAGGCCGTTCGCATCGATCATCGTCGCCCAACGCGGCGGCACCGCGGCGAGTGATCACGTCGCCGTCGACTACGCTGCGTTCCCCGGGAGCGATGCGTTTTCCTGCCGGAGCTGCTCGCCAGGGCCCGCTCCGGTGCAAGCCGGGGCAACCGGGCCCGTGGGCCTCCAACCGCCCGGCTCGGGCTCGCAGCTCGATCTGTTCGTCACCCAAGCGCCGCCGTTCTCGCAAGCGGTCTTTCTGCTTGGGGTCACCCAGCTGCAGCCAGGGCTGCCGGTGCCGCTGAGCTGCATCGAGGTCTGCGTCGTGCCGCTCGTCCAGCTGCAGATGGCGATCGATGGCAGCGGCTGTGGCCAGCTGTCGTTGCCCGAGCTCTCCGACCCACGGTACGCAGGGCTGACGTTCACGTTTCAGTGGGTCGGTCTAGGCCCGGCGCTGACGTTCTGGGGCTCGGACGCGATGGAGATCACGGTCCAGCCGTAGCGCTGGTATCCTGCTCGGTTGGTGTGCCGCGGTGCGCCGCGGCCAGCCGAAAGGACGAGATCATGCGGTGGACTCAGATCGCTCTTTGGCTCTGCTTCGGTGGCCTCGCGCTGGCGAGTGACGGCCGCGCGCAGTGCCAAGAAGACCCCGGCACCGGCTGCGAGGCGGCCCCGTCCTGCAGCGGCTCTGCGGCCATTGGCGGGACCGTCGTACTGACAGCACCGTGTGTCAGCGGCGGCGGTGCGCTCGCCGGAGCGATTGCCGGGGCGTGTCCGCGCTCGCCGATTGACTTCGATGACCCGGCGCTGTGCACGACGCCCTGCCCACTGGGCGTGGCGCCCAGCACTGCCTTTGCGCTACCACCTGGGCCGGGAAGCGGCACGTTGACGTTGCCGATCCCGTTCGCGCCGGGCCTGGCCGGTCTCGCGATCTGCGTGCAATGCGTGTGTATCCGGCCGACCGGGTGCTTCACGCTGTGTCAGGCGGTGCGAATCGACATTACCAGATAAGGCTTCGTACAAACGCGGACGCGCGTCAACGCAGCTCGCGAGCAGCACGCACGCCGACATCGAGATCGACGCCGCGCTCCGCCTCGCCGTGATTTCGAAACGCCGCACGGGCCCACCCGACCTCGCTGGTGAAAGCGCCGCCTCGCATGAGGCGGGTCGGGTCCTCCACCAACCGGAGACCGTCGCCGCCGCGGACAGGTCGGTCGTAGCCGCCATACGCATCGGCGCACCACTCCCAAACGTTGCCGTGCGCGTGGTGCAAACCAAAGGGGTTGCAAGGCAAGACGTCGACCGGTGCGTGCACCGCGAAGCCGTCCTCGTGCTGCGCGTGCGACGCCACGCCTCCGCCCAACTCGATGGCGGTGCGATCGAGCAAGTTAGACTGCAGCAACACGCTGCGAGGTCGGATTCCGGTCCACCACGGCGTGGTCGTACCGCCGCGCACCGCGTACTCCCAGCGCGCCTCCGTGGGCAGCGTCAGTCCATGCCGCCCCAGGAGTCGGTCGGCATCCGCCCAGCTCACGGACTCGACCGGATGGTCCCAGCCGATCTGCTCTACGCCGCGAATCTCACGACCGGCGAAGTAGCGACTCGGATTTGGCTCGGTGGTGAGACGCCGCCATTGCGCCTGCGTCAGCTCGTGACGAGCCAAAAAGAACGGCCGCAGCGTCACCCGGTGCACCGGCTCCTCCTTTAGTGCATCCGCGGCGCGATCGTAGTTGGGCGCGCCCCGATCCGCGGACTGCGCCCCCATCATGAAGGCTCCACCAGGAATCAGCGCGAAGATGATGCCGGTATGTTCGTCCACGTCCAGCCGGCCGTCGGCCTCATAGTCGCTGACCGTGGGCACGGGGATCCGCACGGGGTCGATCCCCGCGCCCGGCGTCCACGCCGAACGCAAATGGTAGAACTCCCAAAGGCCAGTGACCGGGTTCATGCCGATCGGCACGAGGCCGAGCTGCGGCTCGAGGTCGATGGGCGCGCGGGCGTACCGCGCACTGGCCTGGGTCCCGTCCGCCGCGGCGATCGCGTCGCGGGCGCCGGCCCACGCGGCCCGGTGCCGGATCACCGTCCACGCGCGAACGCCCTCGGCCCAATCGAGCCGTCGTTGGACGCTCGCCACTCGGTCGTTGACGAATGCCACCAAGTCGCGCTCCAGCCGAGCCAGGCGTTGGCGCAGGAAATGATCGGGGCTCCCCTCGGCGGGTGCCGCGGCGTCGAGCTCGTGCCGCGTGCGCCGCACCTCGGGCAGCGCCGCCCGCAAACGCGCCGCATCGCCGGCCAACCATCGGCGCATTGCCTCCGCGCGCTCGGGCTCCGCCGGGTACAAGGCCGCTTCGTCCTGCTTCGCGACTTCCAAGTGGATGACGTGCGCGAGCACGTCAAAGCGCTGCTGACGTTCGGCCAGCTGCAGGCCGCGGTTCTCGGCGAGCTTGGCACTCCGCGCGGCGGAAACCGCAAACGCCACGCTCGTGAACGTCCCAGCCAGAAGCGCGACCGCCACCAAGACGGTGGCCACGACTTGCGTGCGATGGCGGCGCACGAACTTACGCAGGCGGTAGACCGAGCTCGGTGGACTCGCCAGCACCGGCTCATGGTCGAGAAAACGCAGCAGGTCCGCGCTCAGTTCAGCCGCGGTCTGATAGCGCCGCGTGCGGTCCTTCTCCAGCGCCTTCATCACGACCCAATCCAGATCGCCGCGCAAGCGGCGGAGCAGCGTCGCCGGGTCGGTGCCGCGCGCCGCGGCCAAGCTCGCGGCGTCAAGCAAGCCCGCCGATAGGCGTGAGCTCGGCCTCGGTGGGTCTAGCTCGCGGATCGCGCGCTGAACCTCCAGGAGGCCCGCACTCAGCAACTCGCAATGCGCGAATGGCAGGTCGCCGACGAGCAGCTCGTAGAGGAGCACGCCGAGGGTGTAGACGTCACTGCGCGTGTCGACATCTTGCGCGCCGAGACCGGCCTGCTCCGGGCTCATGTACAGCGGCGTGCCGAGCACCTCGTCGCGGCGTGTATACACCGAGTGGTGGCCGCCCGGCGCGGTCGCGCGGGCCAACCCGAAGTCGATGATCTTCGGGCGCGCCTGGCCTTCGTGCACGGTCACCAGGATGTTCCGCGGTGTGAGGTCGCGGTGCACGACGCCCTTGTGATGCGCGTGTTGGATTCCGGCGCAAACTTGGAG
The DNA here is from genome assembly GCA_039029375.1 of Planctomycetota bacterium. Lineage (GTDB taxonomy): Bacteria > Planctomycetota > UBA1135 > UBA1135 > UBA2386 > JBCCGH01. Next base: position 39,160 of record JBCCGH010000035.1, read on the forward strand.
CACGAGCTCGAGCCGGCCCGCGACGCCGAGCTTGTACGTATCGCAATACGTGGTGATCGGCTCGCCGGGGACGTGCTCCATGACGAAGTAGGGCCGTCCATCGTCGGTGGAGCCAGCGTCGTAGACGCGCGCAATGTTGGGGTGGTCCATGAGCGCGAGCGCTTGGCGCTCCGCACCGAAGCGGGCCAGGACCTGCGCGGTATCCATGCCCAGCTTGATCACCTTGACGGCGACGCGCCGCCGCAAGGGCTCGGATTGCTCGGCCAGATAGACGACGCCCATCCCGCCCTCGCCTAGTACCTCGAGCACCCGATAACGGCCGATCGCCGTGGGAAACACCGGGGCCTGCCCCTGCTCGGCGCCGGCTGCCTCGTGCGCTCGGAGCAGCGAGGCGACTTCGTTGCGAAGGGCTAGCTCGTCGCCGCACAGCTCAACCAACAATGTGCGAGCTTCGACGGCCGGCAACTCGCGGAGCCGGTGAAAGACCGCCTGCACGCGCTCCCAGCGTTCGACGTTCAAGACAGCTCCCGTTGCAGCCAGGCCCGGGCAAACGCCCAATCGCGCTCGACCGTGGCGTGGCCGATGTCCAGTGCCGCAGCGGTCTGGGCGATGTCCAGACCAGTGAAGAAGCGCAGCTCGATCATGCGCGCCTTGCGGGCGTCTTGCTGCGCAAGGCGCTGCAGGGCCTCGTCGAGCTCGAGGAAACGCGCCGGCGCCTGCTGGGCCAGGGCCGCCACATCGTCGAGCGGCACCTTCTCGGCCATTCCACCACGTCGCACGGCTCGGCGCCGTCGGGCGTGATCGACCAAAATGCGCCGAATGGCCGTCGCGGCGACCGCAAAGAACTGCGCGCGGTTGCGCCAGGCGGCGCGGTCTTGGCCCACCAAACGAATCCAGGCTTCGTTCGCGAGCGCCGTGGGCTGCAGTGTGTGGTCAAGCCGCTCCTGCCGCAGTGATCCCGCGGCCAAACGACGCAGCTCGTGGTAGACCATCGGCGCCAGACGCTCCAACGCCGCCGGATCGCCACCACTCGCCGCTTCCAGCAATTGGGTGACGCGCTCAGGATCCTCGCCCATTGTGGTTCGCACTGCTCATTGTAGCCGGCCGGCCAACCGCGGCGCGAGTCATGACCGCGCGAGACCACACGCGGACCGTTTGCTAGGCTCCGCCGCGTGAGTCACGGCAGGTGGTCCACGACCGGCTTGGGCTGGGCGACGTTGGTCTTGGCCCCGGCGGCCGTCGTGCGTTTCGCGCCATCACCCTGGCCGCGGTGGGCGGTCATGTGGAGCGTCGCGATCGCAGTGTTCGCCGGCTGCAAAGTGCTCGCGTGGTCCGCGCGATCCACCGACGCGAGCCTCGCGCGCAGTGCCGCCTTCTTCGTCGCCTGGCCCGGCCTCGACGCGCGGGCCTTCACCCGCCGGCGCACCCCGCACCTCGCTCGGCCGCGACCCCGCGACTGGCTGTGGGCCTTCGCCAAGACCGCGCTCGGCGCGACGCTCCTCTGGTTCCTCATCCCGCGACTGCCGGACCACGCCGCTCTGCTGCGCGGCTGGGTCGGCATGGTCGGCCTGGTGACGATCGCGCACTTCGGCGCCTTCGACCTGCTCTCCTGCGCCTGGCGCGCGGCAGGCGTCGACGCGCAGCCACTGATGCGCAATCCAGCCGCGTCGACCAGCCTGGCCGAGTTCTGGGGCAAGCGGTGGAACACGGCATTTCGCGATCTCACCCACCGCTTCGTGTTTCGCCCGGCGCGCCCTCGTCTCGGCGCCAACGGCGCGCTGACCCTGGTCTTCGTCGGCAGCGGGATCGTCCACGAGCTGGTCATCTCGATGCCAGCGCGTGGGGGCTACGGCGGGCCGCTGGTGTTCTTCGTGCTGCAGGCGGCCGGCCTGCTCATCGAGCGTGCCCCGCGCGGCCCCCGCGGTCGCGCCTTCACCTATCTGGTCGTGCTCGCGCCCGCGTTCTTGCTCTTCCACCCGCCCTTCGTGCGCGTGGTGATCCTGCCGTTCTTGGCCGCGATCGGCGCGCACTGACGGTGCCCTCGACTGCAAACCCCATGGAACAAGCTCTGCCCCACCTGATCTTCGCCGCGGGCATCGGCCAGCTGAGCGTCCTCATCGCCTCGGCGTTGGTGCCGTTCGCCCTCGACTGGAAGAAGGAGCTCGGCGGCCTCTCTCGCCTGCACCGCCAGCTTTATTGGATCTACGGCGGCTACGTGGTCATGGCCATCGTCGCGTTCGGCGTGCTCAGCGTCCGCTTCGCCGCCGAGCTCGCGGGCGGCGAAGCACTCGCGCGCGGCCTGTGCGCCTACATCGCGGTGTTCTGGGGCGTGCGCCTCGCCCTCCAAGCGGTCCTCGATGTCGAGGAGCACCTGTCCAGTGCTTGGCGTCGCGCCGGCTATCACCTGCTGACCGTGGCCTTCGTGATTTTCACCACGATCTACGGCTACGGCGCGCTGCACTAACCGGCGCCGCCGCCGCCCCCGGATCTCATCAACGAACCTGACTGCGCAGCCCACCTGTCGTCAGCAGGTCACGCGGGTTGGCGCCGCGGGCGACGTGCGCCCACTGCAGGTAGAGGTCCACCGGCGTGGTCAGGCCCACGAGGGTCACCAGGGCGTCGCCCGCGCCGTCGGTGATTGCCGGCAACGACGCCATGCCGGCCGGATCAACCAGCAGCTGGCAGCCGATCATGCCGATGACGCCCAGGTCGAGCGCCGCGGGCTGAGCCCCGACGAGTAGAACGGCCGGCACACCCCGTCGCGCGCCGGTCAGCCGCACGCGAAAGAACTCGGTGCCGACGAGCGGCGTCGTCACGGCGCCAAACGCGCCGCCACAGCTGATCCCGTAGGGAACGTTCACCGCTCCGGTCGGGTAGGTCCACACCCGGCCCAACACCGGCGATCTCGCGGCATCGGTCCCGTAGGTCAACAAGAAGCTCCGCGTGAGGAAGTCGTAGGTGATCGCCGGCGCCGCGCCATCGATCGTGAGCGACGAGTGCACGGTCTTCGACTCGACCACGGCACCGTTGAAGCCAACCCGCACGGCGTGGACCGAATCGGGAACCCCCAGGGGTCGGCGCTTGCGGTAGGCGACCGCCCAGTTGCTGATCACCGTGTCGTTGACGATCCGCGGCTCCCGCACGGACTCCGCCGCGGCGGCCGTGTAGACGTTCGAGCTCCACTGGACCGTCGGCGCACTGGCGGTCGGGGGCCACATGAATCGCGTGACCCCAACGCTGCGGCCAGACGTCGCACCGACGGAGTCCGCGCGCAGGTAGGTCACTGCATAGCGGGTGTTGCTGCCGTCGACCGATGGCTCGATCACGTGCGTCGCCGGGCTGAACCCCGTGCCGACGATGAACGCGACCGGACTGGTCGCGCCAGTGGACGCGACTCGGCACCCCTTCACGTACCAGTCATCCGGGAAGGTGGCGCGCTGCTGGTAGCAGACCATCCAGCCGAGCGGCGATCCCTCGGAGCGCTGACTGACCGAGGGGTTGGCTCGATCCTGCTGGAGCGAGAACGGCAGAACCGGCACGGGATCGATCACCGTCGCCGTCGCCAAGGTGCCGGCGTCGGCGTCCACCATCACGCGATACAGCTCCGTGGCGTCATTGATCGTGCCGCTGATCCCACTGTCCGACTCATAGACGAGGAGCGCGTGGCGATCGACGAGCGAGCCGCCGATGTCGGGCTTGCGGTCGCCCCAGCCCGGCCGAGTCAAAGGCAAGGCCACACAGCAGCGGATCGATGGTGATCGGCCACGTCGCCGTGCGTACCCAAGCCGCGGGGACGATCAGGCGGATGGCGTCGCCCCACACAGCCGTGCTGACATCGGTCCGGCGCCCCGCCGCATCCAGCGCGATGGCCCCGCCATAGCGCACGAGCTCCCGGCCAGTCTGATCCACGAAGTGCAGCTCTGACCGCGCCGACCCCGGCACCGCGTCGCGCACCGGCTGGAGCGAGCTCCCCCACTGGCCCGTGACGACGAGATCCCCATCCAGCGGTGCGGCGCCACCGAGCGCAGCGGGGCGAGCAACGACGAACGACTGCTCGACGCCGTCCGGCCGAACGTCGTAGGCCTCGGTCACACCGGCAAACCGGTACTCAAACCGCCAAGCATCGTGGTGTGGGCGGTAGGTCGCCCGGTCCGGCAAGATCTCGAGCTCCCCCAGACGCACGCCGCGGGTCGTCCAGCGCAACGGTTGGTGCCGCGGCGCGTCGGCGCCGAGCACCGGGTAGAAACACATGCCGTCGTGAAACGACACCTTGTAGCCACGCCCAGCGGCCCAAACGCCGTAGTCACCGAACGCAGGATCCTCGGATTGAGTATGGATCGGGACCCGCCAGTCGATCGCGTCCAGCGCCGACCTGGGCCCCAGTGTTGTTTGGCCCGCCAACGGTGTGGCGAAAAGCAGGAGGGTGTGGAGAAGCGCCCCTGGAGCGTTGCGTCGCATGCCCGGCTCGGCGACGCCCGCGCCCCCGACCGAACATCGTGCGGCCCTTTTTTGGCCCCAGCCCCTCGTGCAGCCGCCCGCGTATGATCGAACGCGGATGCCCAAGCACACGCCGCGCCAGCACTTGGAGCGCCTGAGCGCTGCGGTCGAGGTGTTTCATGGACACCGGCCGGACGGTGGCGCCAGCGACGCCGATCTGCTGAATCGACACCCGTCGCTTCGAGATCTCTTGGAGCCGATGCTCGCCGGGCTCGCGACCGCGATGGACGCGTCCGCCGATGCTCAGGCGTCGCCGCGCTTCTTCGGCGGCTACGAGCTACGGCGTCAAATCGGTCGCGGCGGTATGGGCGTGGTGTACGAGGCCGTCGACGTGTCCCTCGGTCGGCGCGTGGCGCTCAAGGTCCAGCCCGCGCACCTCGTCCAAGCCCCGCAGCAGATCGAGCGGTTCCGCCGCGAGGCGGCCGCCGTCGGTCGCTTGCAGCATCCGGGCCTAGCCCCGGTGTTCCAGGTCGGCGAAGTCGACGGCACTCATTTCTTCGCCATGGAGTTCGTCGAGGGGAGCGACCTCGGCCAACTCCTGGACGCCGCGCGCGAGGCGGCCGGCGGCGACGCCAGCCGACTTGGTTCGTCGCCGTACGGCCTGCCGCTCGACGCCGGACCGTTCGCCGAGATCGCCGAGATCACCGCCCAAGCCGCCGAAGCGCTCGCCCATGCGCACGCGCACGGGGTGCTGCACCGCGACGTGAAGCCCGCCAACCTCATGGTCACGCCCGGCGGTCAGGTGCGCCTCGTCGATTTCGGGCTGGCGATCGACGCCGAGCGTGAGCGCATCTCACAACCCGGGGAACGCGCCGGCACGCCGGCCTACATGAGCCCCGAGCAGGTGACCGGCGCCGACGTCGACGCCCGGACCGATGTGTACTCGCTCGGCGTCGTGCTCTACGAGCTGCTGACGCTGCGCCTGCCGCACGACGGCCCCGGGGTCCACGCGATGCTGCAAGCGATTGCGACCGAAGAGCCGGCCCCTGTCCGCGCGGGTCAACCGCGCGTCCCGCGAGACCTGGAGACCATCTGCCACGCCGCACTGGCGAAAGAGCCCGGGTCCCGCTATCCATCCGCGGCGGCGATGGCGGCTGATCTGCGCCGGTTTTTGCGCCACGAGCCGGTGCACGTCCAGCCGGCCTCGCGACTCACGCGGGTGCTCAAGCTCGTCCGACGCCGACGCGCGGCCAGCGCCGCCGCCGTGTTCGCGTTCTTGGCCCTCATCGTGCTGCCGGCCGGCTTCGCCGTCTACTACAAGCACGCTCGCGACGCGCTCGCGCGCGAGCAGAGCGCGACCACCCAACCGCGCGATCGCGCCCGCCGCATCCTGGCGCGCGCGCGACAAGCGCTCGACGACATTCACATCTGGCTCGCGGATGACGAGCTGGCCGACGAGCCGGCGATGGCGATGACGCGGCGCGAGCTGCTCGAACGCGCCTGCGCCTTCTATGAGCACTTCCACGCGCTCGCCGACGGCGACGTCGGTCTGCGGCGGGAGGCGGCGATGGCCGAGCTGCGTCTCGGCCGCGTGGTCGGCATGCTGGGCGATGCAGAACGCGCCGGCGAACACTTTCGCGACGCCCTCACCCAGCTGCACCAGCTCGGCCACGAGCAGCCGCGCGACGCCGAAATCAGGCTCGGCGCCGCGGAGGCCCAGCACGCGATCGCCCGCTCGCAGGCCCACAACACCGGCGATGAAGCGGCGCGGGCGCAGCTCGATCGCTCGATCGCGGCGTACGCAGCGTTGCCGCCCGAAGCGGTCCCCGCCCCCGAACGCGCGCGCCGTCGCGACCTTGGATTCCTCACCGCTCTCGTCGATCGCGCGGTCTTTCTCCTCGAGCTCGGCTCTGGCCTCAACACCGCCGCCGCCGACCTGGAGCGCGGTCAGCGGCTGTGGGACACGCTCGCCCCAGAGACCCAGCAGACCCACCCGGCGCAGATGGTCCACTGCCGCTTGCTGGTCGCCCTGGGCCGTTGCCGCCATGGGCAAGCCGATCTCGACGGCGCCGTCACCGCGTTCACCCAGGCCTGCGTCGCGGCACGCTCGATCCGCGATCACGCACCGCGCGGCGCCAAACCCCGGCGCCAGCTCGGCCACGCGCTCGACGCTCTCGGCGAGGTTCTCGCCATGCGCGGCGACTCGCGGCGCGCCGGCAGCGCGCTCGAAGAGGCGATCGAGATCCGCCGATCGCTGGCCGCGGACTTTGCCGACTTCCCGGTCTACCGCGCGCAGCTGGCAGGCACGCTCTACACCCGAGCGGTGCACGCCGCCGAAGAACGGACGGAGGAAGCGATACCCTACCTTGACGAGGCGCTGCAGGTCATGGAGCAACACGGCCCGTCGCTCCGGGCCGACGCGCTCCGGGCCAGCATCCACGCCCTCCGGGGCGGCGTGCGCAGCAAGGGGGGAGAGACCGACGCGGGCGTCGAGCAGGAGCTCCGACGGGCTGTGGGCCTGCTCGAGCCCCACTACGACGAGCAGCCCGACGTGCTCACCTTACGCATCCAGCTCCGCGCCGCCTGCAGCAACCTGGGCTCGTATCTATGGCGTATCGGCCGCGCCGAGGACGCCCGCCCCCTGTTGCGACGGTCGCTCGAGCTCGCCGAGGGCTGGCAGCGGGCGGCGCCGCAAGATCCCGACAGCACCGCCGCGGTGCAGCGCAGCGCCGCCGCCTGCATTCGGCTGGAGCTCCAGGCGGGCGACCATCGCCGCGCGGCCGCCCTCTGCGCGCGGCCCCTCGCGAGCGCAGCGGATCCCCAAGCGCTGCTCGAGACCGCACGAACCTACGCCCGCTGCGTCGACCTGGCCGCCGGTGACATCGCGGCGCAGCGCTACGCCGAGGCGGCAATCGACTGCCTGCGCGACGCACTCGCCCGCTCGACCGACTTGCGCCCGCAGCTCGCGGCGACCGACTTCGACCCGTTGCGGGAGCGTCCCGCGTTCCAACGCCTGTCCGCAACGGACGCCGCACACTAGCCGCCATGACCGAGCCACGCGACACTCTGGCGTTGCTGCGGGCGTGGAACGCCGGCAGTGAAGCCGCCCTGGGCGCACTCCTGGAGCGGCATCTCCACTGGATCGCCGCCTACGTCCACCGCCGCCTCGGCAAGCACCTGCGCGCCAAGGCCGAGACGCAGGACTTCGTGCAGCTGGCGATGATCGACTTCCTCCGCCACGGTCCGCGCGTGGAGGTCGCCGACGAAGACGCCTTCCGCGGGCTCCTCGCGCGCATCGTCGAAAACAACATCCGCGACCAGCTGCGCTACCACCACCGCCAACGCCGCAGCCCCGGCCGCGAGTGGGGCGCGGTCTCCGACACGTGCCTCTGCTTGCATCAGCGCGAAGTCACGCGTCCGAGTGAACGCGTGCACCGCGACGAACAAGCCGCCTACGTCCGCTTGGCACTCGAGCTGCTGGGGCCGGAAGATCGGGAGGTCATTTGGCTACGCGAGTTCCAAGAGCTGCCGTTCGCCGACGTAGCCGCGCAGATGGGCGTCAAGGAGGACGCGGCGCGGATGCGCTTTGCGCGGGCCCTGCCCAGGCTCGCGGCCAAAGTCGCGCAGCTCCGCGCGCAGCAGCTGCAGACGGCGCTAGAGCCCGACGCGCCAGGCGCGTGACGCACCTGGCCGGCCGCGCATGAACCGGCTGAGCGATACGAGGGCCGCGCTTCTGATATTTTCTCTGAGCGCTCGGCCCCTCCGGACGTCAGGGCCAACGTGGCGCGGTACCACGCAATCCCCGCGGCCGTCCAGGCCGTGCTCGCGGGCGACGTCTCGCGGTTTGGTGAGATCGTCGTGGCGTTTGACGCACCGGTTCGCCGCGTCGTGTCGCGGCGCTTGCGCGACGCCCACGCCCGCGAAGACGTGATCCAGGAGGTCTGGATCCGGGTCTACCAGAGGCTCTCGGCGCTGCTCGAGGCCAGCACCCCCGAGGCCTGGATCCGCGGGATCGCGCGCAACTGCGCCGTCGACCACCACCGGCGGCGGCAACAGCTCCAAGCCTTCGGGCCGCTGACCCACGACGTGCCGGACGACGCGCCGGCGAGCTGGGTCTGGGATCTCGTCGACACGCTGCCACCGGCACGCCGTGAGCTCCTGACCTGGCGCTATCGCCACGCGCTCAGCTACGCCGAGATCGCCGAGCGACTCGGGGTACCGGCATCCACCGTGCGCGGCCGCATGTACGACGCGCGGCAAGAGCTCCGCCGGATGCTGCAGCAAAGGGAAACGACATGAACCACGTGAACCATCGCCTCGACTCGCGGCCGGCCCCCGGCTGCGCCGCGGTCCAACCGCTGCTGTTCGCCGCCATCGAGGGCCAAGTCACTCCCGCGGAGCGCCTCGAGGTGCACGCGCACCTCGCGACCTGCGATCGATGCCGCTCCTGGGAACGCGGCGAGCGTGCCCTCACCGCCCTACTCAAAGACCCCCCGGCCGAGCCGCCGCAGCCGACGGCGGTGCGCGGCAGGACGGTGCGGATCTACAGTCTCCTGGGTGCCGTCCTCGCGGCAAGCCTGCTGCTGTTCTTGTTGCCGTCGGCGACGCCGCGGGGCTCGGTGCTGGAGCGTCGCCTCGGCCCCGACCATGACTGGCAAGCGGCCGAGGAACGCGCGTTCGAAGGCGCCCACGTCGTCGACGCACCCGCGACCGTTGCCGTGACCGTGAAGCTCGGCGACGACGTGCAACTCGAAACGGTGGGACCGGCACGCCTGACGCTGGAAGCGGTCGGCAATGACTGGTCCGTCGACGTCGTGACCGGCAGCTGCGTGGCAACGATCGCGCCCGGGGCCCAGCTTCATACCGGGGACCAAGTGGCTCTTGGCGCTGGTCAGTGGTTGCTATCGCCGGGCACGGTGACCCGTCAGGGCGCGGCGCCGCCACCAGACCGGGAAGACACCCGCTCGACCACCGATGTTCTGGCCGCGGGCGTGGCGCAGTTTGGTCAGGCCCGGGGCGTCATGTTCGGGGGCTCGGCGGCGACGGAGCGCCAGCACCTGATCGCGGCGGAGGCGCTCTTGGCGGAGGCCCTCGCCCGCGCGGACACGACGACGGACCAACAACGTCAGGCGTTGTTCTACTACGCCGCCAGCATCAGCCGACAAGCCCGAGACGACGAAGCGTCTGCGCTCTATGAACGGTATCTGTCGACCTACCCGGACGGCGACGAGGCCGCGCTGGTGCGGCACTACCAGGCGTGCCATCTACTCCGCACGGGCCGTCGTGATGAGGCCAAGGCACTCTTCGAGCGCGTCGTGGCCGAGCGAGGCGGCTCGCCGCTTGGCGACGCGGCCGCCGCGTACCTGCGCATGATGGCCTCGGACAGCGGCGCTCCAAACCGCGCCGATCGCGGCACCGTGGCACCGCGCAGTCGCAAGCTCAGCGCCGAGCGCGCGCCGATGGCGCCGCACCCGGGCCGCGGCGACTACCTCGTGGTGCCGGTCGCCCTGCGGGCTGGCCGCACCGCCGATCGCGGGTTCCTCGCCGCGGCGGCCGCCGCCAAGCAGTTTCACGGCGCCGCGGAGTGGCCCTGGGACGGCGCGGATTTCACGTCGCTCGGCGACGAGCTCCGGCGGCGGCAGCCGGCGAACGTTCTGTTCGTCCTGCGCCCCGACCACCTCGACCTCGCGCTCCACCGTCGACTCCTGCTCCTCAGCGCTGCGATCGACGACGACTGGTTCTGCGACTTCGCCTTCGGCTATCTAACGGCGGAGAACGGCGCGATGTGCGAGCAGCTGTGGCAACGCATCCAGCAGCGACACGAGGGCGGCACGATGTCCGGGACATGGTGGCAAGCCTCGGTCTCGCCCCTCGCCAAGTCGCTGCGCTACGCGGAGGCGCCACCCGCCGTCGCCGGATCGGCTGGGTTCAACGGGCCGCACTACTACTACGGCACGAAGGACCCAGAGCTCGACGCCGTGATCGACGAGTCGCTGGCGACGATGGCGGACGCCGCCGTCGTCGCGTTCACGGGCTGTGGCGATCCACAAGGCATCTGGCTCTTCGACGACCAACGGAACCTCGACCGCGACAAGCATTGGGCGTATGACCCGGCGCGCGTCGGCGACGATCCGCAGGGACAGATGCCCCGGCTCATGGCGGCGCGATTCCGCGCGCTGCACCTGAATGCGCCCGTGCTCTGGTCCGGCACGTGTCACTCGGGCGCGGTGCATCGCGTGTTCGTGGAGGGCGACATCGTCTCGACGTTTGGCATCGTCGACGGCACGACCGTGCACACGCTCGAGCCCGAGAACAGCCTCGCCCTGTCGTGGCTCGCGGCGGGCGCCGCGAGCATGCTCGTCCCGCTCGGAGCCAACCACGGCATGAGCGTCGCGATGGAGGTGGACTTCGCGCTGCGGCACGGCGCGAGCCTCGGCGAGACGATCAAGTCGACCTACGACGATGTGCTGCTTGCCGCTGAGGGCGACCTCGTGCTCGACGTGCCGCAAGCGGGCGGCCCAAAGGTCCATCGAGAAGCCGTGATGCAGGGCGGCGGCGCCAACCGCATCTTGATCGGCGACCCGGCCCTGCGGCCGTTTGCCGCGACCGCCAGCGCCGCCGAGGCCGTGCGCGTCGACCGTGACGGCGACGACCTCACCATCACAATTGTGCGGCAGAAGGGCTGGCAGCCGCGGTCTTGGGACATGTTCGGCACCGCCCGCAGCCACGACTATCGCGTGCTCACGCGCGTCGACCTGACGGCAGTCGGCCGCCCGGACATGGCGGCACTCGAGGCGACCGTGACCGCGGCTTCGCCAGATGGCAACGCCCTGGGCTACGCGATGCAGCGCGCCGCGCTCGAAGACCACAACGGCCGCCGCTACCTGCATCTGCAGGCCAACGGCACGCGGGCGGAGCTCGAGCGCAAGGCCGCGACGATCTCGTTCCACGTCCACATGGTCGAGTGACCGGGGGGCACCCCACGGGAGTGCAATGACACCACACGAGCGGCTCGTGGTGCAGCGTGGCCAGTTGCTCTACCGTGGGGTTAAGCGCCGCCGAGAGACGGCGCCTCCTTTACCCAAGGAAGAGAGACCCCATGGACAGCCCCCTGACCGCACTCGCACTGCGGCAACCCCCTCGCGCCGCCGCTGGCCTACTGGCCTTGGCTTGGCTGACCGCCGCACCAGCCGTGTCACAGTCGCCCTACCTCGTCGCGGACATCAACCCCAACATCGTGCCGCAGCCGTCGGGTGATCCGACGGACTTCGTCACGATCGGCCCCGACGTGTTCTTTGTCGCCGACACCCCGGCGACCGGTCGAGAGCTCTACCGCAGCAACGGCCTGCCCGGCTCGACGACGCTGGTGCTCGACATCATCCCTGGCTCCACGGGTTCGTGGCCGCGCAACCTGACGGTGTTCGACAACACCCTCTACTTTACCGCCACGCCGCCCGGCTCGTTCGTCCTCACCGAGCTGTGGAAGACCGACGGCACCGCCGCCGGCACCCAACAAGTGACGATGGGCTCCGGGGGAATCTTCTCGGGCTCGAGTCCGGCCGCGCTCTCCGCCGCGGGCGGCTTCCTCTACTTCACCGCTCAGGATCCGGCGACCGGCAGTGAGCCCTGGCGCACCGACGGCACCGCCGCCGGCACAGTGATGCTCGGCGATCTCTATCCGGGTACGCGCGGCGCCAGCGTGCTTGAGTTTGCGACCGTGGGCGGGCCGGGCAGTCGCGCCGTGGTGTTTCGCGCGGACGACGGCGTCAACGGCCTCGAGCTTTGGGTGACCGACGGCACGCCCGCCGGCACGCGGCTGCTCGCCGACCTGCATCCCGGCTCGAGCTCGAGTGGCCCCGATCAGCTGACGGAGTCCGGTGGGCTCGTCTTCTTCAACGCCTGGGATGGTGTGAACGGCCGAGAGCTTTGGGTGACCGACGGCACGACGGCCGGGACCCGCATGGTCGCGGACCTCGCCGCCGGCAGTGCCTCTTCGGTGCCGGGCTCCATTACCGCCTTCAACGGCGGCGTCGCCTTCACCATCCGGAGCGGCTCGCCGGTGCCCAACCAACTCTGGTTCTCCGACGGCACGCCCGCCGGCACCCGCAGGCTCGGAGTCATGTCGCGCATCAGCTCGCTCCGCGTCGACGGTGGCAACCTGTGGTTCGGTGCCTCGCAGCCGGCGACCGGGACCGAGCCCTGGGTGTCCGACGGCACCGAGGCCGGCACTCGCCAAGTGGCAGACATCGTGCCCGGCTCCGGCAGCTCGAGCCCCAGCGGATTCGTCCCCGTGGGCGGCGGCATCGTCCTGTTCGCGGCCGGCGATTCCGGCCTCTTCCCCACCAACACCGAGCTCTGGCGCAGCGACGGGACGGCCCTGGGAACGATGCTCGTCGCCGACGTGCAGCAGGGTCCCGCCGGCTCGGATCCCACCGAGCTGACGTACGTGCCGAGCGCCGGCGGCATCCTGTTCTCGGCCGACGCCGGGCCACGGTATGGGCGCGAGTTGTGGTTTAGCGACGGCAGCGCCGGCACCTACCTCGTAGATGACCTGGTGTCGGTACCGCTGCAGACCGAACGCTCCTCTCCTTCGCGCATGGTCGACGCGTTCGGCACGCTGTACTTCAACGCCAGCGACGGCACGACGGGCCTGGAGCTCTGGGCCAGCGATGGAACCGCCGCCGGCACCCGCCTCGTCGACGACCAAAACCCCGGCTCCGGGAGCACCAACGCGTGGCCCGTGACACCATCGGGCCGGCGCGTGTTCTTTGGCGGCTACAGCCCAACCGCTGGCATCGAGCTCTTCGTCAGCGAAGGCTCGCCGGCCTCGACGCGTTTGGTGCTCGACATCCAGCCCGGCGGAGATTCTCGCCCCGACCAGATCACGCCACTTGGCGACCGCGTGGTGTTCGCGGCCTATGGCCCCAACGGCAACGAGCTGTGGATCAGCGATGGCACCGCCGCCGGCACGAACGAGGTGATCGACCTCCGCCCGGGCCCCGAGGACGCCGATCCCTACTGGCTGACCCGCTTGGGCGACCACGTCTACTTTGCGGCGACCGACGGGGTGCGACCCGTTGAGTTGTGGAGCACCGACGGCACCGCGGCCGGGACGCAGCCGCTCCAAGACCTGTCAGCTCCGATCGTCCACGCGCGCCCCGAGTCGCTCACCGTCGTCGGACAGACCTTGTTCTTCTCGGCGCTCGACGCACTGCACGGCGAAGAGCTGTGGTGCACCGACGGCACGACGGCGGGGACCCGTCTGGTGCTGGACATCCAGCCCGGCCCCCGCGACTCCTACCCGCGCGATCTTGTGGCCGTGGGGCCCATCCTCTTCTTCCGCGCCAGCGGCCCCAACGGCACCGAGCTGTGGAAGAGCGACGGCACGGCCGCGGGCACCGTCGAGGTCCTCGACATCAACCCCACCGGTAGCTCGGACCCGCAGGGGCTCGTGCGGCTCGGTGGCGCGCTGGTGTTTACGGCAGACGACGGGGTGAGCGGCCGCGAGCCTTGGTATTCGGACTCCAGCGCCGCCAACACGCGCCGCATCGCCGACATCAACCCGCTCGGGGGCGGCGCCGATCGGACGATGGTGACGACCGGCAGCCGCTACGCGTGGTTTGTCGGGGACGATGGCGTCTTCGGCAGGGAGCTGTGGCGCACCGACGGCGTCACCGTCGAGCGGATGTCGGACCTCAGACCTGGGCTGGCGGGCGCCTCGATTCGCGAGATGAGGCTGTCCGGGGACCGCCTGTTCTTCCAGGCGGACGACGGCGTGCACGGCGCTGAGCTGTTCGCGATCGATCCCGGCGCCGTCGCGCAGTCGATTGGCGACGGCTGCGGCGACGGCGTGCGCGAGCCCACGCTCTTGGCCACCGATCCGGTCCTCGGCGCGCCGATGCTGGTCGTCGGCTTGCAGGCCGTGCCCGGCACGCAGGGTGTGCTGTTGCTCGGTGCCGCGGCACCGCCGCTCAACATCGGCGGCGGTTGCTTTGTGCACTTCAGTCCCTCGACTGCGGCCGTGGTGGTGCCGATCGCGCCTCAGCGGCTCGATTGGAACGTCGCGTTGCCGATCCCCGCAACGCCGAGCCTGCAGGGCTTGGCGGTGACGTTCCAGGCGGTCCTCGGCCCGACGGCCGCGCCCTCGGCGTCGATGTGACCAACGCCGTGCGGGCCACTCTCGGTCGCTAACGGTCCCGTCACCCGGGGGACGCCGCTCCCCCGGGCCATTCGGACTAGCCCTCGATCAGCAGGTTGAGACCGTTGGTCAACGCCAGGTCCAGCGAGGGGCAGATCACGAGGCCTTGGGCGCAAAGCTCCACCCCGCACAGGCCGTAGTTGTTGGGGATCGGGAAGGTGAAGAACGCATCCCCGTCGCACCTGCGACTCCCAGCCAACGTGCCCATCGGCACCACGATCCACGGCGTCACCAGCGAGGGATACAGCTGACCGCAGGCAAACGGGACCCCGCGGCACGGACCGCCGTTGAGCATGGCGAACCCCGTGCCACCCGTCGGACCATTGAGAACCTGCAGCTGCACTGCCTTGTTCCCCACGACGGGGCGGCCCCGCACGGCCAAGACCATGTTGGGGCACGACACACAACCGCGCGACGTGCAGCTCGATCCGACGCTCTGCACTTGGCCCAACTCGACGTCGAGGCCGTGGCACGCCTCACCGCCCGGGCTACCACAACAGCCCAGACTCGTGAGCGTGGGACACGGCGTGCGATAGCTCACGCTCTGCTCGTAGACACGGCCGGCGTCGGCGATCCACAAGACCCGGCGGCACGCCTCGAACGCCATGCCCTGAATCTGGCCGACGGCGGGTCGGCTGCAGCTGTCGACCGGCGCCGTGCACAGCTGCGACCAGCCGGTGCGCGTTCGCTCGAACAAGTAGAGGACGTTGGCCGCACCACCGATCCAGAACGCCGATGACGCCACCCACAGGTGCTGGCGGGCACCGTCGTACGCGATGGCGCCGGCGCGATGGAACGGGGTTGGCAGCGTGAACGTGGTCGAGCCTCCCGCCACGGCGCAACCGGCTGAGATCGAGTAGGTCGTGATCGCGGCGCGCCCGGCGATCGACTCGACCTGATAGAGCTCCTCCAACCCGGGGCTCGCCGCCAAACCGCCAATCCGCGAAAGACGCCCTAGGACCAGCTTGGGCGTGACCGAGCACGCCAGGCCGCAGCTGCCGGCGATCTCGGTGAGCTCGGCGCCGTCGGAGTACCAGGTCGTGTTCCGGGCCGGCACATACGCCACACCGCCGTCCCAGCCGTCGGCCAGAGTTCGGCCCAGCGAACACTGCGTCGCGGGGGTCGCGCAGTCCCCGGCTTGTACGGCAATGCGGGCCAATGAGGTCGAGTCGTCGCGCAAGAGCGTGCGCAGACTGCGGGTCTGGGCCGTGGCGGCGGTCGCCACGAGGCCCATGGAGAGGGTGAGAGCGAGAGCGGTCTTCATCGTCATGTCGTCGTCCTTTCGGCTAGAAGGCCCGGCCGGCGCCGGACGACCGCCTCATCGAGAGCCGCTTCAGGCTGTGACAGCTCTTTTCGCTCGGAGGCGCAAAGAAATCCCGGCACCCGCTCACGCCCGACGACCCCGCTCGTCGCTCACCCTCCGAGATCCTCACGAGACCTTCCGATGCGAGGAGGTCAGCGTCCCGTGAACTCTCCGTGCTTCTCCCTCTTCCTCACTCCTCAATCACGCTCCGACACGTAGTCGGCGTCGCGCAGCGCGCGATGCAGCGCCACGGCCCAGCGCCGATGCGCTTCGGGGCCGAGGTGCGTATCCCAGCCGAGCGAGAACTTCGCCACCAAGTCGTCGTAGCTCTGGCTCTCTGGAAACAAGCCGAGCAGCTCGACGACGGGGACATCAAACTCGTCGCCGAGCGCGAGCAACATGCGCCGCCAGGGCACGCGCGAGGCGTAGGAGCTCACGATCACATCGATCGACGCGTCGCGACAGGTGCTGAGGATCGATGCCAACGGCTCGAACACCGCCGCACGCAGATCAGGCGAGAACGCGCCCGGCTCGACCGGCCCCATCCAATCACGCCCCTCGCCCGTCGCGGCCTCGGGCGGCGCCGCGCGACGCATCTGGTACCGCGTCCAGAGGTAGTGCGCGCCCAGGGCCAAGCGACTGTAGCCGGCCAAGCCCTCCCAGGCGCGGGCCAGGCGCGCCTCCTGCGGCGGCGCGTAGCGGTCCTCGCCGGCGAGGTATTTGCCGCGCGGGCCGTTGCGCATCCAACCATGGTCGTCCACCCACAGCGGCGGATCGGCGTCGTTGTTGCAGGCGATGATGATCACCACGTCGGGCGCAAAGCGACGCACCTCGAGGGCAAAGACCGCGGCCTGCTGCCGGCTGTTGTAGCCGGTGACGCCAAAGTTGAGCACCTCACACGGGATGCCGTCCGCGGTGGTCACCAGCGTCGCCAGCTGCTCGCCCACGGTCTCCTCGAAACGCACACCGTAGCCGAACGCGTGCGAGTCACCGAGCAACGCGATCCGCAGGACGCCCTCGGCCTTCTCGGGCCGCCACGCCTGGCCGCGAAACCCCAACGCATTGGTGCGCAGCGGACACGTCAAAGCGACGCCGTCGTAGTTGGGCCGCAGCGTGTAGCCCAGCCCCGGCCGCGGGTCGCGCTGGTAGATGTTGGCAAAGGGGCGCAGCGTCTGCTCGGCCACCGTTAGCCGCACCGTGATCTCCGCGACCAGGAGCGCGACCATGGTCGCCGCGACCGCGATCAGCGGCCCGTGCCACGACGGCTTGCCGCGTCGCGATGCGCCGCCCTCGCGCCCCTCCACCGTCACGGCCACACCGTCAGCGGTCAGCCCCACCCAGCGCGTCGACCAGCTCCCGATGGATCGGCTCATCGGGATCGACTTCGGCGGCCTTCGCCGCGGCCGCCAGCGCCGCGGCGCCGCGCCCCCAGAGGGCGTGGACCAACGCCTCGGCGTGTAGCACGTAGGCCCGCGTGCTCAGTTGGTCGTGCTCCTTCGCCAATCGGTGGAGATCTTCGAGGACCTCTTGGGCCAAGTGCTTGTCGGCCTCCACCAGCTCGACGTCACTCTCGTGATAGCGCCGGATCAGGCGGAAGCCGAGCGTGGCGCGCTTCGAGCGATCCGTGGCGTGACGCCACGCCCCGGCCAGCGCCGCCCGCTCCTTGGTTCGATCTCCGCGCTGTCGCTCGACGTCGATGATCCAGTACCAAGCCTCGTACCGCACCGCCCTGGGCTTGATGTGCGATAGGTGTTCGTAGAGCGGCGTGAGATCCCAAGTGCCGGGCAGGCTCGGATCGCCCTCACCGGCGCGGATCGCGGCAAAGACGTCGTAGAGCTGCAGCTGAGCGCCGGCCACCGTCTGCCCGTCGGGGTCCGCCGCCTTGATCGATGCTTCGAGCTCCGCCGACTCCGCCACACGACCCACGTGCTCCAGCTGCGTCGCCAGCGTCAGCCGCACGTCGAGATCGTCGGGCGCAGCGGCGGCGAGCTCCCGCCAATGACGTACGGTCCCCTCGCCGCGCCGCACGCGCTGTGCCTGCGCCAAGAACCCGGGCAGGTCGATGCGGCCGCGAATCGCGTCCTCCGCTTCTCCTCGGGCGTCGACGAACACAACGGTCGGCAGGGACTTCACGCCAAAACGACGGATCAGGTCATGGGCGAGCTGCTGCTCGGCCGACGCGCTCACGCACTCGAAATGCGCCAGCTCCTCGGCCGCCGCAGCGGCGGTCAGCGTCTCCGCATAGAACGCTCGGCACTGCTCACTACCCTCGGCCCAAAAGTAGATCAGGATCGGCCGCGCGTCCCGCTGCGCCGCCACCATCGCCGCGTCGAGCGACGGGTGCCACGGCGTCGCCGGGCGTCCCTCGACTTGGGGCATGGCAAGGAGCCCTGGCGCCAACGCGATCGAGACCGTGACCACGCGCGACGCCACCAGGTGGCTCAGGGGTATCATTGGGTTTCGCTCCGTCTCGCGCGAATGAGTCATCGGAGCATAACACGTTCTCGCGGCCGTTCGGGGCCGAGCGCGAGCCGTCGATTGCCGCCAAATCGTTGAGACCTCTGCGCGCATCCCGGCAACTGCCCCCCCGATGACGTCCTCTGCGTACGACCCATCTAGTCACGATGAGCTGCTCCGGCACACCGAGTGGGTGCAGCGACTCGCCGGCCAGCTCGTCGGTGATCGGCACGAAGCCGAAGATGTCGCGCAGGACGCCGTGCTCGCGGTCCTAAGGCGCGATACGCCCATCAGCTCACATCGCCGCTTCCTCTTCCGCGTCACGCAGAACCTGACCGCCCTCTCGTTGCGCCGCCGACACCGTCGCGAGCGGCGCGAGCGCGCCGTGAGCCGGGAAGAAGCCACCCCATCGGCGCTCGACCTCATCGAACGCCGTGCGTTGTGCGACCTCGTGGCTAAGACCGTCCACGACTTGCCGACGCACTATCGCGAGGTGCTCGTGCGGCGCTTCTTCGAGGGACACCCGCCGTCGGCGATTGCGCTGCAACTCGGCATTCCGGTCTCGACGGTCAAGACCCGCCTGGCACGGGCTCAGGACAAGGTGCGGCAACGCCTCAGTCGATTGGATGGTGGCGCCGGCGACCTCTGGCGCTCCGCCGGCGCGGCGCTCTCTGGCTGGCCCGTCCAATCCCGCTTCGCCGCCGCTGCCACGGCTGCCGGCCTCGCCGTCGCCGCGGTGCTGCCCATCGCCCTCTTGGTTGCGTGGCTCGCCCGCTCGGCGCCCGTCCCGGCGCGAGAGGACGTCGTCGCCCACCAAATGAACAGGGCCGACGCTGCCGGCGCCGGAGGACCGAGCCGTCCCGGCGACGACATCCGCGAGCCATCGAGGATAAGGACGCGCCCGCGCGCGACTGCAGCGCCACTCCCGACGGCCGGACCGGGCGTCCAGCTCCGGGGCCGCGTCGTCGACCAAATCGGCCAGGGTGTCGACGCAGTCGTGGTCCGGCTGCGACCCTACCCAGGAGTTGCGGGACCGGAGGACCGCCTGGCGACCACCGATGCAACGGGCGCGTTCGCGTTCGAGAGGTACTGGCCCGGCGGGACGATCGAGGTCCTGACAGCACCATGGACGACGGTGCTCGCGGGTGAGACCGCCCAAGGACAAGCCGCCGACCACGTCGTGCTCGTCGCCGCGAGGCCGGCCCTCATCAGCGGACGCGTGGTCACAGCGACCGGGGAGGCGATTGCAGGGGCGGTCTGCACGTTGGCGCTGCCGCCCAACTATCGCTCCCGTTTCGACGCGCCACTGAGCCGCTCGGCCACAGCCAGGTTCCAAGCGACGACCGGCCCCACCGGCGCTTACCAGCTCACCATCCCGCGCGTCGAAGGCGCCACACTCCGGTTCCACAAGCATGGCTTTGCGCCGCGCGTCCAGGACGCCGCCGATGTCACCAACGCCGCCGTGGTGACACTGCAGCGCCTCACCCAGACCGGTCCACATCTCGTCGGCCACACCCTCGACGGCTCCGGTCAACCGCGGCCCGGCGTCCTGCTGACGAACGGTCGTGATCTCCGCGAGAGCGCGCGGGACGGGTCGTTCCGCATCCCGCTGCCCGAAGGCGTCGAGCGGGTTGTGGCGTTCGATCCTCAAGCCGGGGTCGCGGTCTGTCGCGCGGACCGCGCCGCCGACCGCCCCTGGCCCGATGCCGTCGACTTCACGCTGGCGCCCCCGCGCGAGGTCCACGGCCAGGTCGTCGATGAACGTGGTCGCGGAATCGCCGGCATGACGGTGTGGCTGTTGGGCGGGATACGGATCCAAGGCACGCCCGCTGGGAACCAAGGCGCCGATGCCCCGACCACCGTCGAACGTCGCTTGACGAGCCGGGGTCAGGACGGGCCCGACGCCGTCACCGATGCCGCGGGAGCCTTCGTCATCGGCGGCCTGCTACCCGTCGCGTACTCCGTGCTGGCCGTGGACCCGGCACGCCTGACCCGCTCCGCCGAAGCACGCATTCCGCCGACGCACGCGGCCCCCGTGACCCTCACGGTGGACCGGAGCGCCGTGCGCGATGTCGTGCGCGGAATCGTCGTCGACACCGCCGGACAGCCACTACGCGGCCTCGACGTCCGGCCGGTCGTGCGGCTTCCTTCGACCGGCGCCGCCACGCCGTTGGTCGCCCGCCGGGCCGCAGTGAAGACCGATGGCGCAGGCTCGTTCTTGCTGCGCGGTGTGGCCCGTGACGATGTGTCACTCGAAGTCCGCGGACCGGGGGTGCTGACGACCGTCGTCCCCCTCGCGACGACCGACCAACCGGTGTGCATCGAGCGCGCCGCGCTCCTGCGGGTCGAGCTCGTCGGCTTTCGCGGCAACGAGACCTTCGCGGTACTCAGCCACGACGGCAAGCCGCAGCAGCTCCATCGCGCGCATGGCTCCAGGGCCTGGACGGGCGAGCGCGCGGCGCTGCCCCAAGGACGATCCGAGACCATCGCCGTCGGCGCCCACGCGGCGCGGGTCGTCGCGTACCGGGGGACGACCCCGATCGCCAGCGCACCGCTCACTCTGCGCCCCGGTGAACGGTCGATCGTCCTCCTCCACGCCGAGTGATCCGGACGTACGGTGCCGCGACAAAAACCACCGGACTCGCGATCGCCGCGGCGGCACCGCCCGCGACGCCGGCGCCCTTCGGCTACGAACCGAGGAGTGGCTTCGCGCCGGATCCGTCCGCGTTCATGATCCAAAGCCGACTCCCCCCGACGGCTTCGGTCCGGTCAAACACAATGCGCTTGCCGTTCGGTGACAGGCGCGGCCGTCGATCCGTGACGTCGCCGTCGGTCAGCTGCCGTGGGTTGGAGCCGTCGGAGTCGACCATCCAGATGTGGCTGCGATCGTTGCGCCAGCTGCTGTAGACCACGCGCTTGCCGTCCCGGGACGCCGCCGGATCCACATCCCACGCATCGTCGCTCTTGGGCGTCAGATTGCGCTCTTCGGAGCCGTCGGCGTTGGCGAGAAAGATATCGCGGTCCTGATGCCGCTCCGACGAGTAGACGAGCTTCGCACCGGCCCAACCCACCGAGTCCTCGCCGGCCCCCTCGCCCCGCAGAAAGACCGCATCCTGACCGCGCGCACTGCCCACCATGACGCGGGCGACGCCTTGGTCAAACCGCACGAACGCCATCGACTTGCCGTCCCGTGAGACCGCCGGCGAGCCGCATCCTTCGGCGGCTCCCGTGGGCCCTTCGAGCGGAACCAACAGATCACAAGACTTGCCGGTCGCCTTGGCGTGGTAGATCCCAAATGCCTTGAAGCGGTCCGACCGGAACACGAGCCCCTTGAGCCCGTACGCGGGTTGGTCGTCAACGCTGAGCGACCGCGTCACCCGTGTGAGCGAACCGCGGCGCACGTCCGCAACATAGACCTCCGCGTTGCCGTCGCGCGTGCTCGTGAACGCCACCTCTTTGCCGGTGGGCGACCAGCTCGCACCGTAGTCCGCGTAGCCCTGGAAGGCCTCGTCCGCAGCCCCCGCCCGATAGGCCGCCAGGCGCGCGCCGTACTCCGCGTTGCTCGGGCTCAGGGCGACGCAGCGTTCCATGATCGCCGTCGCCTCCTCTCGCTCGCCGTGGAAGTACAGCATCATCGCCAACGTCTGCAGCCGGCGCGTCAGAAACAGCCCGGGGTCGAAGTACTCCGGATCCTCGGCGGAGAGCCGCTCACAAACTTCCGCGGTCCGGCGCGCCACTTCGAGAGCAAAGTCCTTCTGCGACTTCGACAGGATGTCGCGGTTGGACCACCACCAGCGGCAGCGACTCCACCCCCAGTTGAACAGTGCGTCGTCCGTGACGTCGGCGTACGCACGCTGCCAAGCCGCAAACTCCTCGTCCCAGTCCCCGAGACTGTTGTGCAACCCGGCGATCCGCTCCCAACCGGTCCGCCGGATCGACGCCGGTTCGATCGTCGCGACGTGATCCGCCAACCGGCGGACCAGCCCGACGCGCAGCTTGGGCGCCGGCCACAACGCCTCCCGCGCCTTCTCCTCGAGGATCATCGCCGCGGCTGCCGCCGACCGACCCTGCGGATCCTCGGCCCGAATGCTCGCCCGTAGCTCCGTCGCTCGGTCGTCGTCGCCCAGGCTCGCGTGCCGAGCGGCCAGGTCGGCGCGAAGATCGAGATCGTCCGGCGCCGCAGCCACGCGCCCCAACAGGTTGCGCAAGGTGTCCTCGTTGCGAGCCATCCGCTGCAGCCGCCGCATCACGGTGGGCGCGTTCAACGCACCGACGACCCCAAGCTGCGCCGTCTTCTCAGCGGGGTCGATCATCAACAAGGTCGGCAACGTCTCGACCGAGTAACGACCGAAGAGCGGCGCCGCGGCGGCGTCCTCCAGCTTGGCGCCATAACAAAGGAACGGCGCCGTCGCCCGGACCACGATGGGCGCCTGCATCTGGTTCTGCCAAAAACCGGCACACGCCGAGCTGCCCTCTGACCAGAAGTACACCAGCACGTCCTGCTCGTTGCGCGCGGCTTCCTCACAGGCGCTATCGAAGGAGCCATGGAACCACTGGATCTCGCCCGCGGCGTCGTTCTGAGCCACCGCGATCGAGGCGAGGCCAGCCAGCACTAGGGAGAGAGTCATCGCGAAGGGGAGTCTCATTTGGTTTCGGATTGGTTGTCGGACCGAAGGAGCGTCTCGGTCCAGGCCGGAAGGAAAGGATCGGGGGACGCGCGGCAGATCGCTGCCCGCGGGGCTGGCCAGGGAACCTGGCTAGAGCGGCAGACGCTCGAGCTCGATCGAGACCACTCGCTCGGTATCGCCGCGGCGCATGAGCAGCTGATGCACGGAGCCTGCACCGGCGCGCCAGCGCTCCCAGAGTCCGTCGAGCCCATACGACGCCGCGTCTTCACCGTCGATCTCGAGAAGCACATCGCCGCGCGCCACGCCGGCGCGCGCCGCGGGCGACCCCGCGTAGACGCTGAAGACCCGAAGGATGCGCTGGTCCGGACCGTCGGCGGCGAGCTCCATGCCTGTCAGGCTCTCGCGCGCGGGCTCGTGGATCGCACCGTTGGGCTCCAGCATCATCCGCGACCGCGAGCGGTCGAGGATGACCTTAAACCGCCGGAGCACTTCACCGCCGATCGAGCCGTCCCAAGAGCGCTTGCTCTCATCGACGACCGCGTGCGCGACCACGTCATCGAAGCTGAACGGCCCAAGCTGAATGCTCGCGAGACGCAGCAGGCGGCCAGTCGAAGCCGCGCCACCGAACCGCCAACCCCGCGCTTCGACGGTCGGCTGTCCCGGGGTCAGGAGCCCGCGATAGAAGTGCGGCGACAGACCGATCGCCTGCGTGCTGCCGGTGTCGACCAAGAAAGTGCCCGTCACCTCGGTACCGTCGCGGCGGCGAATCCGCATCGGCACGAGCACTTTGGTCTTCTCGATCGCGACGTCGAACACGTGCCCCCTGCCGGCATAGCGATAGGCGTCCGGCGCGTAGAGGCGCATCCGGGCGGCGGCGTAGTCCAGCTCAACGACCGCTGTCTGCAGCAGGTCGGCGCCGAGGATCCCCCATAGGCGTCGGCCGACAGCGCTCGCGAGTGGGATCAGGTCGATCGCGCCAAACGACCGGTCCGCCCAGCGGAGCTCGCCCAACTGCATCGTCCCTTTACCCGGTGGCGCGCGGCCGCCAGCATCGCCCAACGTCAGCCGCAGGTCGCGCACCCACGCTCGGTCGAGGCACGTGTGCGTGGCACCGGTGTCGAAGCCGAACCAGCGCGGTGCACTCTCCCCCACGCCAACTTGCACGAAGGGCAGCCCGAGCGGCGCCCTCATCGGCAGCTCCGCCATGGGCCCCAGATCACGTTCCAGCGTCACCTGGGCGTGGGCCGCCGGTGCCAGCGCCGCGAGCACGGTCAGCAAGAGGAGTCGATGACAGATGCGTGGCGCGGGCGCTGGAGTCATGAGCATGCGAAGGGGTCGAGAGGGCTCTGGGCCGTGGCAGAAATCACGGCCTCGGCACGTGGAACTGGTTGCCCCACGTCGCCCCTCGGACTCAAGCGCTTCGCAAAAGTGCGCGACCGGTCGCCCTCGACTTGGCCGCGCTCCGGCCAGCATCACCCCTGAACTGACCCCTTTTGGTGTGGGACTCGTCGGGCCGAAGGCCGGAAACGCCAAAGAGCCGCGTCACCGTGAGCATTCGCGGGGCACGGAGCTTTCGAGGGCCCTCGTTGGCATGGTGTCGCCGAGCGGTTCCTCGGAGACCTCCCGCTCGTGTTTCGACCGCCCCGATGCCCCTATCCCAAATGCTCCATGCACGCTCGGCCCGAGCCGGGCTTCGCGCAGGGGCATGGCGCCTATAAGCCGCTCTGCCGATCGCGGCCGATACCCCGGTTTCGTTGCCGCGTGTGCCGCCGGACCTTCTCGAGGTAGACGTTCCGCTTCGACTACGGCGACCACAAGCCGGCGTGTAACGCCAAGGTCTTCTTCCAGCTCTGCAGCGGCACGGGCCTGCGCCAAACCGCCCGCCTCGTCGGGATGACGAAGAACAACACCGCAAGGAAGTTCCGCAAGATGGGCCGACACGCGCAGCGCCTCAACCGCAACTTGCGCG
>JBCCGH010000036.1:0-63249 GCA_039029375.1 Planctomycetota bacterium
CCGGTACCAGGTCACGGCAAAGGGGGCTCGTCTCACGACCGCCCTCTTCGCCGCGCGCAAGTCCTCGATCCAGCACCTACTTGAGGCGGCGGCATGAAATCGAGCGCTTCGCGCGAGCAATCTCAGAAGTCGTAGCTCAGAACGAGATGTCCCATTGCAGGCGGACGCGGCTCGCCGACTCGTCGGTATCGAGTCGGTCGTCGTCGAGCGTCAGATACGAGTAGTCGAGGGTCAGCTTGTTATTGTGGCCGGCGAAGAACCAGTTGGCCGCAATGGTGAACTCTTGCCGCTCGTTGTCGCTGCGGCGAATGATCTCGTTGGGCTCCTTCACCCAGGCATAGCGGGCAGCGAGCTCGAGTTCCTCCGGGACGCTGTCGAAGACCTCGTTGAAGAAGTAGCCGAACTGCGTGTAGAGACCGTAGAGGTCGGTCTCTCGATCGCCGAAGGGCAGGCTCTTGTCGGTGATGCTCTTCCAGTGGAACTCGTTCTGCGTCGAGAATCCCTGGTGTTTGAAGGCGAACTCCGCGACCGCCTGGTTGATCCGATGCTGGCCGTTGGCGGCGACGGCGACGCTATCGAAGCCATCGAGATTGCCGCCGCCGCTCGAAGACCAGCGGGTCGGCCTTCCCCGATGCGTGGCGGCGCCCAAAGCGAAGCTGCCGGTGGGCTCTTCGGTTCGTTCGACATCCGTCTGCCGAAGCGGCAGGTCTCGGCCGAGGAAGTTCCACTGTAGGCGCGTGACGTACATCAGGTGGCGGTCGTCGTTGGCGACCCCCCGTCCTTCGCCGGTGAAGACACCGGCGTAGTAGCGCAGGTCGGCGGGCGTGCCCTCGAACAGGCGACCGCGGAAACTAACACCCATTTGGCGGTCGATTGTGAAGGTGCGATTGACGATCGACCGCTCGACGAACTGCTGTCGCCCGGACGAGTCGACGCGCTCGCGGTTGTAGTCGATCTTCCACTGCCCGGCACGAATGCCAAACTCCTTCCACTTGGCCACGTCGATGCGCCAGTCGATGACGCGAGCACTCGCGTTTGAGCTCGAACTGCTCGACGAGCGAGTCGGCTGGAGGTCGACCTCGAAGTAGTACTTCAGCCACGGCCGATACCCATGGCCACCGATCTTCATGCGAAGGCGCCGTGCCTCGAAGGTGCTCTCGTCCGTCGCTTCGAAGTCATCGACTTGGCGCGGATCACTCCGATACGGGTCGGTGAACCTGAGCTGAGCGCGCCACTGCAGGTTCGTCTGGAAGTTGCCGTCTCGAGTCCCGAAACGGAAGCCCTTGCTCCCGTAGCTTGACTCCACGGAAGACTGCTTCTCGAAGTATCGTTCGACCGCCGCGTCCAACTCGGCCTCGCGCTGTTTGGCAGCGTCCTGCCCGCCCGCAGGAGCGGCAGGCTCCTGACCGGGAAGCCAACCGCATGCGGTGAGGAACGTGAGAGCGAACACTCGCGAGCTCGGCATCAACTTCGCCTTATCGTGACGGTGTGTGGCTAGCATGGGGAGCACGTGGTGTAGTCACCCGCGATGTAGAAACCGTGAAGGCGATGCAGGCCTTTGATGAAAGTCCGGGGGCCATGCGGGCTGTCCGTCGTTGCCGGGGTGCTTGGCCCCGTTGGCCCCGTTGGTCCCGTTGCTGCCGTCCGCAGCCATGATGAAGAGCAACCCGAGCGCGGACCTGGGGCCCGAAGATCGATCGGCCGGGCGGCCTGCGCCGTCCGGCCGCCTCTCATCGAGATCGGGCGCAAAGCGACAAACCGCGACCAACACGCGCGCCGCAACTGCCACCCCTTCGCCGCCTAAGTGCACCACATCACCCCGCGCGTCGCCCGCGGCGGCAACGCGCCGACCAACATGATCCTCATCTGTGGCACCTGCCACGCCTCAGCGCATCGCGGCTTCCTCTCAATCCACGGTACCGACTCCGGCCCGCTTCACTTCACCTCCCCAGACGGCACCCCTGTCTACCGCCCGCCGGGGCGACCGCGGCGTGCGCCCGCCGCGCCCGCCGCGCTTCGCAGTCTGCCCCGCCCAAGTCCGCCGCGCACCCCATGCCCCATAAGCAGAGCGGTCCCGCCGCGCCAATGGCAGCCCCTGGGGAGTCTGATCCTGCCAATCGCCCTCCTTCAGGTCGCTGGTTCAGCGACGAGTCATCACTCAGATGACGACCGACTAACCCTGCAGCGCCGTGTCGCCGCGACTCATCGTCTCCCAGGTCTGCGCGCAGGGCTTTGGCGTGGGATCCAGCAGGCCGCCGAGGGTGGGGTCCCCGAGCCGCACCACCGAGCGACAGAGCTTGCCGTCCTCGAGCTCGGCGGGCAGGTTGGCCACGCGCTTCACACCGCCAATCTCGGTGGGCGGGAGCTCGATCGCGCGAATGGTGACGGAGTTCGGCACGTCGCCCGTGTGCATCAGGAGAAACGACGAGTCGGGCAGGCGCCGCGCGAGCACGCCCGGGCCCGACGGCGTGTCCACGGGAACGTAGAGCTGGATCTCTTCATCACCACCGCCGTCGCCGGTCGCGGCGAGGCCGCGAATGCTGAGCGTCTGCACCGGCTCGCTCTTGTTCTTGACCCGCAGCGGCGGCATCCGCACGCCGAAGGCGCGTCCGCTCAGGTCGCTCCACGTGTTTTCGCTGACGAGGACTTGCTCGCGACAGGCTTTCCCGCCGATGCGTTGCGCCGTGTTGACCGTGTCGCCGAGGACGGTGTACTCGCGCCGGTTCTCGGCGCCAATGTTGCCGGCGACGACTTCGCCGGTGCCAATGCCGATTCCCATCGGCAGCGGCTCGGTGAGCTGGGTGTTGAACGCGGCGAGGCGGACTTGCATCGCGAGCGCGGCGGCGACGGCGCGGACGGCGCTGTCGCCGTCGTCGATGGGAATGCCCCAGACCGCCATGATCGCATCGCCCATGAACTTGTCGATCGAGCCGCCCTCGTGCTCAATGCAGGGCACGAGCCGATTGAAGTAGCGGTTCATGACGTCGACGAGCTCTTCCGGCCCGAGCTGCTCGGCCCGGCCGGTGAAGCCGATCACGTCCGAGAACAGGATCGTGCCGCGGTAGCGCACACCGCCGAGGCCGGCGTCGATCTTGCCCTCCAGGACCAGGTTGGCCATCGCCTCGGGCAGGAAGCGCATGAGGTTGTTCCGCATCGCCGTTTGCGCTTCGACCTCGCTGAGGAGCTGGGCATTGCGCACCGCGATCGCCACCTGCTGGCCGATGGCCGCGGCGAGCTCGAGATCGTCGGGCGTGTAGGCGCGGGTGGCGTCTCGCGTGTCGAGCACGACCATCCCCAGCACGTCATCACCCACAAGCAACGGCACCGCGATGGCCGATCGAATGTGCAGGTCCACCACGGAGTGCCCCGGCTGAATTCTCTCGTCCCCACCCTCGCGGTAGATGAAGGCGGCCCGCTTCTGCAGCGCCGCGCGGCAGATCGAGCGCGACACCTTGGGGTCGCCGGTTCCCCGGCGACCGCGCTCGCGCACCGCGCACGGCTCGAGTCGCTCGACCGTATCGCCGAGCATGAGGAAGCTTCGATCGGTCTGCGGGAAGAGGTCGAAGATGACGTCGAGCACGGGCTCGTAGAGCTCTGGCAGCACCCGCACCTTGGCCAGGATCTCCGCCACGTGCATGAGACTGCTGAGCCGATGCTGCAAGACCGACGTCTCGGGTCGTCGAGCTTGCTCGGCCAGGGCGGTCATGGAGACCGCGTGGGACGTCATCGGCTCCGCGGCATCCCGAAAGCCGAATACGGCCGTCCGCTCGGCCAGGTCGCGGCGTCTGCCGCCGCGCAGGCGCACCCGGAGCCGCGTCGCCCCGAGTCGCACGACGTCGCCTTCGCCGAGCTTGGCCTCGCTCACCGGCTGCTCGTTCACGAAGGTGCCGTTCGACGAGTTCGCATCGATCAGCTCGAGCGCCACGCCGTCCCACTCGAAGCGCGCGTGCATGCGGCTGACCCGAGGGTCGGGGACCTCGACCGCGCAGGTGCTGTCACGACCGGCGAGCGCCGTGCCGGCGACGGGAATCACGGCCCCCGCGCGTGCACCGCTCAAGAAGACCAGCTCGTACATTCCTGGAATCCGCCGGGTGCGGCAGAGTGTGGCTGGAGGGTACCGTGACGAGGAACGGACTGCAGGATAAAGTTGCGGGGATGCGGATCTCCCGCGCGGATCCGCCGGTGGCGAACCGGCCGGCGACGAATGGGTCGGCCCAGCGGCGCCCGCGGTTGCGCGACCTGCGCTCGGTGCCGGTGTTGCCGTCCATGGTCACGCTGGGCAACCTGTTCTTCGGGTTCCTGGCGATGGCGAAGGCAACGGATGCCCTCGTCGCTCAGGGGACCGACCCGGTCCTGGGGACGCCGGCGCTGGCGCTCCTTGAGACGGCGGCGCTGCTGGTCTTCTTGGCCATGGTGTTCGACGGCCTGGATGGCGCGGTGGCGCGGATGACGCGACAGACCACGGCCTTTGGCGCGCAGCTCGATAGCCTGTGCGACATGGTCACTTTTGGCGTGGCCCCTGCGTTCATCGTCAAGCTGCTCGTCGACTTCCACGCCCGGCCCGAGGTGGGATTGATGCCGGCCAACGCCAAGCTCTACTGGGCGGCAGCGGCCGTGTACGTCCTGTGCGCGGCGATGCGGCTGGCGCGCTACAACGTCGAGAGCGGCGATCGACGACCGGGGTTCTCGGGGTTGCCGACGCCGGCAGCCGCCGCGGTCCTGTGCGCGCTGGTCGCGTTCTTTGCCACGCGAGCGGACAACAAGGCGATGCTGAGCAGCCTGCTCCTCGGCAGCGCCACCGTGGATGCCACGTATGACGTCCTGATCAAAGCCCTGCCGGCCATTTTGGTCGGCCTCGGCCTGCTGATGATCAGCCGGGTGCCGTATCCGCACGTCATTGCCTCGCTGGTGCGAGCCCGGCAGGGCCTTTCGGTGATTGCGACCTTCGTCGTGCTCGCGTTTGTTGCCGCGGTGGAGTGGCAGTTCGCGATGGTGGCGCTCTCGGCCGCCTATGTGCTGAGTGGGGTCGCCCTGGGGCTTTGGCGCTTGGTGACCGGGCAGGCGTTTCGGCCGGCCCCCGTCGGCGGCGCGCCGGCGGATCGTGCCGACGCCGAGGACGTCGTCGCCGGGGCCCCCCGAGAGCTCGAGTCGGACCCAGAGTGACCTGAGGGGGTTCCGGTGAAGTCGCAGCCCTGACCTGGGCCCTACGGTTTTTGCGTAGGGTTCATGCGGCCTCATGAGGGAAACGTTCGCTCGATGGAACTGTCGGGGCCTGCAGGCACTGACCGGCTGGGTGGGCGGCCGCCGGTGCGGCCAGCGCTCGACATCTTCTTCGGCTCACTCCCACCTGGTCCTGCCTCCCGACCCGTCCGCACAGAGGCTCATGAAGGCTCGTATTCTCGTCACCCTTGCGCTCAGCACCCAGCTGGCGGCGCCGATCGCGGCGCAGCCCACCGGCTTTCCCTCGGTGAACGGCATCGAACAGCAGATGCAGGACGCGGCGAACGCGTTCCCGAACATCGCGCAGTTCGTCGATCTGACCACGAAGTACGGCACTCCACAGACGTGGCAGGGCAACAACATCTACGCGGTCAAGATCTCCGACAACGTGGCCTCCAAGGAGGACGAGCCGTCGTTCCTGATGGTCTCGGCCCACCACGGCAACGAGTACGGCACACCGACCGTCGCCCTCGACGCGATCACTCGCTTCACCGAAGGCTACGGCGTTGACCCCGACATCACGCGTCTCGTCGACAACTACGAGATCTGGATCGCGCCGCTCTGGAACCCGGACGGCTACTGGACTTCACGCAAGAACCGGCGTCCCGGCGGCGGCGTAGACCTCAACCGCAACTACCCGTTCCTGTGGAGCACGCCCTGCTCCGGCAGCACCAGCACGTTCTCCCAGACCTACAAGGGGCCTTCCCAGGGTTCGGAGCCCGAGACGCAGACGATGATTGCGTTCTCCGAGGATCAGCGGTTCACCAAGGTGCTCGACTATCACAGCTCCGGCCGTGAGACGCTGTACGCCTACGCACAGAGCTGCAGCACGCATCGGCTGGCGGGTTACCTGCGCGCCGAGGCTGTCGCGATCTCAACCGCGTCGAGCTACAACGGCGACGTGCGCGGCCCCAGTGCCGACGGTGAGCACTACCACTGGCAGCTCGGCAATTACAGCAACTACGCGTTCCTGACCGAGATCAGCAACACGCAGTCGCCGTCGATCGCCAGTGCGAGGAACGAGGCGGCCCGGGTGTGGCCTGGCACGCTCTTCATGCTGAACCGGCCGATCCCGGTTGCCGGCCACGTCACCGACGCGGTTTCCGGTGACCCGGTCGCCGCCAACCTCTCCTACGTGGAGAATCCGTTTACCGAGGGTGAGAGGAACCGCGCGGAGCCGCGCTTCGGCCGCTATCACGCGTTCCTACCGAACGGATCGCATACACTGCGGTTCGAGCACCCCTGCTACGTGACGCAGGACGTGTCCGTCAACGTCACCGCGGCCGGCGTGGTCGTCGACGTGCAACTGCAGCGGGCTCCGGGTTTCACGCCTGGCACCTCCGTCGCCCGCAACGGCAGCGGCGCGAACCCCATGTGTCTCAGCGCGTCGGGCGTCCCGACCCTTGGCAGGAACTGGGACATCACCATCGATGCCAGCGTCTTCCCGAGCGCGAGCTTCGTGGGCTTCCTCAGTTTTGAGGGCTCGGCCCCCGGCTCGATGGCGCCGTTTGGCGAGATCCTCGTCAACCCGGCGAGTCCCCTCGTGTTCATCGTCTCGCAGCGAACGACGGGCGGCCCGTCGACCTACACGTTGAACATCCCGGCCGACCCCTCGGGGTTGGGGTTTGGGGCCTCGGTGCAGGGGATCGTCGCCAACGGCGACCGGATCCAGGGGCTCTGTAACGCGATCGACTATGTCATCGGCTGCTAGACTCGGCCTGCGCGCGCCGCGCCCGGAGCCCTCCGGCCGCGGCCCAGCGTTCGCGCTGGGCGGCCCGCTGTACGAAGGGAGGGATCAAGCCCGCGCTTGACGCGGCGGGAGCCCGGGGACGGAGGTCCGTGACTGCGGCGCGCGGCGGCGTGCGGCGGGGCGGGCGCTTGCACCGCTTGTGCGGCGGGCCATCGCGGCCCGAGCACGCGCAAGGGTGCCCGGCACGAAGCGAAGAGGCATCGCGAGCGACGGCTCGTAGTGCGCGCGGTGGGCGGCCCTTGCGGTGGATCGCTGGGGTGCTCATGCGGTCAACTGATTTGGCGCACTAGGGACAATCTGCCGGCTGGCCGACAGGTAGGGGCACGTCCTGCTAGGATCTCGCGCTGCCTGCAGTCCATCTTCGTCGTCCTGCCTCACGACCCGTCCCCACGAGAACTCATGAAGGATCGCATCCTCTTCGCGGTCGCGCTGAGCGCGACGTTGGCCGCGCCCGTCGCGGCGCAGCCATCTGGCTTCCCTACCCTCAACGCCATCGTCCAGGAAATGCAGGACGCGGCCAACGCGTTCCCCAACATCGCGCAGTTCGTCGACGTGACCGCGAAGTACGGCACGCCACCGACCTGGCAGGGGCG
Source organism: Planctomycetota bacterium (assembly GCA_039029375.1). Classification (GTDB taxonomy): domain Bacteria; phylum Planctomycetota; class UBA1135; order UBA1135; family UBA2386; genus JBCCGH01. The sequence continues at coordinate 7,564 of JBCCGH010000036.1, forward strand.
CAACATCTACGCGCTTAAGATCTCCGACAACGTCGCGCAGGAAGAGGACGAGCCCGCCTTCCTGATGGTCTCGTCGCACCATAGCAACGAGTACGGCACGCCCATCGTGGCACTGGACGCGATTGCCCGCTTCACACAAGGGTACGGGAGCGACCCGGAGATCACCCGCCTCGTCGACAGCTACGAGATCTGGATCGCGCCGGTCTGGAACCCGGACGGCTACTGGACCCGCCGGCACAATCGCCGCGCCGGCGGTGGCGTCGACCTCAACCGCAACTACCCGTTCCTGTGGAGCTCGCCCTGCAACACGGGCGTGAAGGGGCCGTCCGCGGGCTCCGAGCCGGAGACGCAGGCGATGGTCGCGTTGTCCGAGGACCAGCGCTTCGCCAAGGTGCTGGACTACCACAGCTCGGGCCGCGAGACCCTCTATGGCTACCGCAGCGGCTGCCCGAACCACGTCTTCCTGAGCTACTACCGCTCGGAGGCCGGGGCGATCTCGACCGCGTCGGGCTACGGCGGCAGGACCCGCGGGCCCAGCTCCAACGGCGAGCACTACCAGTGGCAGATGGGCGTCTACAGCAACTACGCGTTCCTGACCGAGATCAGCAACACGCAGTCGCCGTCGATCACCAGCGCAAACAACGAGGCCGACCGCGTTTGGCCGGGCACGCTCTTCATGCTGAACCGGCCGATCCCGGTCGCGGGCCACGTCACCGACGCCACGTCGGGCGATCCCGTCCCCGCCAACCTCTCCTACGTCGAGAACCCCTTCACCGAGGGTGAGATCAACCGGGCTGAGCCGCGCTTCGGCCGTTACCACGCGTTCCTGCCGAACGGCTCGCACACGCTGCGCTTCGAGCACCCGTGCTACGTGACCCAGAACGTCGCCGTCAACGTGACCGCGGCCGGCGTCACCATGGACGTGCAGCTGCAGCGGGCGCCGGGCTTCACCCCCGGCACCTCGGTGGCGCGCAACGGTAGTGGCCTCAACCCGATGTGCCTCAGCGCCGCTGGCGTCCCGACCCTCGGCAGCCCTTGGGATATCACGATCGATGCCAGCGTCTTCCCGAGCGCTAGCTTCGTCGGCTTCCTGAGCTTCGAAGGTGCCGGCGCCGGTTCCATCGTGCCGTTCGGCGAGATCCTGGTGAACCCGGCGAGCCCGCTGGTCTTCATCGTGTCGCAGCGCACGACGGGCGGTCCGTCGACCTACACGGTGAATATCCCCGCCGACCCGTCAGGTCTCGGGTTTGCAGCATCGATCCAGGGCATCGTCGCCAACGGCGACCGCATCCAGGGTCTGTGCAACGCGATCGACTACGTGATCGGCTGCTGAGCCGGTCATGAGGGCGCGCCGTCCGGCTCGGCCGGGCGGGCGCGCCGCGTTCGCGTCCCGCGCCAAGGGACGCCGACGCCGCCTTCAAACGCCGCCGTCGGGCGATGGTGGCGTATCATGGACACTCCTAGCTGCGGGCTTGTTGCTTGGCGAAGCGACAAGCCCGAAGGCGCCGCGGCGCGGCGCCAGCAACATCGACGAGAGCCTGTAGCAACGACTTTGTTGCAGGCGCTGAGGAGTTGTCCATGCGATCCGTCTGCTTGCTTCTGTCTCTCTGCCTGGCCCCTGCGTCCGCGGCGCAGCTCACCGTGACCGGGGTGCAGCCCGCGCGGAACGCGGTGGGGGTGTCGACCCATCCCCGCGTCGTCCTCTCGTTTGGGACCGCGGTCGCTCCCGCGACCGCCGTTGCGGCCAACGTGCAGGTCTTCGGTCGCTGGAGCGGCGTGATGGACGGCGCGATCACGCTCGAGGCGGGAGGCCGTGATCTGGTGTTCGAACCCGCCCGCCCGTTCTTCCCCGGCGAGCTGGTGATGGTGTCGGCGTCGTCGGCCGTGGCCGCGGCGGGCGGCGGTGCGTTGCAGGGCGGGCACGCGTTCAGCTTCTGGGTCGGCGCCGCGGCAGGGTCGATGACGTTTGACGAAATCCAACGGCTATCTACGCGGCGGGCTGGCGAGGGACGGGTTCGCACGTACGGCGCGAATGCCGTCGACCTCGATCGCGACGGCCGTCCAGACCTCAGTCTGCCCAATGAGGACACCAACGACGTTCGCGTCATGTACGGCGACGGCTGCACGTCGTTCGGCGCGCTCAGCGTGGCGCCGCTGCCGGCATACAGCATCCCGAGCCCCAACGAAGCGCAGGACTACAACGGCGACGGCTGGGTGGACTTGGCCGTCGGTTGCTCGGGCACGGGCACGCTGGCGGTGTTCCTCAATGACGGAGCCGGGGGCTATCAGAGCTCGGTGATCTACCCGTCTGGTGTCAGCACCCTGGGCGTCGCCACGCTGGACGTCGAGGGCGATGGCGATGCCGACGTGGTTACCGCGAACCGAGGCTCGTCGAAGCTCGCCCTGCACCGCAACCGCGGCGACGGCACATTCGACCCTGCCGTGCTCTTTGAGGGGAACGGGCAGCAGGAGCGCGGCGTTGCCGCCGGCGACGCCAACAACGACGGTTGGACCGATCTGTTCGTGGCCAACTTCGAGGGGCAGGTGAGCATCTTGCTGTCAGACGGTGCCGGCGGCTTCACGGTGGGGGGCTCGGCGGCGGTCGGGGCGGGGCCGTGGATGATCGTCACCGGCGACGTGAACGGCGACGGCAACATCGATGCGGTCACCGCCGACTCCGGGTTTGGCCGCACCTCCGTCGTCTTCGGCGATGGCGCGGGCGGCGTGAGCGCGGTGCAGAGCTACCCCGTCGGTGGCTTTCCGATCGCGGTCGATCTCGGCGATCTCGACGGCGACGGCCGCCTGGACGTCGTCGTGTCGAGCTTCGCCTCGTCGGACTTCACGGTCTATCGCGGCACGGTCGCTGGTCTGGCGTCCCGCCAGAACCTTCCGGCAACGTCGGCGGGATCGTGCGCGTTGCTCGTCGACTTCGATCGCGACGGCGACGTCGACATCCTCGGCATCGACGAGCTCGACGATTGGGTGTTCCTCTTCGCGCAGCGCGGCCCGTCACCGAGCGGCGTGCAGGCCCCGGCGTGCACCGCAACCCAGCGCGTCGACAACTTGGCCAACCGGGGTGGGTACGCCGGCGCGGCGGCCCACCGCGTGGACATCGGCCGGTCGTTCTTCGTCGGCGTGACGGGGCCCGCCAGCGCGCCCTTCGCCACGGCGTTTGGCCTGCGCCAAGAGCCGGGCTTGACGACCCCCTTTGGCTTGCTCAATCTGGGCGTGTTGGGGCTCGTGACGTTGCCGGCCGGGGTCACCGACGCCGAGGGAGAGGCGCTGCAGCGGCTGCCGGTTCCCGCGACGTTGTCGCCGGGTCAGGCGCTGGCGCTGCAGACGTTTGTGCTGCAGAGCGCGGCGCCGCTGCAGGTGGTGCTGAGCAACCCCGAGCGGGTGGTCATGCAATAGCCGGCGGCCGCGCCGGGCGCGCCCGGCGATTACGGCAGCAGATCTAGCGGCATCGCGTTGCTGACCAGCCCGATCTGGACGGTGGCCGGCTCGATCGCGATGTAGGCGTGGTCGAGGTGCAGCCCGGACAGGTCGAAGCCGGGCGGAATGTCGAGGCGCGCGGTGGCCCGGCCGACGCTGTTGAGCAGCCCGATGCTGTTCACGAATGGCCCGAAGCCAGCGCTCTGCACGGTCAGAGCGAAGTACGAGTCGCGGTTGAGCGGCAGAGTCACACCGCGCACGACCGTGCCGGGTGAGGTGCCCGACGCCGAGCCGACCAAGACGTAGGGCTGGTTGGCGTGCGGGGTGCCGGCGATCAGGTCGAAGTTGACGGAGCCACCGCTCGCCGACGAGAGCGAGGTGCGGTCGCTCCACAGGTAGTGCTCGACGTAGTGGGCGTGGAACACGCTGCCGAAGATCTGTTCGCTCCAGACCGTCTGTCCCTGCGGCGTCACCTCGAAGACGCGGCCCTGCGAGCCGCTGCAGATCAGCGTGTTGCCGTTGCGGGCCCGCCGCGCGCTGGAGACCACCGTCGAGCGAAAGCCGCCGCTGTGGGTCCAGATCGGGGCCGCCGGGCCGAAGGGCTCGCCGGCCGGGGTGACGAATTGGCCGCTGGCGTTCACCGGCAGCACGAACTCAAGGACCTGAGAGCCGCCGATGGGTGGGTTGTTGTTGAACAGGACGACGTTGCCGGCCCCCGGGTACCCCTCGGGGATGATGTTGGCCGAGTGCTGGCCATAGAGCTGCTGGTTCGCGGAGGTCCCGCGGTCGTAGGCCTGCGGGTTGCCCCAGCGATACAGGAGGTCGCCGCCCTTGCCGTGCCGCCCGCCGGTGTGGCCGGCCGCCTCTTGCGTGGTCGTGCTGTGGTCGATGATCCACACCTCGTTCAGGCGGTTGGCGCTGAGCACGATCCAGTCGTTGATCGGGTCGTAGTCGACCCCGTTCATGTGGATCCAGTCGTTCGCCTGCGACGCGATGGGTGGGTAGTTGATGTCGATCAGCTCGGGGTGATCGGCCACGACGCCGAAGTTGGCTTTGGTCGCGTCGACGTCCTGGATGACGTGATCGAACGCATGCCACTCCCAGACGATGTCCCCCGACGTGGGGCCGCTGGGACGCACCTCGATGATGTGGTCCGGGCGAAAGACCGCGCCGGCCATGAGTGACGGGTCGCGGCCGGCGGCGATCGCCTGGGCCGGGGACTTGTCCTCCCACGCGATCATGAGGACGTTGCCGTTGGGCAAGGCCTCGATGTCGTGGTGGGACCAAACGCCGGGGCCGTCATAACGGAAGTCCCAGAGCACTTGGCTGTTCAGGTCCTGCAGCTGCAGGCCGCCGCCGGTACCGCCGATCACGCCGGGGAGAAAGCCGGTGTTGATCGTGCGCAGGAGCATTCCGTCGTCGCGCAGGTAGACCGAGAGGCCGGGCGGGCGCGGGCTCGTCCACGAGTGCACGGTGGTGCCGTTGGCGTCGACGAGCCACGTCTGGGTCCCGCTCATGTTGCCGTAGAGACGGAGGGCGGGATCGGGGGCCTGCGCTGCGGCTGGGGCGGCGAGAAGGAGAGGCAACAAGACGGGCGCCCAGCGCATGGTGCGTTCCATAGGAAGACCGAGTCGAAGGAAATGGGGCGGGATCATTGTTTCTACCAGATCCCAGCCTCGGCGTGCCGGGGCCAGGCCACAAACGTGCCGTGTCGCCGGCGGCACGGCGGTTAGGCTTGACGGCTCGAGTCCGTCACACGCGCATGCTGGTCCGGTTCAGTCTGTACGGGTTCCTGAAGAACCAGCGTTACTTCGAGCCGTTCCTGGTGCTCGCGCTGTTGGCGCGGGACCTGAGCTTCTTCGAGATCGGGACCCTCGTGACGTTGCGCGAGGCCGCCGTGCACCTGCTCGAGATCCCGTCTGGCGCCGTGGCCGACCGCTTCGGGCGGAGTCGCGCCATGATGCTGTCGTTCGCCGCCTATATCGGCAGCTTCTTGCTGTTCGCCCGCGCGAGCGCGTACGGCGGCATCGCCCTGGCGATGCTCCTCTTTGCAGTGGGCGAGGCGTTCCGCACCGGCACGCACAAGGCCATTATCTTCGCTTGGTTGCGCCAGCAGGGCCGCGAGAACGAGCGGACCCGCGTGTACGGCTTCACGCGCTCGTGGAGCAAGCTGGGCTCCGCGACCTCGGCGCTGTTGGCCTCGGGATTTGTGCTGGCCACGGCGAGCTACGTCGACGTCTTCTACTTCGCGATTCTGCCCTACACGGCTTGCTTGGTGAGCTTCGCCACCTACCCCGCGGCGTTGGATCGCGCCGACCGCGCGCGTCTTCCTGCCGGAGGCATCTGGCGTAGTGCCGCGACCGCGGTGACCCGCGCGGTGCGGGAGCCGCGGGTGCGTCGACTGATGTTCGAAGCGATGGCCTTCGAAGGCGTGTTCAAGACGGTCAAGGACTACCTCCAACCCGTGCTGCTGCTCGCCGCAACCGCGTGGGCCGCGCGAGGGGGCCTCGGCGAAGGGCTCGCGGTCGAGCAGCGTGCCGCGATCGTCACCGGTCCGGTCTACTTCGTGCTCTTTCTCGCCGCCGCACTGGCTAGCCGCCGCGCCCAAGCGCTGGTGCAGCGGTGCGGCAGCGAAGCGGCCGCATCGCGTTGGCTCTGGCGCGCCGACGCCGTGGCCTTCGCCGTCGTCACCGGCGCCGCAGCACTCGGCTCGGCGGTCGGCGCGATCCTGGGGTTCATGCTGTTGCACGTGCTGCAGAATCTCTGGCGGCCGATCCTGATCGGTCGGATCGACGCGGCGTCCGACAGCAGTCTCGGCGCCACCACGCTATCGATCGAGAGTCAGGCACAGCGCGTCACGACGATGGTGTTGGCGCCGGTGCTCGGCGCGTTGGTGGATGGACTGGGGGATGGCATGACGCGGTTCTGGCCCGTGGGCGCTGTGGGTTTCGTGGCGGCGGTCGCCGCGTGCTGGGCGACTCGTTCTCGGTCCTGAATGCGGCCCGAGCTCGGGCCGACCGAGACTGCGGGCAGCCCACACCCGCGGGGCGTGGCGCGAGCCACAAAAATGCGGGACCCGATCCGCCGACAGCACCGACGGTCGCGGCGCCCCGCCGAGAGGGCGTTTGGCGCCGTGGGTCGGCGCGCTATCTTCGCGCCGCGATATCAACGAGATAGATATGGGGCAGGTGATCGGAATCGACTTGGGGACGACCCACTCGGCGGCGGCCGTCGTGCAAGGCAGCGTGCCGGTGCTGGTGCCGAACGCGATGGGTGAGGTGCTAACGCCTTCGGTGGTCGGCGTCACGACACGCGGGGAAGTCGTGGTCGGGCGCGCTGCGCAGGAGATCGCGGCCACCGCACCAGACCGGTGTCGGAGTCTGTTCAAGCGCGAGATGGGGCAGCGGACCGAGCACCGCATCGGGGACCTGCGCTTGACGCCGCAGATGCTCTCGTCGCTGGTGCTCCGCGCGCTTCGGGCCGACGCCGAAGCCTTCCTCGGGGATCGGGTCAGCGGCGCGGTGATCACGGTGCCGGCCTACTTCAACGATGCGCAGCGGCAGGCGACGAAGGATGCCGCCGAGCTCGCCGGCCTCACGGTGGAGAGGATCCTCAACGAGCCCACCGCGGCCGCCTTGGCCTATGGCCTTCACGCCGACGCAGACCGCCGACGACTGCTGGTGTTCGACCTCGGTGGGGGCACGTTCGACGTCTCGGTGGTGGACTGCGAAGACGGCATTCTCGAGGTGCTGGCCAGCGCTGGGGAAGCGCTGTTGGGGGGCGAGGACTTCACGCGCAACTTGATGGCGCGGGTACTCGCGTCGCGACAGCAGTCGCTGCCGGAGCTTGAGGCGCGCCGTCCCGTGCTCGCGGCCAAGCTCCGCTATCGCTTTGAGCTCGCCAAGCGGCAGCTGAGCGTCACACCCGAGGCGCACGTGCCGATGCCAGATCTCGACGCCGCCGAATGGTCGCCGGAGGGCGCGGTGACCGTGACCGAGGCCGGCTTGCGGGAGGCGAATGCGGCGTTGCTCGCTCGCTTGGCGCCGACCACTTGGGCGGCGTTGCGCGATGCCCATCTGTCGCCCGACGACATCGACCATGTGCTGTTGGTGGGCGGGGCCAGCCGCATGACGGCCGTCGGCGAGTTCGTCGCGGCGTTGTTCGGGCGTGAGCCGGCAGGCGAGATCGATGCCGACACGGTCGTGGCGCGCGGCGCCGCCGTCCAAGCGGCTCTCGTCGCGGGCAATCGCGCGGTGCGCGACCTGGTCGCGACCGACGTCATGCCGCACACCCTGGGGACCGAGGTCTGCAAGGACTTCGCCGGGGAGATCAAGGGGGGCTACTTCCTGCCGATCATCGATCGCAACACGACGATCCCGGTCAGTCGGGTGGTGGAGCTGGCCACCACCCACGACGGTCAGACCGAGATGAGTGTGGAGATCTACCAAGGCGAGGCGCGGTGCGTGCAGGAGAATCTGCACCTCGGCACGCTCGTGGTCTCGGATCTGCAGCCGCGGCCGCGCGGCCACGAGGGCGTGCGGCTGCGCTACACCTACGACCTGAACGGGATCCTTGAAGTCGACGCCGAGCTCCTGTCGACCGGGCGGCAACATCGGCTGGTGCTCCAGGAGCGTCCAGGCAAGCTGACCGATGTGGAGCTGCGTCGGGCGCTGCACGCGATGCAGGCGCTCAAGGTGGATCCGCGCGACGCGGATCAGAATCGCTATCTGTTGGCGAAGGGACGGCGGCTGTTCAGTGAAGTTGCCGGTGTGCACCGTCACCGGCTCGACGAGTTGCTGACCCAGTTCGAACGGGCGCTAGTGGCGCGAGAGCACGACGCGGCCGAAGCTCTCCGGGCCGAGCTCCAGCTCTTTCTCTCGCTGCTCGAGGGCGACGGGACGTCGGCGAGTCGCGACGGCGCGGCGTGACGGATCCGCTGCCCAACTTGGAGAGCGAGGATCCGCGCGAGGTGCTGGGCTTGGCGCGCGACGCCTGCTCCCCCGAGGCGGCGCGGTGCGCCTACCGTCGGCTGCTGCGCGTCTATCGCCCCGAGGCTCATCCGGCGGCGTTTCGGAAGATCCGCGCCGCCTATGAGGCGCTGGCGGTGGGCGCGGGTGGGGGGGGGCCGCCCCGAAGCGGGGGCCACAGCCGGTCGCGGCCCCGTTCGGCCCGTCGCCGGGGTGACACCCCGTCGCCCGCTCGGCGCGACGCCGAGTCGCTGGGGGTTGGCCGCCTCGAGCCGGCGCGGCCGCCGCGGCCGGCAGCGCCTGGTTGCCGGGGCTGGGCCGCGGACGTCGTCGAGATGCGACGCCACGAACAGGACCTCGCGACCGCGGCGGAGCGGATCCGCGGCCGCACCGGGTGGCCCGATGGGTTGGTGGCGCTGCTGCGCGATCAGCATCGACTCACGGCCGCGGACCTAGTGCGGGTGGGCCGCGGACTGTTCAGCGAGCGGCAGCTCTTCGACCCGCGGCAACGGCAGTGGGCGGCCCAGGTGCAGCGCGAGGCTCCCTTGCTCTGGTCGGCGTGGACCAGGCTCCGCGGGCGCCTCGTCGACCAAAGCCTGGTGCGGCGGTCGTGGCGGGGAGCGCCGGTCGAGGCCGCGGACGCCATGGAACGCGCTTGGGCCACGGTGCGCGCGATGGACGCGGAGATCGACGCGGCGGCGCTGTGGCCGCGCCGGTGGATCATTGGCGGCACGGCCCTCGTCGTCGCGCTCTGGGGGTGGTTCGGCGTCGCTGCGGCCGTCGCCGGTGCGGTGGGAGTGGTCGCGGTGGTCCTCGCCGTGGTCGGGCTTGGCGACCGCCGGGCGCTCTACGGTCACGTACTGCCGCGCCTGCACCGCGCCGCCGTCGAGGGCGGCGTGACGGTCGCGGACGTCACACGGGTCCTGATCGAGCGTGGGGAGGGACTCCGCAATTGGCGCGAGGTGCACCAGCGCCTTCCCGAGGCCGTGGGACTTTGGCTCTGGAGCACCGCGCTGGTCCACGGCGACGGCGCCAGCGCGGCGGCCGCAAAGCCGCCCGACTCGACTCGTACCCGTGGCGCGCCGCGCGGGCCGCGGTAGTCTTCCTTCGCCCTATGTACAGCACCAGCGACCTCAAGCGTGGCCTGATCATCGAGCTGGAAGGCGCCCCCGTTGTGGTGGAATCGCTGCACGTGTCGTCGCCGACGGCGCGTGGTGGCAACACCGTCACTCGAGTGCGGCTGCGCAACCTCAAGACCAAGCAAAGCTTCGACAAGTCGTTCCGCGGCGGCGAGACGTTCGCCGTGCCCGACGTCGACCGGCGGCCGATTCAGTTCCTCTACGCCGACCCCGCGACCTACCACTTCATGGACTCGGAGAGCTACGAGCAGTTTGAGCTCTCGCGCGAGGACTTGGAGTGGGAGGGCAAGTTCTTGGTGGAAGGCATCGAAGGCGTGCGGGCGATGTACTACAACGGCGCACCCATCGGCCTCGAGCTGCCGACCGCGGTGTCGCTTGAGATCACGGAGACGGCGCCCGGCGTCAAAGGCAACTCGGCCACCGGTCGGACCAAACCGGCAACGCTGGAGACCGGCCACGTCGTCCAGCTCCCGGAGCACATCGACCAGGGCATCCGCGTGAGCATCGATACGCGGACCGGCGAGTTCCTCGGCCGCGCCAAGGACTGACTGGCTCTTGCGACCCTGTGATACGCCGCGCGCGCGGGCCCGGCCTCAGTTGAGTGGGAAGCCGCGCTTGCGCATCAGCGGCTCGATCTGCGCGTCGCGACCGCGGAAGGCGCGATAGGCCTCGCCCGGGTCGACGGTGTTGCCGACCGAGAACACATGCTGGCGTAGGCGCGCGGCCACGTTGGGGTCGTAGGGACCCCCGGCTTCCGTGAACGCCTCCCAGGCATCCGCGGTGAGCGTGTCCGACCACAGGTAGCTGTAGTAGCCGGCGGAGTACGCGTCGCTCGAGAAGATGTGCAGGAAGTGGGTGGGCCGGTGGCGCATCACGATCTCGGCGGGCATGTCGAGCTCGGTCAGCGTGGCTTCCTCGAAGGACTTCGGGTCGACCTCGGGGTTGGCCAGCGTGTGCAGCTTCATGTCCACGAGCGCGCTCGCGAGGTACTCGGTGGTGGAGAAGCCCTGATTGAACGTCGCGGCGCGCTCGATCCGCTCGAGCAGCGCCTCGGGCAGTGGCTCGCCGGTCTTGTAGTGCAGGGCGAAGCGAGACAGGACCTCGGGCGTCGGGAGCCAGTGCTCGAGCAGCTGCGACGGGAATTCGACGTAGTCGCGCGCCACGCTCGTCCCCGCCAGAGTCGGATACGTGACGTTCGAGCACAGGCCATGCAGCGCGTGCCCGAACTCGTGGAAGAGCGTGACCGCGTCATCCCAGGAGATGAGCACCGGCTCGCCCGGCCGGCCTTTCACGAAGTTCGAGTTGTTCGAGACGATGGTCGTGATCTGCCCGCGAAAGCGCTCCTGCGAGCGATAGGCGTTCATCCATGCGCCGGAGCGCTTGCCCTCGCGGGCATAGGGATCGAAGTACCACAGGCCCACGTGCGCGCCACTGTCGGCGGCCGTGACCTCCCACACCCGGACGTCGGGGTGGTGGACCGGGACGCCATCGGCGACGGGCTGGAAGCGGAAGCCAAAGAGCTGACCGGCGACCCAGAACATCCCCTCGCGGAGCTTCTCGAGCTGCAGATACTGCTTCACCTCGGTCTGGTCGAGGTCATAGCGTTCCTGGCGCACCTTCTCGGCGTAGTGGCGGTAGTCCCACGGCGCGATCGTGATGCCGGCGCCGTCGCGATCGGCGATTGCCTGCATGTCCGCGACTTCCTCGCGCACCCGAGCAATGGCCGGCCGCCACACGTCCATCATGAGCTGCATGGTCGGCTCCGGCTGCTTGGCCATCGTGTCCGCCAAGCGCCAGTGCGCGTGGGTGGGATAGCCGAGCAGCTTGGCGCGCTCGGCGCGCAAGCGCAGGATCTGCGGGATGAGCGCGTTGTTGTCCGTGGCGTCGCCGTTGTCACCGCGAGACACGAACATGCGCCAGGCCTGCTCGCGGAGCGCGCGCCGCTCGGAGTAGGTCAGGAACGGGTCGACCGACGACCGCGTGTTGGTGATTGCCCACTGGCCGTCTTTGCCTTTGCCCGCGGCTGCCGCTGCCGCCGCGTCGATCACCGACTGAGGCAGGCCGGCGAGGTCTGCGTTGTTGTCGATGACCATGAACTTGTCGGTCTCGTCCGCGAGCACGTTCTGTGAGAACTGCGTGTAGAGCTCGGCGAGCTCCTGGTTGATCGCCGACACCCGCTGCTTCGCCGCGTCGTCGAGCTTGCCGCCGGCGCGCACGAAGTCGTCGAAGTAGTCGTTGACCAGACGGCGTTCCTCCGCGCTCAGGCCGAGGCTGCCGGCGCGCTCGTGCACGGCCTGGATCCGGCCGAACAGGGCCGCGTTCTGGGTGATCTGGTCGGAGAACGCGGCTAGGCGAGGGGCCATCTTGAGCTCCACGTCCTGGAACCCGTCGACGTTCATGGTGGAGCCCCAGACCCCGTAGATGGTGCCCACGCGCGAGAGCGTGCGGCCGGTGTCCTCCATCGCCGCGATCGTGTTGGTGAAGTCGGGTGGCGCTGGATTGCCGGCGATCTTGGCGACCTCTTCGAGCTGCTCGGCCATCGCGGCTTCGAGCGCTGGCTCGAAGTCGGCCACCCGCACGCGGTCGAACGGCGGCACGCCGCCGTAGGGGCCGGCCCAATCGGCCAGTAGGGGATTGTTGGAGGTGTTTGAGGAGCCGCCCGAGGCGTCGGGCGCGGAAGTCGAGGATTGCGTCATATCCGCGGACGATGCGCAGCCGCCGGTCGCCAAAGCGACTGCGGCAGCGCCGAGCAGGGACCAGTACAAGCGGGGGGACGTCGTGGTGGGCATAGGATTTCTTTGCCCCGGTTGTACCGACTGACGTTCTCGGGCCGAGCCCTTTGTTGGGCGGGCGGGCGCCCCGCTACTGGCCGCTCATCTTATTCAGGAAGCGGAACAGGTCTCCGCCCGTCGTCAGCACCAACGTGCTATCCGAGTCGACCACCTCGCGGTAGGTGTCCAGCGACTTGACGAACTCGTACAGGGATCGGGACTCGGGGGATTGGTCGTAGGCCTGAGCGTAGATCTCGGTGGCGGTGGCATCGGCGGCGCCGCGGATCTCCTGCACCGTCTTGTAGGCCTCGGATTCGATCCCGCTGAGGTCACGTTCCTTGTCGCCGACGATCTTGGCGGCCTCACCCTCGCCCTCGGAGCGGAAGCGGGAGGCGATCTGCTGGCGCTCGGAGATCATGCGGTCGTAGATCTTGGTCACGACGCTCGGGTTGTAGTTGATCCGCTTGAAGCGCACGTCCAGCAGCTCGATGCCGAACTCCGCCAGCTTCTCTTTGGCCGCCGCCCGGATCTCCTCTTCGATCTTCTTGCGGCCCTTGGTGATCGGGTGGAGGACGCCAATACGGCCGCCCTCGTTCCCTTCCAGGGTTTCATCAGGAGTGGGCACCCGCTCCTTCGAGGTCCGGATGACCTCGATGAGATCGTGCTTGGCGATGGCGTTGCGCGTCTCCGAGCCGAGGATGTCCTCGAGGCGCGACTGCGCGCTGCGCTCGTCGCGCAGCCGGCGAAAATAGTTGAGGGGCTCGGTGATGCGCCAGCGGCCGTAGGTGTCGACCGAGATGTAGAGCTTATCCTTGGTCGGCATCTCGGTGCGCTGGCCGTCCCACTCGAGGATGCGCTTGTCGATCGTGTTCACTTCCTGCACGAACGGGATCTTGAAGTGCAGCCCGGCCTCGGTGACGGGTTCGTCGATCGGCTTGCCAAACTGGGTGATGATGACCTGCTCGGTTTCGCTGACGGTGTAGGCCGCCGAGGCGAAGAACGCGATGAGCAGGAGGACCGCGACGGCGGCGGCAAACGGAATCACTTTGGCGGGCATCAGTGGCTCCCTCCTTCCGCGCCGCGGCGCGACGGTGGCGCCAGCGTGTCGCCGCCGAGGTTGAGCAACGGCAGGACACCTTTGGCGTCTTCATCCAGGATGATCTTGCGCCGGACGCGCGGTAGCACCTCGGCCATCGTTTCGAGGTACAGACGCTGCCGGGTGACTTCGGGGGCCTTCGAGTACTCGGCGAGGAGGGCGACGAACGCCGCCACGTCGCCCTTGGCCTCATTGATCCGTTTCTTGGCGTAGCCCTCGGCGGCGCGGATCTTTTGCGCCGCTTCACCCCGTGCGCGCGGCACGACCTTGTTGTACTCGCCATTGGCGACGTTGATCGCGCGCTCCTTCTCCTGCTGGGCCTGGTTGACCTCATTGAAGGAGTCCTGGACGCGCTCCGGTGGGTTGACGTTCTTCAGCTGCACCTGGTCGATCTTGATCCCCATCTCGTAGCTGGCGGTGAGCTCCTGCAGCTTCTGCAGTGATTGGACCTCGATCTCCTGGCGGCCGATCGTGATGACCTCGTCGACCGTCCGGTCCCCCACGACCTCGCGCATGATGCTCTCGGAAGCGTCGCGGAGGGTGGCGTCGGCGTTGCGGACCTTGAACAGATAGAGGTCTGGTGCGTCGATGCGGTACTGGACGACCCACTCGACGAGGGCGGCGTTGAGATCGCCGGTGACCATCGACTTCTCGTCGGACCACTCCTGCCGGCCGCTCGACTGCCAGCGGTTGGTGGCGCCCGGCGTGCCAAACCCAAACTCCTGTTTGAGCTGGCGGCGGACCGGGACGACCGCGACGCGATCAATCCCCAGGGGCATCTTGAAGTGGAGGCCCGGCGGGACCGTCTTGGTGAAGCGCCCGAAGCGCAGGACGACGCCCTCGGACTCCGCGGGCACGGTGAAGACCGACGACCACGCGGCGATGGCTACGAGCAGGGTTCCGACCACCGCGAGCACCGTCCGGTGCACGGGCCACCCATGGGTGTTGAGGTCGGGAAGGCGGATCATTCGTTCTGGCATACGCTCTCTCGGGGGCCCGTATGGGATGTGTCGACGGCCCAACGGTAGTGCCCGACCGGCCCAAGTTCGTGGCAGAACTGGGCGTGGTCGTGGCCGGGGCGTGCTGCGGCTACCCCGCCTGCGCGCGGCGCATTCACTTCGCGACCGAGCGGCGCGCGCCCGGCCGGCGTCGGCGCGAGCCGATCCGTCAGCGGCTTAGAACCAAGACCGCGTTGGTGCCGCCGAACCCAAAGGAGTTTGAGAGGGCGAGCTGGAGCGGGCGGTCCGTGGGCTGGACCACGGGCGGGTAGTCGACGAGCTCGGGATCGAGTGGCTCGGCGTGGGGGCACGGGGCGATCCAGCCGTCCTGGAGCATCGCCAGGGTGAACGCCATCTCGATGGGCCCCGCCGCGGTCACCGGATGCCCGGTGTAGCCCTTGGTCGACGAGTACAGCACGTGGCGGTCGTCCAGTACGCTGCGGATCGCGTGCACCTCGGTCGTGTCGCCGAGCTGCGTCGAGGTCGCGTGCGTGTTGATGTAGTCGATCTCGTCGGGCGCGATCCCGGCGTGATCCAGGGCGCGTCGCATCGCCAGCTCGGCCCCGGCGGAGGACGGCGCGACCATGCTGCCGGCGCCATCGGAGGACATGCCGTAGCCGCGCAGCACGCCCAGCACGGCGGCACCCCGTGCTGCGGCGCGCGCGCGGGTCTCCAAGACCAGGACGCCCGCGCCCTCGGAGAAGACAAAGCCGGCGCGATCGGCGGCATACGGCCGCGACGCGCGCTCGGGGGAGTCGTTGTCCTTGCGCGTGAACGCGCGCATCGCGTCAAAGCCGGCGTAGAAGTGGATGTCGGCGACCTCGACGCCGCCGGCCAGTGCCGCCTCGCAGTGGCCCTGCTCGATGAGCTGGGCGGCAAGCAGGACGTTGTACGCGCCGCCCGCGCAGGCCGCAGCGGCGTTGAACGATGGTCCCCGGCTGCCCAGGATGGAGGCGAGGTTGGCCGAGACCGTGGACGCCATGAGGCGGGGAATGAACGCCGGGGAGACCTTGCGCACGCCGCCGGGCTTGGCCAGTCGGGTGGCCAACTCGCGATGGGTGTCCACGTCGCCCGTCCCGCTGCCGACCACGATGGCGAGCTCCTCGGGGTCGATCGCGGCCTGCGCCAGCGCCCGCCGGGCAGCGTGCAGCGCCATCAACGTGGCGCTGCCGGCGAACCGAGTCTGCTGCTTGTCCAGCTCCAGCGCCCCGGGGTCGAGCGGACCCGGGTAGATGCCGACGAGCTGGCAGGGGGAGTCGAGTGCCACCGCCGGCTCCCAACGTGGGAAGGGCTTGGCTCGACCTTGGCGCAGGTCGGCCAGGATTTCCGCCCAGTCGTCGCCCATGTGGGTGCAAACGGCGGATCCGGTCACGACGATTTCGCGCGTGGGATCCCGCATGTGCACTGCAATGTAACCGGCGCCGTCGCCGGTAGAAATGCCGAGCTGGCGGCCTCGCCGGTGGGCGCACCGACAAAAAAACAGTCGAGATCCGAGCGGAGATTCGTCGGCGAGCGCCGCGGCTCTTGTTGTAATGTGCGGGCTGCGGTTCTGCGGCGCAGTCGCAGAACCATCCGTGGAAGGGGCGAGACGCCCCACGCGTCAGGAGTCAGGTGTGCTCCGGCGCTCGTTTCGATCGAGAGAACAGATGACCAAGCGACTTTTCGTGGGCAACCTCTCCTGGGATACCCAGGAGGACGACCTGATTGCGGCGTTCGAGCAGGACGGCCGCTCCGTGACCAGCGCCCGCATCATGACGGACCGGGATACCGGCCGACCCCGCGGCTTTGCCTTTGTGGAGATGGCGACCGATGAGGACGCCCAGTCCGCGATTCAGGCCATGGACGGAGTGGAGCTGGACGGCCGGCCCCTCCGCGTAAACGAGGCGCAAGAGCGCCAGCCGCGTCCGCGCGCCGGTGGCGGCGGCGGTGGCGGCGGTGGCTACGGTGGCGGTGGCCACGGTGGCGGCGGCCGCGATGGCGGCGGCCGGCGTGGCCGCGACGGCGGCGGCCGGCGCGATCGCTGGTGAGCGGCGCCCCGGCGTGACGGCAGGCCGCACGGCCTGACCGTGAGAATCACCCCGCCTCTCGGCTCGATCGAGGGGCGGTGTCGTGTACGGGACCGGGGGTCGAAACTCGCCCGGCACCAAAGGGAGACCGGGCCTCGTGCGGCGCGCTGCGGGGAGCCTCGCGCAGCGCGGCGTAGGTGAGGCCCGCGAGCGCAGCGCCGGCCAGAGGCGCGACCCAGAACAGCCACAGCTGCTGGAACGCCCAGCCGCCCGCGAACAACGCTGGCCCGGTGCTCCGCGCTGGGTTGAACGATCCACCGGTCAATGGCACGCCGACGAGGTGCGCCGCCGCCAGGGCCATGGCGCCCGCGATGGGCACCGCGACGCCGGTTGCGCCGCGGCCGCCGGCTCCGAGTACGGCAAAGACCACCATGCACGTCAGACTGATCTCGGCGACGAGGCAGGACCACAGCGAGTAGCCGGCCGGCGAGTGCGCGCCGTAGCCGTTGGCGGCGAGGCTTTCGGGTGCATAGGCGGGGCCGCCGCTGGCGACGATGTTGAGCAGGGTCATGGCCAGCAAGGCCCCGGCAACCTGCGCGCCCAGATAGGGCAGGACCTGCGCTCGCGGGAAGCGCCCGGCCACGCACAGACCGACCGTGATCGCTGGGTTCAGGTGGCCGCCGGAGTGCTGGCGCGTCGCGAGGCCGAGGGCGAGTGCCGCGAGCCCAAAGGCGCTGGCCGTCACCATCACGCGGAGGAAGAGGGAGGCGTCGGCTGGGGCCAATAGGCTGCTGCCACAACCAACCAAGACGAGCCAGGTGGTGCCGAAGAACTCGGCGGCGGGACGATGGTGCATGACGGGGAGTCGGAGCGAGGTGAGATTCCACCGTAGGCACCCGTTCACGCCGACCTATCGGGGCGGGCCTGACTTTGAGGTCGGGGATTTCGGAGCCGCACGGCCCCGTGCACCCAACAGTCCGTTCAGCCAACAGGTCGTTCGCCGTCAGCGGCGCCGATACCCGCGGGTAATGCCCCATCTGTCTGAATCACACCACTAGTGGACGTTCCCGTGGCAGGCGCGAACCCGCCCAACGTCACGCCAAGGATGGGTCGAGCTCCAGGATGCCTTGCGACCATCCCTCGACCGCCGCCAGGCACTCCGGCCAAGGAAAGATCGCCGCGGATCGCACCCGGTAGAGGACTGCTGCAGCCGTCAGGTCGGCGGCCGACAGTGCGTCGCCCGCGAGCCAGGGCCGGTCGCTGAGGCGGTCGGCGAGCGTCGCCGCGGCCGCCGCCCACGCCGCCGCACAGCGTTCGGTCACCTCTGGTGGCACGCTGCCCGTGGACACGCGGGTGTGGACGACTTCGAGCATGGGCTCGGCGAGGGGGCCGCGCGCGAAGCGCTCCCAGTCTTCGATCTCCCACTGCTCGTCCCGGCTCTTCCCGAACAGCTTCGGCGTGGTGGGAAAGTTCGCGTCGAGGTAGCGCAAGATCGCGCCGGAGTCGAACAGCACGCGTTCGCCGTGGACCATGACCGGTGTCAGGAATTGCCCGGACAGGCGCACGACGTCGGCCCGGTCGGCGGGGTCGATCGTGCGGAACTCATAAGGGATCCCTTTGTGGCCGAGAGCGAGGCGGACCTTGATGTTGTTCGACGTCTCGAATCCATGGACCACGACGGAGTCGATCATGGCGCGCTACTGTGCGCGTGGTCGGTAGGAGGTCAAGCGCGCGGCCGACCCGGGGCCAGCGCTGCCAAGGCGGAATGGCGACGTCGAGCGGTCGCGGTCGGCGGCGCGGCCTCAGTGAGACCCCTAGGCAGGCTCGCGGCAGTTGGGTTACGGTAATTGCACCTGACTCACCGACCCGCCATGCATCGAAACACCCTCCTCACCTGCGCCGCGGCGCTGCTTGTCGTCACGACTCTCCAGGCCCAGGGCCCGGCCCCGGGGTTCCGCCTCTACGGCCCACACGGCACGTCAGACACGTTCCTCGTCGACAACACCGGGACGGTGGTGAAGACCTGGCCGAGTTCCGGCAATCCGGGCAACGGGGTCTATCTGGAACAGGACGGGACGCTCGTGCGTTCGCAGCAACTCGCCGGCTCGCCCCAGATCGGCGGCCGCGGCGGCCGCATCGTGCGCGTGGCGTTCGACGGCACCAACCTGTGGGACTACCAGCTCGGCGGGACGACGCTGTGGCTCCATCACGACATTGCGCTGCTGCCGAACGGCAACGTCCTCGCCATCTCGTGGGATCTGCTGACGGCGCAGGACGCGATCGATGCCGGTCGCGACCCGGCGACACTGGCCAGCACTGAGTGGTTGCCGGACAGCATCGTCGAGATCCAGCAGACCGGTCCCGAAACCGGCGACATCGTCTGGGAGTGGCACTTCATGGATCACGTGATCCAGGACTTCGACGCGACGAAGGCGAACTTTGGCGTGGTCGCGGATCACCCAGAGCTGCTCGACATCAACTTCCCCGGCGACACGCTCACCAACGGTGAGTGGAACCACTGCAACAACATCGCCTACGACGCCGCCAACGACATCATCCTGCTGAACAGCCCGTTCCAGGACGAGTTCTATCTGATCGACCACTCGACCACGACCGCCGAGGCGGCGGGCAGCACCGGCGGCAACTACGGCAAGGGCGGTGACATCCTCTATCGCTGGGGCAACCCGCAGTCCTACGACCGCGGCACCGCGGCGGACCAGACCCTGTTCTTCCAGCACGGCAGCTACATCATCCCCGAGGGATTGCCGGGCGCCGGCAACGTGCTGGCGTTCAACAACGAAGCCGGCACGCCGTCGGGTCAGAGCTTCTCGTCGGTCGTCGAGATCGACATCCCGTCGGACTTCTCGCTGGCGCCGGGCGCCATCTGGGGCCCGAGTGGCTACGTCTGGGAGTACCAAGACCCGGTGCCGACGAACCTGTACTCCAGCGGTCTTTCGAGCCCCGAGCGCCTGCCCAACGGCAACACGCTGGTCGTCAGCGGTCGCCAGGCCTGGCTGTTTGAGATCGACCCGACCGGGCAGAAGGTGTGGGAGTTCTTTCCCACGGTGCCGACGCCGCCAGGCCTGGTCTTCCAGGTCAGCTACTACGAGCGGTACCTCTGGGCCGACACCGAGTCGGTCTCCTGGCGCACGCCCACCGCGGTCGACTTCGACCTGATCACGGGCACGGCGAACGCCGGGGACATCTACATCATGCTCGGCTCGGCCTCTGGCACGAGCCCCGGCATCCCCGGTCTCGGCGTCAGCCTGCCGCTCAACGACGATGCGTACTTGCAGTTCACCGCGACCGCCGCGGGCGGCCCGGTCCTGCCGCAGTTCATCGGTGTGTTGAACGGCATCGGCAACGCCACGGCGCGGCTCAACCTGCCGCGCACGCCGGCGCTCACCGGCCTGACGCTGAACCACGCGTTTGTCGTCGTCGACTCCGTGACCCAGGCGATCAACCTGGTGAGCAACCCGGTCCCGCTGCGCTTCGACTCCTAGAGGTCCGGCCGGAAAGCGCTTTGCGCGGCGAGGCCGCGCGCTGGCGCCCCTGCGGCGCGGCGGCATGATGGCCGCTGTGCCGACCGCCGCGCTGCCGCTCGAGATCTTCGTCGGGTGCCTGCCCGGGCTGGAGCCCTTCCTGCTCCGCGAATGGCAGGCTCTTGGCGGCGGCAGCGGCGACGCGCGCTTGCGGCGCGGCGGCATCTCGTTCGCCGGTGACCTCACCGACGTGTACCGCGCGAACCTAGGCCTCGGCGTGGCGAGCCACGTGCTGGTGCGTCTGGCGGTGTTGCCGGCGCGCTACCTGCCGCGTCTGCGCGCCCAGGTCGAAGCGCTGCCCTGGCGCGACTGGTTGGGCCGCGGCGCGGCGGTCGCCGTGCGCGCGAGCTGTCAGAAGTCCCGGCTCTACCACTCAGGGGCGGTTGCCGAGCGGGTTGCGCAGGCGATCCATCGCGCCTGCGGCGCCGACGTGCGGGTGAGTCGGGCCGCCGTGCAGGAGGGGCCGGCGGTGCTGGTCCGGGTCGAGCGCGACGCAGCGCGGGTCTCGCTGGACACCAGCGGAGCCCCCCTGCACCGTCGCGGCTGGCGCTTTGCCACCGGCAAGGCGCCGCTGCGCGAAGACTTGGCGCGGGCACTCCTGCTGGCGTCCGGGTGGGAGCCCGGCACGCTGCTAGTGGACCCGATGATGGGCGCCGGCACCCTGCCGATCGAGGCGGCGCTGCTGCAGAGCGGGCGACCGCCGGGCGGCGAGCGCGCCTTCGCCTTCGAGCAGCTACTGCCGTTCGCAGGCGCCGACCTCGCGAAGGTGCGGGATGCGTTGGCCGCGCGCGAGGTGCCGCTCGTGACCGCCGAACCTCGCATCTTTGGCAGCGACCGGGACGAGGGCGCGGTGGCGGCGGCGCGGGCGAACGCCGCGCGCGCCGGTGTGGCCGACGCCATGCAGTTCGACGTGGCGCCATTGGCGGGTGCGCCCGTGCTCGGCGGCGCCCTCCCCGCGCCGGCCCAAGGTGCGGTGGTCAGCAACCCGCCCTTCGGCCGTCGCGTGGGGCGGACGGACCGCCTCGGGCCGCTGTACCAGAGCCTCGGTCACTTGGCGCGGCGGCTACCGCCGACGTGGCGCGTCGCCCTGTGCGCCATGGATCGACGGTTGGCGCTGCGGACCGGCTTGCCACTGCGCACGGTGTTTCTGAGCACTCACGGTGGCGCAAAGTTGCGGGCGCTCGCCTGTGGGGTCGGTGATGCGGCCGACGCGGCGGCGGCGGCGGCGGATCCGTAGCCCGCCGAGCCGGCGACCGACCGCCGACGCTGGGACCAACACGCCCACGCCGCGGGAAGTTCACCACGGCTGCCATCGGCGCCGTATTCTGTCCCGTGGACTCAGTTCACCAAGTCGCCATGCATACCCTTCGTTCGTGCACCCTCGCCGCCCTCGCGGTCAGCCTCAGTCCGTTCGCGCCCGCGCAGCAGGGCTTCGCCAACTACGAGCTGGTCTTCGAGGGGACCTGGGGGCCGGCCACGCATCCGGTGATGTTCCCGCCGGGGCCGCACTTCTCGTCCTTGATCGGTGGGCTACACGACGCCGGCACGGTGTTCTGGGAAGAAGGCCAGCTGGCGAGCCCGGGCATCAAAGCCATGGCCGAGCTCGGCTTGACCGGGCCCATGCGCAATGAGGTGTTTGCCGAGATCTCCGGCGGCGGCGCGCAGTCGGCGCTGCAGTTCTTCGGACTGGCGGTTTCGCCGGCCATGCGGCGGGAGCGGTTCACGGTGTGGGCTGAGTTCTCGCACATCACGTTGGTCAGCATGCTGGCGCCGAGCCCTGACTGGTTCGTCGGTGTCGGCGGGCTCAACCTGCGGCCGGGTGGTGTCTGGGCGGACGAGCTCGAGGTGCCGCTCGAGCTGTACGACTCCGGCACCGACAGCGGTGTGTGGTACACGTCGCCCGACGAGGTCACCCAACCGCCGATCCCGATCGCCAAGATCGACACCAGCGCCGGGCCGTTTCAGGGGCAGGGGACGATCGTCGGCAAGTTCATCTTTCGCCGTGTCTCGAGCAACCTGGTCTACGGCTGCGGCGTCAATCCGGACGGCAGCATGACCGCGCTGAGTGGCCCGCCGATCATCGGCACGACCGTGCGGCTCGGTTTGCACGACGCCAGCCTCTCGATGACGACGCCGGCCCTGACGGTCTTCGCGATCGGGCTGGTGCCGGACGCCGCGTTCCCTTGCGGTACTTCGGTCAACGGGCTTGGCCTCGCACCCGGTTCCCCCGGTGAGCTCTTGGTTGCGCCGCCGTTCCCGGTCCTGCCGGGCCCGATGTGGAACGGCGCGCCCGCGCAGCTCGACCTAGTGATTCCGGGGCTGCCACGTCTCGTCGGCAGCCGCGTCTACGTACAAGGTGCGATCAGCGACGGCACGCGCGTGGGCCTGACCGACGCCGCCGAGCTGTTGATCGGCAGCTGACGTCAGCGCGGCCGCAGATCGCCGTCCAGCTGCTCGTCATCGCGTAGGACGTAGATCGGCAAGTCGCGGCGCGCATAGCTACGGATGGTGTCGGCCAGATCTTGCGCACCGCGGAAGGCAACGTCTCCCGAGCGCCAGACGTCGCGGAAGTAGAAGCCGAGCATGATGTCGCCGCGCTGCAAGCCCAGGTCGGCCGCCGGACCGTCGGGGTAGACGCGGGTGATCCGCACAACGCTCGGCAACCAATAGACGCGCCGTCGGCCGGCGTACCAGGCCTGGCTGGCGCGCCGCACCAGGTCCTCGTCGTCGCTGCGGGTGAGCGTCTCGACCTCGATGCCGGCGCGTCGGACCAGCTCGAGTCCAACCATGGTGAGCGGCACCGCCTCGACTTCCAGCTCATCGCCACGCCGTAGCAACGCCAGCGGCAGGGCCTGGCCCGGCTGCGCGGTCAGCAAGCCGCGGGCGTAGTCGGCCTGCGAGCTGGTTTGGCGACCGTTGGTCGAGACAACGACGTCGCCGCGGCGGATGCCGGCCCGATCGGCCGGCCCGGCGGGGTCGACCGAGGCGACCACCACGCGGCCGTCTTGCTCGTCGACTTGCATGCCGATCCAGACGTTGCCGAGGAAATCGGACGACAGCAGCTTGTCCTGGAACACCCGCTTCACGGTGTCCACGGGGATCGCGAAGCCGATGTTCTCGGCGCCCGCGGCCATCGCGTTGTTGATCCCGATCAGCTTGCCCGTGAGATCGAGGAGGGCGCCGCCGCTGTTGCCTTGATTGATTGCCGCGTCGGTTTGCAGCAGGCCTTCGAAGGTGCGGACGATGCCGTCCGGCGCCCGGACCGTGATGCTCCGATCGGTGGCCGAGAGCACGCCCACCGTGACGGTGTTCGCGTGCCCCTGCGGGTTGCCGATCGCAATCAGGGTCTCCCCGGTCATCAGCGACGATGAGTCGCCCAAATCGATCGGCTGCACCGTCTCGCCAGCCGGCAGCTGGAGCTGCAGCAGGGCGAGATCCTCATCCGCCGACGTGCTCACGATACGCGCTTGGTACTGCACATCGTTCTTGAGGCGGACGAGCACGCCGAGGGGGCTGTTGCCCAGGGCGCGCGCGACGACGTGCCAGTTCGTGATGACGAAGCCGGTGTCGTCGAGGATGACGCCCGAGCCCTGGCCGTCGGCGCGCAGTCGGTCGGCCGGCACACGTCGGTCGACGAGATAGATGCTGACCACCGAATCGGCGGCCCGCCGCACGGCGCGTACGACCGGGGTGACCCGGATCCCCAGGTCGTCATTGGCCGCCATCAGCGGCGCCGCGGGATCGGCCTCCGGGGCCGCGCGCTGCTCCTCGGCAGTCGCCCGCAACCGGCTGGAGCGCTCGGTGCCGGGCGACTGTCCGAACGTCGCGGCACACGCGAGCGCGGTGGCAAGGAGGGAGACGGCGGCCAGGGTCTGCTTCATCATGGTCATGCGCTCGATGCGAGCGGGGGTTGGGTGGCCCGCCGCCTGGCGACGGGCCGAACCCAAAGACGATTCCGCCCCCTACGTGACTCCCGGGACGTGCTTTGCGGATCCCGGCCGGTGGGGCCAGGGCCCGGACCGGGGTGTGCGGATCGGCGTCACTCCTTGGTCAGCCACAGGGTAGGGCTCCCCGGCAACCGGAGCTCCAGGCCGTCGGGGGTGAGGCGCGCAGGCTGGACCAGAGGCTCCGCCAGCGCGGCGCCGTCCTCTCGGCTGAACTCGAGCTCAATCCCCTCCGCGTCGAGGCGGCGCCAGGTTCCACTGCGGGTGATCGGCGTGGCATCGGCGTCCAGCCAGAACATCATGGACGCCGCGCCATCCGCCGTGAGGTCCATTTCGACACGCCAGTCGCGGCGCGCGCGGTCCGCGGCGGTGGCCCATGCGCTGGGGGCGTCGGGCGGCGGCGGCGCGCGCCGATAGCGCCCCTCGGCTTCGAGGGCGGGGCTACAGGCGACGGCCAGCAGCGCGGCCGCCAGGCCAATGAGGATTGGAGTGAAGCTGCGTCGAGACACACCACTAAAGCGGTTGCCGCGTCATGGGACGCTCGCGCGCTGTAGGCAAGCGAGGCTTTCTCGCGCGGTGACTTCGGCTCCGGGCGCAAAGTCGAACACCTCGACCGAGACCCAGTGGGCGTAGCCGCTCTCGCGCAGGGCGCTGAGAATCGGCGCGAAGTCCAGGTCGCCAAAACCGGGGCCCTGGAGGTTGGGGTCGTTGGCGTGGAAGTGCCCGGCCCGCGGCGCCCACCGGCGCACGAGGTCGACCACCGGCTCGGCCTCGGAGCACATCGCCTTGACGTCGAGGTGGAGCTGGACGTTGGGGTGCGCCACCGCGTCGACGACGCGCGCGGCCTCGGCGCAGGTGTTGATGAAATCCGTTTCGACCGGGCCCAACGGCTCCAGGCAGAGACGGACCCCGAGTCGATCCAGATCCGGAGTGATGGCGGAGAACACTTCCACCGCGTGATCGAAGGCTTGGTCCACTGATACGCCGGGCAACAGCGAGCGTTGGCCCGGAGAACCGAAGATCATGACCGAGCCACCGAGCTCGTGGCAGGCCCGCGCTAGGTCGCGGAGGTAGGCGGCGGTGCGGTCACGCACTCCAACCTCCGGCGAGGTCAGATGGAGGCCCTCGGTCTTGGCGAGAAGCCAGTGCAGGCCGACGATCTCGAGGCCCGCGGCGGCGGCGGTCGCGCGCAGAGTACGGCACTGCGCGTTGGTCAGCTCGTGGGCGGAGGGAGCGAGCGTGAACGGCGCGAGCTCGAGGCCGGCGTAGCCCACCGCGGCCACGTGCTCGCACACGTCGGCGAAGGACCAGCCCTCAAAGAGCTCGTTGCAGATCGCGAAACGCACGCCTTGAGGTTACGCCTCGGGGGTGCTCATGTCAGCTGATCGCAACGCGGTGCGGCGCCTCAAGAGGACGAGGGCGATCGGGGCCCACAGGGAGGTCAGGGCCAGGGCCGCGACCGCAAACGCCAGCAAGTCGGACGCGCCGCGGGCCCGCAGCCACTCGACCAAGCCGTAGACCCCAGTCGCGGTCGCGCCGACGGCGATCGTGAAACCCACGTCAGAGCGGATGACCGGCAGGCGGTCGCGGTACGCGAGACCCGTGACCCAGCCGTACTTCAGGGCGTTGGCCAGCGACAGCCCGAGGATCGCGCCGGCAAAGCCGCCCCACGCGAAGCCTGCCGGGATCAGGACGATCATGCCGACGAGCTTGGCCATACTGGCCGCCGCGAGTCCCGGTACCCGTCCCAATGCCAGCAAAGCGGCCGAAGTCGATGACTGAAGGACGTGAAACCAGGCGCCCACGGCCAGCAGCTGCAGCATCCACCCGGCGTCGGCGTAGCGGGCGTCGTAGACGACCGCCATGAAGGGCGGTCCCGTGGCGAGCATGCCCGCCACCAGATAGCCGCCCGCCACGGTCAGCGCGGCGCGCGAGTTGCCGAACCCGCGCACAAAGTCGGCGCCGCTCTCGATGGCCCGGCTATACGACGGAAAGAGCACCGACGTGCCCAGCTGGCCAATCGCCAGCGTGGGCAAGAGCGCGATCATCAGCGCGATATTGTAGACCCCGAGCACATCGCGCGGGACCATCGCACCGAACGCGAGGCGGTCACAGTGATCGCACAGAAACGTGAGCAGCGTGGACAGGAAGATCCACTTGCCGAAGCCGAAGAGCTCCCGCCCGATCTGCGGGTCCCAGAACAACCGATTGCGGACGCCCCGGAGCTGGTGACTCCACAGGGTGCGCATGATCTGGCCGGCGACGGAGCCCCAGACGAGCGCCCACAACGACGGCGAGACCCAGGCCCACGCGATCATCACGGCGCTGGCCACCGCCTGAGAGCCGAGCTCGATCAGGGTGAATCGGCCCAGCTGCAAATGCCGGTGCAGCGATACCAGTTTGGTCGAGCACAGACCGTCGGCGATGGTCGTCAGCGCCACGACCGGGATTAGCAACGTCAGTAGCGGGTCGTCATAGACACCGGCCGCCGGCCACGCGATGGCGCAGGCGGCGAGGAAGAGCAGCCCGCCACGGGCGACCTGAATGGTCCACGCCGTGTTCAAGAACGCCGGGTCGTCGCCGCGGCGGTTCTGGATGATCGCCGGGCTGATGCCGACATCGGAGAAGAGATGCAGACCGACGATCAGCGTGTTGATGATCGCCATCGTGCCGAACGCTTCGGGCGCCAGCATCCGGGTCAGGATGAGGTTCGCGGCAAAGCGCAGCGCCTGGGCGCCGCCGTAGCCGGCGATGGTCACGACTGAGCCCCGGAGCGTGCGCCGCCCGAGGGATTCGGTCTCGGTCTCGGGCGTGGCCGGCGCCCCTTGGCTCGCGACGGCCGTTGACGCGCTGCCGGTGCCCGGGCCCTGGGCGTCGACGCGAGGGGCGTCGGCGGGTTCGGTGTCGACGCTCATGGAGTAGTCATCGCGGCGGGCGGGGAGCCGTTGAGGTATCGGCTGCCCGACCAGCTCGGGTGTGGCCGATCCGGATTCCCCGGCGGGTGGCGTCGGCGCGTCGTGTCGGAAATTGCGACGCTGGGCGGGCCGCGTGATCAGCGCAACGTGGCGCGGGCCCAAGGCAGCACCGTCTGAACGGTGCCGCCGGTGTTGGCCGTCAAGCCGCTGAAGTAGAGCGACAGGCCTTTGAGGGACGGCAGGTCCGGGGCGAAGAAGACACCCGACGCGCGGCCTGCGGCGTCAAGAACGCCGGTGAAGCTGGTGAACAGCGGCGAGCCGATGAGCCCCAGGGCGAGGACGCCGTCGAACTGTAGGGGCAGAATGTGTCCTCCGCCCAGGGGCAGACTGCCCAAGCCCGCCGACGGCAGGAGTGCATACGGCGCGCGCGGCTCGCCGGGCACGGCGACGTCGAGCGTCAGGCCCGTACCCAGCGCGACCTCAGGAGCGGCTTGCAGCGGTCGCGGGTCCAAGAGGAACCGCAGGGCTCGAAGCATCAGGGCGGCGCGCAGATTTGGGTCGAGGACCGTCTCGAGTGGAAACCCGAGATAGACCACTCGCCCGACGCCGTCGTCGCGCTGGATCGCCGCGCCCTCTAGCGTGCTGTAGAGGAGCGCCAAACGGCTACTGGCATCGGCCGGAGCCAGCACGTCGGGGTAGTCGACGTTGTAAGTGGCGCCGGTCCCGTCGTCGAACGCGCCGGCGGGCACCCCGGCGAACACGCCGGCCGCCGCTGGCTGAAAGGCATACGTGCCGGCGTCATCGCGCAGGTAGCGGGCGCCGAGGACCTCAGCGAAGAACGCTCGGTCCGCGGCCGTGCCATTGGCGTCGAGGTCCCAGCCGATCTCGGCGCCCGACACGAGCAGGCGGCCGCCGCCCCCAAGATAGGCCCGCACGATGGCCTGTTCGGTGCTCGAAAACGATTCGTCGGCCGTGCTCTCTTCGCCGGCCAGCCAATCGACCGCACGATAGCCGCTGAGCGCGACGGCGCCGGTCGCTACCGCCTCGTTGGTGGCGGCGTCGAAGCCCAAAGAGAACTCGGCGAGTCGCCGGATGGCGTCGCCGTGGAGCCGCAGATAGTCCGCCGTGTTCTCCGGCCGCTTCACGAACTCGCCAAGTCGATCAAAGCCCTGCACCAGCAGCAGGTCGGCGGCGCCCGTGTGCGAGGTGCCCGCCGTGAGTACGTCCGTGGGGAACGAGCGCCCGGTGGCGTTGAACGCGCGCACCCTAAAGGACAACGTGCTGCCGTGCGGCAGCGGTCCGGTTGACCATGCCGTGGCGCTCGTTTGCGCGACTTCGACGAAGCCCTTGCCGTCGACCGACTGCTCGATGGCGTAGCCGGTGGCACCCGCTGCCGCGCCCCACGCGACGCGCAGCCCCCACGCCCCGTCCTGCGTGACCCGGATTCGCGCCGGCGCCGTCGGCGGCAGGGGCGCGCCGGGTGCGAAGTAGCGCAGCACCCCGCGCGCCAGCGCCCGGCCGGCGATCCGGCGGAACGCGGGGTCGTGCAACGCGTCGTGGTCCTTGCTGCCCGGTTGGTCGTGGAACGCCACTTCCACGAGCACGCCCGGCATCGTCTGCAGCTCGCGCACCTCGCCGAAGTTCGCCGACTTCAGGCCGCGGTCGACCCAACTCGAGCAATACTCCGCCCGGATGTCACCGACGAGCTGCGCGTGCACCGCCGCCTGCAGCGCGGCCGATCCCGCCGTGGGCGCGGTGTTGTGAATGAACGACGAGGTGCCGGTGCCGCCACCGGCGTTGGTGTGGACGGAGAGGTAGGCGTCGGCGCCCCGCCACTCGGCGTAGCGGGGCCGCGCCGTGACGTCGTCGCAGCTGTCGCTGCAGCCCGGCACGTCAAAGACCGAGCTCGGTGCTCCGGTAAACTCGGCCCAATAGCGGCACGCCTCCTGCCACCGCGGCTTGCCGCTCGTGCCCGCACCGCGTGGGATCGAGCCTACACCGGCGCCGACCCGCACCGCGTCGGCGATCACGACACGCCCCGCCGCTGCGCTCTGGTTGCTGAGTACGACGCGCGCCTCACCGTCGAACCAGAAGTCGCCCAGGTGCCGCCAGCGCCGGTCGTCGCGGGTCTGGTCGACGAAGACCTCGGCCACGCCGCCCGTGTGCGCGATCCGGTAGCGCGCGTCTGGCGCCCGGTTGCCACTGCCGCGGTAGAACACGTAGACGGGGTAGCGCCCGGCGCTCGGCACCGGCACCGTCCAGGTGGCGGTGGCGGTCTCGGCCCCGAGGCTGACGCCGGCGAAGCGATAGGTGCCGGCCTGGTAGCCGGCTGACCCGGACAGGCTCCACGCGCCGGTCTCGGCGTACCGGGGGGCCCCCTGATCGTTGTCACCGATGGCCTCTGCCAGCACCTCGCCGCGCTCCCGCACCGAGATGACCCGTGCCCCGAGGTTCTCCAGCGCCGGGATCAGGTCGCGCATCGCGATCTCGTTGGTGTGGAAGTCCTCCGTCAGGCCACCCAGCGTGGGGCGCTGGGTCGTCCAGGCGAGCGTCGCATGCCAGTACCAGCCATGGCCGGGGGACAGCGCGATCGTTCGCCCGGCGAGCGCGCCGGGGCGGCCTGGGGCGGGAGCCCGGCCGCCCGCGCGGGGAGCTCGGTCCGGCATCGCGACGGACGGCAGAAGCTCGGCCAGCGGGCGCGCGACGGTCCCTTGCTGCACCTGGACGTCGACGCGATCGACGCCGTCGAACTGCAGCGTGGTCTTCACGATCTGCTCGAGGGCGTCGTCGAGGTGCCCGTCGGGCCCCAGCGCCGCGGCGAACTCGCTGCTGAGCGTCAGCGTCACGGTGCGTGCGTCGCGGCGGGCCCCGACAAGGCGCGTGCCGTGAGGGATCGCGCTCGTCAGCGTGGATCGCGAGGCCGGGCCGGCACAAAGGTGCCGCAGCACGCCGTCGAGGTCGCTCGCCCTCTCGGCCCCGCGGATCAGGCCGCCGGCGTGGCGAAAAAGCGGCGCTTGCCCGGCGGCGCGCGCGCCGGTCCCGAGGGCCGCGAAGAGCGCGAAGGCAACAGAGATCGTGCGCATGGGGGGCGAGGGGGCGGTGGGGGCTGTGAGATCGCAGCGTCGCCACGATCGTAACCGCCCCGCGGCGAGCCCCCGGCCCGCCGGCGTCTACTTCCTCGGGCCAGCCTCTCGTGGGGCGTTGAACAAATCAGCCATCAGAGCGGCGTCTCCCGCGCAGCTCGGCCCGCGAATCACCGCTCTGCTGGTCACGGCACTTGGTCAACGGCCTTCTAGTGCCGCGGCTTCGCCCTCGCGGCCGGCCGCGCGCAGCGCTCTGGCGTACCGGCGCCGGGTGTTGCGAACTCGCGGATCGCTGGCGGTAAAGGCGGCCTCTTGGATCGTAAGCGCGTCCCCATAGAGCTGCAGGCCGATCTCGATCTGCCCTTGACCGAGATGCAGCTCGGCGAGGTTGCACATGGCACCGACGGTGTAGACCGGGTTGGGGGAGCCCTGTTGGTCCCAGATGTCGAGGGCCCGCTGGAGCATCTCCCCCGCCTGCTCACGCTCACCGCGGCGCAGGAGCAGCGCGCCGAGGTTGCCCACGTGCTTCGCCGTCTCTGGGTGGTCGGGTCCCGAGCCGACTTCGGACAATGTCACGGCCTCCTGGTAGACCCGCTGGGCGTCGTCCAGCTTGTCCTCCTGCGTGTAGATCGCGCCCAGGTACTTGAGCGTTGTCGCCACCCGCGCGCGCGCCTCGACGAGCTGCGCCAGCGCGAGCTCGTGCGCTTGTTCGGCGTGCTCGGTCGCGGCCGCGTGCTCGCCCTGCATGATCAGGAGCGACGACAAGAGGAGCATGGGCTTGGTCCGGCGCACGTCGTCGGGGGCCAGCGTGGCGTTGGCCGCGGCCAACGCATCCCGCGCGAGTGCGGTGGCGGTGGCAACCTCGCCGGCCTCGAACTGTTTGCCGGCGCGCTCCAGCAGCTTGGTCCAGGCGGGGTCTGGGGTCGACGGCTGCGACGCGGGGGCCGGGTCTTGGGCACCCGCCCAGCCGATGCAGGAGGCAACGACGAGGGAGAGCGAGAGCGCGCGGTTAGGCATCACGGTATCCTTGGTTGGGCGGCGTGCGAGAGGCGATAGGAGCCAACACGGCGGTCAGGGCGTGCAGCGTCCCGCGGTCGGGGTCGTTGCGTTCCAGCAAGAACGTCGTCATCTCTTCGAGCATCTGCACGAGTCGGCGCCGATCGCCGGGGGTGAGGTGCACGTGGTAATGCTGGAGCGACAGGTTGCGCGCCTGCCCCTGCAGCCGGGCGTGCGGGGAATCGAGGGCGCGGCAGTAATCGCGCTCGGTGGCCCGGAGGATGGTGCGACAGGCGTCGCCGAGCGCGTCCCGGAAGTCGGGATCCGCCAGGTCTCCGGCGATGCGCAGCTTTGGCGCAGTCAAGCGGTAGAGCCGTTCGCTGCGACGGCGCGTGCGGCGCTCGCCGACGTCCTCGACCAGGCCGCAGGCGACGAGCTTGCGCAGGTGAAAGTAGAGCGATTCCGTACTGCGCCCGAGGTGTCGCGCGAGCTCTGGCGCGGACACGACACCCAAGGCTTCCATGCCGGCGATGATCCGCTGGCGCGCGGGCGCCGCCATGGCGCGGAGCTGCTCAGGGTCCTGGATCCGATGGGTCGCGTGCACACGCGCTCGGCCGGGGGCGGCGAAGCTCGCGTCGCCCCCGCCGGGGGGCGACGCGGGCCCGAGGAACGGTTCGAGCGGTGCATCTATAGCCAAAGAAATGAATGATTCTTTCGCCAAAGAAGCACGCGGTCAACCCCCAGCACGCGAACGACCAGCACGCGAACGACCAGCACGCGAACGACCAGCACGCGGGACTGGCATCTCCTCGCTCGCCAGGCGCGCCGACACTGACGACTTGCGGACGAGCGGCGGCGCCGGGCGGGGGCAGAGGCGGCGAGATTGCGTGCTGCTGCTCTGCCGCCCTACGATGTCAGTAGGTCGGTCAACGCATGAGGCGCCGACGCCGGGTCCCCGACAAGGATGAGCAGCTCGTCGAGACCGGCGTCGCGTAGCGGCGCGAGCGTGGAGTCGGGATCCGTCAGGCGCACCAGTCCGTGGTCGAGACACGCGCCGACGGCGACCTCGACCAGCGCGTCGCGCTCGGCCGCGGTCAGGTCCACGAGCGCGGCGGGCGTCGCCAGGTCTTGTTGACAGGTCGCCACCACGCGGCGCGCGAAGGCCTGCAAGGCGGTCGCTGCATCTGGGCGCGACGTGTCGTCGACAGCGTGGGCGGTGACCGCGACACGTCCTCGCCCGCGGTGCGCGAGCATCCGCGCGACGAGGCGGTCGGGTGGTTGAGCAGCCAGAGTCGCGATGACGTTCAGACGGAGCGCCCGAGCCGTCTTCCAGCGGGGCTCACTGGCACCGGCCAGTACCCACAGGGGGAGCTCGGAGCCCAGGTCGGCCCGCAAGCGTCGCACCGCGTGTTCGAGCGGGCTGGGGTCTCCACCGGAAAGCACAACGGCCAAGCGGTCCCCGCCGAGGGCATGCAGGGCGGGCCAGTGGGCGATGACGTCAGGGATCGCGCCGGGGTCCACGGCGAGTCGCACCTCGACGCGCTCGGTGGCGGTGAGGAGAGCCACCCCCGCGAGCCAGGGCTGCGGATGGGCCTCGCCGGCGTCCGCCATGGGCCAGGTTGGCGTCGTGACGGAGCGGAGACCCTGTGCCTCGGCGGCGGCGATCTGGCGCAGCAGCTGGCGCCAGGCTGCGGGTGTCTCGGCGGTCGCGGGCAGCGGCGTCAGCATGGCGCCGACTTGATGGTCGCCGGCGGCGAGTGGCGTCGCCGGCGGCGGCGCGGCCGGGCCCGTGATGGGGGCGACGCGCAACGCGAGGGCGGCGATGGTCGGTGCTTCCAAGACATCGCGAACCGTCAGGGAACAGGTCAAGCCGGCGCGGAGCTGCTCGGCGAGGGCAAACGCGCGCAGCGAGTTGCCACCCATCGCGAAGAAGCTGTCGTCCACGCCGATCGGCCGCACGCCGAAGAACGCTTCCCAGATCGCCGCCACGTCTCGTTCGGTTGGGGTGCGCGGCGGTACGGCGGTCGCAGAGGGCGCCGGCGCCGGTGTCGGCGCCGGCGTCGGCGGCGTCGCGG
The DNA here is from genome assembly GCA_039029375.1 of Planctomycetota bacterium. Classification (GTDB taxonomy): domain Bacteria; phylum Planctomycetota; class UBA1135; order UBA1135; family UBA2386; genus JBCCGH01. The sequence goes on from JBCCGH010000036.1 coordinate 40,528, forward strand.
TGGGCGCGGGGGCCTCGGCCCGATCACCGGCCGGCTTGCTCACGACCGATGGCGTCGGGTCCCGCCGATGCTCGACGCGCTCGTAGGGGTAGCCAGGCAACCGAACCCGGCACGCACGAGCGCCGCGCAGCGCTGGCCAGTCGATGTCGAGGCCCTGCACCCAGAGCTCGCCGGCGAGGCGGAGCATGGTGTCGCGGCTCGGGCTGTCGAGCACGACGGTGGGTGCCGTCGCCGGCGCCGGCGGCAAGCCCGGCGGTGCGACCCCGGCGGCGAACCCGCGAGCCGCCGCTTCGAATGTGACCGCGTCGGCCAGCACGGCCGCGGCCCAAGCGCCGCCACCCTCACCGGCAAACCATCGCGCGTGCACCCCGAGCTCGCGCCAGACGCGGGCCAGCGCCACGGGGCGGGCCAGCTCGCGCGGTGCCGACGCGCTTGCGGCGAGGGTGTCGCGGGCCGCCGGGTAGCGACGGTACAGCGCGCTCCACTCGGCGTCGCTGCCATGGCATTGGCTTGGTAGCAAGACGGCGAGAGCGTCGTCGGCGCCGCGCGCGGCGGCGTCGCCACGGACCAACGCGGCGGCGTCGATCAGCTTGGCCCGGGCGGCAGCAAGGTCGGCGACGACACCGGCGGCGCGCCAGCGGTGTGCCCGCCGGCCGACCTGCAGGGTGTGCGCGACATGCGGCAGGGCGAGGTCCGAGTCTTCCAGCGCGGCGGCCAACCGATGGCGCGAAGCGGCCAACGCGGTTGGCGTGGCTGCCGAGAGCACGAGCAGCTCGGGTTCCGCAGGCGGAGTGGCGGTGCGCGCCGGCTCCGGTGCCGCTTCGAGCACGAGGTGCACGTTGGTCCCGCCGACGCCAAAGCAGTTGACGCCGGCGCGGCGGGGACCCGGCGCCTCCCACGCGGCGCGTCCGGCCACCACGTAGAACGGGCTGTCGACCCAATCGATCTCCGGATTGGGCCGCGCGAAGTGGAGGGTCGGCGGCAGCTCGCAGTGCTCCATAGCCAGCACGACCTTGATCACGCTCGCGGCGCCCGCGGCCGCGTCCAGATGCCCGACGTTGGGCTTGAGCGAGCCGAGGCCGCAGAAGCCCCGTCCCGCACCGGCGAATGCGCGACACAGCGCCCGCAGCTCCACCGCGTCGCCCAGCGGCGTGCCGGTCCCGTGCGCTTCGACGTAGGTGACGGTGGCCGGCGCGACGCCGGCCAGGGACTGGGCTTGGGCGATCACCGCGGCCTGCCCGTCCACGCTTGGTGCGGCGAAGCCGACCTTGGCGGCACCGTCATTGTTGACGGCGGTTGCCTTGATCACGGCGCGGATGGGATCCCCGGCGGCCAGTGCGTCAGTGAGCGGGCGTAGGAGTAGAACCGCGACGCCGCCGCCCGTGACCGTGCCGCCGGCGGCCGCGTCAAAGGCCCGACAGCGCCCGTCGGGCGAGGCGATGCCTTCCCGCTCATAGCGGTAGCCCACCTCTTGCGGAATGCCGACCGACACGCCGCCGGCCAGCGCGAGGTCCGATTCACCCACCAGCAAGCTTTGGCAGGCGAGGTGGATCGCGACCGCCGACGTCGAGCAGGCCGTCTGCACGTCGACGCTCGGGCCGCGTAGGTCGAGCCGATAGGACACGTTGGTGGTCAGGAAGTCGGGGTCACGCTCAAGCCGCGCTCGCACCTCGCGCATCACCGTGTCCGGCACGCGGGGATCGGCTCGACCGGCGTAGTCGCTCGTGCCCGTGCCGCCGAAGACGCCCACGCGCAATCCATCCGGCTGCCCGTACCCGCCGTCGTCGAGGGCCGCGTGGCAGGTCTCGAGGAAGAGGCGCTGCTGCGGATCGGCAGCTGCGGCTTCCTGCGGCGTGTAGCCAAAGAGTGGGGCGTCGAAAGCTAGCGCATCCTCGAGCACGCCCCGCGCCGCGACGTAGGCGGGGTCGTCGCGCAGCGTCTTTGGCACCCCGGCGGCCGTCAGCTCGGCCTCGGTCAGCGGCCGGACGGATTCGACGCCGTCGCGAACGTTGGCCCACAGTGCCATGACGGACGCCGCGCCCGGGAAGCGTCCTGCGGTCCCGATGATCGCGATGTCGAACGCGGCTTGGGTGTCCATGGTGGGCTCGCGGAGCGAGCTATAACCTGCCGCGCCCTGTCCGTCAGGCCGCAGGACGTTTCACCTCTTCCCGTGGCGATGCCGGCCCGTCCCGGAGCCACGTGTGCCGGTGCCCGCTGGACGGGTTCCGAGCCCTGCCTTACCTTGCAGTGACATGCCGGAAGAAGGTGTGCGTTTGGTGCCCTCGGACCTGGCGCACCGCGCCGCTGTTGCTCCGGACGCGCTCGCGATTGCAACGCGGGACACCGCTTGGACGTTTGGCAGGTTGGCCGACCGAGCGCGCGGCGTCGCCGCCGGGCTCGCCGCGCGCGGGATCGGCCCCGGGTGCATCGTCGCTGTGCTCGGTGACCGGAGCGCAGAGTTGGTTGCAGTGTTGTGTGGCATCCTCGAAGCTGGTGCGGCCTATTTGCCGTTGGCCCCAAGCGATCCACCGGCTCGGCTCGTACGTCTGCTGCGCGACAGCGGCGCCGCCCTGGTGGTCGTCGACGGCCGCCCGGGGCCGGCAGGGGCGGCCGCGTGCTCCATCGACGAGCTGATGGCACCCGCCGGGGCGAGCGGCCCACCCGTCAGAATCGGGCCGGACGACCTCGCCTACGTCATGTACACATCCGGCAGCGCCGGGGCCCCGAAGGGCGTGGCGGTCGAGCATGGTGCGCTCGCGCACCGGCTCCGCTGGATGAGGCGCCAGTACCGCGTCGAGGCCGGTGACACGATCCTGCAAAAGACCCGCCTGACCTTCGATGTCTCGGTGTGGGAGCTGCTGCTCGGGGTGACTTCCGGCGCTGCGACGGCGCTGCTGGAGGTGGACGCCGAGGCGAATCCGCGGGAGATTGCCGCCGCTGTCCAACGCCACCGGGTGACCTTGGTGCACTTCGTCCCCAGCATGTTGCGGCTCTTCCTGCTTGCCACGGGGCCGTTGGAACGCGCCGCCTTGGCGTCGCTGCGGCGGGTGTTCTGCAGTGGCGAGGCGCTGCCCCCGGACCTGGCGACCCGGTTTTCCGAAACGCTGGGCGTGGCTCACGGCACGGGTTTGAGCAACCTGTACGGACCTACCGAGGCCACGATCGACGTCACGTTCCACGACCTGCCGCTGCACGGGCCGCATCCCCGGGTGCCGATTGGCCGTCCCATCGACGGGGCCGCCGCCTGGGTCCTCGCCGGCGACCGTTCGGTGCCGGTGGGGGAGCGCGGCGAGTTGTGCGTCGGCGGGCCGACCCTGGCCCGGGGCTACGTCGGCGCGGCGAGGCGCGACGATGCCTGTTTTGCCGAGCACCCGGCGCAACCTGGCACCCGCATGTATCGCACCGGCGACCTGGTGAGTGTTGGGGCCGACGGGGCGCTGGATTTCCACGGCCGGCTTGACCGGCAGCTGAAGATTCGCGGCGTGCGCATCGAGCCCGCGGAAGTGGAAGCGGCGATTCGGGCGCTGGGCCCAGTGCGCGACTGCGGAGTCGTGGCCGTCGGCGGCGTGTTGCACGCGGTCGTGGTCGGCGACGGGCCGTTGGGCCTTGCGGCGCTGCGGCAGCGGTTGGCGACGAGCCTCCCCGAAGTGATGGTTCCGGCCCGCTGGAGCCAGCGCGCGGCGCTGCCGACGACTGCGCACGGCAAGGTCGACGTTGCGGCGCTGCAACGCGACGCCGAGGCCTCGGCGTGCTGACCGTCGTGCCACCCGGCGTCACCGTTCGCGGACGGGTGGCCATGCTGTTTCCCGGGGTCGGCAGCGAGAACGCCGGCATGGCACTGTGGCTGTGCGAGCGTTCCGCCGCCGCCCGCGACGTCATGGCTGAGGCCAGCGACGTGAGCGGTGTCGACGTCGCGGCCCTGTGTGCCCGCCCCGACGTGCCGCCCCCTGGGCTCGAGCCGTGGGAGGCGGCCCAGCTCGGGGTGCTCACTGCCGGTCAGGCCTGCCGCCGCGCCCTGCTCGAGACCGCCGGGCTGGCGCCGGGTTGGTGTCTCGGGCACAGCCTGGGCGAATACACCGCGCTCTGCGCCGCCGGGGTGCTCGCGTTCGCAGATGCGGTCGCGCTGGTGCGGGAACGCGGTCGGGTGCTGCGTGAGTGTGCGGCGCGCGTGCCTGGCCGAATGGCTTGGGTGGTCGGGCTCGACGCCGTGGTCGCCGCCGAGGTGGTCGAAGCCGCCGCGGCAGCTGGACAACAGGTGTTCATCGGCGCCTACGACGCCCCCGACCAGGTGACGATCTCGGGCCGCGACGCCGACTTGCCCGCGGTGATCGACGAGCTCGAAGGCCGCGGGGCGCTGGTCTATCCGCTGCCGTTGCGCGGCGCGTTCCATACGCCCCTGATGGAGCCCGCGAGGCAAGCGCTGGCGACCACCTTGCGCTCGGTCCCGATGCAGCGGCCGCGGGTCACGGTCGTCGCCAACTGGTCGGGCCAGCCCTACACCGACGCGCGAGACATCGCCGCGGGCCTGGCGCGGCAGCTCGTGGCGCCGGTGCGCTGGCACGCCGCGCTGCAGAGGCTGCGGGACGCGGGCGTGCACTGGGCCATCGAGGTTGGGCCGAAGAACGTGCTCGGGTTCACGGCGCGCCGCTCTGCGCCGAGCTTTGAGGTCAGGAGTCTGGACGGCCCCGCGGCATGGGAAGCGCTCGGCGCCGCGTTGGACCCGGCCCCCGCGGCGCGGCGTCGGGTCGTGGCGGGGTGCCTGCGCGGTGTCGTGGTGAGCCGTACCCCGCACGACGTCGATGCGGCGCGGTATGACGCGACCGTCGCGACGCCGTATCGAGTTGTGCAGGCTCGGCTGCTCGCCGCGGAGCGCGCCGGGTCGCCGCCGGGTGCACCGCTGATGGCCGCGGCCGTGTCGATGTTGGAGGGCGCGCTCCGCACGAAGCAGGTGCCACCGGCGCGGCGCGAGCGCACGCTGCGCGCGGCGCTCGGCGGCGTCGTGGTGCCGACGATGGCGGGCACGCGATGACCGATGCGCCGGTCGCGGTCCTGGGCGCCGGCACCATGGGCATCGGCGTTGCCGCGGACCTGTTGCTCCACGGGCACGGCGTGATCCTCATCGACCCAGACCCCGCGGCGCGTCGGCGCGCCGCTACCGCGGTGCGGCAGGCGGTGCGCTTTGCCCCGCTGGCGCGACCCGCGTTCCGGCGCGCGGGTCTTCCCGCCCCGGACGCCATGGACCGTCTGGCGCTCGCCGCGCCGGTCGAGGCCGCGCAGGATTGCACGTTCGTGATCGAGAACGTCACCGAGGAGCGGGCGGTCAAGGCCGAGGTCTACGGCGCGCTGGGGGCGATCGGCCGCGCCGACGCGGTGTTCGCCGCCAACACGTCCTGCATCCCCATTGGTTGGCTCGGCGAGATCAGCGGGCGCCCGGCGCAGACCTTGGGAGTGCACTTCATGAACCCGGCGTACCTGCAGACGACGGTCGAGGTCATCCCGAGCGCGGCCACCGACGCCGCGTGCATCGCCCGATGGAGCGCGTTCCTCGGGTCCCTCGGTAAGGAGTCCGTCGTCGTCGCCGACGTCGCCGGGTTCGTGTCGAGTCGGATCTCTCACGTCATGATCAATGAGGCGGCGCGTGTCGCGCGCGAAGGCGTCGCCAGTCCGGCGGAGATCGACCGCATCTTTCGCGATTGTCATCGCCACGCGTTGGGCCCGTTTCAGACCGCCGATTTGATCGGCATTGACACCGTCGTGCGGGCGCTCGCGGTGCTCCACGCCGAGCACGGCCTGCCGCACTACGCGCCTGACTCCGAGCTTCGCGCCAAGGTCGACGCCGGGCGGCTCGGCCGCAAGACTGGCGGCGGGTTCTACGACTACCCGCCGCCCCCGGCGGACGGCGAGCCGTGACCGATCCCGTGCCCGAGCTTCGCGCGTTTCTACAACGCTACGCGGCCGCGGCCGACGTCGGTGCCGAGCAGGACCTGTTCGCGACCGGGGTCGTCGATTCTCTCCAGCTCATCGAGCTGATGGTCTTCATTGAGCGGACCTTCGCAATCAAAGTGCGCGCCGACGAGCTCGATCGCGATCGCTTCCGCACGCTGGCGGCGACGGCGCGGTTCATTGCCGCGAAGAGGGGGGAAGGTGCCTAGGCGCTTGGGCCTCGGTTTGGGCGTCGCGCGCTCGCTGGCGCAGCGCCGCGACTCGAGCGCGACGGTCCTCGGTAGGCGGCGGCGGGACGTCGTGCGGCGTGCTCGCCGCGCCATCATCCCCGGCGCCGAGGAACGCCGCGAGCGTGGCCACCGTGGGGTGCTCAAACATCGCGACGAGCGGCAGTTGCCCCGGTCGCTCGGCTTCGAGGATGCCCCCGGCGCGCGCCAGCGCCAGGGAGTGCCCGCCGAGCTCGAAGAAGTGGTCGTGCCGGCCCACCCGGTCGACACCCAGGCTGGCGCAGAATGCCGCGGCGATCTCGCGCTCGAGGCCACCCGTGGGCGGTGCGTCCCCGTCGGCGGCGCGACGGTGTTCGTCGCTGGGGGACGGGAGCGCGCTGCGGTTGAGTTTCCCGCTCGGCGTGCGCGGCAGCGCGTCGAGCGGTACGAACGCGGTCGGGATCAGCGCCGCCGGCAGATCTGCAGCCAAGGCGGTGCGCAGGGTCGCGGCGAGGGACGCGGCCGGCGTGCCGGGGCGCGGCACGACGTAGGCGACGAGCTCCCGATCGGCACCGTCGCCGCGGACCGCCACGGCGCCGGCGCGCACGGCCCGGTGGCGCCGCAGCACCGCCTCGATCTCGCCGGGTTCGACCCGGTGGCCGCGCAGCTTCACTTGCCGATCAAATCGATCGAGGAACTCGAGGCGGCCGTCCGGCAGACGACGCACGCGGTCCCGCGTCCGATAGGCGCGGGCCTCGGCGGGCAGCGCGGCCGGAGCGGCCACGAACGCGGCCGCGGTAGCGGCGGGCCGCGCCAGATAGCCGACGGCGACACCATCGCCTGCCAAGTAGAGCTCGCCGGCAACGCCGACGGGCACGGGCTGGCCGTGGCGGTCGAGCACATGCGCGCGCCGGTTGGTGATGGGGCGGCCGATCGGCACAGTGCGAGCCAGGTCGCCGTCGTCCCGCAGCGTCGCGCAGCACGCGAACGTCGTGGTCTCCGTCGGACCGTAGCCGTTGATCAGTCGGGTGTTGGGCAGGAGCTGCAGGGCGCGCTGGACGTGTGGCCGCGACAGCGCTTCTCCGCCGGCGAGCAGCTGGCGCAGACCGCGCAACGAGGCGGCATGGCGATCGATCATCCAATGAAACACGCTCGCGGTGAGCCAAGCGGTCGAGACGCGGCGCTCCGCGATCATGTCGCCGAGCACCTGGAGGTCGAGCGCGCCGGGCGGCATCACGACGAGGCGGCCGCCGTGCAGCAGGGCGCCGAAGATCTCGAACGTCGACGCGTCGAACTCGAGCGGCGCGGCGTGAAGCAGGATCTCGTCGGGCCCGAGGTCGACGTAGTCGGTGCCGAGCAGCAGGCTCATGACGTTGCGGTGCGTGACCGCGACGCCCTGAGGTCGTCCGGTCGAGCCGGAGGTGTAGGCGACGTACGCGACCGCCGCGGCGTCACCTTGGCGCCAGGCGGGGGCGATCCCAGTGTCACCGTCGGGGGCATCCGGGAGTGGCGAGGCCACGATGCAGCGATCGACGAGGGGCGCGACGCGCGGCTGCAGTGTGGCGGTGGTCACTGCACAGCGGGCGTTGGCGTCCTCGATGGCGCGTCGCCAGCGCGGCGGTGGACCGTCCTCGGCGACGGCGACGTAGGCCGCGCCAGCGGCGAGAATCCCGACGATCCCAATGATGCGCTCGATCCCCCGTTCGGTGCAGAGCGCGACACGGTCCCCGGGCGCGACACCTGCAGCCCAGAGCTCCTGCGCCAAATGGGTCGCCGCCGCGACGAGGTCGGCGTAGCGCAAACGTTGGTCGCCGCACTCGACGGCAACGGCGTCCGGGCGCCGCGCCGCCACCTCCGCGATCCAGCCGTGCAGCGTCCGGTCGTCCGGGTAGGGCGCCGCCGTGGCGTTCCACGTTTCGAGCTCCGCGCGCTCGGCTGGGGTGAGCAGCCCGAGGGTGTGAATCGGCCGGTCCGGCGCCGCCACCGCCGCGCTCAGGAGCTGCTCGAAGTGGCCGAGCAAGCGTTCGATCGTCGCGGGCTCGAAACGCGCGGTGGCGAACTCGGCGACCGCGACCAAGGCCTCGCCGCGGCGCTCGAGGCGGAGCAACAGGTCGGCCTTGGCCGTCCCATTGTGCAACTCCCAGACCGGCAGCGGCGTCGCTGGCGCCAGCCCGCGGAGCTCGAGCGCCGGCATCGGCTCGTAGGCACAGTCGAACAGGACCGGCAAGAGGGAGGATGCGGTGCCCGGGCGGCGCGGCCCGCTGGGCAATGCTTCGAGGAGCCGCTCGAACGGAAGGTCGTGGTGCGCAAAGGCACCCGTGACCGCGTCGCGTACGCGCGTCACGACTGCGGCGAACGTCGGCGCGCCAGCGAGGTCGGCGCGGACGGCGAGGGTGTTCACGAAGACCCCGACCGCGCCCTGCAGAGCGGCGCTGGTCCGGGTGGAGAAGGGCACGCCGACGACGATGTCGTCGCGATCGGCGTAGCGCGCCAGCAAGACTTGGTAGGCCGCGAGCAAGACCATCGCCGGCGTACTACGCGCCGCCTGCGCGGAAGCGTTGACCGCGCTCGTCAACTCGACGGGCAGCGTCCGCGCCCGCACGGCCCCCTCGTAGCTAGGCGTGCGCGCCGCGTCGCGGTCCGCCGGCAGGGGCAATGGCTCCGGCACCGGCTGCAGGCGCTCGGCCCAGTAGCGGAGCGTCGCAGCGTTCGGTGGGCCGTTGGGCTCGGCGAGCCAGGCGCGGTCCTCGGGGGCGACCGGCATGGGCGCCCCCGCCGCCATGGCGTCGTAGGTTGCCCGCAGCGTCGCCAGCACGACGGCGAGCGAGGCAAGGTCGAACACCGCATGGTGCGCGTTGAAGAACAGCACGTGGTCGTCCGCGGCGAGCCGCAGCAGCTCGGCGCGCCACAGTCGGTCGCCCGCGGTGAAGGGCACGGCGGCCCGTGTGCGCAGCAGGGCGAGCGCGCGGTGCCAGCGGCGCGCGGCGGGCACGTCGCCGAGATCCGTATGCACGAGCGCGAGCGGCGTGTCGGCCCCGGCTTGCGCGACGCCGTCGCCACGGCGCACCCACTGAACACGCAGGGCCCCGTGCCGCCGCTGCACCTCGAGGATGGCGCCATGCAGAGCCGCGACGTCGAGTGGGCCGCACAGCCGCAGCGCGTGCGGCAGGGACATCAAAGGGAGCGGAGCGGCGAGCTCGCCGAGCAGCCACATGCGGCGTTGGGCCGGGCTGAGGACATGCTCACGCATTGGTCGTGCATGGTAAGGGGCGTGGGGGCTCGCCGGGTATGAGCCACTCGGTGGATCGTGGTTCGGCCGTGGCGCGCGTGGCGTCTTTGCACCCCGCACAAAAGTCGCTGTGGCTTCGCTGGATGCTGGGCGATCCCCTGTTGGCCTATCACCTGGCGGTCAAGGTCTCGCTGCGCGGGGCGCTCGACCAGCGCGCCTTGGGTCGGGCCATCGCCCACGTCGTGGCGCAGCATGAGGCACTGCGCACGCACTTCTCGTCGACCCTGCCGCCGCGTCAGCACGTCCGCGAGCACGGACCGGCAGCGGCGCTGCGTGTGGTGGGTGATGCCGCCGCGCCGGCGGCGGCGCCGGAAGTTGCGCGGGCCTGCGCTGGCCTCGCGGCCGAGCCGTTCGATCTCGGTCCGGGCGGCGACCTGGTGCGATGGAGTCTCTTCGCACTCGGTCCGGACCACCACGTGCTGTCGGTCACCGCGTCGCACCTCGTCCTTGACGCGAAGGGGCTCGAGCTGCTCTTGCGGGAGTTGGGGCTCGCCTACCAAGCGGCGGCGCGAGGTGAGGTGCTGGCCGTCGACAGGGCGCGGCGCCAGCCGGCGGACGCGGTGCCGCGCGCCTCGCCACGTGACTTGGTGGGAACGCCTCCGGCGCGGGTATCGAGCCCGCTGGTGCCACCCCATCGGACGGGCGTCGAGCACGTCGAGATCGGACTCCCACTGGCCGACGTCGAGCGCTTGTTCGCCGTGGGCGCCGCGCGCCAGGCGACGCCGTTCCAGACGCTCCTCGCTGTCGTGCACGTGCTCCTCGCCCGGCACTCGGGAGGCGCCGAAGCGGTGGTCGTGCACAGTGCCACCGACGGCCGGGACCCCGCCGACGCCGACGTCGTCGGCATGTTCACGGGCCTGCTCGCTGTCTCCACCGCCGTCAGTAGCGATGCACTCGGCGGATCGAGCTTCGCCGCGTTGCTCGAGACCACGCGAGCGAACGTGCTCGACGCGCTCGCCGGTGACGCACCTTCGGTGCCACCGAGTGCAGCGTCCTGGCGCTGCGCTTTTGCGTTCGAGGAGCCGGTCCTCGCGCCGGGTTTCGGTGGCGCGTTGGCGGCCGAGGTCGCGCCGGTGCCCCTGGCCGCGGCGAAGTTCGACCTTCTCATCGCGGTGCGGCGTCAGAGCCAGGTGATCACCGCGGTGCTCGAGTTTGACCCCGACCGACTCGATCGCGACCGCGTCGGTCGGATGGCCGAGCACTTGGCCGCGCTGGTGGCGGCCCTTGGCGCGGACCCGCGGGCCGACGTGCATCGCGTCCCGATGCTCACCGCCGCGGAGCGGGCGCTGCATGCCGAGCTGGCGGTGCCCGCTGTGCCGGCGCCAGGGCCGCCGATCCCGGCGCGGGTGGCCGCGGCCCTCGCCGATGCACCCAGTGCGTTGGCGATCGACGATGGCACCGTGCGTTGGTCGCGCGCCGAGCTGGCGGCGCAGGCGTCGCGTGTGGCCGCGCACCTCGCGGCGGCGGGCGTGCGGCCAGGAGCGCGGGTCGCGATCGCACTGCCCCGTAGCGGCGCGTGGGTGGCGGCGCTGCTGGGCACGTGGCGCTTGGGCGCGGCCTACGTGGCGCTGGATCCCGATGAGCCGACGCACCGCCGCGCCGTCATGCTCCGCGCCGCAGACGCCGCCGCCTGCATCACGCGGGAGGAGTGCGGTACCGGTTGGTGCGGCCTCACGCCGAGCTTGACGTTGACGGATCTTGCGTCATGCCCCGCGGTCGCCGAGCCCGCCGCGGCCGCGGTGGGCGATGAAGCCGCGGCCTACGTGGTGTTCACCTCGGGCTCGACGGGTACCCCGAAGGGCGTCGTGGTCTCGCACGGGGCACTGCGCGGGTTGGTGCAATGGCACTTGCGCACCTACCAGTTGGCGGCCGGCGATCGGGTTGCGCAGACCGCCAGCCCCGGGTTCGACGCGGCCGGTTGGGAGCTGTGGCCGGCGCTTGCCGCCGGCGCCAGCCTGCACTTGCCGCGCGACGCCGTGCGCAACGACCCGCGTGAGCTGTGGTCGTGGCTCGCGGCACAACGCATTGGGGTCGCGTTCGCGGCCACACCGGTGTGCGAAGGCCTGTTGGCGACGCCGCGGCCCGCGGCCCTGGCGCTCCGCGCCCTGCTGACGGGCGGCGGCCGGCTGCACGCGCCCCCGCGCGAGGCCCTGCCGTTTGCGCTCGTGAACCACTACGGCCCGAGCGAGTGCACCGTGGTCGCGACGTGCGCCGTGGTGACGCCCGGACGGCCGGGCGCGCCGCCGATCGGCCGCCCCATCGATGGAGTTGGTGTGCGGCTCGTCGATGGCCACGACCAACCGGTGCCGGTGGGTGCCGTGGGAGAGATCGTGCTGAGCGGACCGGCACTGGCGGACGGCTATCTCGGCGCGGCCGGCGTCGATGGCTTCGCCGGTGCCGGCGAGTATCGGACCGGAGACCGCGCGTCCCTCGACGCTTCGGGCGTGCTGCATTTCGTCGGTCGCATCGACGAGCAGGTGGAGCTGCGCGGCCTGCGTGTCGAACTTGGTGAGGTCGACGCCGCGGTTGCGGCCGCGCACCCTGCGGTCAAGGCATGCGCCGCGGTTCGCCAGGGGGAGAACGGCGCCGCGCGCTTGGTCGCGTATCTGGAGATGGAGCCCACCGCGGGATCGCGGCCGGACCCCGCCGCGCTGCGCGCCGCGGCGGCCGCGCGGTTGCCGGCGGCGATGGTGCCCACCGCGTTCGTCGTGCTCGACCGTCTGCCGCGCCTTCGTTCGGGCAAGGTGCATCGGGCCGCGCTGACGCGGCGCTCGATCGAACAACGGCGTCAAGATCGCGGCGTGCTGCCGCCGCAGACGGCGACGGAGGCCAAGATCGCCGAGATCTGGGGCGAGGTGCTGCATCGACCCGCCGTGGCCCGCGACGAGAGCTTCTTCGAGATCGGCGGGGATTCGCTCTCGGTAGTGCGGGTGCGCGCGTTGTTGCGCGAGCGGATCGGGGTCGTGCTGCCGATCGAGGCACTGTTTCAGTATCCGACCGTGGCCACGCTGGCCGAACGCATCGACGCCCGGGCGCCGGCGGCCGCCGTTGGGCCCGCCCCGGTGCGGCCCGCCTCGGGGGAGCCGATCGCGATTGTGGGGATGGCGGGCCGCTTCCCCGGCGCCGCCGACGTCGACGCCTTTTGGCGGAATTTGCGCGCAGGGATCGAATCGGTCTCCCGGTTCTCGCGCGACGAGCTCCTCGCCGCCGGCTGTGACCCCTGCGACCTCGCCGCGCCCGACTACGTGCCCGCTCGCGCGATCGTCGCCGCCATCGATCAATTTGACGCCGGGTTGTTTGGGCTGTCGCCGCGCGATGCGCGGCTGATGGACCCGCAGCTTCGGCTGCTCCTCGAAGCGGCTTGGAGTGCGCTGCAGGACGCGGGTATCGATCCCCGCCAAGTGCCGGGCGTCGCCGGGGTCTATGTGGGCTGCGGCGCCAATACCTACGCACAACATCATCTCGCCCGGCACCGGGACACGGCGGCGGCGCTCGACGAGGTCGGCACGGCACTCCTCGACTCGCGCTTCGCGGCGATGCGGATCGCGCACGCGCTCGATTTGACCGGTCCGGCGGTGCAAGTTTGGACCGCGTGCTCGACGGCGCTCGTGGCGGTGCATCAGGCCTGCCAGGCGTTGCGCGCCGGCGAGTGCAGCTTGGCCCTCGCGGGGGCTGCTTCGTTGGTGGTGCCGCAGAAGGTCGGGTACCGCCACCGCGACCACGAGATCACCGCGCCGGACGGCCATTGCCGGCCGTTCGATGCGGCGGCGGCGGGGACCGTGGGTGGGGAGGGCCTGGGGTTGCTGGTGTTGAAGCCACTGGGCCGCGCGCAGCGTGACGGGGACCGGATTCGCGCGGTGTTGCGCGGCTCGGCGGTGACGAACGACGGCGCGCGTAAGGTCGGCTTCACCGCGCCGAACGTCGCCGGCCAGAGCGCGGTGATCCGCGCCGCCCTGGCCGACGCCGGCGTCGCCGCGGACACCATCTCCTACGTCGAGGCCCACGGCACGGGCACCGCGCTCGGCGACCCGATCGAAGTCGCGGCGTTGGCGCACGCCTTCCGCGCCGCCGGTGCAGCCAGTGCCGCCGCCTGGCTCGGCTCGGTGAAGTCCAACATCGGCCACCTCGATACCGCGGCGGGGATCGCCGGCCTGATCAAGACGGTGCTTGCTCTGGAGGAGGGCGCGATTCCACCGACGCTGCACTTCGCGGAGGCGAATCCGGAGATCGACTTTGCCCGGACACCGTTCCGCGTCGCCGACCGCTTGGTCTCGTGGCGCCGAGACGCCGTGCGGCCGCGGCGGGCCGGGGTCAGCTCGTTTGGGTTTGGTGGCACCAACGCCCACGTCATCGTCGAGGAGGCGCCATCCGCCGCGCCGACCATCGCCCGGTCCGCCGGGCCGGCCGCCGCCCCGCCCGGCGCGGACCACGCCCACCGCCTCGCGCTGCTGACGCTCTCCGCGTCGAGCCCGGCTGCGCTCGATCGGGCTCGGGCCGACGTGGCGGCGATGCTCGACGCGCTGGACCCGGCGAGCGGGCTCGCTGGCGTCGCGCGGGCGTGTCAGGACAGTCGCAGCGGGTTGCGTGAGCGGTGCGTCGTCGTGTGTCGCGAGCCCGCGGCCGCGGCAGCGGCGTTGCGGGGCGCCCGGGTGGGGGACGCGAGCGTCGCAACCGCGACGGCCGCGCGTCCCGACGCTCCGGTGGCTGCCGTCCTACCCAGCAGTGGCGGGCTCGTGCCGGGGCTGGGTGCGGGGCTGTATCGCGAGCACGCGCCGTTTCGCGCCAGTATCGACCGTGGCGCGGCACAGCTGCGGCGCGCGCTGGGCGTGGACCTCCGCGATGTGTTGTACCCGGCGGATCCCGGGGCCAAGAGCGCCGTCGCCGCGCTCGCGGCGCCGCGCTGGGCCGAACCAGCGTTGGTCCTGACCCAGCTCGCCCTCGCGCGGCAGTGGGAAGCGTTCGGGATCGCGCCGTCGAGCTTCGTCGGCCACGGTGCCGGGGAGCTGGCCGCGGCCACGCTTGCCGGCGTCTTCGAAGACGATGCGGCGCTGGAGCTCGCGGTGGCCCGGGGGGCGTTGCTCGAGGCGCTGCCCGCCGGTGCACTGCTCGGCGTGGCGTTGGCCGCCGAGCGACTGGAGCCTCTCCTCCTGGACGGTCTCACGCTCGCGGCGATCCACGGTCCGCGTCGCTGCGTCGTGGCCGGCGTCCCGGCGGCGGTCGAGCGATTGGCCCACCAGCTGCGGTTGATCGATGTACCCGCCGAGCAACTGCGCGGGCAGCACCCATTGGCCTCTCCGGAGCTCGATGGCGCGGCGGCCTCGTTTGCGGCGCGGGTCGCGACGAGCGGCGCGCGGCCACCGCGCTGGGCGTGGCTGTCGACGGTGACGGGCGGCTGGGTCGGTGAGCACGAAGGGCACGATCCCGGGCGCTGGGCGCAGAGTTTGGCCGCTCCGGTGCAACTCGCGGCTGCGCTCGACGCGCTCCTCGACGACCCGGCCCGCGTCATCCTCGAGCTCGGCCCCGGACGCGCGCTCGATCCGCTCGTGCGCCAGCATCCGCGGGGTCGCGATCGGGCGCTCGTCTCGTCGATGCGGCACCCCACAGAACGTGCCGACGACGCCGCTTGCCTCCTGGGAGCGGTGGGGCAGCTGTGGCTCGCGGGGGTGCGGGTGCAATGGCGTGGGGTCCACGGCGGGGCAGTGCCGCCGGCGCGGCTGCCGGAATACCCGTTCGAACGTCAGAGCTACTGGATTGAGCCCGACGGCTCGGGCGCCGGTGGTACGCCGGCGGCTCCCGTGCCGACGACCAGCGACCCCGTCGCCGCTGGCGCGGCGGAGGTGTTCTACGCCCCTGCGTGGCGGCAGGCGCACCCCGTCGCGGCGTCGCATGCGTCCGGGGCGGGGCCATGGCTGATCTTCGCGGACCAGCTCGGTGTGGCCCAGGCGCTGGCGCGCCGCGTACCCACGGGCGAGCCGGTGGCCTGGGTGCGACCGGGTGACGCGTTTGCGCGGGTCGGTGACCATGAGTACCGCGTTCGGCCGGGCGACCCGAGCGATGTGGCTTCGCTGTGGCAATCGCTGCGCCGGGAATCCGCGGTGCCGCGCACGTTGCTGCACTTGTGGGGCGTCACCGAGCCAGGGTCGGCGCCGCTGCGCGTGGCCGAAGCTGCCGCGGCGGCGGCGCGGCTGTTTGGCAGCCTGGCGGCGCTCGCCCGCACGGCCGCTGAGCTCGAGCCGGGGCAGCCGCTCCGCGTGGTCGCCGTGACCAACGGCCTGCACGCCGTCCTCGGCGACGAGGCGCACCATCCGGAGCGCGCATTGCTCCTCGGACCGTGCCACGTCGCCGCCCACGAGAACCCACAGCTCGTGTTCATCAACGTCGACCTCTCGCCCGAGCCCACCGCCGTGGAGCTCGACGGGGTCCTGCCGGAGGCTATCGCCGGCGTCGAGCCCGTCGTGGCACGGCGCGGGTCGCGCCGGTGGGTGCGCGGCTTCGAGCAAGTGTGGCTCGACCGCGCCGCGGCGGGTCCCGTGCGCGGGGCGTGGCTCGTGACGGGTGGGTTTGGCGGTATCGGCATGGCCGCGGCGGACGTCCTCTTGTCGCGGGGTGCGGCGGGCGTCGTACTCGTCGGCCGTCGCGGCGCGGCCGCGGCCGGGGACGCCGCCTGGCGCGAGCTCGAGCGCAAGGCGCGGCAGCTGGGCGCGCGGGTGCAGGTGGCGGCTGGCGACGTGCGCGACGCCGCTTGGTTGCGCGCCATTGTGGCGCGGGCCGAGGCGGAGATCGCGCCCCTGCGGGGAGTGGTGCACTCGGCTGGGTTGTCGACCGGCGGCACGCTCGCGCTGCGCACGGCGTCGGCGTGGCGCGAGGTTTTGGCGGCCAAGGTGGACGGCACCCTGGCGCTACGCGAAGTGCTGGGGGACCGCGACCTCGACTGGGTGCTGCTGTGTTCCTCGCTGACCAGTCTCTGCGGCGGCGTTGGGAGCGCCGACTACGGCAGCGCCAACGCGTTCCTCGACGCGTTCGCGGCCACGCACGACACGCGTTGGCGAGCGGTGACCGCGGTCAACTGGGATGCCTGGAGCGAAAGCGGCATGGCCCTAGGCCATGATTTGCCTCCAGGGCTGCGGGCGGCGCGGGCCGCGGACCTTCGCGACGGCATTGGCGACGCGCTTGGGCGCGACATCCTCGACCATCTGCTCGATGCCCGGCCGACGCAGGTGATCGCTTCGCGCGCTCTGCGGGGCCGGTTGCCACGGGTCGAGCGGCCGGCGCGGCCCGCGCCACGAAAAGGCGCCCGCCGCGAGATCGCCGCAGGACGCAACGGCGCGGCCCCGGCCACCGCGATCGCCCAGACCGCGATCGCCCAGACCGCGGCGCGCCTCCTCGGCGCCGACGCGGTCGATGCCGACGACAACTTGCTCGACCTCGGGATGGACTCGCTCCTCGGGCATCGACTCATCCGCGCCCTGCGACGCGATCACGCCCTCGTCTTGTCGCTCCGCACCGTGCTGGAAACGCCGACGCCGCGGGCCCTCGCCGCGGCCGCGCGGCGCGTCGGACCGACGCCGCCGGGTGTGGCCGACGCGGCCCCGGGCCCCGCGGGCGCGCCCCACCCGTTGCTCGGCGCGCCGGTCGTGGATGGCGACCCCGGCCACCGGTTCGTGACCACGCTGTCGGCCGGGGGCGACTGGGTGCTGGGTGAACACCTGCTCGATGGCCGCGCGGTCCTGCCCGGCACCGCCTACCTCGAGCTCGCTTGCGCGGGGTTGCATGCGGCGCTCGGTGCCACGCCGCACGACGCCCAGGCGATCGAGATCCGCGATCTGACCTTGGTGCAGCCGCTCGCGGCGGCGGGGTCGGTCGATGCACGTGCCACCGTGCACACGACGCTCGTGCCCGATGCCGAGGGCTGGTCGTTGACCATCGCGAGCGGCGTCGACGGCAGCACGACGCATGCCGTCGCCAACGTCCGCACCGTTACCGTCGCGGCCGCGGCGCCCTGCGACCTCGACGCGCTCGAGCAGCGCTGCGGTGCCCGCCAACCCGTGCCGCCGAGCGCGGCGGTCGACTCGCCGCTGTCACTCGGGCCGCGTTGGCGGTGCGTGCGCGCCACGTGCGCGGGTCGGGGGGCGCACGAGACCGCCACTTGGCTGGCGCTCGACCCGCAGCACGCCACCGCCGACAGCGCCTTCCTGCTGCACCCCGCGCTGCTCGACGCGGCGCTTGGCTTGCGCGGCCCGGCCGCTGGCGTGCGCCGTTTGCCTTTCGCCTACGACCGGATCCTCGTGCGCGCGCCGCTGCCGCCGGAGATCGTCAGCTGGTTGCGCTACCGACCGAGCGAGCCGGGTGGCGATGTCGTGGTGGACGCACGGATCCTCGACCCCGCCGGGCGCCCGGTGTTGGAGATCGACGGTCTGCGCTTCCGGGCGATCAGCTCGGCGCCGCGGCAAGCGGTGCTGCGCGGGCGCGCGCGCGCGGGGTTGACAGGACTGTTCCTCGCTCCGGGTTCTCGACGCGCGCCGCAGCCCGGCGAAGTGGAGATCGCGGTGCGCTTTGCCGCGGTCAACTTCAAGGACGTGCTGGCCGCGCTCGGGAAGGTGCCGCTCCACCCGGGCGGGCTCGGGCTCGAATGCGCCGGCACCGTCACGCGGGTTGGGGACGGCGCGCCGTTCGCACCGGGCGACGAGGTGGTGGCGTTGGCCAAGCCGGGGTTTGCCCGCTGGGTGTGTGCGCCCGCCGCGACCGTCGCGCGCCGCCCAGATCCCTTGTCACTGGTTGAGGCCGCGACCCTGCCCGTCGCCTACTTGACGGCGTGGCACGCGTTGCGCTCCGTCGGCCGCATCGGCCCGGGTGAGCGTGTCCTGGTCCTCGCCGCCGCCGGTGGCGTAGGCATGGCGGCGGTGCACGTCGCGCGGGCGGCGAGCGCTGAAGTGATCGCGGCCGCCGGCAGTCGGGCCAAGCGGTCTGCGCTCCGCGCACTCGGGCTGCCGCACGTGGTTGACGGCCGCGACCGGGCGCTTGCTGACACCGTGCGCTCTCTCACCGCGGGGCGTGGCGTCGATGTCGCGTTGGGCGCGTGGTCGGACGGCCGCCTGGAAGCGGCGGCGGCGGCTCTGGCGCCGCACGGCCGGCTGATCGACTTGGCGACCCCGGATCTTGGCGCCGCCGGGCCGGCGGTCGCGCACGCCCTGGCGGCCGGCGCCTCCATCGCCGGGGTCCAGGTCGGTACGTCGATGCCCGGCTTTGCGGAGAGCTGGCGGTCAATCATGGCCGCCGCGGCCGCCGGGCAGCTGCCGCCGCTGCCTCGGCAGGTCTTTGGCTGGCGCGACGCTGCGGCCGCGTTCGAGCGGCTGACGACGTCGGAGCACGTGGGTCGAGTTCTCCTCGAAGTGGAGGCGTCGTGCTGAGCCGCCTGCGCAAGTTGTGCACGGCGCCGCGGGCGACGTTGCAGTCGCGGTCGTTCGCCTGGCGGCAGAACGCCCGGCTGCGCGCCGCACCCATCGACCCGCGCATTCACTATCCGTGCTACCAACCGATGGATCGGTTCATCGACGTGACCCGGTTGCGAGGACTGCATGAATCCGTGCGCGCCGGCGTGCTGGCCGAGCACGCGCCGGTCCGGCACCCCGAGTTTGCGACCACGATCACTCGGCATTGGTGGGAACCACGCACCGCCCGGACCCGGCTCATCCACCTGCGGGCGGCGTCGCGCGGCACCGAGTATCTGGCCGTCAACCGTCCCGAGCTGTGGCGCGACGCACCGGCCGCACGGCGCTTCCCCGAGCTGATGGCCTTTGTTGCGACGCTGCCCTTCGCAGCCATTGGCCGGGTCGTGATCTTCTACGACCTGGAGCCGTCGGCGCTGGTCGCGCATCGCGATCATTGGCGCCCGGATCTGTGCCACGAGTTCTTGTGGCTGCGCACCGATCCATCGCGTCGGCTCTTCATGGAGTGCGCCACTACCGGGGCCCGCCAACCGGTGACGTCCAGCAGCGCCTGGTTTGACACGGTGAATCAGTTTCATGGCTCGGCGCCCAGTGACGGGTTGTCATTCGCGATCCGCGTGGACGGCGTGTTCGACGACCAACTGCGCCGGGAGCTTCCGACACCGGCGGACAACCGCGCGTCGACCGCCGCGCTCTGGGCCTGCTTGGATGCGGCGCGCGGACGACCGCCGGTCGGGGGGACGTCATGAGAGGTCGCCGGCGGGGGTCAGTGCCCGATCGCAGCGATGCGGCGGCGGGCTTCGTCGTCGAAGGCCGGGTCGCGCGCAGCGGCGCGGCGCAGCACGGCTTTCGCGTGCCGTCGCTCACCGGCGTCCACGTGCGCCTCGGCCAGCGCAACGTAGAGCGGCCTGACGGCCGAGGCCTGGACGCGGCCGCGGTCGACGTCGCGCTCGGCTGCGGCGACGGCGTCGGCGCGCCAGCGCACCAGCCAGTCCCAGCGGCGGGCATGGCGCAGCGCGTCGGCGAGGCGCCTGGGCAGCGGCCGGCTCAGGCTTGGTGGCGCGAGGGTGACCAACGCCCCCAGGAAGACGTCCGCCTGCGCCGCACGGTCGGCGTAGAGCGCGGCGACGGCGTGCGCGAAGGACAAGTCGGGACCGACCGGGGGCGGCCCGTCGCTCTCCACCAGCCGCGCGCCGTGGTCGGCGATCTGGGTACACGCGGCGACGAAGAGCTCCTCGGCTCCGGCCTCGCGCAGCGCTTGAAGCGCGATCAAGGACGGCAGCGCCTGGCGCTCGGCCATGGCGTTGAGCGTGGCAGCGGCGACGTCGCGGCGGTCCTCGCGCACGGCGGCAATCAGCAGGGCCTCGCGGACGCGGCGGTCGCCGGGGACGGCGCGGTGACGCGCCTGCAGCTGGTCCAGGGCCGCGTCGCCTTCGCCGAGCCGCAGCCGCAGCATGGTCAGCGTGAGGGCGACGATGCGCTTGTCGGGAGCGCGCTCCCGAGCGCGTTCGAGAAGAGAGCGAGCCTCCGCGAGACGCCCGGCGGCTTCGTGCAGTCGCGCAGCAACGACCAACGTGCGTACGCGCTGAGCGCGTTCACGCGCGACTTGCTGCTGCGCCGCGCCGAGAGCAAGCTCGACGACTCGGTCGCGCGCGGCGGCCAGGACGTCGTCGCGCTGCAGCATCGCCAGGGCCAGGTCGCCCACGGCCTCGCGGGCTTCCGGCAGCGCGCCGGTGGGGACCGCGAGGGCGGCGCGGGCGGCCGCGAGCGCGTCGAGGTCCGGGGATCGGCCGGCTGCCGCCGGGGCGGGCCCGGCGTCCCGCAGGCGGGCGGTGTGCGCGGCGACCGTCCACAGCGTGGCGGCGGCCCGAGCGACGGGGGCGGTGTGGCCAAGCCAGCCGAGCAACGCCACGGCCAGACCGAGCACCGCGGCCGCGGCCCAGAGCCGCGCGCTCGGGGCGACCTCGCGGCGTGCGGCGGCGCGGGCCCGCGGGTCGGTCGCCACCAGGTAGGCGAGGAGCCCAAAGAACAACAGCGCGCCCATCAGGTCCTCGGGCTGAGCGCACAGGTACACCGCGTAGGCCAACAGCAGGCCGCCCAACAGCCCGCGCTCGGCGCGGGGTCGAGGCGACGTGCGTCGCCGCAGGAGCCACCATGGCACCGCGAACAGCCCCGCGAACGCCAGCCCACCGGTGATGCCGCCTTCCGCGAACCAGCCCAAGAACGCCTGGTGGGGACGATCGAACCAATCACTGCTCCACCCGAGCCCCGCGTGGTCGCGTTGATTGGCGACGACCGCGAAGTTGTCTTGCCCCAGGCCGAGGGGATGCGCGAGCACAGCCTCGAGGCACTGCTGCCACAGCGTGATTCGTTGGCCGACGTGCGCGGTCACCGAGTGCAGCCGATCCAGTCCCGGAATCGAGGCGAGCCGGTCGGGGTTCAGCTGCGCCAACCCGAGACACGTGATCAGCGCCGCACCGCTGATCGTCGCGAGGGGCCACAGCGAACCCCGCCGCGCGCCCCGGCGTACAGCGAGCACATAGAGTCCGCCGATCGCGGCGCCGGCCCAGGCGATGCGCGTCTCGGTGAGCACGACGCCGGTGAGCATCGCACTGGCGGCCGCGAGCAGAGCGAGCCGCGCCCAGCGGTTGGCCCGGGCGGCCAAGAGTCCGGCGAGGAACGCGTGCAGCGTCAGGTACAGCGCCAGGCCGAGCGGCGTGCCGAGCGCGAGGTCGGCGCGGTACTCGGCGGGCAGCGTGGGGACGGCGGGGTCGGCGCCGTGCATGTCGCGCAGCCCCACCGGCATCCACACGCCCCAGCGAACGGATGTGGCCTGGCCGATCGTGCCCACCGCGATGGCGGTGGCGACGGCGACCGTCGTCACGGCCAGCGCGCGCCAGTGGCGTTGCTGATCCAGGACCGTGCTGGCCAGGACGTAGAACGCCGCCAGATGCACGAGGCCGATCAGGCCCCCCATGCGTTCGAGGCTGCCCCAAAGGCTGCGCGGTGGGTCGACCCCCATGACGTCGGCCAGCGTGGCCGCGGCGACGAGGGCGCACACCGCCGTCGTCGCGACGGACCACCGCGGTCGCCAGCGCGGATCCACGACCGCCAGTGCACACCAAGCGCCGAGCGCGATCTGCACGAGCCCCCGAAAGGCCACGTGCCGCGCGGTCACGGCCGGGTAGAGCACGTCGGGGATCCAGCCGGCCAGTGCGGGCGGCCAGCCCGCGTGCACCAAGGCGAGGAACGGCAACGCCATCAGCGGGGCTCGGGCGAAGACCAGGAGCAGCCGGTGTGCAGTCATCGTGGGAGTCACGCCCATCATGCGGGCTCGCCGTGGCCCCGCAGCACGGAAGTTCGGCGCGGCCACGCCTGTGGGCCTTGCGCGCGAGTGAAGGAAGCGAGGGAGTGGGTGTGATGACGGGTTGGCGAGACCTTGCGTTCTGCGTTGTTCTCCTCGCGGCCGCGCCAGTCGTGTCTCCCGGTCTAGCCCGCTTCGCTCACCAGGATTCGCGTGATGCACGTCCGATCGCCCCCGTGGCGTCGTCAGGCGGCTGCCTACGGCAGCCGTCCGCTTCGCGGACTCCCTGCACTCTGCTCAGCGGGGCGTCACCCCGCCTCCGCCGACTTCGGTCGCCTTCCTTGCCACAGAGCCCCTCGGAAGCACCTCCCGCCAATCCTGGTGAGCGAAGCGGTCTAGTGTCCTGGATCCGAAGTTCCTGCACAGATGGCACCCGTCCGGCCACCGCTCGCTGCGTCGCACCTCCTCGACGTATCCACCAATATGCCTGCGTCGGTGCTTCTTGCGAGCAGCGTCCGGTCACGCACCCTCTGC
>JBCCGH010000037.1:0-62973 GCA_039029375.1 Planctomycetota bacterium
GACCGCGCAGGTGAGCAGTCCACACTCCAGCACTGTCGCATCGAGCGCGCCAGCAACAGTGGACTGCGGATCGACGACACCGTAGTCGACCTCGAGCACTGCGAGATCCGCGACAATCGGACGCCGGGCAATGGCGGCGGGATCGCGGCCTCCCTGACCGACGGCGATCTCGTCCTGCGGGACTGTCGGATCGTCAACAACGCCGCCGAGCAGGACGGTGGCGGCATCTATGCGGCGATGGGCGGCGGCAACGTCCACCTCGACCGGTGTACGGTGCGTGACAATCGCGCCAACCCCGCCGACGTCGAACGCGATAGCTCGGGCGGTGGGCTGCACGTCACCGGCGGCAACGGCGTAGCGATGCGGGACAGCGAGGTGACCGGCAATCTCTGCAACAGCTACGGCAACGTGCTGCTCGGCTCCGTCGTCGCCGCGGGTGGAGGGATCTACTGCGGCAATGCCGAATCGGTGACGTTGACCGACACTCTGGTCGCCGACAATCGGTGCACCGGCCACAGCGACGCCTGCTTTGCCTTCTCCTGCGCCCGCGGCGCCGGGCTGGCGATCGAAGGCTCGGCAGCCACCCTCACGCGCTGCTTGTTCCGCGACAATCACGGCGTGGCCTTCGAGATCAGCGGCGGTTACGGCGGGTGCGCACGAGAGACCGCCGCGTCCTGGGGCGGTGGGGTCTATTGGCACGACACCTCGACGCTGCGCAGCGACAACTGCGTCTTCGCCGGCAATGCGCTCGACGCCCGCGCGAACTTCGCCACCGCCTATGGCGGCGGTCTCTACGCTGGCGGCGGCGGCCACCTGGTCATGGCGAACTGCACCGTCGCGGACAGCGACGTCTTCGTCGGCGGACCGCCGATCAGCCACTTCGACACCCGCGCCGTTCACGTCGAATTCGGCAGCTCGGCAACGATCGCCAACACGATCGCCTGGAACAACGAAGGCATCTCGCCCAGCAGCCCATCGGTGTCCAGTAGCGCCAGCGTGACCTTTAGCGATATCGAAGGTGGCTATCCCGGCGCGGGCAATCTCGACGTCGACCCCAAGTTCCGCGGCCCCGCCGGGCCGACGTCGTGCGGCGCGGCCGAGATCACGGCGGCGTCACCGTGCGTCGATGCCGGCAACCCAAACCCACTCTTTGACGACACCGCTTTCCCCCCCTCGTTCGGGACACGGCGCAACGACATGGGCGCCAACGGCGGCCCCCTGGCCGGGGGCTGGGTCAACTGGGCCCGCGCCACACCGACTCTGACCGTGACGCCCCCACGCACGGCGTGCCCTGGCGCCACCACACTCGAGCTCCTGACCTCCGGTGGCAGCTTGGCCCGGCCCGTCGCCGTATTTCTCGAGGCCGTCAACGGCCAGCCGCTGCCGTCCGGGCCCGCGTGGCTGCCCCCACTCGGACAGTTCTGCTCCGCGGGACGGTGGGAGCTGCACCTCGCGCTGCCCGCTGGCACCTGCGGCGTGGGCACGCTGACGTTCCGCAGCTATGCACTGGACGCGAGGGGCGCCCTCGTCGCGTCCAATACCGCCGCTTGGTAGACAGCCGAATCGAAGCCCAACTCTGGCGTTCGGCCGCTGATCGGGGTCATCATCATCCGCACCGAGCAGCGCGTCATCGTCCGAGACGAGAAGCGTACACGAGAAACGCCCCGCGCCATCCGTCGCGCTACCCGACGGGCAGGCCCAGCCCGCGCATGCGTCGCCAAAGCGTCGTGCGGCTGATGCCCAGGAGCGCTGCCGCGCGTTCGCGGTTGCCGCCCGCCATCTCCAGCGCGCGACCGATGCGCGTGGCCTCGTCCGGTACAGCCGCCAGCTGCTCGCGCTCGAGCGCGACGCCGACGTCGTGGGCAGCCGGTGCCGCCACGGCGGACCGACCGCCCTGGAGCTCCTCCGGCAGGTCTTGGACGTCGATCGCGTCGCCCGTGGCCAGGATGACCGCGCGCTCCATCGCGTGCTGGAGCTCGCGTACGTTGCCGGGCCAGGGATACGCGGCGATCGCCGCCCGCGCCGCGCGCGTCAGCGTGCGCGTGGGGCGCGCGAACTTGGCCGCGGCCGTGACCAGGAAGTCATCGGCCAGAATCAGCCGATCGTGCCCGCGGTCGCGCAGCGGCGGCATGGTGATCGTCACGACGCTGAGGCGATAGAACAGATCCTCGCGGAACAACCCGTCGCGCACCATCTGCTTGAGATCGCGGTGCGTCGCGGCGACGACGCGCGCGTTGATCTTCCGCGTCCGCGTCTCGCCCAGGCGCTTGATCTCGCCTTCCTGCAGCGCGCGGAGGATCTTGGTCTGCGCGGTAGGCGATAGATCACCGACCTCATCCAACAGCAGCGTTCCGCCGTGCGCTGCCTCGAAGACGCCCGCCGTCGCCGTGGTCGCGCCCGTGAATGCGCCACGCGCGTAACCAAACAGCTCAGCCTCCTGCAACGTCTCCGGCAACGCGCTGCAGTTCACAGCAACGAACGGCCGGTCGCGGCGCAGCGACTGATCGTGCAAGAAGCGCGCGAGCAGCTCTTTGCCAGTGCCGGTCTCGCCGTGGACCAACACCGTGGCGTCGACGGGCGCAACCGTGCGCGCGGTCGCCATGGTCGCGACGAACTCGGGGCTATCGCCGATCATGTCGTGCGGCGCGCGGTAACGCGCGAGCTCGCCCTCCAGGCGAGAGATGCGCCGCTCGCGGTCGCGCAGCGACCGGGTCGTGCGCGTCACCTGGTCATGTAGGCCCTGCAGGATCTCCGGCAGGTGCAGCTTTTGGTAGTCGGGCTCCTCGCGCCGCGCCGCCTCAAGAGCGTGACGCGCGACATCGAGGACGAAGCGGCAGCGCTCGTAGCCCATGGCGCGGCACTCGGTCTCGACGACGACCGTGCGATCCCCAGCCGCGGAGCTCGAGTGTCCCGTGGCATAGCCCACCAACGTCCAGCACACCGGCTCACGGCTCGGGCCAAACAGCTCCAAGTGCTGCTCCGCCTCGAACGAGCCCTCCCAGTAAGCCTCGTAGTGCAGCTGCCCGTTGGGCAAGTCGATGCGTGTCTTCTCGGGAATGCGGACCACGTTGGCAATGCCCTCGAGGCCGTGCAGCGCAGGACCGAAGTCGAGGTGCTCGGCCGCCGTCGCGTCGGGAAAGCGCTCCGCCAACGCCAACCCATCGGCGAGCCCGGCGGCGTGGCCAAACCGCTTCATCACCCCGCGCGCTCGTTCCCAACCCAACGTCTCCAGAAGCTCACGGCGCAGCGCACCCAGGGCGCACGCGGAGAACAGCAGCATCCGGTAATCCTTCAACCAGATGCGGCCGCGGTCCGGATCGAACCTCAGCAGGCTGCCCAGATCGATCCCTTCGGCGCGCACCGGGACAAATGAAACGTTGCATGAAACGAATGCAACACCAATCGAAACATTTAGAACGTTTCACCAGCCCGAGCCGCACAGCTCAGGACCAGTCTTAGGAGTCCGCCTCAAAGGCACTTAGATCCAACTTGCCAAGCGTGGCACAGCGCTTGTTGACAGTCAGACCTCAACGACCGTCCTGAAGCAGGAACACCAGGCGACCACCATGATCACCATCCGCCGTTCCAACGAGCGCGGCCACGCCGACCACGGCTGGCTGGACACCTACCACACGTTCTCCTTCGCGAACTACTACGACGAGCAACACATGGGCTTCGGCCCGCTGCGGGTGATCAACCAGGACCGCGTGGCGCCGGGCCAGGGCTTTGGCACGCACGGGCACAAGGACATGGAGATCGTGTCCTACGTGCTCGAGGGCGCGTTGGAGCACCGCGACAGCATGGGCAACGGCTCACAAATGCGGCCCGGCGACGTGCAGCTGATGTCGGCCGGTACCGGCGTCACGCACAGCGAGTTCAACGCGTCGGCGGACGAAGGCCTGCACTTTCTGCAGATGTGGATCCTGCCACGCGAGACTGGCACCGTACCGCGCTACGAGCAGAAGGCCTTCGACGCCGCCGCGCGGCAGGGCACGTTGCGCCTCGTCGTGTCGCCGGACGGGGCCGCAGGGTCGCTCACCATCGGGCAAGA
This sequence comes from Planctomycetota bacterium, assembly GCA_039029375.1. GTDB lineage: Bacteria > Planctomycetota > UBA1135 > UBA1135 > UBA2386 > JBCCGH01. The sequence goes on from JBCCGH010000037.1 coordinate 4,052, forward strand.
CGCACGACTCTTCGCCGGCCTTCTGGCACCGGACCAATCCGTCGAGCACGCGCTCCATGCCGGCCGCCAAGGTTGGCTGCACGTCGCCCGAGGCCACGTACAACTCCAAGACCAAGAGCTCGGCCCAGGCGATGGCGCCGCCATCGTCGACCAGCACAGCCTGAGCCTGCGCGGCGTCCAGGACGCCGAGCTCGTGCTCTGGGACCTACCCACCAAGTAGGAACGTACGGTGCCGCGACAAAAACCGCCGGATTCGACCGGTGCGCGCACCGGCAGGACACGCCGCCGAATCCGGCGGTTTTTGTCGCGGCACCGTACGTTCAGCGCAGTCGCGCGAGCGTCGAGGCCAGGGAGCTCGCGCCGACGACGGGTCGCGCCATCACGCCTTGTGGGTCGATCCACACCACGGAGGGCACGCGGGCGACACCGAAGCGACGCATGATCGCCCGCTCGGGGTCGTGGATGATGCCGCGACGGTCTTCAGTGTCCGCCAGCAGCTCTTCGGCCTCGGTGGCCGAGCACTGCGACAACACCAGCAGCAGCTGATCGCCCGGACGGCGCACTCGGAGGAGCTCACGGGCGAAGTCGTGGGACGGCACGGCCCACGCCGCGGCCGAAACGAACACAACCGCGCGCTCAACCCCAGGCGGCCCAGGAAGCCGCACCGGCCCTCCGGCCAGGTCGCGACAGTCAATGGTCGGCGCCGGAATGGGCTGGTGCGCGAGCTCCGTCAGCTGCTGGAGGCGCTGGCGGGCCGCGTCGAGAGCGACCCGCGCGTCTTCCGGTCGTGACGGGCGGATGACGAGTAAGTCATCCGCCCAGACCGCGCTCCCGTGCGAAGCACGCAGCGTGACGCCATCCCCGCGCAACGCCAGCTCCACGCCCGCCGTCGGTGCGGCGCTCGCCTCGTCGAGCGACACCGCGACACGAGAAGCGCCGCGGCCGATCTCGAGCACGGCGTCGCCGGGCAACCGCGTGACCACGAGCTCGCGGTCGAGGTCCTGGATCGCCGGCTGGCGCAGGGCAACTTGGCCGCCACGGAACCCGAGCTCGACCATGCGCGAGTGCAGGCGCAACGCGTCGTCGATCGCGACCAGGTTCATCGGGTCGAAGCTGCGCACATCGGCAGCGCCGCCGGCGGCGGACAGATCCACCACGAGTGTGCGTCCCGGCCCGTCGGTGACGGCCGCAAGCCGCGCCCGCCGCAGCCCGCCGGCGCTGGCCGCGGCGCTTTGCTCCTCGGCGAGAACACGTGCCAGGTCCCGCGCGGCGGCCACCGCGGCCGCATCCGACTCCAGCGTTTCCGCTCCGAGGCCAAGGGCGGCAGCGAGCAGATCCTGGAGGGCCGGGCCGCCCGGGCGAAGCTGCGCTTTCCACTCGGGGTGGAGCCGATCGAGAAGGAACGCTTGCGCCGCGCCGGTCCAGTAGAAGCGACGCCGAGCCGCGCCGGCGCCGGCCACGTTGGCGCGGCGCAGCGACTCGACCAAGTCGCGCATCGCGGTGCCGGCCGGCCCATAGGCCGAGGGATCCACGAGGCCGAGGCGCCGCGCTTCCGCCACCGCCACGCGACTGATCGCTCGCAACGCGACGTACTCCGCGAGGCCTTCGTTCTGCTCGGCATGCCGCTCGAACTGTGCCAGCGCCGGGTCGAGCTGCGCCTGCCGGTGGGCCCGGAGCTTGCAGAACGCGCGCCCGTGCTCACGCATCGCCGTGTCCGCGCCGGCTTCGAGCGCCTGCGCGAGAGCCACCGCCTCGAGGCGCGCCCAGGCGTTGTTGTCGGGCGCGTTCACCGGGTAGGACGCGACGAGCTGCGCATTCTCCGTCGGCCATCGCATGGCTCCGCCCGCGGGCGCGCCGTGCTGAAACGCATGCCCGCTCTCGTGCAGCACAAGGGCCACATCCCGGGCGCGAGGACCGTCGGTCGCCAGCGAACGCGCGCCGACGAAGGCACACACCGCGCCGCCCAGGCGGCCCGCGGTGTTGGCGTTCATTTGCACTCCGGTCGGGCCGCGATGCGCCTGGAGCTCGACCCCGCGGCGCGCGGGAAGAGGGCTGTAGCCGTCCGGAGGCGAGGGGTGCTGCACCAGCAATGCGCGCCCGCCGCGCTCGAAGATCGCGATCGGCAACTCGCGGAAGTCGTAGCCCGGCCAGACACTCTCGCCCGCCGCCGCGGCGACGGTCCGAGCTTGCTCGAGGGTTTGCAGCCATCGGGTCTCGGCGGGGTCGGGGTCTTGAACCCCCGCCGGGACGACGGGCGCGGCGGCGACCAGTGCACGCCGCGACGGCGAAGCCTCGCCGGCCATCGCCGTCGACGCAACGGAGACGCCTGTCACCCCGCCGTCCACTCCCGATGCCGAGCCAGGAGCGGGATCCGCGGCATCGGGCCGCCCGCGCGCCACGAGCCACACCGCCGCAAGCCCAATCGCCGTCACCGCAGTGACCACCAACGCCGCGCCCGGTGCCGCACTCGCCAGCGGCTCCGGTCTCGGCGCACCTTTGGAACGCCGCGCCAAGAGCAACGCCAGGCTCGCGGGCCAACGCCCCTCGCCGTGACGTGCACCAAGTCGACGACGCAGTTCCTCGAGCGCACGCGCCGCACGCGTCGAAACAGTCGAGGTTGCGACTCCGGTGCGCACGGCGATTTCTCGCTCCGGCAAGCCCTCGTAGTATTTCAGCAGAATCGTCTCCCGCAGCGGCTCCGGGAGCTGAAGCACCAGCCCGGCCAGCTCGCGTTGGGCCGCGACACGCTCGGCGACATCGGCGCTGGTGACCGCGTCGACGCTGCGCGCCCGGGCAGCCTCCCTCGCGCGGCGCCGCGCCTCGGTCCGACGATCCATGCGCACGACGTTGCGAAGCACTTGCGCCAACCAAGGCCGCGGCCGCCGGAGCGCAGCGTCCGACCGCTGCACCAGCGCGCGCGAGAACGTCTCCTGCACCGCGTCGGCGGCGCGCTGCGGATCGCCACACAGCTGCCTTGCCAACGCGCAAAGCCAGTCGTGGTGCAGAAGGAGTGCGTCGATTTGCTGGGTTGTCGACATCAGATCGCTCGGGGTAAGCCGTGGGTCACCCCTGCAGATGCCGCTAGGACCCAGATCCTCTCAGGAAAACGGTCGTACGGGTCGTACGGTGCCGCGACAAAAACCACCGCATCAACCCAACCGTCCAACCCCACGTCCACGGTCACGCTCGACAGCCGTGAGAACGTCGAAGCTGAGGCGCGGGTCCCCGGCTGCGGCAAGCGCTGCGACGCCTGAGTATGACCGCAGGACCCTCATCGCTGCGGCAGCGACGGACACGGCACACGCGCCTCTACCCCAGCCGCACCACGAGTGCCCATGCGCCGACGCCCAGCGCGTAGACCGCGAACGGCACCAGCAGCCCCACGGAAGCCCTCGCCAGCCAGTGCAGCCGCGGCCAGGTGAGCCACCACAGCACTCCCACTGCGACGGCACAGCCCAGCGCCACCAACGCCGCCGGGATAAACGGCGGCCTATCCCCCGGCCCAGAGAGCGCCGCATCCACCGCGAACGCCGTGAGCACGTGGCCATGGATCACCACGGGGTAAGTGACACGCGCCGACGGCTCCGGCTTCATCGCCACCTCCGACGCCCTCGAGCCGCCGATCTTCCCGGCAACCAAGCACACCCTGTACCGTTTTCGAAGGGCTCCCTCCCGCAACCCAGATGTCCGCGACTGCGCCCGCGACACGGTCACGGCGCGCGGACTCAGGGCGCGTTGCCAACGCACACCGCCAACCCCATGGTCACGGAACCAGTGGCTTGCCGGGCTCCTCGACCAGACTCCCGGCAAACGCTGCCGTCAACGGTGCGTGCTCGGCCCGGTACGCCGACGGCGAAATGCGGCACAGCGCGCGAAACTCGCGCCCGAAGTGCGCCTGATCGGCAAAGCCGGCACAGGCGCTCACGTGCGCGATGGACATACGCGACTCCTCGAGCAACCGGACCGCGCGTTGCAGGCGAAACAGCCGCGCTAGGTGCTTGGGCCCGATCCCGACTTCGGCCCGGAAGCGGCGCTGCAGCTGTCGTGGGCTCATGCCGCAATCCCGGGCCACGTCGTCGACGGTGACCCGCCCCGACTCCAGCAGCGCGACCGCGCGGCCGACCGGGGACGGACGCGGCCGCAGAGCCTCGCGAAGGAACTGCCCCGCCAGGGATCGACGCGCCGCGCCCGGCCTGGTTTCCGCGAGCCGCTGCTGCAAGCGGTCTGTCGACCACGGCCCGGGCCATGCAGCGCTGACTTGTTCGAGCGGTGCGATGACGTCGGTCCAGCCATCGGCCGCGCCGACCGCGAGCGCGGCCATGCCACCCGGGCGCAGTCGGATCCCAAACACGTCGGCGTCGGTGGACGGCTCCAGCAAAACGGCCGACGTGGTGACGCCCGCCAGCAGCGCGGCCGCTTGCCGGTGTAGGCCCGCGTCGGACACCACGCGAAACGGCGTCCCCAGGTGAAACACCAACTCCGCGCAGCCATCCGGCACGACCCGCTCGAGGCGCCGCGATGGGCTCGCATGGGCGGCCCGCAGCTCCCAGAAGCAGCTCACGAATGGCGCCAGGTCCGAGGGCGGGCCGTGCTCGCAGTATCGCCAGTCCAAGACAGCGCCTCCGGTCACCGCCTCGACCGTCCGTGTCGCATCGCGGCGCGAGCTCGGGCCAGCAGGTTTCCGCCGGCCCGACTCCCGGCCGCGGTGTCCGACTGCGGGGTCAGCTCCGCAAAAGCAGTCCGCGGAAACCCGCGGTCCGTTGGGCCGGCAAGGTCGTGGCGACTGTGCATCAACTCGGGGGGCTTATAGGGCACTCGCGAAGGCCACAGTTGTAGCAGGGGTTCGGTCGCCGGGACGAACTGCCTCGATCGCGCAGTTGCGAGACTGGCACTTTCTCGGAAGTGGGAGCCTCGAAATCGGCAACGGTGGTCGCGCCGTCGATCGCTGGTGAACGGGCGCCGACGGCGGGCCGGCGGGGGTTTCTTGAGTCGGTTTCGGCACCGGCGGGACTTGGTTCTCCGAGAATGGAACGCATGCCCTGGACCGCCGATGCCCTCCTCGCCCACGCGGATTGGGTCCAAGAGCTCGCCCGGTCGCTCGCCTCGGATGCACATGCGGCCGACGACCTGGTCCAGGAGGCCTGGCTCGCCGCGCTGCAGCGTCCCCCCAAGAACCAGGGCGACCCCAAGGGCTGGTTGAGCGCGGTGGTGCGCAACCTGAGCGCCAAGCAACGGCGCGCCGAGGCGCGCCGATCCCGGCGCGAAGCGCTCGCCGCACGCCCGCTCGAAACCGATGCCACCGATGCCATCGTGCACCGGCTGACCGCGCAACGGGCACTGGTCGAAGCTGTGCTCGGGCTGGAGGAGCCGTACCGGACGGCCATCACCATGCGCTACCTCGATGGCTTGCCGCCGCGGCAAGTCGCCCGCGAGCTCGGGGTACCGGTCGCCACAGTTCACACGCGCCTTGGTCGCGGCATCGAACGCATGCGCCACATTCTCGACCGTCGCTTCGGTGGCCGCCGCCCGTGGTGCTTGGCACTGCTGGGCGCGCGGCTCGCCCAAACCACGGCCGCCGTGCCGCTTTCGGGAGTGCTTCTAGTGAATACCAAAGCCAAATCTGGCGTCGCCGCCATGGCATTGTTGTTGGGGAGCGTCGCCGCTTGGCCCTTCCTGGCTGGCGATCGACCGGCGGCAACGCCGGCCGCACCGCTCCAGCCCAAGCCTGCGCAACTCGCCGCCACGGCGAGGCGCGCGGACCTTGCCGTGCACCGAACGCAAGTCCCGACCCCGGCGGACCAGCCGGAGCAAGTCCAGACGGTTGGCATCGAGTTGCGGGGCATGGTCATCGACCTCGACGAGAGGCCGGTGGCCGGCGTGGCCGTAATCGCCCACCGGGGCCGGGACGGCAGCAGCAGCGAAACCGTGTCCGACACGCAAGGCCGGTTCGTGCTGGGCAATGCTCCGACACGGGCGACGATCGCCGTCCGCGACGCGCGCTTCGCGACTGTCTTCGAGAGCCGCGTCCCCGACCGATCCGATCTGTCCGGCTTTGAGCCGTTGGTCGTCGTCGCCGAAGCCCGAACGGTACACGGCCTGGTTCGCGACGAGCTCGGCGCGCCGATCGACGGCGCGAATGTCGCCGTCGAGTTTGATCAGCACCTACGCAACCGCTTCTCCCGTATCCTCGACGATGCCGAGACCCCCTACTTGCGTGGGCGGTCCGATGCGGGCGGCGCGTTTGCCTTCCCGTCAGTGGGCCGCGTGCCGAAGACCACCCTCACGGTAGCCAAGCCCGGCTACGTGCCGTTCGCACGCGATGTCTCCGGGCTCAGCGCCGGCGCCATCGACGTGATGCTCAAGCGTCCTGTGCCGACAGACGATGTGTTGGCCGGTCACGTCACCGGTGCGCAGGGCGCTGTCGTGCCCGGCGCTCTGGTGGCGCTCGGTCACACGACGACGCGTGCCAACGACCGCGGTGCGTTTCTCTTTCGACTGAGTGAGGTCGCCGAACCGATCCGGCTTGTCGCGTTCTCGCCCGGCCATCGCCCCGCATCGCTTGAGGCACCGCGAGACACCTCGGGCCAGCTCGCTTGGCCCGGCTACGTCAGCCTTCAGCTCGCCGGGCCTCCCAAGCGCATCACGGGGCGAATCATCGACGCCGCCGGCCACCCGATCGAGGGGGCGCGCGTCTGGGCCCGCGACCGAACCGGCTTCGGCTACCTTGACGGCAAACCCACGGTGATCGAGCCACTGTTGCGCGGGGTGCCGCTGCCCGGCGAACGACAGACGCGCCTCCGTGAGGCTTCGGGTGGCGATCCCGAACGCATGGCCGAGCTCGACAACCACTCACCGTCTATCGTCTGGAGTTGGGTGCCCACCGATGCGAGCGGCCGCTTCATCCTCGACGGACTCCTCGACCGCGACTACCAGCTGCGAGCCATGCACCCGGCGACGCTGCTGCACGCCGACAGCCAGCCCGTCCCGGCGGGCACCGAAGACGTCACCATCGCGCTGCCCACCGATACCTACATCGACGTTGTCTCGGCGCGGATCAGGACCCACGCCGGCGCACCGGTCGCTGGAGTCGAAGTGCAGGCCGTCGCCCGCGCCGCCGAGATCAAGCTGGTCGACTACAACACGACGTCACGAACGGCTTACGGCCAGAAGACGGAGACCGACGCCGACGGTCGCTTCGAGCTGCGACAGGTCCCGGCGAACGGAGTTTATCTGCGCATTCAAGGCAGAGATATCATGCCACGGCGCTTCGGACGCGAACTCGGCTTGCAGGCCGCCTTGGCCAGCGCTGGTCAGGACCCGTCGATTGCCGTCGACCTCCGCATGCACTTCAAAGTCGAGCTACTCGGCGACGTCGAGCGCGCCGACCAAGTCCGCGTGTTGACGGACCAACAAGAGCCCGTCACTCTCACGATCTTCCAGTCCTCCGGCTGGATGAAGAACCGCACCGCGAGTCTGGAGCGAGGCACAACGGCGACGATCGCGGTGCCACAGACCGCAGCCATCCTGCAGTTGTTCAAGGGGACCACGCTGGTCCAGACCTTGCCGATCACTCTGCGGCCGGGCCAACTGAACCACTTGCGACTGTGAACGCTCCATCACGATCGCCCACCGTATGCTTCAAGCACGCCGCCGTCATCGAGCTCGTAGCGTTACTGGGCCTGGTTCGCGGGCGGCGGTCGCACGGTCAGATTGCGATCGCCGCCGCGGATCGACTCGGTGCGCCAGCCAAGCGACACGGTCCGCGACGACCCCGGGCCACCCCTCGGAAACAGGCGAAAGCCGTCGCCAAACTGCACCTTGTCGTCGCGGGCGTCGGCCCAGACTCCGTCTTCGCCACCTGCCGGATCGGCGGGCGCCGTGTGCATCGGGATCACTACTAGCGAATCAGACGCAGCTCCGCCAACACGGGCCGGTGATCGGAGGCGACCGGCTCGTCGAGAACCCGGCAAGACACGACCTCGACCGTGCCGTCGTTGGGCACCAGGATGAAGTCGATCTCGCGGTCCGGCGCCTGGGCCGGGAACGTGAGCCGCGAGCCGCCCTTACCGGCCGCGTCCCACCCCGCGTCGAAGACCTCGAGGACCGGCGACCCCGGCACTGAGTTGAAGTCACCAGCAAGGATCACCGGGGCGGTCTCTTCGGCCAGGGCTTCGCGCAAGGCGAGAGCCTGCGCTGTGCGTTCGCCCTCGGTCTGGTACAAGTGGATTCCCGCCACCACGAGCCGCTGCTCAGTGCCCGCAAGGCGAAGGCGCGCGGTGAGCGCGGTGCGAGGCTCGGCGCCGGCCGGCAGGCGGTGGTTGCGGACTTCCTCGACCGGATGGCGGCTGAGCAGAGCCATGCCGTAGCGGCCGCCATCGTAGTTCATGAACTCGCCGAAGATCGCATGCATGCCGGTCAGGGCACCGAGCCGACGCGCTTGATCGACGTGGTCCGTCCGCCCGGTTTCGCAGTCGATCTCCTGCAGCGCCACCACGTCAGGCGCCGCCGCGTCGATGACCGCCGCGATGCGCTCGAGGTCCACACGATCGTCGACGCCGCGCCCGTGTCGCACGTTGTAGGCCATCACGCGGATCGCACCCGCGCCCGCGGTCATCGCCTCGAGTTGATCGGGCGCGCGCGGCAGCGCGGCCGTGAGGTTGCGGGCGCCGCCTTGGGTGACCAACACGACGTCCTCGACGAACACCGCCACGTCCTCGTCATGGTTGTAGTACCAAGGCTCCACCGTGAACACCATCCCGGCCTCCAGCGGCGTGCCGGGACTGGCGGGATCGCCCACCGCCAGCCCGATGTGATGGCCGAAGAACAGTCCGGTCTGCATGTAGCGCCGCTCCACCGCGGGGATCGCCGCGGTCGCCACACCCTGCAAGTGCGCGAGCGTGACCCCCGGCTCGATCGCGGCAATCACGGCGTCGGCAACCGCCGTCACCATCGCCACCAGCTCCCGCTGCCGTGCGTCGAAGCGACCGGACACCGGGAACGTGCGGCCAACGTCGCTGCAGTAGTGATTCAGTTCGCAGCCGACGTCGAAGATCACCAGCTCACCCGCACGCATCGGTCGGTTGCGGCGGTCGTAGTGCGCGGCCAGGATGCGCCAGGGCCACAGCGAGTTGGGGCCCGACTTGATGATCGAATCGAACGCCCGTCGTTGCGCGCCGCGCCGCTTGAAGCCTGCCTCGAGCACGCCTTCCAAGGTCCGTTCGTCGACGCCGTCGCGGATTGCGGCCGCGGCTTCGCGGATGGCAGCAGTGGTGATGGCGCAAGCGCGTTCCATGGTGGCGACCTCGGCCGGCGACTTGACGGAACGCAGCGCCGCGACGTCGTCGAACGCATTGCCGATCCGCAGCCCGGGGTGCTCGCGGCGCAGAAAGTCGAGCAGACCGTGCGTCGCGCCCCAATCGCGCAGTGGGGCCGGCTCGGTGGGCGGCAGGGCACCCGGGCGGCCGCCGTTCACCCGGACCAACCGGCCTTGCTCGGCCCACTGTCGCAAATGCTCGTGGATGCGGCTGGCGAACACGACGTGGTCGATGCCGGTGCGCGCGACCAGCTCGGGGTCCGCGGCCAGGCGGCGGCCTGGGAAATCGTTGCGGCGGGCAGGGTTCTCAAAGCGCTTGTCGGTGCCAGGCACGAAGAGCGAGACCGACGGTGCGTCGCCCGCCGCATCCGCATCGACCACTAAGAACGCTTGGGGCAGCTCGAGGCCGGTGAAGTAGAAGAAGTCGTCCGACTGGCGGAAGGTGGCGCCATGCGAGCGGCCTTCGGCGGACGGCGCTAGCAGGACGCCGCCGCCGGACTGCCGCAACTCGTCGAGCAGACCCTGGCGGCGCCGCTGGTACTCCTCGGCGGGAAAGTCGAGCCCGGACCAGGAGAAGAACGGCTGCGGCGGCGTGGGCCGGCGCTCTTGCGTTGCCAATGTGGCGGCGGAGCCGACCACGGCAACGGCGGCGAACAAGCCGGACCGAGTGAGTAGGGAACGGCAGACCATCGAGCCGAGCGTAGCGAGGCGGCACGGCGAGCCGGACCTCTAGCCCACGAAGCGCCAGACCGGGGCCGTGTGGCCAGCCGCGACGTCGGGCACGAGCCGTCCATCGCCGCGATCCGGCAGCGTTTCGTGCGTGCCGACGACGACGTAGCCGCCCGGGCGAAGGTATGCCACGAGCGCGGACCGAGCCCGTCGCCGCCACTCTTCGTGGAGAAGCAACTGGATGCGCCCGGCGTCGCGCAGCTGACCGCCCCCTACCACGCTCAAAGCCCGGTCAGCACCGTCGCCTCGAGGTTGGTCAGCACCAGCGGCGTCCCCACCGCAGCCTGCCAGTCGGCGGCCGCACCGAGCAGCACCGGCGCGGCAGGCACCGCGAACATCGCCGCGGCCCGACCGTTCCCATCCAGCACTCCGGCGCTGGCCCCGACCACGCGGAACGGGTCCATCGAAAGGCGCCGAAGGGTGTCGCGAACGGGCCCGCGGCCACGCCGGCCAACAGCACGAAGGGCATGCTCGGCGGGCCGTAGAACATCGAGCGTCAACGGCCGGCCCACGCGCGGCAGGCTGCGCCAGGCCAGGTGGCGGCTGGTCCCGGCGAGCGTGGCGAACTCATCGCCGCCCAGCGCGACCACCGCATCCATGTCGCGATCACTGTCGAGACCCCCGAACCACATGGCGGCACCGTACCCCGTACCGTCACATCGCGCCGCAGCCCGGATGCCTCCGCGGCGTCAGGGCGCGAAGTTGCGGGTACGCAACCACGAACGGATCGTGGCCCAGATGTCGGGGGGATAGCCCAGCCAACGGTGACGTGCGACACCCGGCTCGGGTTCGATCTGCAGCTCGTGGTTGGCGCGGCGCGCGGTCAAGAACTGGAAGTCGGCGTTACCGGCCACTTTCAGCGCCGCTCGCATCAATGGCTCGGTGACGGCCGGTGGGAACATCGGATCCCATTCGCCGCACACGACGAGGAGGGGCGCGCGGACCTGCCGCAGAGGCGGGATGGGATCGTGCAACCAATTGAGCCGTGTCCACAGCCACTCGTCGTCGTCGACGCGTGGCGCGGGCACTCGCGAGAGCCACGGTTTCCCGGCCGAACGCGCCTCCGCGGCGGCCTCTTTGAAGTCCGTCCAGCCCTCACCGGTGCGGGCATAGGCTTCGAGTAACCCGAGGTACGACAGTGCTTCGTCGATCGACGCATCAGAGCGCCCGTCGGCTCGAAGGCGTGTCGTGTACTGCCGGGTGTCCGAGGCACGCGGCGACTCGGCTCCGGAGGCAAGGAGGAGCAGCCAGGCGATCTCGCTCGATTGCGCGGCGGCCATCGGGGCGAACCAGCCGCTGCGGCTGCGCCCGACGACGCCGATGCGGTCGCGCTGGATCTCGGGGCGACCACCGAGAAAACGCACGGCGGCAACGACATCGGCAGCCGTCGCCTGGAACGGGACAACCGCTGATCCCGTCGACTCGCCGTGGCCGCGCTTGTCATAGATCAACACGGCGAGCCCCAGGGCAGCCAGCGGGCCGCCGTCACGCCTCGCTTGGTCGCGGCTTCGCCAGCCCGCGCTGCCGAGCACCACAACCGCAGGATGCGGACCGCCGCCTTCTGGAAGGATGAGGGTTCCGCCGAGGGTGACCGGCCCGTTCTCGAACGTGACCCGGGTCTCACGCAAGCTCACTCGGCTGGCGATCTCGGTTGTGCCCTGGGCGCGCCACTCAAGCTCGGTCGCAAGCCCCGTCGCGGCGCGTCGCAGCGTCAACCGCGCGGTCACGGGACTGGGAACGTAGAGGGCCGACCCGAGCAGGAACTCGTCGGCCGCCACGGGAAGCATGGTGGCCCGGCGGCCGGTCGCCATATCGAGCAGGACGAGCTCGCCCCAGGAACGCCGAGTGATCACGAGCGCCCGGCCGTCGGCGAATCTGTAGGTCCCCGCGACGCCCTCGGTCCGAGTCATGTCCGGGGCCGCCAGCGCCACCTCCGAGCGGTGCAGCTCGGCGTGGCCCCGTGTCGCGCCCCAGGAGAGCTCGGTGGACACGGTGCTACCGTCGAACGTGGCCTTCCATGCTTCCTCTCGACCCTCTCCGAGCGAGCGATGGAGCTCGAACTTCCCGTCCGAGACGATGAGCTGGTCCGCGCGGACACGAGGAATCCTCGACGCGGGCCAGGCCGTCCAGGCAATGAGCGAGTCGGCATCACGCCGCACGCGCAGCCACACCGGCTCGTCTGAGCCGTCGTCCCAAAAGGACCAGCCGATCCAATCCGCGACAAGGTCCTCTTGCTGAGCGGTGTGATTGCCCGGCAGCATGACGGCCACCGACAAGCCCGAGAGCACGAGCCTGGCCATAAAGGCGTTCATCCGAGCACCTATACCGAGGCCCGGTGCACGTCGCTTGCACGGTTTTAGCGCGCCGTCGACGGCAATCGCACCAACCGGCGAAACGCCGCAGGAGTCGTTCCCGTCTGCCGTTTGAAGACACGAGTCAGGTGGCTCTGGTCGTGGAAACCGCAATCCAACGCCACCTGCGAGAGGGGAGAGTCATCGGCGATGATCTCCCTGATGGCAGAGTCGACGCGGCAGGCACGCAGATAGTCGGCGGGTGTGCAGCCGAGAAACTGGCGAAAGACGCGCACCATGTGCACCGGATGGATGCCAATCTCCCGCGCCACGTCGCCGATCCGCAACGCATGGTGGTTCCCGGAACGCATTGCTTCTAGCGCGAGCTCCAGCCAAGTGGGGCGGCGCCTGAGCGGAGGCAGTGGCCGCCGACCGGCCATTGCCACGAGCTCAAGGGCAAGCGCCTCCATCAAGACGGTGTCCTGGTCGTGGTCTCGAGCAAACGCTCGGTAGAGTCGGTAGCAGAGTGGCGCGAGCCGCGGATCCTGCAAGCTTGAGCTGGCGTTCGCGAACCCGACCACCTCGTCGAGTTCCTCGACTTGCTCGGGCCTCACCGAGACCCCGAGGAATCGACTCCCGGCGGAACCCAGGCGGTCGCGGTGGACCGTCGCGGTGGGGTAGTACACCAGCGTGGCCGCCGGGTACCCCGTCACGTCGCTCCCCGAGCGGACGAAGTAGTCCCCGCTGACGACGAAACAGAAGTGGGGCGGACCGTGTTCGTGCAGCGGAACGTCGAGCTCGGTGTTGTTCACGACCTCGACGATGGCAAACCGTTCGGTCTCGACGCGACCTCCGACCCTGCCGATGTGCTCGCCGCGAAGAAGTCGTGGTCGATCCATGACTCCAGCATGCTACCCCGCGCGCACACGGAGCGACCCCGCCCCGGGGTCAGTCCCAGGTCGCCACAAACTCGTCGTCGAAGTAGTCCGGTGGCAGGCGCACGACATCGAGCAACGTCGCGACGAACTCGCCGTCCTCGCCCGCGCGATGCGGGTTGAGATACTCCCACACGATTTCGCCAGCGCGAGTGACCTCCAGGGCGCGACCCTGGGTCGACTCCACGATCAGGGTATTGCCGTTCTCGAGGCGGTGGCTAGCCCCGAGGAACGCGCTAAACAGCTGTTGCTCCGGCGAACTACGGTAGCTCCAGGTGACTTCCTGAGTGGCCGGGTCGAACTCGATCACCTTGGAATCGCCGCCATGCCCGCGGTTGTCGAAGAGCAAGATGCGGCCTCCGTCGACCAATGACGGCTCGTGCTGGAACTCCCACATGCCCGTCATCGCCCACACCACCTCGCGCCGACCAAGGTCGACCACCGCGATCGCGTTGATCGTTGGCGACGAAATCAGCGCCCGGTCTTTGCCGAACACCGGGTAGCGATCGGCGTAACGGCCATCCAGAATCTCGAGGGTATTGGTGTGCATGACGTCGCCGTCGCGACGAGCGCCCGCGAGCAGGGACGCGTAGTCCGACCCGACGAAGCACTCCAACAGCGAAACCCGGCGCACGACGTTGCCGTCACCCGTGAGGGTGAAGACCTGGTCTTCCCAAATGGGGCCCTCCTGGGCAAAGCCCTGGAGCGCGTCGGGTTTGCGCCGCACGCGCCGGCCCAGGACGTGGATGAGCCCTTCATCGTCGACGAAGAGGTCATGGTGACACTTCTTCTTGAACCGCCACTTGACGTTGGATTCGCGATCCAAGCGCACGAGCTGGAAGCCGTCGTAGATCGCCAACAGGTCGCCGTCGGGGTAGACGTAGGCCCGCCGAAAGAACGTCTTGTTGCGTTCGCCTCGCCGGCGCGCCGCGCGCTCGGCGCTGTAATCCTCCGACTCCAGACTCCAGTGATGGAGCACTCTGCCGCCGAGTTCGCACAGGGCAGCCTCCGCGGCGTGGCCAGACACGATCAGATTGAATCCCGGTTGGGCAGCCTGATCGATGACCACCACGCCCTCGTCGCCCTCGCGTTCCTCGTAGCCGCTCAGGTACGGCAGGTTCGCAAGCTCGTCCAGCGTCTCCCGATCCATGGCGTCGCCGCGCTGCCGCGCCTCGCGAGCACGTTCCCACAGACCCAGCGCAGGCCCCACCCGTCGCGCCGAGCGGCGCTGCCTGGCTTGCGGCGACGGCGCCTGCGCCTGCTTCGCCCCTGGCCGTTCGGGCGCCGGGGCTGATGCTGCGTCGGCCGCCGGTGTTGCCGTCGCCATCGAGGACGAGGGCGCGGCCCCATCCTCCTCCACCCGAAAATCTGGCACACGGGCAGAATCGGTCCCGGTGAAGGCGCGCTGGGCTCCGGCCGAAAAGCCCACCGCGAAACCCGCGGCCATCGTGAGCAACGCGACGGAGATAGCGGCGGACAATCGCATGTGCACGGTGGCCGGACGGAGAACCGACGGTCCGTCGAGCGGTGTCGCGACTATAGGTATCGCGACGGAAGACCGTCAACTCACCGCGGCGATCGCGGAAAAACGGCGTGCGCCCAACGGTCGTGAGCAGCGCGCAGGCGGCGGACAACGTTGGGCCTGGTAGCGGCGTAGTTCGTTCGCTCGGGACGGTCCTCTTCCAGGTCGACCAACATCACCGGGTCGAGCCTTGGCCGGCCGAGCCCGTAGAAGCCGTGTTGGATCAGCTTCCACCGCCCCTGGCGCACGGCCCAGCTGCGCTGCCACTGCCAGTGAAGGAGCTGATGTCGACCGGGCACCGCGGCATCTTCGACCAGTGGGAGCACGCTGCGGCCATCGAGAACCACGTCACGCGGGCGCTCGACGCCGGCCAAGTCGAGCAACGTCGGATACCAATCCATGATCGTGACTGGTTGGTCGCGCACCACATCCGACGGCAGCTGGGCGGGATAGCGCAAGATCGCCGGCACCCGTATCCCCCCCTCCAAGAAGCCGCCCTTCGCGCCGATCCACGCACCGGTATTGCCGCCGCCGCCGTGGGCGCCGTAGTCGTGCCCGAGCGGCAAGCCCGACAGATGGTCGCCGTGTTTGATCTGCAGATCCTCCTCCGAGTGCCCATTGTCACTCGTGAACAGGACCACGGTGCGATCCGTCAGCCTCAGCCGGTCGAGCTGTGACAGAAGCCGCCCGAGGTATCGATCGCACGTGGAGACGACCCGCGCGTACGAACGACGAGGTTCCTCGAGACCCTCATACGCGTCGTCGTAGGGAGCCGTGGGCTGCTCGGGGTAGTGCGGCAGATTCATCGAGAACAGCAAGAAGAACGGCTGCTCCCGCTGCTCCTCCACAAACGAGAGAGCGCGATCGCAAATCAGGTCCGGGAAGTAGCGATCGCGACGAAAGACCTCGGTGGCTCCGTCATACAGATCATGCCCACCCGCACCGTGCAGGTCGTAGTGGTTGTAGTTGTCGATGAAACCGCCGCGGATCCCAAAGAACTCATCGAAGCCGTGCCGGAGCGGGCCGTGGTCGGGGTGCGCCCCGAGGTGCCACTTGCCAAACAGGGCAGTGCGGTAGCCGGCCGCCTGAAACACCTCGGCAAGCGTCATCTCATTCAGCGGCAGATTGCGCCCCGGCGGGCCGTTCCGGCGCCCCTGTGGCCAGTTGTTCATGCCGCTGCGCTGCGGATGGCGCCCCGACAGCAGCGCCGCCCGCGACGGAGTGCACACTGTGTGGGCGTAGGCTTGGCTGAACCGTACGCCCTCCCGCGCCAGTCGGTCCATGTTGGGCGTGACTAAGTCGTCGGATCCGTAGCAACCGACGTCCAGGGTCCCCTGATCGTCGGTGTAGAAGATGACGACGTTCGGCCGCACCTCTTGGGCACCAAGCCCCAGCGCCGTCAGCACGATCGCCGCGATGATGCTGCCACGGCCACGCCCTGCACCGGGGGTCCGCCGTCGGCCCGCGCGGCGTGGTGGACGAGTGGTAGGATCCCCGGCGGCCGATTCGGCACACACCCAAAGACGTCTTGCCGTCACCACGCACAGCATACCCTCTGGCGCTCGCCTTCCTGGCGGCTTCGCTGCCGTCACAGGAGGCTGACCCGCGGCCCCGCCCCAACATCCTCCTCCTCATGGCCGACGATCAGGGGTTCGGGGATGTCGGATTCCGGGGGCACCCGCACCTCAAGACACCGACGCTCGACCAGCTGGCGCGAACGGCGGTGCGGTTCGAGCGCTTCTACGCGGCGGCGCCATTGTGTTCACCAACTCGCGGGAGCTGCTTGACGGGCCGACATCCCTATCGCTACGGCATCCGCGGGGCCAACCACGGCCACATCAAGGAGCAAGAGGCCACGCTGGCCGAGCTCCTTCGCGAGCAGGGGTACCGCACCGGGCACTTCGGCAAGTGGCACCTTGGGACACTGACCAAGACGGAGCGGGACTCAAACCGCGGGGGCCGGAAGGAGGGCGATGCCCACTACGCGCCGCCTCAGGACCACGGCTTCGACGTGTGCTTCTCGACCGAAGCCAAGGTGCCGACCTTCGATCCCATGAAGACGCCACCGCAATGGGCCGGCGACGTGCCCAAGGACCGTCAGCCCGGCACCTCCTACGGCACGGCCTACTGGAACGAGTCGGGTGAGCGCATCATCGAAGGCCTCGACGGCGACGACTCGCGCATCATCATGGATCGCGCGCTGCCCTTCATCGAGGACGCCGTCCAGGTGCAGAAGCCGTTCTTGGCGGTCCTTTGGTTTCACGCGCCGCATCTGCCGGTCGTCGCCGGAGAGGCGCACCGTGCGCTCTACTCCGATATCGAGGACGAACGCCGCAGGCACTACTACGGCTGCCTCACCGCGCTGGACGAGCAAGTCGGCCGCCTGCGCACGCGCCTACGAGAGCTCGGGGTCGCCGACGACACGATGCTCTTCTACTGCAGTGACAACGGCCCGGAAGGCAACGACCAGGCCCCGGGCCGCACCGGCGGATTGCGCGGCCGCAAGCGCTCGCTGTTCGAGGGCGGCATCCGGGTGCCGGCCTTCCTCGAATGGCCGGGGCGCTTCAAAGGCCCCAAGGTCGTCACGACGCCCTGCTGCACCTCCGATTACCTGCCCACCATCATGGACGCCCTCGGTATGGAGCCCTCGGCCCTGCCGATCGACGGCACCAGCATGCTGCCGTTCTTGGCCGGCGACACGGCGAAGCGCGGCAAGGCCATCGGCTTCCAGAGCGGCAATCAGGCGGCGTGGCTGCTGGACCGCTTCAAGCTCATCCAGCATGGTAGGAAGACGTTGCTCTTCGACATCGTGCAGGACCCAGAGGAGACGACGAACCTCTGCACCGAGAAACCAACCGTCGCCGGGCGGATGCGGGCCGGCCTACGTCGTTGGCAGACTCGCTGCGACTCCAGCGCCCGGGGCGGCGACTATCGGTAACGGCCGTGGCGCCGCGCGAAGCTCGGGTGGCTCCCGGAGGCGCGGTGTTCGCGCCGCGTCGCCCATGTCGATGCGCCCAGCGTTTCGGAGGGATGGTGGTACGACGCACGAACCGTCGAAAGGGCTGGGCGACCCCCTTGGATAGGCCTGCCGTTTCCAAGCCTGACCGGGGCCGGAGTTCTTTGAGCAATGGGTCGTCACTGGCGGGCGCCTGCCAGCAGCTCGACCTCGGGTTCTCGAACGCGCTCGTGTGCAGATCCAGTGAGGGCCCGTTGAAGTACTCGTGACCCGGCGGGCTTTTCTCGATGGAGACTCTCTGATGCGATCATCCACCCCGGCAGCCGCCTTGCTCCTCAGTTGGATCGGCACGGCGTGCGCTGCCTCGCAGGACGTCCGCGGGGACGCCTGGCCGCAGTGGGGCGGCCCCTCACGCGACTTCTCCATCGGTTCCGCCGAGCTGGCGGACCGTTGGCCCGAAGACGGGCCGCCCAGGCTGTGGCAGCGCCCCCTCGGCGATGGCTACGCCTCGATTGTCAGCGACGGCGAACTGCTCTTCACGATGTACCGACCGAGGCTCGACGACCCCGGAGACCAGGAGGAGGTGGTCATCGCGATGCAGGCCACGACCGGAGCGACGGTGTGGGAGAGTCGCTACCCATCCGCGATGACCCGGCCACCCCACGGCGGGGTCAGCGGACCGAACTCCACACCCGTGCTGGTCGGCAATCGCGTCTACGCCATCGGCACGCACACGGTCGTCCGGTGCCTCGACAAGACCACCGGAACGCTCCTCTGGAGCCGCGACCTGCAAGCCGACTTCGCGAGCCCGCCCGTCGTGGCCAACGGCTATTCCATCAGCCCGATCGTCTACGGGGACACGCTCATCGTCCCGCTCGGCACGCGGCCCGCAGAAGGCGAGGTCGCGGATCGAAGCCGCTCGGTCCTCGCCTTGGACCTCGGCGATGGCCACCTCGTCTGGAGCAGCGACGCCTACGTGGTCTGGCACTCGTCGCCGCTCGTGATCGATCACGGTGGCACGGACCAGGTCGTGCTCATGATGAACGACGGCATTGCCGCCATCGACCCGTCGTCGGGCCGGGAGCTGTGGCGCTTGGACTTCGATCGCAGTGAGCTGAAGCACATGACGCCTCTTTGGAACGGCGTCGATCTCCTGGTCTTTGCGCCGGATGGCGGTTCAAGAGGCGCGCGAGCCATCCGGCTCGTGCTCGAGGACGGCAAGACGGTTCCCGAGCTGGCGTGGATCAACCGGGCGATGAAGTGCCCGATTCACATCGGCGTTCACGACGGAGATCGCGCCTACGTGCCCGGCCGGAGCGGCATGTATGGGTACGACCTCGCCACCGGAGAGCGACTTTGGAAGCAGCCGGGGATCGACATGGCCTCCTGCATCCTCGCGGGCGACAAGCTCCTCGCGCTGGGCGTGGAGGGAGAGCTGACGCTAGCCACGCCCTCGCGGGAAGGTCTCGCGATTCACGCCCAGGGTCAAGTTGCGGAGAGGAACGCGATCAGCTGTCCGACGCTCGTTGGCCACACCCTCTACGTCCGCGACGAGAAGAACATCATGGCCTTCGACCTCGGCGTGAGGGACGCGACGAGCGGCTAGCCAAGCCGTCCGGCCGTTTGGCGGTCGGGTTCGGTGCTCTCGAGGCCCGGCCCGCCCGGCACCTATACTGCCGCCATGGCTCGCCACTTCTGCCGCTTCACCGCAGCCTTCGCTCTGTCCGCCCTCGCCTCCTGTGCTGGCCCTTCGCAGCGGGCAAGCCCGTCCACAGAGCCGGAGACCGTGACGGACCGCCCGCCCATCGACGGCTTCGCCCTGACCCGCGCCGCCGCTGGACCCGAGGATGGTCCACTGCTGGTCATGGCCAGTGGCATGCCCCTGGTGGAACCGGCATCCCTGGGACTCACGGCTCTGCCGGCAGAGGGTGAGTTGCCCTGGCGCGGCTTCCGCTGTGCATGGAGCGCCGAGCCCGAAGCCTCGATCCACGGGATCTTCACCCCAGGTCGGCTGGCGCTGGACCAAGACGGGGACGGGGACCTGGCCGACGAAGTCGTGCACCCCCTCGCCGTGGGCGCGTCCGTCGATTTGACCATCCCCGCCGATCTGGCCGGCGAGGCGATCCCGCTCCGCTTCCTACATCCTCGATCAGGGCGGCTCGAACTGAACGTCCCCCTGGTCTACCGCGGCACAATCCAGCACGGTGGCGAGTCGCTGCAGGTGGCCGCCGGCAGGCTGCTACCGGACCTAGCCTTGTTGATGGCGGACACGGACGGTGACGGCGTGGTCGAGACCCCGCTCACCAACGAACAAGTGGTGGGACTGGGTGGGGCCTCTTGGACCGTCGAGGTCGAGCTGGCCGCGGCCCGCGCCTACCTGCGACCGAGCAACCGGGAGCCGGTGGCGCCGGGACACCGGGCGCCGGAGCTGGCGGGCACCACCGACCATGGCGACCCTTTCGACTTGGCCAAACAACCCCACGACACCGCCCTGGTGTTCTGCGCTTGCAGCTGTGCCGGTTGCCGCCAGCTGGCACCGAGGCTCCGAGAGCTCTATCAGGAGCTCGGCGGCGAGGAGATTCGGATCGTGCAAGTCGTCCGCAGCGAACCAGACCGACAGGAGTTCGACACGGTCGGTGGCATCGGTTGGCCACAACTGGTGGATGCCAGCGCCTGGGATCGGTACCAAGTGGTCGCGACGCCGACCGTGGTCCTGGTTGACGACGAGGGCACCGTGCAATTCCGCGGGAGCGGTCACGACCCGCGTTGGATGACACGGATCCGCAACGGGCAATAGCGCCAGCGTTCACAGCGTGAGGACGCTTGCCATGCCTACGGACCCCGCCTCGTTCTCCGATCAGATCCGCATCTTGTTCGCCTCGGCGCTACAGCTGCCGGCCGATCAGCGTGACGCGTTCCTCGATCGCGAGTGCGACGACCCGGCCCTGCGCGAGCAAGTCGCGGACCTCCTACAGCACTACGACGAGCGATTGTCGCTGTTCTCGACCGACGCGGTGCCGGCGGGGCTCGCCGCCGGGCCGAGGCCACAACACATCGGCGGCTATGCCATTCAGGAAGTGTTGGGAGCGGGCGGCATGGGCGTCGTCTATCGGGCGCGACAGGTGCAGCCGCAGCGCGACGTCGCCCTCAAGGTGCTGCAGGCGCAGGCCATGCATGCGGACGCGCGCGCCCGCTTCGCGCGCGAGGCGGAGGTCCTCGCCCGCTTGACGCATCCGGGCATCGCCCAAATCTATGACGTCGGCACCTTTGATGCCGGCTACGGCGAGCAGCCCTTCTTCGCGATGGAGCTCGTCGACGGCGACCCTCTGACCGACTACGCCCGGCGGCGCCGTCTCGGGACCGGCGACCGGTGCAAGCTGATCGCCGCGATCTGCGATGCGGTGCAGCACGCGCACGAGCGCGGCGTCATTCATCGCGACTTCGCTATGACCAGCCCGTGGCACCGGGGGACGGCGAGAGGCTAGGCGTGGATAGCTTGGATCGCGGCGTCGATCGTGGCGGGAGCTACGACAGCGGCTCGATTCTGACGCGCTCCTCGCATCGAAGCGGTGGGCCGCGGACGACCGTCATCGACAACCTCGGTCTCCGGGCAACCCGGGCGGTACAGTAGCGTCCAAGCTGGCGGCGGCGCGGGCCGCCCCGAGCCCAAAACGCCGAACGCTGGTCGACGACACTTGGGGACGCGTGCCGGGGAGACCGACACGCGCGGTCGCGTGGAGTGGAGCCTCTAAAGGCCACGGGCGCCGATGGCGGCCACTCGCAGGTTGGAGAAGGTGAGGCCCAGTGGATTGCCCGCGAGGTCGATGCCCACCACTTGGTAGTAGTTGACGACGCCTTGCGTGGCGGCGGGGATCGGCAAGGAGAGCGAGGCGGCGCCAGACGCGTCTGCTGTCAAAGACAGAGTCGTGGAGACGCCGCTATTGGTGTCCACATACAGGGAGCAACCCGGGGCGCCGGCCGGTCCCATATCAACCGGGCACAGCTGCGGCAGCGTTGGACAGGTGTCAAACGGCGTGTCGCCGATCATCAGCGATAGCGGTGCTCCGGGGAGGAAACCGGCGATCGGAACGGTGAACGACTCGTTCTCGTAGGGCACGTTGCTGAGCCCGATGGTCGGCGTTGCTCCATTGCTGCCGGCGCAGCCGACGCCCACGGAAAGGAAACTCGCCAGGTTGTCGGTCCCGTACTCGTAATGACTATTCACCGCACCGGCTGCAGTGGCCCCGCCAAACAGCGTCGTCCCGCCGATCGACTGATTGCTGACCATGCGGGCGCCACCGACCCCAGCCGGAGGCGCGCCTAGCGGGGTCGACTGCACCCAGGCGGCGCCGTCGAACTCCCACGTCTCGTTGATGGGGGCTTGCGATGGGTCGCGACCGCCGTAGAGCACGATCTTCGAGATCGCGTCGTTCCATTCGAGTACGTGATCGAATCGCGGGCTCGGCGGATTGGTCGCAGGAATCGGACACCACAGCCCGTTCTGGAAGTTGAACTGGAGCAGGTCGTTAAACGTCGTGACCAAGCCGCCGACGTACCGCTGCCCGCCGAACATGACTCCCGTGCTCGTCACCGCGTGAAACGTCCGCTGCGGGCCAAAGTAGCCGCCGACCCACTGCGCGCCGTCCCACATCCAGTTGTCGTCGTAGGTATCGCCAAAACCGAATCCGCCATGCATGTAGATGCAACTCGCCGGATCGGCGGGGTTGGTGAACATGACGTGGCCGGCGCGACGGCGGGGCCCGTCTTGCTGTTGTGACCAATTGGTGCCGTCCCACAGCCAGGTATCGCGCAGAGGCCGGTGATTGAAGTCGAGGCCCCCGTGCATCAAGACGCCGAGCGAAGAGCTGGCCATCGCGTGTCCGTAGCGCGGTGGCGGCACGACGGAGGGGAATCGCTGAGTCCACTCGCCGTTGGCGTAGACCCAAGTCTCGTTCGTGGCGACAGCGAACGGGACCAGCCCGCCGAACAGGACGGTCTCCTGCGTCATCTTCCAGTGCGTCATCGCATGGTATGACCGTGGCGAAGGCGGAGTGCCGGTCTGCTGCGCATCACGGGCGTGCCACTCCCGCGTTGCTGTCGGCTGTGCGGCGAGGCTACTGCACACGAGCAGGAGCGTCAGCTGCACTGCGTTTCGCGTGCCACGGGGATTGGAGAAGGAACCGGAAGGGGTCGTGCTCGCTAGCATGTGATCACAGTCGTCCGAGCTGGGCCGATCGAATGTCGGGCCGGAATGCGGAAAGGCCGCCCCTGTCGCATCACACTTCGGCGCGCGTGCGTCTCGTTTTTCTTGAGATCACCCTGGGAAGCGGCTGTACCGAGCCGCGGCAAAAACCGCCGCATCAGCCCGCCCGGCAGCGGGTCCCGTGAATCCCGCGGGGTATTTGCAGCTCCGATCGCTTGGATCGCGGAGGCGAGCGCGGGCAACCCGGGGCGAGCAGTATCGTGCAAGCTTGCGGCCGCGCCGCCGTCCAAGGCCCCAATGCGCCGAACGCTGGTCGTCATCTCGCTCCTGGCCATCGTCCTGGGCGGCTACGCCACATGGCGCGCGCTCGAGTCCGATTCCACTCGCATCCGCCGGCAACTCGACCGGGCGATCACGGCGCTCAACGACGCGCGGACGCTGGCTTGTACCGACGTGCTCGCGTTGGACTACCGCGACGACACCACGCAGATCGACCGGGAGACGCTGCGGCGGGGATTGCTCTACCTGCGACAGCGGGACGCTGGCGCGCCCGGGCGCTCATGGCCATGGCATGCGAGCATCGACGAGTCCGAACTCAGCCTCGACGTCGACCGCGACGCCCAGCCGCGCACCGCCCGTGTGGAGGGCGTGGTCTGCCTAACGCACACCCGGCCCGATGCGCCGCGGGAAGTGCGTTGGGAAGCGCGGTTGATCGTCGATTGGCGCAACGGCGATCGCGGCTGGGAGGTGGTGCGCACGACGCATGAGACGCTGCGCGGCGCGCGGCCGCGTTGAGGGTCCGGCCCTGCCGCAGCTCCAGAGAAGTCTCGGGCGGCGATACCAAACCACCCCCACTTACCACGCGAGTCGCTACCTAGCGCGAAAGCAGTAGAGCGCGTCCGCGGTGCGGAGGAACAAGCTGCCGTCGTTGCCGATGGCCGGCGTGGCGAAGATCGGTTCGCCGAGATCGTGAGTCGAGAGGACCTCGGGCTCGCGACCCGCGGCCAGCACGAACACTCGGCCGTCGGTGTTGCAGACATACACCTTGCCGTCACCGGCGACCGGCGAGGCATAGAACTCGCCCATGGCTCCCGCAATCCGTCGGCGCTGGAGCACCTCGCCGGTGTCGGCATCGATCGTCGTCAGAATCCCACCACTCTTGATCATGTAGGCGACCTCGCGATAGACGAGCGGCGTCGCCACCATCGAAGGGCTTCGCGAGACGCGCCAGGCCTCGCGCGGCGCGGCTCCGTTCAGGGCGAAGGCGACTAGGCCGACATCATCCCGGAACAGGCTGGCCCGAGCTCCGTCCCACTCGGGCTGCGTCAGGAACCGGTCGCCGTCCCGGTCGGTTCGTGCGAAGTAGTGGCGCAGGATGTCGTGGTGCAGCTCGTCGCTGGCGATCTTGCCGTCCGCATCGCGGTCGTAGCCGGCGGCGATCGCCGCGAACGAGGGGACGGGATACTCGGCCGCCACGGCGGCACAGCAGAGGAGCCGGTCGCCGTGGATCACCGGGCTCGACACCGGCCAACCGAGCCCACCGACGTTCCACAGCACGTCGCCGGTCTCTAGGTCGTAGCCATGCGCAATGACGCAGCCGAACGTGATGATGTTGGTCGGATCCGTCCCGGACGGAAACAGGACCGGGGTCGACCACCCTCCAGTCATCGCCGGGCGTGGGCGCTGCCAACGCACATCGCCAGTCTCGGCGTCGAGCGCAAGCAGAAACGAATCGGCGACCTGATCACACAAGAGCACGACGGAGTCACCGGCGACGATGGGAGACGAGGCCATCCCATACTGGTTGTTCAGCGGGGCCAGCGCGTGCAACCAGCGCTGCCGCCCGTCGATCTTGTCGAGCGCCACGACACCCAGCTCGGGGAAGAACGCGTAGACGCTGCCTTCATCAACCGCAGGTGTGGGCGACGCTGGATCGTTGAGTTCATGACGTTCGGCGTGTCGGGCCCGTGCGAAGCGTCGGCTCCACACGACCGAGCCGTCCTCGCGGGACAGGCACAGCACCGCACTACCCTCCTCTGCGGCCGCAGTCACGAAGACATGCCCGTCGTCGAGCACCGGCGAGGATCTGGCCCCCGCGACCGGCGTTCGCCACGCGGTGACCCCGTCTGCCGCGAGGTCCGCGGGTAGCCGGCCACCGACTGCGACCCCGGCCCCATTGGGGCCGCGGAAGCGCGGCCATTCTTGGCCATGCAGCGTCCCGCCGAGGCAACCGGCGAACGCCATCACCAGGACCGCGAGGGGCGCGGCGCTTCCGCTGGTTGGCAGGCCTCCTATGCTCTTGATTCCAAATCCCATCGAGTCCGCGCGGTGGAAAACGGCGCCCAACGGTGTCGTCTGACGCGCTGCGCGAGCCACGCAGGATACCGCATGTCGATCGGCCGACCTCCGCAGCGCTTGGACTCGGCGCGGACGCACCGGGCGGTAGCGGTTGTGGCGGTCTTTGCGGCGCTCGAAACGGCTGGCTGCGAGAGGCCACCGCGACAACCTGACGAGGCAAAGGCCGGAGCCGAGCTGCGGGCCGCCAGGACCGAGGCAATCGACAGGCTCGATTGGCCAGCGATCGGCGCGGCGACCCGCTGGCTGCTGGAGCGCGCGCCGCGGCTGGTCGGAGACCTGCGGCAGGGGGTGCCGCCACCGGCCTCGCTACTGCACGAAATCGCCAACCTAGACCAGTTGCTGGTCGTGGCGGCTGCGCCACTCGCCGAAAGCCCCGTGCCGGGCAGCGGGTTGACTGGGCGGTTCACGTATCCGCCCGTCGTCGTGCGCCACCTCGAAGCCATGCTCGCCGCGGCCGGCCACCCACTCACCGCAGCTCAGCGCTCCGAGCTCTCCGTACGAGCCGAGCGGATCGCCCACGCCGACGACCGGCGCCGCGCCGCCTACGACGCCACGACCCCCAGACTCCGCGAGCTCGTCGGCGAAGCTGGTTTGAAGGATGACTTCTACACCGCGGTGAGCGCCCTGCTCGCCCCGGAACAGCATGCGGCGGTATCCCCACCGGCGCTGCGCGGTCTGACCGCGATCGACCTGTTCGGTGTGGGCGTCGTGTGGGCCCCGTTTCTCGTGCCGCTGCAGGCCACGGACCGCGCCGAGCTGACCGCGGCAGTGGCGGCGCGGTGGCGACAAGAACTTGGGCTGGCGCGCGCTGTCGCGATCGACGTCACCGCGATCATCGAGCGAGGAATGTCGGAAGTGAACGCGGAGCTCTGTCGTGAGGAGTCGACCCCGATCCAGGGCGTGGGCAAACAGCTCTACGCGGTCGAGCTGGTTCGGCAGTGCTCACGGGCGCAGGCCGCCATCGCCGAGGCGGTGCTGCGTGGCGTGTCGCTCACCCCGGCCGCGCGTGAACGACTCCTCGCGTTGGAGTCGGTGTTCGTGCCGTTGGCTAGGCACTGAGGGCCTGACAGGCTCTCGTGCGTCAGCCCTTTTCGAACACCCAAGTACCCATGGACTCCCACGAGTCCAGCGACAGCGCTCGGAGGTAGTGGGTCGTCTCGAACAGCGAGTCCCACGTTGCCGCGGACAGCGTCGTTGGACCCGGGTCGCAGAAGCGTCCGCAGCTCAGCAGGAAGAACGGATCGAAGGCCAGCTCGAGGAGATACGGCCGATCGTCCGTCGTTGGCGTAAGCGTCGGCGGCGCCTCCAGCTTGCCAAGCTCGATCGCCCGCCGGCGCGGACGGGGCACGCGCAGTCGGCGAACATGGCGCATTGCGCCGTCGACGCTCGAGTCCAGCCAGGCCCCCACCCGGCCGTGATGGCGGCGCATGTAGCGAGCCCGGCCGATCTGGCTCTTGTGCATCGCCTCTTCCCAGATCATCGCGACGCTGCGATGACCGTAGTGGACCACCTCGGCAGTCGGGAGTAAGCACAGCTCCAAGTCGACCCCGCGCGCCCGGGCGAACATGTCGGAGTCCTCGTAGTACAGCGGGTAGCCCTCGTCATACCCGCCGAGCCGCTCGATCACGTCACGGCGCGCGCCGAGGAACGCCCCCGTCAGGTGCTCCTGTGCTTGCGGCTGGCTCGATTGCCACGTCGCGACCCACCGACGCGCTCGCTGCAGGCCAAGGCGCTCGGCGTAAAGCCCCGACAGCCCGACCCAAGCAGCCTCGCCAGGCCGCGGGCGGAAGATCTCCGGAATCACGAACGTGCGGTCGTCATCGATGTAGGTGCGCGGTTCGACAAAACCGACCTGTGCGTGGGTGTCGAGGTGTTCGACGAGCCGCGCCAACGCGCCCTCGCAGGCCACGGTGTCGGAGTTGATCAGGAAGACGAACTGTCCGGTCGACGCTTCAAACCCCCGGTTGCAGGCGCCACCGTGCCCCTGGTTGCGATCCAGCTCGAGCACGCGTGCACCGTGGCGCCGGGCCTGCTCCAGGTAGGGGCGTTGATCCAAGAAGGAGTCGTCGTCAATGACGAGGACCTCCAAGGTCCGCCCTGGGGTCCTTTGCGCGATCAACGACTCCACGCAACGGACCATCAGCGGGCCCGTGTTGTAGTTCGTGATCAGTGCAGAGATCTCAGCGTCCGGCACTCAATCACCCGTTTGGGAGACCCCTTGCTATGAACGACGCGGGCGCTCGAGACGGCCCCCGCACCGCCCGCTTGAAAGGCGTCCTTGCGGCGGGCAGCGCTGTCGCGCGGAGTTCGAAAGCGACAGGCCACGAGAGCGTCTGTCCTCTCCAGCGCCTAACCACGAGTCGTCTGCACACCATGAAGCCACTCCCTACACTCCCAATATGGTATGGGTTGTGTCGTGAGGGTCCTAGTGTTGGGTGCCAGCGGGATGCTGGGGCACGTGGTCTGCCGCGAATTGGCGCGCCGACACGAGGTGCACGGCAGCTGCCGCGACGAGGTCGACGTGTCCACGCCGCTGGACGTGGCGACGGGGGCGTCCCAGCTCCACGGCGGTGTCGCACTCGACCGCACCGGCGTGGTCTCGGATGTCGTGGCTCGGATCGAGCCAGCTGTCGTGGTGAACTGCGCGGGCGTCATCAAACAGAAAGACCCAGAAGGGGATCCGGAATCGACGATCCGGATCAACTCTCTCCTGCCGCACGAGTTGGCTCGCACGTGCGACGACGCGGGAGCCAAGCTCATCACCGTCAGCACGGACTGCGTCTTCTCCGGACGGCGCGGCCGCTACCGCGAGACCGACGCGCCCGATCCGGTCGACCTCTACGGCCACTCCAAGCTCCTCGGCGAGGTCTCGCGTCCCCCCCACCTAACGCTGCGCACTTCGCTGATTGGCCGCCAGCTGCAAGGCGACGAAGGACTGCTCGAGTGGTTCCTCCGCCAACGCGGACCGCGGGTTCCGGGGTTCGCGAACGCGATCTTCACCGGGCTGACGACGGCAGCGTTCGCGGCGATCCTGGATCCCCTGCTTGGTCGCGATGGCATCTCTGGGATCTATCACGTGGCATCTGCGCCGATCAGCAAGCTCGAGCTTCTGCGCCGCCTGCGCGATCGGTTGGCGCTCGACCTCGAGATCGTGCCCAGCGAGCGCGTGGTCTGTGACCGCAGCCTCGATGGATCACGCTTCGAACGGGACGCGGGCATTGAGGTGCCCTCATGGGAATCGATGATCGAACGACTCGCCGATGAGGTCGGCGCCGATGAAGGACTTCAGTCGCGGCGGTAGCGCTCTGTTCGAGGACAAGTGCATCTTGGTGACCGGTGGCACGGGCTCCCTTGGGCGAGCCCTGGTCTGCCGCTTGCTCAGCGGTCAGTTCGGCCCGCCCCGTCGAATCACGGTCTTCAGCCGGGACGAAGGCAAACATCTCGAGATGCGCATGAGGATCCACGAGATGGCGTCGTCGCCATCCGCTCGGATTCCATCGGGTTGGGCGCACGTGCTGCGCTTTCGAGTCGGCGACGTGCGCGACGCGGACTCGGTCGCCGCCGCCCTGCGGGGCGTCCAAGTCGTCTTCCATGCCGCCGGCCTCAAGCAGGTGCCGACGTGCGAGTACTTCCCCGACGAAGCCGTCGCGACCAATATCCGCGGCGCCGAGCGGATCGTGCGAGCGATCGAGACCGGCGGCATGCCGATTGAGGCCGTCGTCGGCGTGTCGAGCGACAAGGCATGCTTGCCGGTGAACGTGATGGGCATGACGAAGGCCCTGCAGGAGCGCGTGTTCATCAGCGCGAACCTGCGCTGTGACGGGACACGGTTCACCTGCGCGCGCTACGGCAATGTGCTCGCTTCGCGCGGCTCGGTGATTCCTGTGCTGCACCGCCAGATTCGGGCGGGCGGACCGGTGACCATCACCCGTCGCGAGATGACACGGTTCTTGCTACCACAGGCACTCGCGGTCCAGACCATCGTCGACGCATATCGCATGGGACGGCCAGGCGAGATCCTCGTGCCGCGCGGTCCGGCGGCCGAGCTCGGGACGCTCGCCCGCTGCCTGGTCGGCGACAGGCCCCAGGACATCCGCGAGAGCGGGGCGCGCCCCGGCGAAAAACAGCACGAAATCATGGTCTCGGACCACGAGGCACCCCGCACCGTGGCGCGAGATGACTACTACGTGATCCGGCCGGACCTGCCGGAGCTCGCCGGCGGCGAGGCCGAGCGCCCGGCGCTGAGCAGAGAGTACGGGTCGCGGGACGCCGTCGTCGGACCGGCGGAGACCCTCGAGATCCTGCGCCGCGAGCGACTTTTGGTCGAGGACGATCCGGACTTCGCGGAGCCCCGGTGACCCGTCACCCCACGTCGGTCGCGGATGGGGCCTTCTATCACTTCTCCGTGGACGATGTGCTCCCCGGGTTGGTCGATGCCAGCCGCGGCCCCGATCTCCTCACGCATCCCCTGCTGTCGTTCCTCGGCTCGTTGTACGCCGACTTCGGGACCAAGACCGACCTGTATCTGTTCGCCGAAGCCCAAAACCACGGCGTTCGCTCGAGCCTCGCCGACGTCTCCGCCCGGCAACGACGAGGATTCGAGGCCCTGCCTTGGCTGCGGCTCGGACCACATGCGCACGACGACCAGACTCCTCCCTACCGCCAATCGGTGCGCGCCGTGCAAGAGACCTGCGATTGGATCTTCGATCAAATCAAGCGTTTCTCCGGCTCGACGACGCGCAGCCGTTGGCTCCGCCTGCACTACTTCTCGGAGTGCTTCGAGTGCGCGGACTACTTTCGCGACCGTGGGATCGACACGCTCTTGCTCACCGACAAGGCGGCCGGGGCGTATCGGCTACCACCGGCGATCCGGAAGGCCATCCTCGAGCGCGGTGTCGCCGACTATCGAGGCCTGCGATGGGTGCGATCGCATCTCCGCGTCGAGGCCCTCGTCGCGTCCGGGCAGCCGATCGAGCGCGCGATCGATCGAGTCTTGGAGCAACACGGCTTTGCAGTGTTGTTCACGCACGAGGTCGCGCTTGCCGCGGCCGAGGTGCGCGAGGCCGCACTCACCGGTCTACGGCACCTCGAGCGGCGTGGCGTCGCGAGCGCCTAAGTGGTGTGCCTTCGTAACCGAATGGAACCGCCGGCACGCGCGGCGCAGGACCGCGGCGCGGTTGAGCGTGCGGCCGGCCTCGCGCCCGCCGCCTGGCCAGCCGCTGACTAACGGCCGGCCAGCTCGAGCCGGGCGAGCACGTAGGCGTGGTCGCTGGGCTTCATGCCGAGCGCGCCGGGCCGGACACCGAAGAGTGCATTGGCGTGCAACACCTCGTAGTCGGCGCGCCGGCCGTCGAGCTGGCGCGCAGCGACGACGCCGTGCATGAGGGCCTGCGACACGCCGCGGTGGTTGTAGTCGAAGCGCAAGCGGCTCGGCACGCGCTCCAGGAGGTTCACACTGTGATTGCCGCACAGCGCTTGCAGTGTCTCGCTGAACTCGAAGTCGTTGAAGTCACCGGTCACGTAGTAGTCCACTCCTTCGCGCCGCAATTCGTGCAACCGCGACGCGAGCAGCTCGACTTGCCGGACGCGCAGCTCGAGGCGCGGATCAAAGCCCGGTTGCGCTGGCGCGAACAGGCCAAACTGATGGCGCTTCGACGCCAAGTGCACGTTGATAACTTCGAGCTCGCCGCCAGCGACGCGGAAGCGCGCGCTCAGCGGCTTGCGAGAGCCCTCATACTCCGCCGCGTGCACACCCAGGCGACGCAGCGAGCCGTCGAGCAACTCGACGCGGCTCGACCGATACAGGAACGCGTTGCGGATGTTGCCACCGGGTTGGCCGCCGTCGGCGCCCGCTTCCGGCGGGATGTCGGCCCAGCGATAACCGGGGCCACCGGCTTCGCGGATCGCATTCACCAGGCACGTCAACGTCTCCTTGGCCGAAACCACCTGGGTGAGCTCCGCGCCATCGCTGTCTTGGATCTCCTGCAGCGCGACGATGTCGGGACACCTCGCGTCCCGAACGATGGCACCTGCCAAATGCTCGAAGCGCCGATCGCCGACGTCGTCATCGACGTCTCTCGCTGGATCGTTGACCAGCCGCGGGTCCTCCACGCGGGGGTCCAGATTGAAGCCGTTGAGCGTCATCACCGTCACTGCGGAGCCGTCCGCCACCAGCCCGGTCGAGCCGTGGTCGACGGACGATGGGCCGACGCGCAGGTCATCCCGCGCCGCCAGCTGATACGCCCCCGAGCGGAAGTTGAGCGGTCCGACGACGGCCTGCAGCAGCTCGGCGCCAACGTGAACGCGGGGCGCTTGGTCGTAGTCCAAGACGCGTAGGCTGGGGAGCCAACGTTGCGGACGTGCCGGGTCGATCAACACCCCGCCCTGCTGCGTGCGGGCCAGCGACGCGCCAGGGGGCACCACGACGTAGTCGCCAAACGCATTGCTGGGCGCCGCGAAGACCGAGCCCGCCTCGACGCCCACCACCATCCCTTCCAGCGCGTTGAGCCGCTGCGCCAAGAGACCTGGCTCGACCAGCACGCGCTCGGCCGTGAGCCATACCGGCTCGACCGGCGGGCCGCGCTCTTCCAGCACCCGCGTCTCCATCTCGTCGAGTTGCGTCGTCGGTCGCTCGTGCTCGTCGGGAACGTAGTCCACGACACGGCCCCGCACTTCGACGAGGCTGCCGAGCGGAGGTCGCCGTCGACGCTCAAACACAAACAGCCCGCAAGATGCCCCGTCGCCGCGGCGTTGCGGCGCCTGGATGAAGAACCCTTTGCGCGAGCTCCCCGTGACAACACCCCGCACCAGGACCTCTTGGCCGGCGAGGGGCGAGAACAGGCCGGTTCCCTGGACGTGCTCGATCGGCGTGACCTTCACACCCGTCAGGATAGCGGGGCCCACCCCGGCGGGACGATCGGGAAGGAGATCGCAGCTGCGCGGGCTGCCGAGCACCGGGTCCAGGCTGCTGCCTGTCCGACGACACGCGAGAAGATCGTCAGGACGTAGTCAAGCGGATGCGATGATAGCCGCGCCCACTGCAACGCCCCGCGGTGCCGGCGACGCAGCGAATCACGATGCGACGATGAACTACCACCCCCGTGTGCCCGCGGCGCCGCCACTGGCGGGGTCGATTGAAGTCATCTTCCACCTGACCGGGTACGCACCCGAGCACGGAGTCGAACGGCTCGTCCCCAACGGTCGCACGACTCTGGTGATCGAGCTTGATGGCAGGCTGCGGTACATCTACGACAACGAGACCCGCGCCACCCGCCAGGTCTGTGGTGGTGCGTGGTTGTCGGGCGTCCATACTCGCTATCTCACCATCGGCGACACCCGACCCGAGTCACGGCTCGCGGTCGTGCAGTTCGTCCCAGGGCGCGCGCTCCCCTTCGTTCATCAGGAGTTGAGCGAGTTCAACGACCGAGTCGTTCCCGCAGCGCAAGTGTTCGGGCTCTCGGTGGCCGAGCTGCGAACTCGCCTCGTCACCGCCGAGGACCCCGAGCCGGTGCTCACGCAACTGGAACACTGGCTCGAAAGCCGCTACGACCCATCGCTCGCGCCGCCGGCGGCGATCGGCACGGCGATCGCCGCCCTTCTGGACGACCCCGGCGACGTCGCCTTGACCCGGCTGGTCGAGGATGAATGCGGGATCTCGTACAAACACTTCGTCCACCTGTTCAAGAAGCACGTCGGCCCCAACCCCAAAACGATGCAGCGCATTCTGCGCTTCTCGCGGGTGTTCGAGATGGTGCAGGGTCAGCAGAGGGTCGACTGGGCCAGCATCAGCCTGGAGCTCGGCTATGCCGATCAAGCGCACTTCATTCGCGACTTCCGGGCGTTCTCCGGGTATCGACCGCGCGGTTTCGCGCAGCAACGGCACGACCGTCTGAACTTCTTTCCCGACGACGATCCGCCGGACGACAGGTAAGAAACCTTCAAGAGCCGAGCGACTCCCGGGGGCTAGGGTCCGTCCGCCCAACCCGGAGAAGATCATGAACCGGCTCTTGACCGCTATCGCCCTGACGGGCATCGCCTGTCCCATCGCCCTCCACCCTTCGGCTCACCCCGAGCCCCAGGGCAAGAGACCACCCGCGGACCCGATCCAAAGCCGCGTCATCAAGACCGCGGCCAAGGAGCGCATCCTGGTCCAGGAGGCGTGGTTCGAGGCGCCCATCGAAGCAGTGTGGCAGGCGTACACCACCAGCGACGGCTGGACCGCGTGGGCGTCGCCCAAGGCCGAGATCGATCTCCGAGTCGGCGGCCTCGTGCGTACTCACTACGACAAGGCAGCCGCGATTGGCGATCCGGGCACCAACACGCTGACCATCGTGAACTACGTGCCCCACCAACTGCTGACGCTGCGTGCGGACTTGCGGGCCAACTGGCCGGAGATCCTCAAGCAAGACGCGGACAACTTGACCAACCCGATCCTGTTCGAGGCCATCGCTCCGAAGCTGACGAGGGTGATGTCGTACGGCGTCGGTTATCGCGATGCGCCTGAATACGACAAGCTGTTGTCGATGTTCTCGAAAGCAAACGAGACGCTCCTCGAGGCGCTGAAGGTCTACCTCGAGACAGGTGTGAGGTCCGAGTTCGACCATTGAGCGCGGCGCTGGCACGCAACGCGACCGGCCCCTTTGTAGTTCTGGTCGGCCTGTTGGGAGGATGCCGGGGCCCGGCGGTCGGCCCTGCCGCCGCCGACGAAGTCATGGCCGCGTTGCGGTCCTTAGAGGCTGCCGACAACGCCGGTGACGCGGACGCCATCGCAGCGCACTACGCCGAGGACGCGGTTCTGCACCCACCGCGCGGCAGCGCCGTCCGCGGCAGATCCCAAGTCCGGGCGCGCTACCAAGACGGTCTCGCTCAGTTCGCGCTGGAGGTGAACATCCAGGCCTCGGGTGTCGAGATCGCCGGGGATTGCGCCACGTGCTGGGGGCACACGACCGGGCGATTCGTGTGGCGAGATGAACGCACGCCGACCGCGTTCCGCGATCGCTACCTCATGACGCTGCGCCGGTCCGCGACGGGTTGGCAAATCGCGCACCTGATGTGGTGCCGGTCCGATCCATAGCGCTGGGGACTCCGAGCGCAACGCTTGCCCCGGGCCCGCGGGAGTCCCAGCGCTCCGGGCCGCCTACTGCGTGATCCGGATGTCGACGGCGTTGGCGAACCCAGGGGGCGAACCCTGCAATCCCTGGGCGTAGAGCTCGACTCCGATCAACGCTGCCGCAGGTGGGATGGGCACGGGCAACACGCCACCCGCGACGCTCGGGACGAAAGTGATCAGCGCCGTCGGATCGACGCGCAGGGCGCCCGCCACTCCCGGCACTGCGATCGGCGCGGACGCACGCTGGGTGGCGAACAACAGTCCCAGCTGCCCGGCCTCGCGGATGAGCAGGGTTTCGCCGAGCAACTGCGAACCATCGACCTGAACGTGGCGCTGCAGATTCGACTGCGGATCGCGCGCAACGCGGCCGGCCGCCGCCTCGACTCCGTTCACGTCACCATCACCATCGGTGTCGGCGTCGGGCTCGATCACCGCAGCGCGGAACCAGCCGGCCGGATCGGGGGCGTCGACGATGTCGGCGCGTACCAACGGGGGCGGTGTCGGGACGAAGGGGACCGCCATCTTTGCCACGACTCGGCCGGACTGCGGATCGAGCCGCTCGATCTTCCTAAAACCGCCGTGCACTCGGCGCACCAGAAGATTGCCACCGGCATCGACATCGATGCCCTCGATCCGCCCGGGGAACGGCAGCCGTCGCCGGATCTCAGACCCGTCGGCGGCAAGCTCGAACACTTCCCCGGTCGTGTTCACACCGATCCATAGGGCGCCGCGCCACGGTGTCGGCCGTGTCAGCGCGTCCGCCCCGGGAGCCGCCGGCCCGAGCCGACGCAGGCTGAGTCGTTGCCCGTTGAGGTCGAGTTGATGCAGCCATTGATCTTCATCGGCAATCCAAACCGAACTCGGCGTCGAGCCGGTGCGGGGCGTGATTCGCAGCTTCCGCAGCCACGCACCGTTCGGAGTCGGAATCCGATAGATCGAGTGGTCGCCAGTCGCCGTGTCGAACCGACGCACATTGTCATGAAGGACGACCCAGAGCATGCCGAACTCGTCCAGCGCCATGTCGCCGGAAATGCCGAGGGAATACCAATCGCGTATCAGCACGCGTTCCGCCGACCGCTGCTGCAGCAGCCCGAAGGACCACAGAATCCAGATCGTCCCATCTGGTGCGAACTGCACGCTGACGGCCTCGTCGGCCGCGGACGGCGTCGCTGGAACGACGGTCCGCTGCGGTCCGGAGACGGTGAACTCAACGTGATAGAGCGGCGACATTGGCCGGCCGGGCAGACGCCAAAACAGCTCCTTGACCCAAACCGAACCGTCCGGGGCCGGCCAGACCGAGACCGCGTCGGTGAACCCGAGACGCTGCTCAATGACGCCATTGGGCAAGACGTGCACGGCGTCCTTCATAAGCGCATACCAGAGACCGTGCGGGTGACTGCGCTGCGCCTCGCCTCGAGGAGCGAAGATCGCGACGCTGAGCGACAGAGCGACACCGGCAAGCAGAAAGCGCGGCGTGGGCTGGTGAACCATGGCTGTCCTTGGGAAAGCGAACAACGAAACACTCTGAGCCGAGAGCCCGTGAGCCCTCAGCGTCACGGACTCGCACCGCCGCGGCAGCGCCGTCACGGGTCAGGGCTTGGCCCGTGGGTCGAGCTCCGAGACACGGGCCACGCTAGAAGCGGCCTGGTTGGGGCTCTTGCAGGTTTCTGACCTGCACTGCGAGCGTGCCCCCGGTCATTGACGCGTCCGAGTGAATCGCTGTCATCCCGTGCTCTTCTCGGCGTCTCGCGCCTTCACCCCGAGCCGGTCGGTTTGTAGATCGCGCGCTCTGGTCGCTGTTCGCTCGTGGGACGCGCACCGTCGAACTCGAAGACCGGGGCGAACTCGAAGACCGGGGCGAACTCGAAGACTGGGGCGAACTCGAAGACTGGGGTCCAAGCCACGAGGCGTACTTCCTTGCCCCCGGCGGTGACGGGACGAACTCGACGGGCTATAGCGGCGCGCCCCGGGACACCGCCCGGCCCAAGGAGAGTTCCATGCCTGCCCGGTTCTGTTTCGCCCGACTCCGCGTTCTCCGTTGTCACGAGCCCAGCGGCCGTCGCTGTCGCCTCTCCCAAGTGGCGACGCTCGCGTTGACGGCGTGGCTCACCGGCTCTGCCGTCGCCGCGCAGGCTTCCCCGCCGCTGGTGGAAGTCGCCCACGAGCCGCCGCTCATCGACTTGTTCGGCGCCGAGATTGTGGGGCGCGGCGACGTGAACGGCGACCGCGTTCCCGATGTGCTCATCGGGGCGCCGACCGTGATCGGTTCCGGCGTCGTCTACTTGTTTCACGGCCCGCTCCCCCGCGACTTCGACGCGAGCGAGGCAGTGACGACTTTTGCGCCGACCCTAGTTCGCACGCGCGTGGGCGGCGCGATGGCTCTGGCGGACCTCGACGGAGATGGCGGGGATGACGTTCTCCTCGGCGACCCGGCGGCGTGGGGCGTGGGCGGCAATCGAGGCCAGGTTTGGATCTTCGCCGACCCCGCGCCGGGGGCACTCGACGAGACCGACGCCACCGTCGTGATCCGTGGCGCCGGGAGAGCGTATGACGTCGGTGCCGCGGTCGCGGCCGGCGACCTAGACGGAGATGGGAACGTGGACGTCATTGTCGGCGCGCCCGACGACAACCCGGAGCTCAATCACGGCGCCGTCTTTGTGTTCTACGGCCCGTTCGCTGGGCCGCTCACCACGGATGATGCCGACTGGGAGATTCACGGCATCGACTTGAACGGCGAGTTCGGCGCGGAGATTGCCGTCGGCGACATCGATGGCGACGGCGTTGAAGACTTCGTCGTCGGACAACCCTTCTCGCAGGGTGGCGTCGGCCGGGCGTGGATTTTCCTCCAAGCGTTGCGGGGGCGGTTCACGACGGACGTTGCGGACGCGAGGATCGACGGCAACGGCGGACAGTTCGCCTGGTCGCTGGCGGCAGGTCAAGACCTCACGAGTGACAGCGTGCCGGATCTGTTGGTCGGCGAGCCACGACTGGACCAGACCGCCAACGGCGCTGTCCACGTCTTCGCCGGCCCGATCACCGGTCTCCCGACGGGGCCCCGCGTCCTGAGCCGGGCCGACGCGGTCGGCGCGTACCGCGCCGAGGCGCCAGTGGGGCAATTCGGCTTCGCGGTGGACTTCGCGGGGGATGTCAATGGCGACGGGACGAACGACCTCATTGTGGGGGCGCCCCTTGCGGGGGGCATCCCAACTGCGCCGCGCGGGCGCGCCTATGTGTTCTACGGGCCCGCGGGTGGCGCCGTCGGCGCCGCCAATGCCGACTTGGTGTTCCAGGGGCAACGCTTGGAGCCTGTCGGCTTGTCGGTGGCTGGGCTCGGCGACCTGGACCGCAACGGCCTGGACGACTTCGCGTTCGGCACCCCTGAGGGTTACCGCGGCAGTTACGTCCCGCCCCTCCGCCCGACCGTGACCGTGATCTCACCGCGGCGCGGCAACGTGCGCGCGTCGGGATGCGGGGCCAACCCCGGCAGCCTCACCGTTGCGTCGGGCACCCCCACGCCGCGGACATCGCTGGTGTTTGCGCTCGATGGCGGGCAGGTCCTCGGTGCGGCCCCGGTCCTCCTTTTCTCCGTTCGACCTCCGGCCGGCTGGCCGGGCTGCGGTCCAACCCTCCCCGGTATCGGTGAGCTCTTGGTCAGCGTGGCGCCCCCCGAGCCTGCCGTGCTGGCTGGAGCCCCGTGGACGGGGGCACCGGTCCCGATCGAGCTGCCCATCCCCGCGTCGTTTGCGCTGGTCGGGCAAGATCTCTTTGCGCAGGGCGTGTTCGTCGATCTCACTGGGGCGGCCCCGATGCCGTTGCAGCTCACCAACGGGATGGTGGCGACCTTGGGGCTCTGATGCCGCCCCGGGCGCGGGGGATGCCGCGGTGACCATCGCCCGCCGATCGCGGGACCGATGCCAGCCGCAGCAGCACGTTGCTCCAAAACGCGACGCGGGCGTGGGCCCCACCCGTGCCCGCAGGCACGGCGTCAGCGCAGGGTGATCACCACTTGTAGGGCGTGTGCGTGTTGGGATCGCACATCTCGGGTTCTCGGTACGGCTCGGGAGGCCCGACCGGAGGCTCATTCCGCGTCTCCTCGGCAGATCTTCGCTTGGGCACGGGGTACAGCGGCCGCTCAGACAGATCCAGCTCGATCGGAGGCAGCGCCGCATCGGCGGTGACCTCGATGGTCTGCCGCGACCACAGCTGCTCGGCGACGCTGCGCAGCTGATTGCGGTGCGGTCGCCACGCCATGAGCATGTAGCGCCCCGGGGGAAACCGCCACGTCGTCCGAAAGCGCCCGCTCTCATCGGACTCGACGCGCTCGCCCCGGAAGTAGAGCTCGCTCCATTCGCGGGGAATGGGCCCGAGCAAGACCCGAGCACCGAGCACCGGGGTGCCGTCCAGGACCACGGTGCCCCGGACCGCGCGACCACGCTCGTAGCGCAGCGGCGGTATTTGCAATGAGGAACTCCGGCGCACTTGGTGCCCGAGCCAGTAGCGCGTAGCGTGGCCCACCCGCTCAAAACGGAGCTGGTAGAGGCTGGGGCGGAGAGAGTGCAGAGTGTACCTGCCGCCCGTATCCGTGACGGTCGTCGCGTCGGTCACTGCCGGTGCCGGCCCGCTCCATCCACCGACTACGCCGACCTCGTCGTTGGTCATGGTCGTCACTCGCACTCCGGCCAGGGGTGCTCTCGCGGCGTCGAGCACGACGCCCGAGATCGAGCCGGTGCGGCCCGGTGCCGGGTCCTGCGTCGCCGCGACGGCCGGGAGAACGGCGGCAACGACGCTGAGCCAACCGGGCGATGCCATGGCGACACAGACGTCCGACCGTCCGCGGATCTTCCCGGCATGATCCCCTGCCCGCTCGGGCGTCCACCGCATCGGGGAACGTGAGATCGCATTGCGCGGTGACTGCCAAGGACTCGTCGGCCGTCTGGTTCGGGCGGAGGGAAGGACCAGCCCGCCCGCGACGATCTCGGGGCGAGAAATCCCACGCGTTGGCCCCGTAACCCGTAACTGTCTGCACGGCTCCTCGCAGCCCCGAGAGAATCGTATGCCCCAACGCAGCCCCCAGCCCTGCTAGTCCCTCGGCCAACTGCTAACCGAAACCACCGGGTTGGGTCAGCGTTGCGCGACGCTCGTGGGCCCCGCCACTGCGCCGACGATCTCTACCAGCAAACGTTGCTCACCGAGCTGCGCCGCCCTTCGCGAGAAGCAGCAACCACCCCGACGGCCCCTCTGGATTCGATGCACCTCGCCACCCAGCGCCTCCTCTTCTGCTCACTTCTCTTGACCCTCGCGTCCACGGCCGCATCGCAGCCCGAGCCGAGTTGGCCCCACTGGCGCGGTCCGGCGCGCACCGGCCTCTCATCCGAGTCGGGTTGGTCCTCGCAGGGCAGCGCCCAACCACGCTGGACCCTGGACGCCGGACTGGGCTACTCCAACGTGTCGATCGATCGGGGACGCCTGTTCACGATGGGCTTCGACGCCGAGGAGAGCGTCGATCATCTGCTTTGCCTGAACCCCGAAACCGGTCGTGAACTCTGGCGCCACAGCTGGCCTGCCGAGGTGCGCGCCAACTTCCACGGCGGCGGCACGCTCACCACACCCACGGTCGACGGCGACGTGGTCTTCGCGAGCAATCGCGAAGGCCGCTGCTTTGCGCTTACGGCGAGCACGGGCGAGCTGCTCTGGGAGCACAACTACACCGACGAACTCGGCCTCAAGATCACGTTTCACGGCTTCTCCGCGTCCCCGCTGGCGCTGCATGATCGCCTCATCCTCGAGCTCGGTGGCACGGTGCTCTCCGTAGCCAAGGACACGGGCGTCGTCCATTGGCGCACTGCGGACGAAGGCGACGGCGGCTACTCCAACCCGGTCCCGTTCTCGCTTCGAGGACGACGCATGCTCGCGAACTTCGCCGGTCCGGGCTTGATCGTTCGGGAGGTCGAGACCGGCAAGGAGCGCTACCGCTACCCGTGGAAGGCCAAGGGCGGCGGGGTCAACAGTGCGACCCCCGTCATCATCGGCGACAAGATCTTCATCAGCACCGCGTACAATCTTGGTAGCGCGCTCCTGCAGCTCGGCGACGAACCGACTCCTACACTGCTGTGGCGATGCCGCCAGATGCGCAACAAATGCAGCGGGTGCGTGTTGTACGACGACCACATCTACGGCTTCGACGAGTCGATGCTCTGTTGCATCGGACTCGACGGCAAGCGCAAGTGGCGCATGCGCGGACTTGGCATGGGTGCCCTGACCATCGCGGGCGGGCGCCTTCTCGTTCTCAGCTCGAAGGGTGAGTTGCTGGTCGGCCCGGCCAGCGGCGACGGCTTCAGCCCTACGTACCGCAACAAGGTCTTGGACGGCGGCGTCTACTGGACGTCACCCGTCGTCCTCGACGGCCTCGTGTATTGCCGCAGCAGTCTCGGCAAGATCGTGTGCCTCGATCATCGAGGCAACGACGGCGGCGCGGTTGCTCAAGATGCGCCGAATCCCACCGCCGACCCGGAGAGCCTACCGAAGGCGGCCGATCTGTTTCGTCGCCACGTCCAGATCACGGGCGGGGACGCACTCGCCGAAGTCAACACCGCGACGCTCGAAGGCACCATCGAGACTCCCGACGTCGGCCTGACAACAAGCCCGCTCACGATCTGCATGGGCGCGCCAGACGATCGAATCCTCACCATCGATCACGGCCGCTTCGGCGTCGGCCGCTACGGCTTCGACGCCGAATGCGCCTGGGAGCTGGACCAGCTCTTCTACCAACGCGTGCTCGATGAAGCGGCCCATCGCGAACTTGTCGAGACCCAGAGCCTGCGCGCCTTCACCGACTCCAACAGCGAGTACGAGAGCCTGACCACCACCGGACGAGCCGACTTTGCTGGCCAAGATTGCTGGGTGATCGACGCCGTTTCCCAACGCGGAGCCCACCGCAAGCTGTACTTCGCCTGCGTCGCCGGGCACCTCGTCGGGCACGAAGGCGATGGCGAATCGACCGTCAGCTACGCGGACTGGCGCGAATTCGATGGCATTCACGTGGCGACGACCCGGCACGCAGTAGCTCACGACACCGGCAACGAAGAGGTTCGGAGAATCCGCACCGTCGCCTGGAACACCGTGGCCGACGACCTCTTCGCCCGCCCTGCGGCGGTCACGCGCCTGCTGCGCACGCCCGAGCAGATCGCCAGCGCGAACGCGGCCGCGACGAAGCGATTCACCGCCCAGCTGGGCAGCTACACGCGGACCGAGACACCGGAAGGAGCGACGCGCACCGCCAAGATCACCGTCACCGACGGCTTCCTGAGCTTCGAACCGGATCGCGGATCCCCACTGTGGTTTCTGCCGCCCAACGC
Organism: Planctomycetota bacterium; assembly: GCA_039029375.1. GTDB lineage: Bacteria > Planctomycetota > UBA1135 > UBA1135 > UBA2386 > JBCCGH01. The sequence goes on from JBCCGH010000037.1 coordinate 45,823, forward strand.
AGACGGCACGTTCCCGGGTCGCGACGGCCCCCTGCAACTGCGCTTCCGCAGCGACGCGGACGGCAACGTGACCGGGATGACGCTACAGACAGGCCGAGGCACCTATGAGTTCACACGCGACCATTAGCTCGCCGTCGATGTCATCGCCCTGACCCGGTAACATTTGGACTCAATGACCGTGTCGACCTTTCGATCTGCTCTCGTGCTTCTCCCAGCAGCGCTGGTCGTGTGCGCTTTCAACGTTGCCGACCCTCAAGCGCAGCACGCCGCACCTGTGCACGGTGCGCAAGCGCCCGCGAACGAGAAAGCCATGCTCATCCAGTTCCTTGAGATCGTGACTCCCGATGTCGATTCGACGTGCAGCACGTTGGCGGACCTGCACGGCGTGACCTTTGCCGCGCCCGACCCCGCACTCGGCAACGGGCGGACGGCAGCGCTCGAGGGTGGCGGCAGGATCAGCGTGCGCGCGCCCATGCGCGCGGACGAGCAGCCGGTCGTGCGGCCGTACGGTCTTGTTGGCGACATCCAAGCGGCGGTCGAGGCGGCGCGGGCGGCCGGGGCCGAACTCGCCGTTCCCCCCATGGAGATTCCCGGCCACGGCCAGTTCGCCATCTACATTCTGGGCGGCATCGAGCACGGCCTCTGGCAAACCAAAGAAGAAGACTAGTGTGCTGCGTCAGACAGTTGGGGTGTGATCACTAGCCCCGCACGCGCTCGTTGCTCGGGTCGTAGAGCGGCCGCAAGTGCACCGCGCACGGCACCATGTCGCCGGCGACCTCTAGCTCGTAGCGACCGCTGAGCACGAAGTCGCGATCGACGCCGCTGTCGCGGCGCACGTAGCCGTAGCCGATCGGCTTGCCGACCGTGTACCCGTAGCCTCCCGACGTCAGCCAGCCGACCCGCTCGCCGTCGCGGTAGATCGTCTCCCGACCCAACAACACGGTCTCGCGATCGTCGACCGTGAAGCAGGCGAGCCGCTTTCTGAGACCATCGCGCTTCTGCGCCAGCACCGCGTCGCGACCGGAAAACGGCTCCTCGGTCCGCAGCTTCACGTTCCAGCCCAGCCCGGCTTCGAGGGGCGTGTTGTCCGGCGTGATGTCGCGGCTCCAGACCCGATAGCCCTTCTCGAGCCGCAGCGACTCGATGGCGCGGTAGCCGGCGTCGCGGATCCCGTGCGCCTCGCCGGCGGCGCGGAGCACGTCGTACACCGTGAGCGCGGTCTCGGCCGGCACGTGGAGCTCCCAGCCGAGCTCGCCGACAAACGTGACGCGCATGGCCCACACCTCGGCACCGGCGATGCGCAGAGTCTGCCAGGTGAGATACGGAAAGGCCTCGTTGCTCATATCGACGTCCGCCACCGCCGCGAGGACGTCGCGCGAACGCGGCCCCATCAACCCGATCACGGCGCGCTGCGACGTCACGTCGACCAGCCGCACGTCCATGCCGTCGGGGATGTTGCGGACGATCCAGTCCGCATCGTGCACCGAGTAGCCAGTGCCGGTGATCAGGTAGAACGCGTCCGGTGCGAGCCGGGTCACGGTGAGGTCGCACTCGATGCCGCCGCGCGCGTTGAGCATCTGTGTGTAGATGCACGCGCCGGGGGGCTTGCGGATCTCGGCGCTACAGATCCAGGACAGGGCCGCCTCGACGTCCTTGCCGAGCAACATGAACTTGGCGAACGACGTCTCGTCGAACAGAGCCACGCTCTCGCGCGTCGCGCGATGTTCCTCGCCGACGTGCGCAAACCAATTCTGATAGCCGTAGGTGTATTCGTCGACTGGCTCCACCCCTTGGGGCGCGAACCAGTTCGGTCGCTCCCAGCCGAGCTTGGTACCGAAGCACGCGCCGCCGTCGCGGAGCCGCTGGTAGAGCGGCGAGCGACGTAGTGGCCGGCCGGCCTCGTGCTCTTCGTGCGGCCACGACATCGTGTAGTGGTGCGCGTAGGCCTCGATCGTCAGGCCACGCGACCAGACTGCGTCGCGGTGATGCTGTGAAAAGCGGCGAATGTCCACCGGCCACAGATCCATCTGCGGCACGCCTTCGACGATCCATTCGGCGAGCGCGCGACCCGCACCACCGGCCGCGGCAATGCCGTATGCGTTGAAGCCGGCGCCGACGAAGAACCCAGGCAACTCCGGTGCCTCGCCCAACAAGAAGCTGCCGTCCGGAGTGAACGCCTCCGGGCCGTTGATCAGCTGACGCACGCCGGCGGTCTCCAGCGCCGGCACGCGCTCCAGCGCCTGCGCCGCCAGCTGCTCGAAATGCTCCCAGTCGGGCTCGATCAGCTTGAAGGTCCAGCCGTTCGGGATGCCCGACTGCGCCCAGGGCTTGGGGTTGAGCTCGTAGCCACCGGCAACGAGGCCGCCGACCTCTTCCTTGAAGTACACCAGGCGATCGGGATCGCGCAGCGTCGGCAAGCCCGCAGCCACGCCTTCAATCGGCTCGGTGATCATGAACTGATGCTGCATCGGCGTGACGGGCACGCAAACGCCGGCCATCGCGCCGATCTGCCGCGCCCACACGCCGGCGCAGTTGACGACGACGTCGCTGCGGATCTCGCCCTGCGCGGTGCGCACGCCGACCGCGCGGCCGCGCTCAATCAAGATCGCCTCCACCGGGCAGTCCTCGAGGCAGCGGACCCCGCGCATCCGCGCCCCCTTGGCCATCGCCTGCGAGATGTCCGAGGGGCTGACTTGCCCGTCGGTGGGCAGGAACGCCGCCCCCACCAGGTCGTCGACCTGCATCAACGGCCACATCTTCTTGGCCTCGGCCGGGCTGAGCAGGTGCATCTCCAGGCCGAAGCTACGCGCGGTGGTGGCCTGGCGGCGCACTTCGGTCCAGCGCTCCTCGTTGCACGCCAACCGCAGCCCACCGCACTGGCGCCATCCGGTCGCCTGCTCGGTCTCCGCCTCGAGGATGTCGTAGAGTTCGACGCTGTACTGCAGGAGCTGCGTGATGTTGGCGGACGAACGCAACTGGCCAACCAACCCCGCCGCGTGGAACGTCGAGCCGCTGGTCAACTGGGCGCGCTCGACGAGCACGACATCACTCCAGCCGAGCTTGGCCAAGTGATAGGCAACGCTGCAGCCGACGATACCGCCGCCGATGATCACCGCGCGCGCGTGGGACGGTGGGGTGCTAGCCGGCATCGCTCACCAGGTTTGGTAGGAGGTGCTTACGGGCGTCCTGGTGGCAAGGAAGGCCACCAAAGTCGGCGGCGGCGGGGTGGCGCCCCGTTGAGCGATGCTGGCTCATCATCGTCGGATCTTTGCACGGGCGCCGGTTAGAAAGAACGCCGCCCTTCTTCCATCGGAAAACAGTGCGCCCCGAGCCAAATCCCGCGAAAATCTCCGTCGCTCGTGCTGAAGGTCCACAACCCGTACTCCGGCGCACTGATCGCCGAGATTCCCCAGGAGACGTCGAGCGCGATCGCGCGCAAGGTGGCCGCCACGCGTGAGGCACAATTGGCGTGGCGCCGTGTGCCCGTGACTGAGCGCATCGCCGCGCTCGAGCCCGGACTGGCCTGGTTTCGCGAGCATCGCGACGCGGTGGCCGCCGACATCACCGCGCAGATGGGCAAGCCGCTGGCGCAGGCGCAGCGCGAAGTCGACGCGATGCTACAGCGGGCGGCGCACATGATGTCGATCGCCGAGGCGGCCCTCAAGCCAGAGCCGCTGCCCGAGCCGCTGCCAGGGCCGGGCTCGGGGCAGCCGGGCGTGCACCGCCGCATCGAACACGCGCCGCTGGGTGTCGTCCTCAACCTCGCGGCCTGGAACTACCCGCTGCTCATCGCCGTCAACGTGGTCGTGCCGGCACTCCTGGCCGGCAACGCGGTCCTTCTCAAACACAGCCGCCGCACGCCCCTCTGCGGTGATCACTTCGCGCGCGCCTTCGGCGCGTTGGCGGTCCCCTCGCTGGTCACACCCGTCGTCGCGGACCACGACACGACCGCGACGCTGATCCGCGACCCCGGCGTCGACTACGTCGCGTTCACCGGCTCGGTCGAGGGCGGCCGCCGCGTCTACCGCGAGGCGAGCCACCGCTTCATCGACGCCGGGCTCGAGCTGGGCGGCGCCGATCCAGCCTACATCGCGGCCGACGCCGACCTGGAAACCGCGGTCGCCGGCGTGGTCGATGGTGCCTGCTACAACGCCGGCCAGTCGTGTTGCGCGGTCGAGCGCGTGTACGTGCACCACTCGCGCTACGACGAATTCCTGAGCCGCGCCCGCCAGCTCCTCGACGAGTATGTCCTCGGCGACCCTACCGAACCCGCCACGACCATGGGGCCCCTCGTGGCGTCCTCGGCCGTGGATCACGTCGCCGCGCAGGTCGGCGCGGCGAGCTCCCGCGGCGCCCGCGTGCTCACCGGCGGCGCGCCCAGCGAGGACGGCCGATTCTTCCCTCCCACCCTCCTCGCCGACTGCGAGGATGACGACGCAGTCATGCGCGAGGAGACGTTCGGTCCCGTGCTGCCCTCACGGGCAGTCGCGGACGACGAAGAGGCACTGCGCCGCATGAACGACTCGTCGTTTGGGCTGACCGCGTCGGTGTGGACCACCGATCGCAGCCGCGCCGAGCGCCTAGCGGCCGAGCTCGAGGCCGGAACCGTGTACCAGAATCGCTGCGACTACCTCGATCCCGGCCTACCGTGGACTGGGGTCAAAGACAGCGGCAAGGGCTCCACGCTGTCCCGCTACGGCTTCTTCCACCTGACGCGCCGCAAGAGCATCTACTTGCAGTAGCGATCCGGCGCGATTCGGCTCATCGCGGGGTCACGTACGCCGCAGTGATCCCACCGTCGACCGCGAAGTCGGCCCCGGTCAGATACGAAGCGGCGTCGGACGCCAAGAACAGTGCCGCTCGCGCCATCTCGGCCGCCTCGCCGAACCGCCCCATCGGGATGTGGACCAGCCGGCGTTGCTTCTTCTCCTCGGTATCGAGGAACTTCATCAGCAACTCGGTACGCAACGGGCCCGGACACAGCGCGTTGACGCGGATGTTCTCGCGCGCATGCAGCACCGCGAGCTCGCGGGTCAGCGCCAGCACGCCGCCCTTGCTCGCGGTGTAGGCAAGCTGCGGCGTGGCGGCGCCGAGCAGGGCGACAAACGAAGCCGTGTTGATGATCGCCCCGCCGCCGGCACGGCGCAGCGCCGGGATCCCGTACTTGCAGCCGAGCCAGACGCCCTTGAGGTTGATCGACATGGTCAGATCCCAGACCGATTCCTCAGTGTCGATCGCGCCGGCATCCGCGGGATGCATGATGCCGGCGTTGTTGAACAGCACGTCGAGCTGACCGAAGGCAAGCTCCGCCGCTTGCACCATGGCCGCGCAGTCCTCCGACCGCGAGACGTCGGCGTGCACGTAGGTCGCCTCGCCGCCATCCGCTTCGATCGATGCCACGGTGTCGCGGCCAGCGTCGTCCTGCACGTCGACCGCCACAATGCGGGCGCCCTCACGGGCGAACAACAATGCCGACTCGCGACCGATTCCACTGGCGGCGCCCGTGATGAGCGCGACCTTGTTCTCTAGCTGCCGCATCGCGATCTCCGCTCAGATTTGCTCAAAGTAGCGTCGCCGCTCCCAGTCGGTCACCGCGCGCTGATAGGCCTCTTTCTCGGTCCGGAAGAAGTGGGCGTAGTGCTCCACGACCTCCTGGCCGAACGTGCGCGCCGCGAAGTCACTGGATGCGAAACGCTCGGTCGCTTCGCGCAACGTCGCCGGCACACCCGGCAAGTCGGCAGCGACGTAGACGTCACCCTCGAACATGGCCGGCGGCTCGGTGCGCTGCTCGATGCCATCCAAGCCCGAAGCGATCGCCGCCGCAAACGCGAGGTAGGGATTGCAATCGGCTCCGGGAATGCGGCACTCGATGCGCAAGCTCGGGCCGCGGCCCACGACGCGGAAGCCCGCCGTGCGGTTGTCGTAGCTCCACGCCATCTTGGTCGGCGCCCACGAGCCAGCCTGATAGCGCTTGTAGGAGTTGACGTTGGGTGCGTAGCAGACCATCAACTCAGGCACCCGCGCGATCCAGCCACCGAGAAACCAGCGAAAGACGTCGGAGCACTGCACCGGGCCCAGCGCGTCGTCACCGGCGAACGCGTTCTGGCCGTCACGCCACAAGCTCAAGTGCACGTGGCAACTGGAGCCGGCCTGGTCCTCGGCCAACTTGGCCATGAACGTTACGCTCATGCCGAGCTGGTCGGCGACCTCCTTCATGCACTGCTTGTACACGCAGTGTCGGTCCGCCATCTCGAGCGCCTCGGCGTAGCGCACGTTCAACTCGTGCTGGCCGACCCCCCACTCGCCCTTCGAGGTCTCCACCGGCACCCCGGAGCGCCGCAAATGCCGGCGCACCTCCGCGTTGAGGCGCTCCTCGCGCGCCCCTTGCAGCATGTGGTAGTCCTCCAGATACCAGCCCACCGAGCGCAGACCCGCGTGGCCCTTGGCCGCGGCGTCGCGGTACGACTCCTCGAAGACGTAGTACTCGAGCTCGGAGCCAGCCATGGCCACAAACCCTGCCGCGGTCGCGGCCTCGAGCTGCCGGCGGAGCAACGACCGCGGCGCCAGCGCAACCGGCTCGTGGCTCCGTTCGTCGACCACATCGCAGACGACCAGCGCCGTGCGATCCAACCAACTCGCGCGGCGTAGCGTCGCGAGGTCGGGCACGAGGTGGACGTCGCCGTAGCCCCGCTCCCAGTTGGCGAATCGGTAGCCCGGCACCGGCTCCATGCCCATGTCGACCGTGAACAGGTAGTCGCAGGCGTGGGCGCCGGATTCGACCGCAGACTCCAGAAAGAACGCAGCGTCGAACCGCTTGCCCATGAAACGGCCGTATAGATCGGTGAAGACCACCAGCACGGTGTCCACGTCTCCGGCCGAGACCAACTCTTCGAGCTGCGAGACCGTCAGCATGCCGTCGACCGTCGCCATCAGAGCACCTCCAAAGCGGCGCGATACTTGCGATAGTTGTCGTCGCGATAGCCCGCGTAGTCGAAGTCGATGCTGGATTCCGCGCCTTGCACCACGCCCCACAGGCTCTCGCGCAGTGCCGCCATCGCCTTCATCAGCTTGAACTGCGGCCAGACGGCATCGAGGTCGAAGTCGCCGTAGCCCGTCAGCAGCGCACGCTCGAGCTCTTCGTCTAGCTCGCAATTGCTCGCGAACCCGGCGAGGTCAAACAGCGGGTGACCGATGCCCGCGTATTCCCAGTCGATCACCCAGAGCCGCTCGGCGGTGTCGAGGAAGTTGCCGGGCATCAAGTCGTTGTGGCAGAAGGTCGGCAGGTAGGGGGCGACGCGCGCCTCCAACTCCACAAGCTCGGCGCGCAACAAGTCCGACCGCGCATCGAGCGGTAGCGCCAGCCCCTCGCGCTCGGCGACCCGCAAGTAGGTGCGCGCGACTCGAAACGCGCAGAACGAGCGCAGGTGGCCCGTCAGATGCGCTCCGAGCCCGTGCACGGTTCGCACCGCGGCGGCGACGAGAGCTACCCGCCCGGGATCCCGGGCGAGCTCCGGGGTGAGCGGAGTGCCGGCGATGAACGCCGAGACCAAGACGCCGGCATCGGCGTGCACCAAGGCGGGAGCGATGTTGGCGGCAGCAGCCAGCGTCGTGCACGCCAGCTCGTTGGCGCGGTCGATGCCGAGCCTTGGGTCGTCTGCGCCGGTCCGGGCGGCATACGTCGCCTCACCGTCGGTGACTCGGAAGTTCAGGTTGGTGATGCCGCCAGACAACGGCTGCAGCTCGATCTGATGGCGCCAGATCGACAGCCCCCGGATCACCTGCTCGGCCGCCGCGCTCATACCCATCCCATCGACCAAACCATGCCGGGCATGGTAGCCCGACCCCCCGTTTCGGACCGGGCCTGACGAATGCGCGGTGACGAGCCGCCACCGGGACCGCAGGGCCTGCCTGGCTCTGCTTGCGCCTCCGCGGACCCCAGCGCCGATCGCCAACGTCGGTCCCGCAGGCAGTGCTGCAGGCCCAGGAACTCCAGGCCGTTGAATACGAATGTACGAAGCCGCGACCCCAACAGAGAGAAGGACAGCGACGTCGCCGGAGCGTGGCGGGCCCCAGTAGGCGTGAGCTCGAGCCGGCAGGCGCAGCCGGGACTCGGCACCCGCTGTTTGGCCTCTGCGAGAAGCTGCGCGACCCAACGCTGCGAACGGCGTTGAGGGCCGCGGAGAATGCCCCGGATTTCTGAATCACACCACCAGGACTTGAGGAAGACGAGCCCTCGCCACTTCCATTAGCATCGCCGGCGATGGAGCGCGCCCACAGCGACGGCAAACGAGAGTTCAATCCCGAGACCCTGGCGCTCGGCTTTGGCCACGATCCCGCACTTGCCGCGGGAGCGGTCAAGCCGCCCGTGTTCTTGACGTCCACGTTCGAGTTCGCGTCCGCGAGCGAGGGCGCGCGCTTCTTTGAGCTCGCCTACGGCCTCGGCGAAGCCAAGCAGGGCGAACAGCTGGGGCTGATTTACAGCCGGCTCGACAACCCCAACCTGAAGATGTTCGAGCAGCGGATGGCCGCGTGGGACCGCACCGAAACCGGCGCGGCGTTCGCCTCGGGCATGGCGGCCATTGCCACGACGGCGCTGGCCCTGCTGCGGCCGGGGGACGTGGTCCTTTCCACGGCGCCGGTGTATGGCGGCACCCATTACCTCTTCGAGCACATCCTACGCGGCCTGTCCATCGAGGTCCGCTTCGTCGGGGCGGGCGATGGCGCCCCGGCGGCCATGGAGCAGGCCTTGGCCGAGGTCGGCCCACAGCGGGTGCGCATGCTGTTTGTGGAGACCCCCGCCAATCCCAGCCTCGTGCATACCGACGTCGCCGCGATCGCCGCGCTCGGCCGTCGACTGCGGGATAGCGGGAGCGAGACGTGGACCGTGGTCGACAACACGCTGCTCGGCCCCGTGTTTCAGCGCCCCGCGCCCATCGGCGCCGACGTGGTGATCTACTCAGCGACCAAGTTCATCGGCGGCCACAGTGATTTGATCGCCGGCGTCGCCACTGGCGGCAAGGCGGTGATGCGCCGGATTCGCGACCTGCGCAGCATCCTCGGCACGATGACGACGCCGTTCAACGGGTGGCTACTGCAACGCTCGCTTGAGACCGTGTCGGTGCGCATGCGCCGTCAGGCCAAGAGCGCTCGGCAGCTGGCCCAACGATTGCGCGATCACCCCAAGGTGCGCCGGACCCTCTATCCGGGCGCACTGACGCCGGGTACTCCGCAACACGACCTGTGGCAGCGCCAGTGCACCGGGGCCGGCTCGCTCATCTCGTTTGAAGTCGAAGGAGGGCGCGAGGCCGCCTACGCCGCCCTCGATCGCTTCGAGGTGTTTCGCTTGGCGGTTTCGCTGGGCGGCACCGAGAGCCTCGTCGAACATCCGATGAGCATGACTCATGCCGATGTGCCGCCAGAGGACAACGAGGCGCGCGGCGTGACGCCCGGCCTGATCCGCATGTCCGTGGGCCTCGAGCATCTCTCGGATCTCCGGCGCGATCTCGACTGGGCCCTCGCGGAGCTCTGATCAGCGGCCGAGAGGCGAACCTCAGGTCTCGGCCAGCCGGCGCGGCGAGCTCTCGCGCAGTACGCGACGGATCTGCCCGAACTCCTCGCCGATGAGGTGCATCATGTCGTCGAGCGTGATCATCCCGACCAGCTTGCGATCGCCGTCCACCACCGGCATCCGGCGCACGCTGCAGCGCGCCATGTACTCCAGCGCCGCGTTCAGCGACTGGTTCTCGCGCACGATCTCCACGCCATGACTCATCAGCGCACTGACCTTCAACGCGAGGGGATTCGCCGCCGTGGCGACCACGCCCATGGCCAGATCCCGATCGGTCAGGATACCGATCGGCCGTGACTCCACGTCTACGACGACCAGACTGCCGACGTTGCGCGCCGCCATCCGCTGGGCCGCTGCTTGCACGGTCTCGTCGGGGTCGGCGAGGTCCACCTCGCGCTGACACACTCGTCCCACGGTCATGGCTAGCTCCTTGAGTTGCCTAGGCCCAAACCCGGGCCTGCTAGACGCAACTCCAGCCATCTCGGCGAATTGCAGCCGAACACGTCGCGCCAGCGCCCGGCCCGCATAAGCGCCTGCGCGAATCGTGCGCCGACAAACGCCGGATCAGGCGGCACCAACAGGTCCGGCATCGCCATCCCATCCGGGGCAGGCAGGGTCGCGGCCGGCAACCAGACCGTCGAAGTTGGATCCAAGCCGAGAGCGCCACGGGCGGGGACCCGAATGCGCGCATTCGCGACCGCCTGGCCCAGCGCGCCCGCCAAGCCCGCCATCGCGCAGCCCGGACAGGCCAAACCGTGGGACGAAGTCGATCTCGGTGGCGACGGCGTCGAGGTCACCGTCGCCCGCTCTAGCGCAGCACCCGCCTGGCCGCCCGCACCCCGAGGGACATGTCTTCGAGCGACGGCGCATTGGTGCCTCGGTGTGCTGTCCGTGCGAATCGAGCGGCGTGGTAGAAGCTGCCGCCGCGGTATACGGCCCTCGACGACTCCGCGTACGTATCCGCACACCACTCCCAGACGTTGCCGTGCATGTCGAATAGTCCGAAGGCGTTGGGGGCCAGACTCCCGACCGGCGCGTGGATGACGAAACCGTCGTCCCACGATGCTGGCTCGTGTGGCCAAGGAGAATGCTCGTGCCCTCGCTGGTCGAATACATTGGCCACGCCCTCGAGGTCGGGTTCGGCACCCGGCCACCAAGGTGTCGTGCTTGTGGCACGGCACGCGTACTCCCATTCGGCCTCCGCAGGCATCATCAGTTGGTGCTGACGCAGCAATCCGCGACACATCAACCAACTGGCGTGCTCAACCGGGTGCGCGAGGGTCACGGGAGCGTCCATGCCGTCGAACAGGTCTCCCGGTAGGCGGTAGCTGGGGTTTGCACCTCCGGACAAACGCAGCCACTGGCCTTGCGTCAACTCGTGGCGGGCGAGAAAGAACGGCTGCACGGTCTTCTCGCCGAGGGTCTCGTTGGGTTCGTGCAGTGGGTCGTAGTTGGGTCCGTCTGGATCCTCGTTCTGCGATCCCATGGTGAAGGTGCCACCGGGAAGCAGCACGAACACGATGCCTGTCGCGTCATCGACCGTAATGTGTCCGGTCACTGGCGCGTGCGCGGGGATCTCCACATCCTCGGGAGCGGTGTTGCCGCCCGGCATCCAGGCGGAGCGAAGGTGATAGAATTCCCAGAGCTTGGTGGCGGGATTTGCGCCGATTGGCACCAACCCCATTTGCGGCTGCAAATCGATCGGATGCTCGGCGTACAGGCGGCTCGCGACCACGCCATCGGCGGCGGCGAGGTCGGCCCGGGCTCGGTCCCATCGCGCTCGAAAACGATCGACGGTGAGCTCTTGTACTCGACGTGCCCAGTCCAGCCGTCGCTTGACCACGGCGATCTCGCCGCGGTCAGGATCGGCGAAACGCCGAGCGGCTTCGAGCAATTCGACTAGAGTGTCGTACAGGAACTGCTCCGTTTCGTCGAAAAAGACCGGGGGGCCGTCGCTCCCTTTCTGCGGCCCATCGGCGCGTGAGCGCAGCTCCAGCAACTGGCGCTTCAGCGCCGGGAGGTTGGCTTGCAACGGTTGCGCCTGCTCATCGAGCCACTGTTGCAGATGGTCGGCCCGGTCTGGCCATGCAGGGTACAGTTCCGCGGCCGCCAACTGCGCTCGCTCTAGTCGGACGGCATGCGCCACCAGCTCGAAACGAGCGAGGTTTTCGAGAGCCTGGCGAGCGCTGGCCTTGGCTCGCCGTTCGCTCGCCCTCGCCCGTTGGTTTTCCATCGCGAACGCGGCGATGCCGGCGATGAGCACCACAACGATAGCGATTCCGGCCATCACTTGCCCGCGGTACCGACGCAACAGTTTGCGGAATCGATAGGCGGGGCTCGGCGGGCCGGCGAGCACGGGCTCATGGCCGAGGTGCCGGCGCAGGTCGGCCGCCAGTGCGGTCGTCGACTCGTACCTTCGCTCGGGCTCCTTCGCCATCGCTTTGAGCACGATCCAATCCAGGTCGCCGTGTAGCCTCTTTGCGAGCCCACGTTGAGTGGTACCCCTTTGGTGTGCGAGTTGCGCGGCGCGATCGCCGCCCCTGGTCGCTCTGGTGCTGGGTTTGGCGGGCTCTTCCTCCGCCAGGACCCGATGCAACTCCAGCCACCCGGCGCGACGCAGTTGCGCGGAGGAGAACGGCAGCGCTCCGCACAGCATCTCGTACAGAATCACGCCCAGCGAATAGATGTCGGCGCGCGTGTCGATGACGTGAGAATCTCCCGTCGCCTGCTCGGGGGCCATGTACTCCGGCGTGCCAAGCATCCGCTCCTGCTCGGTGTAGATCGTCTGCGCCAGAAGCTCGCGATTCGTTGCCTTGGCTAGACCAAAGTCCATGACTTTCGGCACCGGCTTGTCTGCTTCCCGCGACACGAGGATGTTGCCGGGCTTGAGATCACGGTGGATCACGCCCTTCTGGTGAGCGTGGTGCACGCCGGCGCAGATCTGACAGAACAGCTCGATTCGCTCTTCAAGGGAGAGACTGTGTCGGTCGCAGTACTCCGTCAGAGGGACTCCGTGCACGAGCTCCATCACAAAGTAGGGCTGTCCACGCTCCGTGGTTCCGCCGTCGAAGACCTTGGCGATGGCGCTGTGGCTCATCGCCGCGAGCGCGCGGCGCTCGAAACCGAAGCGGGCCAGCACGTCCTTGGTGTCCATGCCGAGCTTGATGATCTTGAGAGCAACGAGGCGGCGAACCGGGTCGCGCTGCTCCGCTTTGTACACCGCGCCCATGCCGCCCTCACCCAGGACACCGAGGATTCGGTAGCGGTCGATCTGGGTGGGGTGCGGCTCCTGTCGGTGCCCCGGGCCGCTGCCTTCGGTGGGCCACGGCGGCTCGGCGATCTGCATTTGCCGCTCCACTTGCCGGGCCGCGTCGAGCCAATTCCGTAACGCCGGCTCGTGTTGGGGGTGCCGGTGACACAGCTCGTCGATCGCTTGTTCCCAATCCCGCTCGGGTTTGGCGTAGACCTGGGCCAAGTGTTCTTGCAGACGCACGGGCAACGATGAGACGTCGGATTGGTCGGCAGGCAAGGCGAACTCTCTCCGCGGTGGAGTCTATCGCTGTGGCGCCGCGGTCATTACGCCCCCTGCGCGAGTTCCGCGGGTGCAGCGTGACGTCGCCCCGGTTCCGCACCTCTTGACATCGGGCGAGGCCGATTCGGCCCCATCGCTCATGGAGCAGCGGCGGCTGTATCAAGTCACCGGGCACGGGAGCACGGTGCACTTCACGTCAACTCCAGACCAAGCGGGAGGCGGGAAGCCCGTCGGCGGCACTGGCCGCGCATCGTCAACGGCCGCGGGCGAGAGGTCACCGACCACTGTGCGGGCACCGCGCGTTGCCGCCCCTGTACGGGTGTGACCACTTGCCCCACGCAGCGACAGGTCGCGCACACATAGATCTTCTGGACCGGTTCGCCCGCGAACGTACGCCAAGGAGGTCCGCACCACCCGGCGCGGCGGCAACTCGCTGGGCCGGCGAGATTCCACCAACGCCACCGGCAAGGTTTTGCCGCCCCGCAGCAAAGAGGATCGTCGCGGTGGCGCTGATTGCGCGTGATCGCCGCTCAAACTGATCCGGTTCAACCAGGAGTGGAACCATGCTCGCAACGTCCGACTCGACCCGTTGTGTCCGCTGCTACCGCGCGCCGGTGGCCCCTGCCCTGGCCATGGTCGGGCTGCTGGCCGGCACCGCACTGGCGCAGCCCGCGCCCGGCCCCTGCCAGTTCTCGCCGTACGGCCCATCCTGCGGTGCCCTGCTGTCCGGCTCCGACACGGTCGCCGGAGGCGTGCATCAGGTGGACCTCCTCGTCACCGGGGCCTACCCCAACGACCCGGTCCTGCTGTGGTTCGGGGTCCCCACGGCTGGAGTGATCCCCGGGACGGCGTGTGAGATCCTCGCCGCGTTCGGAGCGAGCATCGTGCTGGTCGCGGACGGCGGCGGCCAGGCCGGCCTCGGCTTCGCGCTCCCCGCGGCGGCGCCCGTGTCCTGGTCGAGTCAGGCGCTGCCCTTTCGCCCGGGCGTGGGCTTCCGCACGACGAACGGGCTGGCCGTGGACTGTCCGGCGTTGCCGCAGATCGCCTCGATCACGCCGCAAACCGCGAAGGAAGGCGATCTGATCGTGATCCGCGGCTCTGGTTTCGATCCCAACCCGCTGAACCACTGCATCATGATCGCGGACACGACGGCCGCCACCGTGGTCTCGGCGTCGCCGACCCGACTCGTGGCCCGCGTTGAGGCAGTGCCCGCCGCGGCCGGCGGCGACGTCGGCCTGATGCACGGCACGGGCAAGAGCATGCCGACCGGAACCATGACGCTCGCGGGCCACGTGGTCCGGGTGCGCGCCGCGCGTCGGTTCGCGGGCGGCCACGGCGTCGCCGCCGGCGTGTCATTCCGCCTCGCGCCAGCGAGCCCCGGTGCCACCGGTGCCCGCATCTTGAGCGCCAAGTCCATCGAGCTCACCCCGGCGTCCGGCGCCGCGCCGTTCCAGCCCTTGGACCTCCTCTTTCACATCTGCGATCCGAGGACACCCCCGCCCGAATGTGGCGACGTCCACGTCGGGCTGGAGCCCACTACGACCCTGACCGCGACCGAGGTGGCCCGGGTGTTCGCGGACTACCTCAATCGCTTCGCCACTGAGTTCTCGGCCAGCGAGCGCGGCGGACGCCTCCTGGTATCGCCGGCCCGCGGCGGCGTTGCCACCGCGGTTGGCGTGCTGGACGTCTGACTCAAGAACGCCGACAGAGTCGACGGCCCCACACCCAAGTGCTGCGCGAGGCCCCGCGGCGCGATCTCGCCTTCTCGGTGTGCCGATCGGGCAGATCTCACTGCTCCGTGCAACGCTTCCCCTCGCGCTCGCGTTTCCTTCGCCGCGACATGATGCTGCTCCGTTGGTTCTTCGCCCTCTCGGTCTGCCTGACCACCGCCCTCCCAGGCCAAGTCACCTGGGCCCGGGCCAACGCCCTGGGCTGGCAGACCCACCCCGTCATGGTTTACGACGCCGCGCGGCAACAGCTCCTGCTACTCACGAGCCGCCGGTACTTCGAAACCTGGGCCTGGTCTGGTTCGGAGTGGACGCTGCTCAGCCCCTTTAACAACCCGCCTCCTCTCTCGGGCTTTGGTGCGGTGTTCGACGCGGCGCGGCAGCGGGTCGTTCTCTTCGGCGGGGACGCGAGCGCGACCAGCTTCTTCGATACTTGGGAGTGGGATGGTCGGACGTGGAGGGCGCTGCCCGTCACGCAGCCACAGCCGCCGCGCCCGCTCAATGGCGCCTTGGCGTACGACGAGGCCCGCCAATGCGTCGTCGCATTCAGTGGCCGAGGCACCTGGGAGTGGGACGGCATCAGCTGGCGGCAGCGACCAACGGCAATCGCGCCAGTGAGGCGCAGCGGCCACGTCATGGGCTATGACCCCGTGCGACAACGCGTCATCTTGTTCGGCGGCGGCGGTCCGCCAGGCGCCGTCTTCGACGACACGTGGGAGTGGGATGGCACCAATTGGACCGAGCGCGTCCCCACGCAACGGCCGCCGGCGCGAATGGCCACGGCCGCCGCCTGGGACACCACACGCCAGCGTTGGCTGCTGTTTGGCGGAGATTCGAGCTTCACGACACTGAGCGAACTCGGCGACACGTGGGAATGGGACGGCAACGATTGGCGGCCACGCGCACCGAGCACGGCGCCAACGCCCCGCTCGCGGCACGGCATGGCCTACGATGCGCAACGCGACCGCACCGTCCTCTACGGCGGCGGCATCTCGGCGCAGGCCCGCACCTGGCAATGGGATGGCGCTGACTGGACCGGGGCACCGCAGACCGCGCCCCCGGGCCGCGCCGACGTGGCCATGACCTACGACTCGCGCCGCGACCGCGTGGTCTTGTACCGTGAGACCCAACCCACAGATACCTGGGAGTGGGATGGCCGCCGTTGGTGGCAAGGCGCCGACCTGGGCCTGCCATTCTCCTGCAATCAACAGGTCGGACTTACGTACGACGAGGCGCAAGGAGTCAGTGTTCTGCTCGCCACCTACTGCCAACAACAATGGCACTGGGACGGGTCGTTGTGGAGCGCCGTGACACCGCCGCTGCTGCCGCCGAGTCGCTCCGAGTCGGACATCGCGTACGACGCCAAGCGCCAGAGGGTGGTGCTCTTCGGCGGCAATGGCGGCCTCGGGGGCCTGCTCGATGACACCTGGGAATGGGACGGCACACGGTGGACCCTGCTGCTGCCACTGCGCTCGCCGTCGCCACGGGCTGATTTCGCGCTGGGCTATGACGCCGACCGCCAGTGCGTCGTGCTGTTTGGCGGCCGCGACGCGACCGGTCGGCGCAACGACACGTGGGAGTACGACGGCGCGGGCTGGGTGGAGCGCAGCAGTGCCACGTCGCCGCCAGCCCTCGAGGATGCCGGCCTGGCCTACGACGCCGCGCGGCAGCGCATGGTCCTGACCGGTGGCGCCGCCGGCGACAACCAGGCGTGGGAGTGGGATGGCAGCGCCTGGCGTCAGCGCCGCAGCCTGCCGGTGCAGCCGTATAGCTACCAACACGAGCTCGCCTTCCAAGCCAGCACGCAGCGGATGCTCGTCATGGTCAACGTCGGCTCGGAGACCGAAACCTATGAATACTACGGCACCAGCGAAGCGACCTACGACCTGTTCGGCACAGGCTGCACTGGTGCGAGCGGCGTCCCAACGCTATCGGTCTATCCCAGCCAGCGACCGGTGCTCGGCACGACCTTCACCGTGCAGGTGTTCAACCTGGTGCCCGGCAACCCCGCGCTGATGTCGTTTGGTGGCTCGGCGAGCTCGTGGGCGGGAGTCGCGCTGCCCCTGGACCTGACGATGGCCGGCCTGCTCGGCTGCCGACTCTACGTGAGCCCAGACCTCCTGGTGCCGCTGAGCAATCTCGGCGGCTTCGCGTCACAGCCGATCATCGTCCCAAGAGTCACAGCGCTCCTCGGCGCCACGTTCTTCAACCAGGCGTGGGCGCCGCGCCCCCCCCGGGCCCCCCCCCCCAGGGGGCGGCGCTGGCGCGCCCCGCGCGCGCGAAGGGCAGAACCAGGAAAGACGACCCCACAAACAACCCAACAC
>JBCCGH010000038.1:0-61440 GCA_039029375.1 Planctomycetota bacterium
CTCGAATGCCTCTTCTTCCGCGTTCGACAGCGAAGGATCCATCCCGGCGACAAACTCGGCGACGAACCGTCGGTAGGCCTCGACGGCCTCGTCCGTTCCCCACTTGCCGAAGTAGATCTGGCGTCCGTTGACGCGTGCGTAGGCCCGGTCGGTCGCCTTGTGACGACAGAGCTTGGGGATGGGATTCCTCTTGCGAGGCATGCTGACACCTTCGTTTCGGGGTCAGTTGACCCTCGACAAAGCGAGATGCCTCGCATCCCCAGAGCCGCGAAAATCGCCGTAAGCTCGGCGTCAGCTCGAAGATAGAAAGTGGTCGGAGCGAGAGGATTTGAACCTCCGACCCCTACAACCCCATTGTAGTGCGCTACCAGGCTGCGCCACGCTCCGACCGGGGGGACCCTAGCGGGTCCAAAGGGGCCCGGCATCCTAGCGGACGCGCCCGGCAGGGCAAGAGGGAGACTCAGCCCGCCCGCCGCGCTCGGCCGCCGGCTAGAGCATCGACACCGGATCCACGTCGAGCGTCACCCGCAGGGTGCGCGTGGCTCGATCTTCGACCGTTCGCAGGACGCCCATGGCGTCATCGAAGGCCTCGGGCGTGAAGCACTTGGTCAGCGTGTGCCAGCGGTAGCGATCCTTGATCTTGGTGAGGACAGCCGGCGCGGGGCCCAGGGTCCGGCGGCCTTCGCCATCGAGGATCTCACCCCGCACGAGGCGCGCGGCGTCGCGGGCCTCGGCGTCCCGCGGCGACTCAAACAACACGCGCACGAGCCGCGCAAACGGCGGATAGCCGAGCTCCTTGCGGTAGGCGAGCTCGCGCTGGACGAAGGTCTCGAAGTCCAACGCCGCGGCGGCGGCGACGGCGTAGTTCTCGGGGCTCAGCGACTGCAGCACGACCACGCCTGGCTTGGCGGCGCGGCCGGCACGGCCGGCGACCTGGTAGAGCAGCTGAAAGGTGCGCTCGGCGGCGCGGAAGTCTGGCACGAAGAGCCCGACGTCGGCGGCGACGACACCGACGAGCGTGACGTCGGGAAAGTCGTGGCCCTTGGCGATCATCTGGGTGCCGACGAGCACGTCGATCTGCTTCTTGCGAAATGCGGTCAGCACGCGCTCGACGGCGCCGCGCTCGGCCATGGTGTCGGCGTCCATACGCGCGACGACCGCCTCGGGAAACAGCTTGCTCACGGCCGCCGCGAGTCGCTCGGTGCCGGCGCCGAGCTCGTGAAAGCCTGCGTGCTCGCAGATGTCGCAGATCTCGGGACGCCGCCGGTCTTCGCAGCAGTAGTGGCAGATCAATCGCCCGCGGACGCGGTGGAACGTCATGCTCACGGCGCATCGCTCGCACTTGACCGGCGTGCCGCAGGCGGGGCAGATGAGCACGGGCGAGAAGCCGCGGCGATTGAGGAACAGGAGGATCTGGTCGCGGGCGTCCAGCCGCTCTCGCATCATGACCTGCAGGGTCCGCGACAACTGGACGCCATCCACGCGTCCGTCGTGGCCCGCCCCGCGGAGGTCCTCGACGACAATGCGCGGCAAGGTGCCCTTGCCGGCCCGGTTGGGCAGCTCGAGCATCTCGTAGACGCCGCGCCGGGCGCGGCCATAGCTCTCGAGGGTCGGCGTGGCGGAGCCGAGCACGACGACGGCCTTCTCCAAGCGCCCGCGCTCGACGGCCATCTCGCGGGCGTGGTAGCGCGGCGTGCTGTCCTGCTTGAACGAGCCGTCGTGCTCTTCGTCGACGACGATGAGACCGAGGTCGAGCACGGGGGCAAACAGTGCCGAACGCGCGCCAATGGCAATCTTCGCCTCACCGCGTGCCAGGCGTTGCCATTGCCGGCCGCGCTCCGCGTCGGTGAGGCCGGAGTGCAGCACGGCTACGTCGGTAAAGCGCGAGGCAAAGCGTCCCACGGTCTGTGGCGTCAGGGAGATCTCCGGCACGAGCACGATCGCCGTCCGCCCGCGGGCACGGACGCGCTCCAGCGCCTGCAGATAAACCTCCGTCTTGCCGCTCCCCGTCACACCGTGCAGCAGGAACGGCTTGGGCTCGGCGGCATCCAGCGCCGCGGCGATCGTCTCGACGCAGTGTCGCTGTTCGTCGTTGAGCTCGACAATGGCCGCTTCGGTTCCCTCGGCCGGCTGCCAGCCTTCGCTTTCCTCGCGCACCATCACGCGACGTAGGCTGCCGTGCCGAACCAGCGTCTTCCAAGGGCTGTCGCTGGTGCCGGTGCGACGCCTCACCTGGGTGATGGGCATCGGCGCGCCGTACTCGAGCACCGTGCGGAGAACGCGCGCCCTCGCACCGTGCTTGTCCTCGAGCTCGAGAATGGCCTGCGCGGCGATCTCGCGCGACACGGCCAACTCGAGCGAAGGCACGCGTCGCGCGCCGCGGCGCTTGATCGCTGCGGGCAGCGCCGCATCCAACGCCTCGCCCAAGCTACAGCCGTAGTCGTGCGCGATCTTCCGACACAGCGCCAGCACGGCGTCGGGCAGCACGAGGTTGGCGTCGAGCACCTCGATCACGTCGCGCACCTTGCGCGGGTCGAGCGCGGACTGCTCGTGCGTCGCGACGACGATGCCGGCCAACGTCTTGCCGCGAAACGGCACGTGCACCCGACTGCCAACTTGCACCGCCAGGGGAGGCGGCACGCGATAGGTGAACTCCGTGCGCACGGGCACCTTGATCGCCACCTCGGCGAACGGGCCGGCCGCCTCGGACTCGGGCTCAGGCTCCTGCCACAACGATCCCTGCGCGACGGTCATCGCCGCTCAGGCATCACCGCCGCCGTCGCCATCCAGCTCGCGCGCCTTCTGGTCGTGCTCCGCGGTCACCTTCTCCAGCTCGGCAAACTTCGCTTCGATCTGCTTCTGCGCGTCCGCCGCTTCGATCGAACAACGCACGATCCCGTCCTTGTCACCGCCCTGCGAGGCCTCATCGAGCGCGGCGTTGGCCTTCTCGAGCGTCGCCTCGAGCGCAACGATCTCGTCTTCCAATGCGCTGATCTGCCGTTGCAACGGCTTGAGCACCTTGGCGCGAACAGCCGTCGCCGCCGCGCGCTGGCGCCGGTGGTCCTTGCCCTTCCCCTTGCGCGATGGCGGCGCCTTGGCCGCGACAGCAGGAGCTGCCGCTGCTGCGCCCCCGCCGGTCTCCGACGGCTTTCTGCGCTTGCCGTCATCCTCGTCGCTCCACCCAACCCGATCCAGGAAGTCGCGATACGTCCCGTCAAACCAGGAAGCGTGCCCGCGATCGAACACCACCAGCTTGTTCGCCACGGCGTGCAACACGCGCTCGTTGTGAGTCACGATCAGAACGCCGCCGGGAAACTCCTTGACCGCCTCGATCAGCGACTCGATCGACTCCATGTCGAGGTGGTTGGTCGGCTCGTCGAGCAGCACCAAGTTGGCCGGACTCACCAGCAGCTTCCCGAGCAGCACCCGCGCCCGCTCGCCGCCGGACAGCACATCGACCTTCTTCAGCGCATCGTCACCGGAGAACATCATCAACCCGCAGATGCCCCGCGCCATGCCCTTCGAACGGTCCGGGATGGCCGACAGGACCTCCTCTTCCACCGTGGACCCGGGGCGTAGGCGATCGATGTTGGTCTGGCCGAAGTGCGCCAGGCACATCGACGCGTGGCGCTTGAAGCTCCCCCGCCGCGCGTGCAGCTCTCCCGCCAGGAGGTTGAGCAGGGTGCTCTTGCCCTTGCCGTTCTTGCCGATCACCGCGACGCGGTCGCCCATCTCCATGCTGAGCGACAGCCCGTCGATCAGCGACGGGCCGTCGTCGTAGCCAAACTCGAGATCCTCCGCACGGAGCAGCGCTGGCGCATGGAACGGCGCGGCGTTGAAACGAAACGACAGGGTGGCGATGTCATCGAGCCGCTCCATCGTGCCCTGCTTCTCGAGCATCTTGAGGCGCGATTGCACCTGGCGCGCCTTGCTCGCCTTGTAGCGAAAACGCTCGACGAAGCGTTCGGCGTCGCGGCGACTCTTGGCCTGGTTGACGCGCGTCTTCTCGTGGATCTCCTCTTCGACCGCGAGCATCTCGTAGAGCTTGGCGGTCCCGCCGCTGACGCGTCGCACGTTGCCGCGGTGGATCACCATCGTGTGGGTCGTGACTCGATCCATGAAGTCACGATCGTGAGTGATGAGGATGACCTCGCCACTCCAGCTGCGGAGGTACCGCTGGAGCCAGCGCATCGACACGATGTCGAGATAGTTGGTCGGCTCGTCGAGCAACAGCAGGTTGGGCGCCGAGACCAGCACCTTGGCGAGCTGCAGCCGCACCTGAAAACCTCCAGAGAACTCGCCGGGCGGGCGCTGGAAGTCGGCGACCGCGAAGCCGAGCCCCATGAGCGCCTCCTCGGCGCGGTGCTCCTCGACCCAGCCGCCCTCTTGCACGGGCAGACCGAGGCTCACCTCGCCGAGCGCCGTGTCGGCCGTGAAGCGCAGGTGCTGCGACAGGTGGCCGATCGTGTAGTGCTTGGGCAGCTCGATGCCGCCGCCATCCGAGGCTTCATCACCGAGGATCAAGCGCAGCAGCGTGGTCTTGCCGGTGCCGTTGCGCCCCACGAGGCCCAGGCGTTCGCCCGGGGTCATCGCAAAGGTCACGTCATCGAAGAGCACCCGGGTCCCGTAGGACTTGCTGAGTCGGCGAACTTGAAGCATGGCGGAACGCGCACTCTACCCTTCACGGCCCGCCGGCCCCACTCAGCTCACGCCCCGGTCAACGGCTCGGCGTCGGCCTTTGCGAGGGCCACGTCCACGCCCCCGAGCCGCTCCCGTAGCCGCTCCCGTAGCCGTGGCAGGTAGCCCCGCTCGGTGTTCGTGTGCTCACACAGAACCACACTGGTACCGCGTTCGAGCGCCGCCAGGACGTCGTGGTGACGCATCTCGCCGGTCCAATGCACGTCCGCCGGCACCCCGCCGATCACGCTGCCGCCCGCGCCCGCGCACAGCGCCACGTCCCGGACGGGCTCGCCGTCGTCGTGCCGCGCCGACTTCGCCACGCGGACGCTCGAGAGACCCAGGTGCTGCTTGATCCGGCGCACCAGGGCGCCGAGGCGCACCGGCCGGGCCAGCGTCACGCGCCGGCCCTGCGCGGCGCCACTGTCCTCATCACCGCGTGGCAACAAGCCCTCACGCGCCCCCGCGCCGAGACCATCGGCGAGCCAGTCATTGACGCCGCCAGGCGCGGCGTCGAGCGCGGTGTGCGGCGAGTAGACCGCGATCTTGGCCGCCACACAGGCGAGCACGTTGCGCTCGCCCGCGGCGGCCTGCGTCAGGCGGCGGAGCGGCGCAAAGATCGGCGGATGGTAGGCGACCACCAGCTCCGCTTTCGAGTCCCGCGCCTCGGCCACGACTGCGCTCGTCAGATCGATCGTCAAGAGCACGCGCCGCACGCTGCGGCGACCGAACGGCTCCAGCAGCAGGCCGACGTTGTCCCACTCCTCGGCCCACTCGAGCGGCGCCAGATCCTGCAGCGCCGCGACGACCTGCGGCAGCTTCATGATGCCGACACCGACGGACTGTGGGGGCAGTCACACGGCGTCGCCCGGCATCGCGGGCAGCCGTCGCGATACTTGTGCCGCCCGACGGCATCGAGGTCGAGTCCGTGCAGCGACGCCAGTGTCGCGAGCCACGCGTACACGTCGGCGAACTCTTCCTCGAGGTTGTCGCGCTCGCCGCGCCGAATCGCTCGCACCAGCTCGCCGACTTCCTCGATGAACCAGAGCGTCGTCCCGGCGACGCCGCGATCCTTGTCCCGTGCGAAGTAGATCTCCTCGATGCGCTGCTGAAAGCTCTGGGCCACCAACCGTCACCTCTGGGCCGTCACCACCTCTTGGCCGTCAGCAAGACCACGTCCTCGCGTAGACCGCCTTCGCCCGCCTCCGACTCCAAGCCACCCAGCACCAGGTTCATGAACGGCGCCGTGTGCTTGGGCGAGTGCTGCACCACGTGGTCGACGAATCCCTCCAGCCGATGCGCGGCCTCGTTCGCCATCACCAGGCGCACGCCCTGGGCCATCGCGACCGCGGCACGGCGCAGGCCTTTCTCAAACACCGGGCCCTCGTCCAGCCCGAGCGCCAGGCCCTCCCCGGCCTCCTCGTAGGCTTCGCCGGCACGGCAGACCAACACCGGCGACCGGTCTCCGGCCTGGTAGACCTTGACCTCGTCGTCTTCGAGCGAGACCAGCGTGGCCTTCGCACACGTGCCCTTCGGCAGCTGCCGGTGCAGCACGCGATTGGTGTGGTAGAGCGCCTTGCGCGCATTGGCACCGGAGCGCAGGGCTCGATGGATCTCGTCGCGCGCCATACGCGCGGCGATCGCCGACGCGGCGCCCGCGCCTTCGGCCGACACCAGAAAGACCGTGGCCTGGCCCTCGTGCTCGACGCAGTCGTAGTAGTCCATCCCGCCGCGCGTCCCGGGGGCCACGGTACCGTCGATCTCAAAGCCCTCGACCTCGGGGAGCGACGTCGGCAACGTCCGGTCGCGAAGCTGGCGCATCTGCGGATCGCTGCTGGCGCCGAGGCCACCGCCCTGCTCCGCTTCCGCAGCCACCGCCGCGAGATCGGAGGCCAGGTACTGCAGCGCCCGGCCGAGCTTCGAGACCTCATCGGTGCCGCTATACCGAATACGCACCTCGCCGGTCCCCCGGCCGATCTTCGCCAGCCCGATACCGAGCTCCGTGAGCCGTCCGCCGATCTGCGAGCCCTGGAGGTAGGCCACAAGCCCCACCGCCAAGCCGCTGATCACCGCGAGCATCATCCCGACCAGCCAACCCCGCGTGATCACCGCTGAGTTCTGGCTCGAAATCGCCGAACCCAGCGTCTGCACCACCGCCACCACGGTCAACGCGCCGGCCACGGCCCCCGCCGCCGCGCACACCAGACCCACCTTGACCGCCAGCTTGCCGCCGGCGCCCTGCTTCTTTTGTGCGCTCATTGTGACACCAACAGAACTCGTGCGCGGTAGACGTACTGCAGGCCAGAGGCGACCGTGAGGATCAAGGTCAACCAAAATCCAAACACGGCGACGTCGTGAAAGCGCTGCTCGCCCGCCACAAGGGTCAATAGCGCCCCAGCAGTGATGGTCTGCACGACCATCTTGATCTTCCCGAGGCGCTCGGCGGGAAACGAATGCCCCTGCGACTCGACCATGCCGCGGATGGTCGTGACCAGAAACTCACGGGCGATGATCACGACCACGAACCAGGTCGTGAGGACCGCGAGCGCGGCCGGGAACTTCAGGAGGATCACCAGCACACCGCACACCAAGACCTTGTCGGCGAACGGATCCGCGACCCGGCCAAACATCGTGACGGCGTTCAGCCGCCGGGCGATCCAGCCGTCGAGAAAGTCGGTGCCCGCCGCGAACACGAACAGGCCAAAGGCCCACCAGACCATCACCGGATCCGGGGCGTGCGGGTCCGCGCGCTCGAGGACGATGAAGCACGCCGCCGTGATCACCAGACGGGAGATGGTGATGAGGTTGGGGAGGTTCGACACGGGTCCAGGCGGAAGGGCGCGGCCATCCTCTTCCGGGCCCGCAACGGGCGCAAGGATGGGGTTGGCGGCTGGGTCCGCGGGTTGACCACGCGGATTCCTCAATCGCCTCGCTGGGCGCGGGTGACAGAGCCCTGCCCGCCAAACGCAACCACCCGCGAACTATGCCACAGCACCGTTTCGTGCAACGCACGACCTTCTGGCTGGCCCTCTGCGCCGCCGCCGCCCCGGCGCAGCAAACCTGAATCGTCGACGTGCCGCTCGCCGTGCGGGCCGTCTACCTCGACCCCGCTCTGCGGTTCACGAACGGCGCCGTCGCCGTGCTCGCGCCGCAGGAGTGAGGGGCGCGCGACGCGATCCACTGCGGCTACCGACCAAACGTCAACAACACCGCGGGCGACAGATCGGCACCCAGCAGTGCCGCACTGGGACCGAAGAACCCCTGCACGGCCGCGCGCGCACCGAGGAGGGACGCAGTGGCAGGGAGCGGCAGGGTCACGCCCCACCCACCGGCCATCGGTGCCGCCAAGCTCAACAGGCGCATGGTCGCCGGCGCCAAGTACACCGTGCACGAGCTGCCCACGATCGACAGGGGACGCGCTGCGATCGCGCCGATCATGAGATAGCCGCTGCTGCCAGCGGGAGCCCCAAACCCGCCGAGTGCCATGCTCTGGCCCAGCACCGGATCGGTGCCCCACAGCGAGGGCCAGGCCACACCGCACGGTTGCCCAAACGGCTGCGCGCTCGCGCCCAGATCGAGCACCCACAGCTCTTTGCCAAAGAGACTATCGTCGGCGCAGAACAGCAGCCGGCCACCGCTCAGCGTCAAGCCCGTCGCAAACGATGGTGTGGGCCCTGGCGCTACGTCCGCCAGAAGCCCGGCCGAGCCAGCGATCCCGGTCGTCCACCACAGAGCCCTGTCGAAGAGGCCCGCGACGAACGCGGCATAGCGATCACCCAACACCGCGAAATCGCGCGGCGCCGAGGATGAAGGCCCCGGGACGAGGTCGCGCACGAGGTCCGTACCGCTGGCCGTGCCATCGGAGGTCCAGGGCTCGGTGCCGACCACGCCGTCGTCGGCGGCGAACAAGAAGCGGTCGCGCAGCGCGCCGAGCGCTTTGGCGTTCGCTATCCCGCCACTGCCCGCGACGATCTCCCGGACGAGCGTCGTGCCCGCGGCCGTGCCGTCCGAGCACCAAAGCTCCGTTCCGCGCACGCCGTCATCGGCAAAGAAGAAGAGCTTCTGCCCCACCGCGGTGAGCTCGCGCGGATCCGAGCCCTGCGCCCCGGGGCGTAGGTCGCGCACGAGACCGGTGCCCGCGGCCGTGCCGTCCGTCACCCACAGCTCCACGTCCCCTGGCGTCGCGGCAGCCGTGAAGAGAACGCGATCGCCCACCACCGTCAGCTCGCTCGGTGAGCTGCCGGTGGATCCGGGGCTCAGGTCCGCGAGGAGAGCGGTGCCGCCACTCGTTCCGTCGCTACGCCAGAGCTCACGCCCCCCGGTCCGCCCGGCTGCGGCGAACAGCACTACCGCGGGCAGCGGCGCGAAATCGCCGGGGAAGGAGCCTCCGGCGCCGGGCCGAAGGTCGAGCACGAGGCGCGTTGCTGACGGAGTCCCGTCGGTGCAGTAGAGCTCCTGACCCAGGCTCGCCGTGCTCGCGGCGAAGTAGGCGACCCCGGCGGCTGCGGTGATGCCCAACGGGTTACTGAAAGCCGGGCCGGGATTCAGATCCGCGAGCATGGAGGTGCCCACCGCGGTCCCGTCCGTCGCCCAAAGTTCTCGCCCCTGCGCGGCATTCTCCGCAGCGAAGACCACCCGGTCGCGCAGCACGGTGAAGCCATCCGGGGCCGATCCAGCGGTCGGGTGCAAGTCGGCCAAGAGGTAGGTGCCCATCTCGGTGCCGTCGCTCAGCCAGGGTTCCGAGCCACAGACGCCATCGTCCGCCGCAAACACCGTGATTCCCCCAAAGTCCACCATGCCCGTCGGTAGGGAGGAAGCCGTCGGCAACCGGACCCCGGCGAGGTTGCCGAGGAGCTGTGTCCCCGCGGCAGTGCCATCGGTCACCCAAGGCTCGACGCCGTACACTCCGCCGTCGGCGCCGAGGAACCAGTGGCCAGTCGCGGGGTCGGCAACGATCTCCTCCGGCATCGATCCACTGGCCCCGAGGTTGAGATCCGAGATGAGGAGCAGCCCCGCCGGAGTGCCGTCCGTCAGCCAAAGCTCCTCACCCCGGAGCCCGTCATCGGCGACGAAACACGCGATCGCGCCCATCGCGGTCACATCCCGAGGCGCCGAGCCCGTCAGGCCTGGCGCGACATCCGTGATCCGCGTAGTACCGGCCGCCGTGCCGTCCGATCGCCACAGCTCTTGGCCGTGGGCGGCGGTCGTAGCCGCGAAGAGCAGGGTCCCGGCAAGATCGGTCAGCTCTTCTGGGTCGGAGCCGACGCACCCGGCGAAGAGGTCCGCGACCAACGACGTGCCCGCCGTCGTGCCGTCGGAAACCCACAGCTCGCGGCCGTTCTGCGGATCGCTTGCGACAAAGAACAACCGATCGCCCGTCACGATCAACTGCTGCGGTTGACCGCTGAAGAGTCCAGGCCACACGTCGGCCACCAGCGTGGTGCCGGTGGCGGTTCCGTCCGAGGCCCACAGCTCGAGTCCGGCCCCGCTCAGCGCCGCGAAGTAGACGCGGTCGCGCCACGCGACCAGGTCGCGGGGCTCCGAGCCTTGGGGGCCGGGCCACAGGTCGGCCACCTGGCGCGTGCCCGCCGCAGTCCCATCGGTCGCCCACAGCTCCTCCCCGGCGGCCGGATCGGCAGCAACAAACACCAGGGTGTCGCCGCCCAGGACCACGAGGTCGTGGGGTTGACCGCCGGCGGGTCCGGGCGAGGTCGGCAGGACCAGCGGTGACGCACTCCCCGACACAAACCAAACCTCGCGACCCTCGCCGTCGCCCGTAGCAACGAACGCCAGCCCGCCGCGGAACGGCGTCAGCTCCTTAGGGTTGGACGACCCTGCCCCCGCTACCAGGTCCGCAACCCGTTGCGTGCCGCCCACCGTGCCGTCCGTGCGCCATAGCTCCCCGCCGCTCGCGCCTTGGGCCGCGGCAAAGTAGAGCTGATTGCCGGCAACGGTCAGCTCGTCCGGCGCCGAGCTCGGCGAGCCCGGAGCGAGGTCCAAGAACAGGCGCGCGGATCCCGGCAGTTCCGTGGCGACGTGGAGCTCGCGGCCGCACTGGTCGGCTTCAGCGGCGAAGAACACGGCGCTGCCGAAGCGGGTAAAGCCGGCGGGGTGGGAGTGCGCGGAGCCCGCCGTGGGCCGCGGGTTGATGTCCCGCACCAGCCGCGGCAGCTGCGCGCTCGCCTCGTCACCCCACGCGAAGGCGGCCATGACCACGAGCCACTCAACCGACAGGATTCTTGGTTGCGGCGCGGGCATGCACATCCTCACCGGCCAAAGGTCAGGTAGACGCCGCCCGTCATGTCGACGCCCGTCGGCGCGAGAGTCGGCGCAAACGCGGCCTGCAGAGTCACCCGCTGCCCTTGCAAGGCCGGGTCGTCGGGGATGAGCCAACCGAGGCTGAAGGCGCCGGACTGCGGAGCGACGGAGGCAAGCACACTCAGCGTCACGGTGTCGAAGTAGAGCGGACAGGGCACGCCGGACTGCAGCCGGGCGGGCGTGGGGTCACCGAGCATCAGCACGCCTGATGCGCCCGGCGGCGCGCCGGAGCCCGACACGATCATGCCGCGGCCCAGCACCGGATCCGTCGCGCGTAGCTCGGGGCGTCCCGACCCGCATCCGGGCCCCACGGCTTGCGCGTTGGCTCCGAACTCGAACGCCCAAAGCTCGCGCCCATGCTCGCCGTCGTCCGCGCTGAACAGCAGCCGGCCGTTCGATAGCGTCATCCCCTGCGGGTCTGAGCTCGCACCACCGCGGTGGATGTCCGCGGCGAGGCCAGCTCCCCCTGGATAACCAGCTGTCCACCACAGCTCCAAACCCCGGTGGTCCGCGGCGGTGAAGAAGGCGAAGCGACTCCCCGCCGTCGTCAGCGAGTGGACGAAGTTCGGGTAGGGCGGCGAGAACTCGCGAACTTGGTAGGTGCCTGCGCCGGTGCCGTCGGTACGCAACAGCACCCAGTTCTGGCCCGCGTACGGGGTCCCCGCGGCGTAGAGCACCTGGTCTTCCAGCACCGTCGCCGACGATGGCCACCACGGCGACGACGCCAACCAGTAAAACCGATGCAGCGGCCAAGTGCCGGCAGCGGTGCCATCCGACGTCCACAGCCGGTCGACCGTCCGACTGTCGTCCGCGGCAAAGAACACCCTGTTGCCCACCGCGGCGATGCCGATCGGATTGGAGCCGTCCGGATAAGACCCCGTGCGCCCAGGCGCGAGGTCGAGCACCTCTCGCGTGCCTGCCGCCGTGCCATCCGTAACCCAAAGCTCCCTGCCGTTGGCGCGGGTCGAGGCGCTGAAGAAGGCTTGATCACCTGCCACCACGAGATGGAGCGGACCAGAACTGGTTTGCCCGGGCTCGATGTCGAGCACTGGGAACGTGCCCGCGGCCGTGCCATCGGAGCGAAACAGCTCGCATCCCGTAGGCGTGCTGGACGCCGTCACGAGCAGCACGCCGTTGAAGTCGAGGAGCTCGGGCTCGGACCACAACGAGTAGTAGTACGGATCGTTGAAGTACGGGATCGACAGTGAATCCGACACGCGCGTCGTGCCTGATTCGGTCCCATCCGACGTCCACAGCTCCAAGGAGTACCTGGACACGGGCACCGTGAAGAACAACACACGGCCCACCGAGCAGAACCGGGACGGGGAGCTGCTGCCGCGGCCTCGAAAGATGTCCTTCACCAAGCGGGTTCCTGCCGTCGTCCCGTCGGTCACCCACAGCTCGCGACCATGTACCGAGTCTTCCGCCGAGAAGAACACTCGGTCGCCGACCCGGGTTAGGTCCGCAGGCCTGGACTCCGCAGAACCCGGATCGATATCGGCGAGCAGCGAGGTTCCAGCGGCCGTCCCGTCGGTGCGCCAAAGCTCCCGGCCGGCTGGCGTCGACGTGGCCGAAAACAACGCGATGCCGCCGAGATCGACGATGTGCTCCGGGGATGACGAGCGCGTCCGCGACCGGATGGGGTCCACGTCGTCAACGATCACGGTGCCCCCCGCCGTGCCGTCGCTCAGCCACGGCTCGACGCCGACGCCCTCGCTCGCGGCCGCGAGCCAGAGCCGGCCCGACGCCGGGTCCGCGTAGAGCTCATGCGGAGCAGCACTCTGCGTGCCGCTCCATATCTCTCGGACCAACCTGGTGCCCGGGACCGTGCCATCGGTGCGCCAAAGCTCGCGCCCTGTGGCGCCAGACGCCGCGAAGAACAGCGAGCCCCCCAGCACCGCGAGGTCACCGGGCGCGGACGAGCCCCCGCCGGGCACGACGTCCGCGACGACCCTGGTGCCGGCCCGTGAGCCGTCCGTCCACCACAGCTCGCGACCGGTCATCGGGGCGGTGGCGGTGAAGGCCAGGCCACCGGCGAACACCACCAGGTCGTCCGGCGTCGAGTTCTCGGCCCCGGCGGCAAGGTCGATGACGACGCTAGTTCCGGCCGCCGTGCCGTCCGTCCGCCAAAGCTCGCGCCCCGCCGAGGGCGTGGCCGCCGCGAAGAAGACCCCGATCGGCGTGACCGTCAGCGAGCCGGGGCTGGTCCCGACAGCGCCCGCCTCCAAGTCGAGCGGCGCGGTGCCCGCGGCAGTCCCGTCGCTGCGCCACAGCTCCTGGCCGTGGATCCAGTCGTAGGCGCTGAACAACAACGTGCGGCCGAACGCCACGAGGTCGCGCGGCGCGCCGCCGACCGGCCCCGGCACGAGCTCGGCGACCATCGTCGTGCCCGCCGCCGTGCCGTCGCTGCGCCACAGCTCGCGGCCCCGCCGACCATCGTCGGCGGCGAAGTAGAGCGCCCCCTCAAGCACACAGAGATCCGAAGGCCGCGAGCCGAGAACCCCGGGGGCGAGATCCGCGACGATCCCCGTGCCCGCCGCCGTGCCATCGGAGACCCAGAGCTCTCCGCCGCGCGCAGCATCCGCGCCGTGGAAGAACAGCCTCCCGCCCAGTTCCACCGGCTCGAACGGGCTCCCGCCCAGGTCTGCTAGCCTCGCCGTCGAGAGCCCATCGGTCTGCCACAGGCCACCCATCGCGGCAAACACCAGTCGCGAGCCCAGCGCCGTGAAGCCGTGAGGATCCGAGCCGCCGGGACCCGGCGCCACGTCGGCGAACAACGCCGTCGTGCCCGGACCGGCACTGCGAAACACTTCTCTGCCAATGTCCGCACGCGTCGCGGCAAAGTAGACGTGACCGTTCCACCGCGTGAAGTGCGCCGGCCTCGACGAGCTGGGCGAGGAGCCGGGGCGCGCGGCACCGTTGATGTCCAAGACCAGACGCGCCTGGCCGAGGGCCAGGCTCGCCGCGGCCAAGGCCATGGCCATGGCCGAGGCACTTCGACTCCAGAACCGATCACGGTCGTTCCGACCCATGGCGCTGCTCCCTCGTGCTCCGCGCACGCGCGCGCCATCATAGCCCGAGCCGCCGCAGAACGGCTGCGAGCGGCTAAGTCACTCGACCGTAGAGGTCATAGTCCTCGGCGCGCTCGATCCGCGCTCGGACGATGCGGCCTGGCGCGAGGTCGGCGCCCTCAAACAGCACTGCGCAGTCGACTTCCGGCGCATCGCGGGTCGTTCGGCCGGCCCAGGTCGGCTGGTCGGACGGACTGGGGCGGCTGGGATCCACGCCGTCGATGAGCACGTCGATCTCCTGCCCGACCAGCGCGCGGTTGGCCTCGACCACGATGCTACGCTGCAGGGACATAATCTCGTGCCGGCGCTCTTCGGCGACCGCCTCGGGCACGACATCCTCGAGCTCGAACGCCGGCGTGCCTTCCTCCGGCGAATAGGCAAAGGCGCCGAGCCGCTCGAACCGATACTCGCCCACGAAGTCCCGGAGTTCGGCGAAGTCCTGGTCGGTCTCGCCCGGAAACCCCACCAAGAGCGTGGTGCGCACAGCGATCCCTGGCACTTCGCCGCGCAACCGCCACAGGATGTCGCGAACCTGCTGCGACGACGTGCCACGCTTCATGGCTTTCAGCATCGGGCCGCTGATGTGCTGAATCGGAATGTCGAGGTACGGCACGACCTTGGGGTTCTCGCGCATCACGGCGCAGAGTTCGGACTTCACCGTGTGCGGATAGGCATACATCAGCCGAATCCACTCGATCCCGTCGACGGTCGCCAGCTGCTCCAGGAGCACGTGCAGAATGTGCCGGCGCTCGATGTCGAGTCCGTACGCCGTGCTGTCCTCGGCGACGACAACGAGCTCCTTGATGCCCTGCTTCGCCAGGCGCGTCGCCTCTTCGACCAGCACATCGATCGGCTTGCTGCGGTTGCGCCCGCGCATCGCCGGGATCGCGCAGAACGTGCACGAGTGATCGCAGCCCTCGGAGATGCGCAGGTAGGCGTAGCTCGACGGCGTGAGCGACACGCGGCCAACGTCGCTGCGCGCGGACTTGGGCTGGCCGCCGTCGACCGTCGCGACAAACCGCCGCGGGCTGCCGTTGACGATCTGTCGCACGATCGCCGGGACGCCCGAGTAGTCGGAGATACCGAGCACGGCGTCGACCTCCGTCAGCTCCGCGGCAAGCTCGTCGGCGTAGCGCTCCGCCAAGCAGCCAACGGCGATCACGCCCTTGAGCTGGCCTTGGGTCTTCAGTTGCACCGCTTCGAGGATGGTCTCGATCGACTCCTGCTTAGCGGCCTCGATGAAGCCGCAGGTGTTGATCACGACGACATCGGCATCGCGTGGCTCGCGAACGAGCGCGAGCCCATCCTGCGCGGCATGGCCGAGCAAGACTTCGGAGTCCACCAGGTTACGGGCACACCCGAGGCTCACCAGCGCGACCCGAATGCCTTCGTTCATCCTTGGCTCCCGCCGCCCCGAGTCGAGCTCGGGGCAGCCGAGGAAGTCTCGGTCAGCTCGGCTTGGCCTGGACCACCCAGACCTTGATCACGGCGTCGACGCCGGCGTGCAGATGCACGGTGACGTCGAACACGCCGATCTCCTTGAGGGGAGCTTCGAGACGCACAGACTTCTCTTCCACCGCGAACCCCTTCTCGCGAATGGCCGTCGCGATCTGCGAAGCGTTGACCGAGCCGAAGAGGTGACCCTCCTCGTTGGCGCGTCCCTCGATCGTGACGGAAGTCGCGGACAAGCGCTCCGCCACGTCCTTGAGGCCCGAGATGCGCGACTGCTCCTCGGCCAGGGCGCGGGCGCGCTCCTTCTCGATCTCCTCGAGGTTGGCCTTGGTCACGGGCACGGCGAAGCCCAACGGCAACAGGTAGTTCCGGGCGTAACCGGGCTTCACCGACACAACGTCGCCGATGCGGCCCAGAGTCTCGATCCCGCGCTTGAGCAGAACCTCCATGATCAGACCCGCCCGCCGCTGTACGGCAGCAGCGCCATGAATCGAGCACGCTTGATCGCGTTCGCGAGCTTGCGCTGATTCTGCCCCGAGAAGCCGGTGCGCTTGCGCGACCAGATCTTGCCCTGCGGCGAGACGAACTTACTCAGGTACTCGATGTTCTTGTAGTCGAGCGGCTGATCGGGCTCGACGGCCTTCTTGCCACGCCCAAAGCGCGCAAACCGTCCGCCGCCACCGCCTCGCCGGCCACCGCCACCGCCACCGCGATCATTCATTGGTCTCACCCGCCTCTGCTGGCTTCTCTGCAGTCTCTTCGCCGGCTGCAGCCACAGCAGCCGTCTCACCCTCGGCCTTGGCCTCGCCGCTCACCGGCTCGCCGCCTTCCGCGGTGGCCTCCGCCTTGTCCTCGCCCGACTTGTCCTCGCCCGACTTGTCTTCGCCCGACTTGTCCTCGCCGGCCTTCGCGTCACCCGTCTTGGCGTCGCCGCCCTTGGCGTCGGCAGCCGGCGCCTCGGCCGCTGGCTCGTCATCCACGGGGATCGCGTTGACGTCGAACTCGGCCTCCGGTTCGTGCGCCTCGGCCGGGACTTCATCGACCGCCACCGTCATCTGCCGCAGCACGGCCTCGTAGAAGTCGAGGTCTCGACGGATCGCCGGGTTCTGATCCGGATCGCCGTGGTAGTACAGCACCAGATAGGTGCCGCGCGACTGCCCGTTGATCAGGTACGCGAGCCGCCGCTCTTCCCAGCGCCGGGCGCTGACCACTTCCGCGCCGTGCTTGGCGAAGA
Organism: Planctomycetota bacterium; assembly: GCA_039029375.1. Taxonomy (GTDB): domain Bacteria; phylum Planctomycetota; class UBA1135; order UBA1135; family UBA2386; genus JBCCGH01. Next base: position 16,753 of record JBCCGH010000038.1, read on the forward strand.
TCGCGCCAACCGCTTCCTTCAGCGGATCCCAGCCTTTGCGCACCTCCCGGTTATCGAGGAGGAGCAAGCTCTCATAGGTCTTCTTCAAGGTCCACCCTTCCGCCACCGTTGTGACGTTCCATCAGGGATTGTAGGGAGGCCCCACCCAGCCATTCGGACACAGCATCGGTGGCGCGCTCGAGAACGGAACCCAGTACCTCCCGTTCCTCTTCCGAGAACGCCCCGAGCACATGGTCCGCCCATTGATCGGCGGAAGCGTGCCCGATGCCGAGACGGAGACGGGGATACTCAGCGGTGGTCAGCGCGTCCTGGATGGACTGCAGACCGTTGTGACCGCCAGAGCGCCCCGCCGGCCGGATGCGTATCCGGCCCAGCGGCAGGTTCAGGTCATCGACAACAACAAAGAGCGACTCCGGCGGCAGCTCGTGGGCCCGCAAGAAGGGGCCGACAGCTTGGCCAGAGAGATTGACGTAGGTCAGCGGTTTGACCAAGACGAACGGAGTTGCGCCGTCTCGGCCCCCGAACGCGATCTGCGCCTTCGCCTTGCCGCTGAAGCCCAGCTCGCGCCGGTCCAGGCGGGCAAAGTGAAGACCCATTCGCGCCGCCAGCCGGTCCAGCACCATGAAGCCGACGTTGTGCCGCGTCTGCTCATACTCGACACCGGGGTTACCGATGCCGACGACCACGCGCGTCCACTGCAACGGAGCGGGTCCGACGACGAAAAGGGGGCGGGAGAGGGTAGCTGGCGGCCCTAGGCTTCGCCAGCCCCTTCCCCTTCTTCGCCCTCGGCGTCCACTTCGGCACCCTCGATCTCGCCCGGCACGTGGCAGATCAGCGCTTCCGGCCGCAGATCGACCTCGACTCCCTCCGGGAGCTGCAGGTCGGCGGCGGTGATCGAATCCCCCAGGTCCAGGGGCCCGACCTGCACCTCGATGATCTCCGGGATGGCCGCCGGCAAGCAGCGGATGGGCAGAATCTTCAGGTCCGGCACCAGCCGGCCGCCCTTGCTCAGCCCCACTGGATGCCCGAGGAAGCCAAGCTCGACGACCAGTCGCATCGGCTTGTTCAGATCGATGCGCAGGAAATCGATGTGGATCGGCCGATCCGTCAGGCAATCCCACTGCACCGACTGCAGGAAGATGGGCTGGTCCTGACCACCCATCTCCAAGCGGAACACCTTGTGGTGGTGCCGCAGGTGCATGGTCATGTCGTGCGCGCCAACCGTCAAATGCAGGGTGTCGCGCCCTCCCCCATACAGCACCGCCGGGATACGGCCGTCAGCGCGGAGCTGCTTCATCTTCTTCTTGCCAGTCGCCTCGCGGCGCTCGACCTGGATCGTCGAGATCTCCATGACTACTTCTCCTTTTGCTCCGGCGGGGTGTCGAAGAGCACGCTCACGCTTTCACTGCGATGAATTCGGTCGATGGCTCGGGCCAGCAGCCGCGCGACCGAAGCACAGCTGAGCCGTTCAATGTTATGGGAATCGAGCGGAATCGTGTCGGTAAAGATCACCCGCTCCACCGGGGCGTCGTTGAGGCGCTGCACCGCCTTGCCCGCGAGGACCGCGTGGCTCGCGGCGATGAAGACCCGCTCCGCACCCTTCTGCTTCACGATGCGCGCCGCGTCGGTGATCGAGCCACCGGTGCTGACCATGTCGTCGACCAGCAACACATCGTGGCCGGACACGTCACCGACGACGTGCTCAATGACCGTCGTGTCACCCGTCAGGCGACGCTTGTCGACGATCGCGATCTCGGTGTGCAACGCCTTGGCATAGGCACGCGCGAGCTTGACGCCGCCGACGTCCGGAGACACCACGATCGGGTCGCGCAGCCCCAGCTCCATGACCGCCTCCATGATGCATGGGCGCGCGTAGAGGTGGTCCACGGGGATGTCGAAGAACCCCTGGATCTGCGCCGCATGCAGATCCACCGCCACGACGCGATCGGCGCCCGCTTTGGTGATCAGGTTGGCGACCAGCTTGGCCGTGATCGGCGTGCGCCCCTCGTCCTTGCGGTCCTTGCGGGCGTAGCCGAAGTAGGGCATGACCGCCGTGATGCGATCGGCCGACGCGCGCCGCAGCGAATCGATGAACGTCAGCAACTCGAACAGGTGCTCGTGCACCGGCGGACAGGTCGGCTGCAGCACGAACACGTCGGCACCGCGCACATCGCACTCGACCTTCAGGTTGATCTCGCCGTCGGGAAACCGCGCCAGGCTCGCCGGCCCCATGGGCACCCCGAGATGGGCACAGATGTCGCGCGCCAACGTGGGGTGGGCGCTACCGCTAAAGATCCGCAGGCGATCCTTCATCGTTGCTCCTTGCCCGTACCTTTGAGGGGGCCCGCACCTTTGAGGGGGCCCGTACCTTTGAGGGGGGCCGCGCGGTTCAGCGGCCGCGCCGGGACGCCGATGTAAACCTCACCCTCGCCCACCTCGGTGTCGCGAGTGAGCACTGCGCCGGCGCCGGTGATCGCGTCGTCGCCAATCTTGGCCGGGGCGACCACGACGGTCCCGCTCCCGAGAAAGGCGCGATCGCCGATCACCGTGGGGTGCTTGTGCTTGCCGTCGTAGTTCGCCGTGATCGTCCCGGCGCCGATGTTGGCGCGCTCGCCGATCGTGGTGTCCCCGAGGTAGGTCAAGTGCTTGGCCTTCGAGTGCTTGCCAATCACGCTCTTCTTGACCTCGACGAAGTTGCCAACCTCGGCGCCGTCCTCGAGGATCGCGCCGGGCCGCAGGTGGCTGAACGGCCCAACCTCGCAGCCCTCGCCGATGCGGCAGCCGGCGTGGATGACCGTGCACGGCAAGACGCGTGTGCCACGACCGATGGCCACGCCGCCCTCGATGTAGGTCGTCGCCGGATCCTCGATGATCACGCCGTTGTGCAGATGCTGCAGGAGGATCCGCTCCTGCAGGATGCTGCGCGCCAGCGCCAGCTCGTCGAGCGAATTGACCGCCTGCACCTCGTCGGGATCCTCGGTCGCGACGGCAACGACCCCATCGCCACGCTCGGCGAACCAACCGACCGTGTCCGTGAGGTAGTACTCTGCCTGGGCGTTGCGGCGCGTGAGTGCGGCGAGCGCGGCGGGCAGACGCCCGGCGTCAAAGCAGTAGAAGCCCGAGTTCACCTCGTCGATGACCCGCTCGGTGTCGCTGCAGTCGCGCTCCTCGCGGATGGCCACGAAGTCGCCCTGCTCGTCACGCAAGATCCGCCCCAAACCGGTCGGGTCGAGCGGGTGCGCGGTCAGCAACGCCACCGCCTGATCACCCCGAGCATCGCGGAGCCGCCGCAATGTCTCCGCGGTGATCAGCGCACCATCGCCGTAGAGCAAGAGCAGATCACCCTCGAACCCGGCCAGCACCTCCATCGCCACTTGCGCGGCGTGGCCCGTGCCCATCGGCTCGCCCTGATCGACGCACGTGACGTCGAGGCCCGCGACGCTGGCGACCACTTGGTCTTTGCCGTGGTGCACAACCACGACCGTCCGCTCGGGCTCGAGCTCGGCGGTCGTATCGAGCACCGTGCGCAACAGGGTCCTGCCACAAAGCGGCAGAAGCACCTTGGGGAACGGCACTTTGGTGCGTGTGCCGAGGCCCGCGGCCAAGACGACGACGGCGAGGGGGCGGGGCATGAGCGCGCTCGGAACGACCTCGACGGAGGGAGAAAAGGGGCGAGGATTGTGCGAATCCGGCCCGGCCCGGTCAAGGACGACTCGGCGCCCTTCGCTGGGCCCAACCAAAGCCCACGCCAAGACGCTCTCCCGGCCTCCGCCGGGACCCGCCACGCCGCCATTTCGCGGGCGCGCTCGCCGCGGCGCGGCAAGGCGGAGCGCCGCTCGGGTCGCTCTTGCGGCGCCGCCGCGACCTCAGCCGACCGAGGTCAACTCGGCGCCAGACAAGCCGCGCATCAGGCGCACGGCCTCGTCCATCGTCAGCTCGCCGGTGTCGATCTTCTCGGCCCCCGTCTCGCGCAGCATCACCGCGCGGTTCTCGGCGCCGAGGGCGACAAAAGCCATCGACCAATCCGGGAACAATCGGGTCTCGCTGGGGCGGCTGCCGATCAGCTCCACGTCTTTGTGGCGCGGATCGGCCGAGATCTTCGTGAATAGATCGGTGAGGTCCCGCCGCTCGCCTTCGAGGTACTGCAGGAACAGGTTGTGGCGAAACACCAACAAGCCCGTGATGTTCTTGCTGGGGTTGAACGAACGGGCCGCGTCCAGGATTTCCTGAGCGTCACGGATCGTGACCCCGTCGGAGGGGCGGCTGGTGTAGACGAGTTGACTCAGCATTGGACTACTGAACCCATCGACCGCCCACGGGAACGACTGAAGTCTCAACAGGGAACTACCGAGGTCGTGCTCGACGGCGGCGACGGCCACGGGCCGCCTACAGGTTGTTCGCCAGCATCTCGCCGATGCCGCCGACCGAGTAGGTCACGAAGGGCGACCCGGGATCGGGGCGACCGGTCTTGCCGGTCACGTAGAGGATGTCGAGCAGCTCGCCCTCATCGTCGGAGTGGGCCGCCGCGACATAGAAGTCGATCTGATCGTAGAGGTGGATGCCCAGCACCGAGTGGATCGCGATCCACTCACTGGCGAGCGCAATGCCGCGGACGTCGTAGCCCGACTTCGCGAGGTAGTCGCGCATCGCGGCCTCGAGCTCCTCGGCGTTGGCGGGAGCGTTCGCGCCGGCGTAGCGGCTCGGAAACCGTCGCGCCGCGCGGGCTGCCGCGACTTCCTCGTGACGGCTGACCTCCTTGTCGGCGACCTGCGTCAGCATCGTCGTGATGCGCTCATCTTCCGCCCGCAGCTGCTGAATGAGCGCGAGGCAGTTCTTGGTTGTCGCCAGCAAATCCGTCAGGTCCTTGCCCTTCTTGTAGTCGGCCACCATGAGGTCGGTCTGTGCGGATTGCACCACGCGGTCGATCGCCGTGTCGCGCAACGCCGCGGCCTCCTCGAGGTAGTGCTCGAGCGCGCCGGAGTTGGCGCCGGACAGGTAGCGATAGGTGTTCATCATGGCCGCGCCCGTCGCGCGACGCTTCGGGCCGTCCTGGATGACTTCGCTGACCTGCTCCTCCGCCTTCGAGTAGATCTCGCGATAGCGCGTCGCGAAGGCGTCGTCGCTCTCGTAGTCCTTCTTGAACGCGGCCAGCACATCGTGACCGAACGCCAACGCGCCGGCATCGAACGTGCGGAAGCCGTCGACGATGCTCATCACCGCCTTGACCTGATCCTCGCTAGTGCCGCTCATCGAGACCTGCGTGGCCTCCTCGAGACGCTCAAGCATCTTGCGGAAGGCATCCACTGACGCGGCGAGGCGCTGCGAGTCGGCGATCATCGCGTCGAGCCGGCCGACTTCACTCAACTCGGCTTTATCATAGGGCAGCTCGGGCAGCTCAATCTCCACCGTGGGAGCCGAGATGGTGGGCCGTGACTCTTGCCCGGTGGCTTGGGCGTCGGCGTCACCGCAAGCAGTCAAAACCGACAGCAGGCAGCACGTAGAAGTCGTGAGAGCATTCGTGGTGGGGTGCGTCATGATTCGCTCGTCTCTGGTTTCACTCACTTCGGACGACCCCCTTTGGCGCAAGCCGGGTCGCCAGACGGTCAACGAGCGGTTGAGAAACTCGGTTTTTTGTCTGCGTGCGCGGCGTTGATTTGCCGCGGGAAGGGCCAACACATCCTTCGCAGCAACCCAAACGTGCCGACCCTCAGCCTCGTCGCGATCGTGCTCCTGATCGCCATCACCACCGCTCGTGCAGTCCCCGACCCGCCGCGATCACTCGACGCCGACCTCGCCCGCTTGCGGGGCCTCGACCAGGAGGTCGCAAAGACCCGGGCCCGACTGGAGCCCGATCCGGGAGTCGCCGCCCGCACGGTACGCGTGCTCGATGCCGTCGCCGAGGAGCGCGAGACTCTGGCCCGACGCTACGCCGCGGCCCTACAGCGGCCGGACGGCGCCGGGCTCCGCGCGGCGCTCGCGCAACTCGGGGCCAATCTCGACCGCTGCTGGCGGGAGATCGCGCGAGTCGCCGGCACACTGCCGCAGCGGATCGACAGCGACGCGCATCAGGCCCGCTCCATGGCCGATCTCGCCAAGCGGCACCGCGACGCCCGTCCCTTCCTGACCGGCGCCATCCAGCTGACGTTGGACCGGGCCGCCGCCAACCTCGAGCTGCTGGTGGCGATTGGCGGCAACAGCGATCACACCCGGCGGCTCGAGCAGCACCTCCGGGACGCCGGCACCGACGTCGACGCGGCGCATCAGACGCTGGAAGACGTCATCCTGCGGGCCAACGAGGCGCCCGCCGATCTCTATGCCGGCGACGATCGAGACCACTTGCTGGCGGCCGTCGGCAGGGCCTGGCGGGAGTACCACGACCGGCCCGAGGCGCTGGAGCTGCGCATCCCAAGGGAGGCCTGGGAGCGCCACCAGGGCTGGCATTGGCGCCTGGACCGATTCGTCTACGAGGACCGCTCGTCGCTGCCGGTCGCCATCCTGGTCGCCGCCGACGACGACATCGCCCACGTCTACGACGCGCACGTCGAGCAAGACCATCTCGCCGGCGACCAAGTGCGGGTCCGCCTCGATGACAAGGTCGAGATGTCGCCGGCTCGCCGCTTCCTGCGCGCCAAGCTAAACCTCTGACCCGGCCCACGGCGCGACCGACCCAGCTATCCTCCACCCCGATGCGCGACCGCCCAGATCACTCGGAGGCAGGCTTTGATGCCGGCGAACTCGATCCACAGGTCTACTCGGAGCTGCGGCGCATCGCCTCCGGTTACCTCGGCCGGGAGCGCGCGGAGCACACGCTGGAGGCGACGGCGCTGGTGCACGAAGCCTGGATCCGCGTCGCCCGTCAGCACGACGCCGAGGTGCGCAATCGCGCGCACTTCCGCGCCCTGGCTTCGCAGGCCATGCGGCGCATCCTCGTCGACCACGCCCGCGGCAAGCAGGCGCAAAAGCGCTCCGCCGATGCCGAGCGCATCACGATCAGCGCCGTTGCCGGCGACCAAAACGAGCCAGGCCTCGACGTGCTCGAGCTGGACGACGCGCTCCACAAGCTCGAGCGCGTGAGCGCGCGGCAGGCCAAGGTCGTCGAGCTCCGTTTCTTCGGCGGCATGTCCATCGACGAGACCGCCCAAGCGCTGGACGTGGCCCCACGCACCGTGGACGGCGACTGGCGCGTCGCGCGCGCCTGGCTAAGTCGCGAGCTGGACCGCCAGGCCTAAACCAGACGCCAAACGCAAGTGGCGCCGCGGCTGCCGGCCCACAGGCGCAGCCCGGGACCAAAAAAGTCATCCGTTCTCGGGGCGCGCCTGAGCCGGGTTTCGGTAGTACCGCACCCTGTCACTCGGCCGCATTGCAGCCGACAATCTTCCCGTCTGCTGGCCATGCAACCGGCGCGCGCGCCTTTGATCGCGCGCGGCGGCCGGCCTGCGCCCCCAACCCACCGGAGACCGCGTCTGATGCGACCCCTCGCCCTCGTTGCTCTGTCCTGCTTCACCGCCTGCCAGACGGCCCCCGCCCCGACCACGCCACCGCGCGGGCCGTCGGCGACGCTGCCACCCGCGCTCGAGCGCGGCGCCGACGCCGCCCCCGCGCCCCAGCGCGAAGCGACCGTCGGCCCCCGTGCAGGCCAGTGGGAGGCCACCCTGGGTGGCTCGGGTGCCAACAACCAGGACTTCGACTTCGGCTCGTTCAGCGCCGGCGGCAGCGCTGGCTACTTCTTGTCCGATGAGTTCGAGCTCGGCGTGCGGCAGACGGTCGGCTTCGCCGATACCGGCCGCTCAACCTGGAACGGCGTCACTCGAGTCTTCGCCGATTGGCACATCCCGCTCGGCCGGCTCTACCCCTTCATCGGTGCGAACTTCGGCTGGGTCTACGGCGACACCGTCGACGAGACGCTGGCAGGAGCCCCCGAGGCCGGCTTCAAGTACTTCCTGAAGGACGACGCGTTCCTGCAGGCGACCGCCGAGTACCAGTTCTTCTTTGAGGACACCGAATCGTTCGGCGACGGTTTCGAAGACGGCCAGTTCGTCTACTCGCTGGGCTTCGGCCTGCTGTTCTAGAATCTAGCTCTCGCCCCTTCCCCGAGGGCCTGACCCCAAGGACGCCCGCGGCTGCGCCAACCCGCCGCAGCCGCGGCCCTCCCGCGCCCTCGGGATTCCTCAATCCCGGCTAACAGAAGACCACAGCGCGGAGTCGGTATACGCTTTCCTAGAGCCCGTCGACGCGTCGGCCGCGCCGGGCTCGAATACATTCACGTCGCCGCGCTTTCGCGGCACCCGCGACCCCCAGCGAAGGACCTCTTCCCATGAAGCGCTTTCTCGGATTCATCGTCATCATTGCCCTCCTTGTCGGCGGCGTCGGCTTCTACCAGGGCTGGTTCAACTACAGCTCAGAGGATGGCCTGACCGTCAACCAGACCAAGATCGATCAGGACGTCGGCAAGATGAAAGACGCCGGCTCGAAGATGGCCAGTGGAGCCAAAGACGCGATGGCGAAGGGCATCGAGAAAACCAAGGAGTTCGCCAACGCCGCTGCCGGCAAGGGCAAGGAGTGGGCAAACGCAGCCGCCACGAAGACGAAGGAAGCGTGGTCGTCGCTGTCCGACAAAGCCAAGGGCGCGTTCGACAAGCTGAAGACGAAGCTCGGCAAGGACGAGACGGCGTTTGTCGCCTCCGTGGATGCCATTGACCACGAGGCCGGCACGATCACGGTGAAGCTGCCGGACGGCGAGACGGTCGTCTACGAGCTGGCGAAGGATGCCGAGGTGAACGTGGAGTCGGGCGCGGCGGGTAGTGCCGTCTCGACGTTTGCGGACTTGGGCCCGGTCGGCGACGCCGCGATCGCGGTCGACGCGGACGGCAAGGTCGTCAAGGTCTTCGGCGCCAAGTGAGGTCCCGCAGCGGAGCACGCGCTCCGCTGTGCGACCGGCGCGTTGCTCGACCTGAGCTGCGCCGCCCCGGGTGCCGCAATGTTCCGCACTCGGTGACCAGCCCGCGCACCATTGCCCGGGCGATTGGGTCGGTCGACAAGAACCGGCCCTCGCGCAATCCTGGCGCTCCCCTGTCGCCGCAGAAGAGGATTGCACATGCGCAGATTCGTTACGTTCGCCCTCGTCGCTGGTCTCGTCTCTCTGTCCAGCGCCGAGCTGTCCGCGCAATGCACGGGACCCGGTCAGGTGACGATCACCGAGTACGGCAACACGTGCACGTTCTTTGGCCAGGACGCCCAGCTCAGCGGCCGCTACGACCGAACGACCTGCACGCTGACGCTGCTGCAGGAGAGCTCGCCGACGTGCTGCAACACGTTCTTGGCTGCGCAGGTGTTGCTCCTTGGGCTCAACCCCATCGTCCCCGGGGCCGCCGATCCGCGGCTCATCCCGGGCTGCACGCTGTCGGTCCTTCCCGACGTCGCCCTGGTGCAGGTCCGCGGCGCCGGCGGGCAGTGGAGCTTCCGGCTACCGACAGTGCCCGTCGCCATCAACGTGTCGATGCAGGGCCTGAACGACTATTTCACGACGATCGGGTTCAGTCACGACTTGCAGACCACCAACGGCTTGACGGTGTCGCTGCGGCCCTGAGTCAAGACCTCGAGTGGCGCCGGCGGGCCAGCGGTCGCCGGCGCCCGGCTGTGGGCGATGAACACCACTTCATCGCGAAACCGGCCGCTGTAGTAGCCGGGGTAGAGATTTTCGAGGCGCTGCTCCATGCGCGCGTCGGAGATCGACCCCTGCCAGGGCCGAAGGAGCGGGCGCAGTAGACGCCAAACGCTTCGGCGCGGGCCATAGATCGCGAACATCAGGTGATTGGCAAGGCCGCGCAGCCGCGCCGTCACCAGTCGCCACGGCGTGAGCCGTTTCGCCGGCCCCTGCGCTTCCCCCACCGGGTCGAAGCCCGCGCGCTCCAGCAATGCGCGCATCGTCTGGCTCGAGAAGTAGTAGAGGTGAATCGGCGGATAGATGTAGTACCAGCGACGCCCAAACCAACGGTACGCGCCGGAGTCGACGGTCATGGTGTGCACGAACAATCGCGTGCGGCCGTGGCTCGAAGGGCGCAACGCCGCCAGGGCGTCCTTCGGATCGCGCAGGTGCTCGATCACATCCCACAGCGTAATGGCGTCGAAGCGACGGCCTGCGAGGAGCGGCGGTAGACCGCCACCGGCATCCGCAACCGCGAGATGAGGGCCAAGGCCGAGCCGCTCCCGGCCGAACGCGATCCGATCGGGGGCGACGTCTACCCCCACGGCGTCGTAGCCCTGGGCCCGCGCCGCCGCGACGAACTCGCCGCGACCGCAGCCGACGTCCAGAATCGTCGCACCTGGTCGCACGCCGTACGTCTTCAGAATGTCGAGCTTCCACGTCTGGTCGGCGGCGCGCCACGCTTCGCCGCGGCGCGGATCGCCGAGGTCGTCCGGCTGTTCCTCGGCGAACAAGTAGCGTTCGAACGAGCGCCAGTTGCCGCCTAGCACACTGCCGTCGCCGTAGACCTGGCCGAGCTGCCGAGCGTCCAGCCGAGGGTTGGTGTACAGCAACCCGCACTGCACGCACTCGACGATGCGGAACGCGCCAGTGCAGTCAGCCGGCGCGCGCCGGGCGTAGCGGTAGAACCGCAGGCCGCGGTCATCGACAGGAACCTCGTGACGCAGCCGATTCGCTTCAGCGCCGCAGAGGTTGCAGGGCACGGTCTCCATACGTCGGCTGCATCGACAGTTTGGGGAGGCGGCCTTGCGTCCCAAACCGCCCGTGTCACCGCGGCCCCGGCGCCGGTCGCCGCGGCCGAGCCACTCAAGTCCGCCGTCCAAATGGTCGACACCGGAATACCCCCGGATCCCAACCCGGGATCCCCAAACCCGGATCCACAGCAAAGAGGACTCCCGCATGTTCCGGTTCGACTACCGGCGGCCAGAGGTCGTGGCGGAGATCGGCTGCAACCACCTCGGCCAACTCGAGGTCGCCAAGGAGCTCATCGAGCTCGCCCGCCTCTCGGGCGTGGGCCACGTGAAGTTCCAGAAGCGTTCGGTGCGCGAGCTGCTCTCGCCGGAACAGTACGCGGCACCGCACCCCAACCCACACCACGCCTACGGCGAGAGCTACGGCGAGCACCGTGAGAACCTAGAGCTCAGCGTCGAGCAGCACGCGGAGCTAAAGGCCCACGCCGAGCAGCATGGGCTGTCGTACGCCACCTCGGTCTGGGACGTCACGTCGGCCCGCGAGATCGCTGGCCTGCGGCCAGACAACATCAAGGTGCCATCCGCGTGCAACAACAACCTCGATCTGCTCCGCACTCTGCGCGACGAGTACGACGGGGAAGTGCACGTGTCGACCGGCATGACGACGGCCGACGAAGAGCGCGCGGTCGTTGAGCTGTTCGAAGGCACCAACCAGGCCCGCGACCGACTCGTGCTGTACGCGTGCACCTCGGGCTATCCGGTGCCGTTCGAAGACGTCTGCCTGCTCGAGCTGCGACGCCTTTACGCGCTCTACGGCGATCGCGTGCAGGCCATCGGCTTCTCCGGCCACCACTTGGGCATCGCGGTCGACATCGCTGCCTACACCTTGGGCGCGCGCTGGATCGAGCGACACTTCACCAAGGACCGTACCTGGAAGGGCACGGACCACGCGGCCTCCCTCGAGCCGACGGGTCTGCAGAAGCTGCAGCGCGACCTGTTCGCGACGCACAAGGCGCTCACGAACAAGCCGCAGCCGATCCTCGAGATCGAGCAGGCGCAGCGCCAGAAGCTCAAGCACCAAACCGACCAGCCTGTCGCGGTGACTCCATGACGACGGTGGCCTTCGTGCCGGCCCGCGGCGGCAGCCGCGGCATCCCGGGCAAGAACCTGCGGCCGTTCTGCGGCCGCCCGCTGCTGCACTGGTGCCTCGACGCCCTGCAGGGCGCGTCGAGCATCGACCGAGTGGTCGTCGCTACCGACTGTGACGCGATCGCCGCCGCCGCCGAGGCGGCCGCCTCAGAGGCAGGCAAGCTCGAGGTGTTTCGTCGCAGCGACGCGACGGCGACGGACACAGCGTCGACCGAGAGCGCGATCCTCGAGTTCCTGACCGCCGACGGCCTCGCGGACGACGCGGTCTTCGTCCTCGCTCAGGCCACCTCGCCGTTCACGCGCGCCGCGGACGTGGACGGCGCCCTGCGCCGCTTCGCGCAGGGGCGCGTCGACGCGTTGGTGTCCTGCGCCCGCGCGCGCCGCTTCTATTGGTCCGATGCGGGCAAACCCATCAACTACGATCCGATGCGACGCCCGCGACGCCAAGACTTCGCGGGGACGCTGGTCGAGAACGGCGCGCTCTACGTGAGCCGCGCCGGGGCCATCCGCCGCGCGGAGAATCGCATTTCCGGCACGATCGCGCCGTTCGAGATGCCGCCGCACACGGCGCTGGAGCTCGACGACGAAACCGATTGGCGCGTCGGCGAGGCTCTAATGCAGCGCCAGGGGGTCTGCCCACCGGCAGCGCAGCGCATCCGCATGTTCCTCACCGACGTGGATGGCGTGCTCACCGATGGCGGCATGTACTACGGCAACCACGGCGAAGAGCTGAAGAAGTTCAACACGCTCGACGGCAAGGCCTTCGAGCGGCTGCGTGAGCGCGGTGTGCGCACCGGCTTCGTCACTGGCGAGGACACCACAATCGTGGCCGACCGCGCCTACAAAGTCGGCGCCGACGAGCTGCACCAGGGCGTCCGCGACAAGCTGCCGCTGGTGCGCGCCCGCTGCGACAAGCTCGGTATCGCGCTCAGCGAAGTCGCCTATGTCGGCGACGATCTCGGCGACCTGGAGCTCCTGCGCGCGGTGGGTTTCGCCGCGTGTCCAGCCACGGCCGTGCCGGAAGTCCGCGCCGCTGTTCACTACGTGTGCGAGCGGGGCGGCGGCGAGGGCTGCGTTCGCGAGGTCGTCGACCGCCACGTCCTGCCGCGCAACGACGCCTTCCCCGACAGCGCTGGCCATGACCGTCCTGTCCTCACCGCCACGACCGCGTAGCGGCGGTCCGCCCGAAGACGCTCCCGCCGACCTCGACGAGGCGCGGCGCGCGTTCTTCGGCCTCGAGCACGAGCACGGCCTGTTTGGCCGCTATCTCGGTGGCTGCCGGGCCTGGGACTACTTGCGAGTCGAGGTCTTTGACGCGTTGGTCGGCGCGCTCCAGCTGCGTGCCGACAAACAGGCGCCGCAGGACCGAAGCGCCAGGGCCTACCTGCCGGCGTGGCGGTCGGTCGCGCACAGCGTGCTCCGCCGCAATCCATTCGCGGCGCGCCCGACCGAGCTCTTGTTCATCGGCCACTCGCGGCGGCGACGCGAGGACGACGGGCGCTACTGGGATCCCTACTCCGATCCGGCAATCGAGGCGTTGGCGAGCGATGCCCTGCTGCTCGAGCGCCCACACCACCACCGCCACCTGCAGCCGACGCGCACGCGCCGCATCGCCCACCTCGATGGGCTCGCTCTGTTGGCCAACGGCGTCAGCGCCTGGCGCGGCGCGCCGTTGGGCGCGGATGACTCAGCGGTGATCGCCCGGATCGAGGAGGCCATTGCTGACACGTTTGGGGTCCGGGTGCCGGTCGGCTCCATGGCACGTGCCAAGCTCGCGGTCCGCGCCGGTCAGCTGCCGTGCTGGCGCACGCTGCTCCGACGGCTGCGCCCGCGTCTGGTGTTCGTGGTCGTGAGCTACGGCAACGAGATTCCCATCGAGGCATGCCGCTCGCTCGGCATCCCCACGGTCGAGCTACAGCACGGCCTCATCGGGCCACAGAACCTCGGCTACCACTTCCCCCTGCCGGATTGCCGCAAGGAGCTGTTCTGTGACTGGCTGCTGACGTTCGGTGACTATTGGCGCACCGCGGCCCGCTTTCCAATCCCGGCCGAACGCGTGTTGGCGGTGGGCTATCCGTACCTGGACACACGACGCCGGGCCGCTGGGCCCCGTCGCGCGTCGGCGCGCCGCGCCCTGTTCTTGTCGCAGCCATCCATCGGCGCACCATTGTCGCGCCTCGCCGTGGACCTGGCGAACGACCCGCGGCTCGGCGGCGCGGAAGTGGTCTACAAGCTGCACCCAGGCGAGATACAGTCCTGGTGCGAAGACTATCCCTGGCTCCGCGAGGCGCCGGTACGCGTCATCGACAGGGACCGCCCCCACCTCTACGAGCTGTTCGCTGAGGCCAGCTTACAGATCGGCGCCTACTCGACCGCCCTCTTCGAAGGCTTGGCATTCGGCCTGCAAACGCGCGTGGTCCGCCTGCCCGGCAGCGAGCAACTTCAGGGCATGGTCGACGCGGCACCGCAAGCCGAGTTCGCCGACGACGCCGACGACCTGATGGCGGCCCTCGAGCTCGCCAGCTCGTTGGACCCCGCCGACGCTAGCCAGTTCTTCTCACCCGGCGCCGCCGAACAGCTGCAGCGGGCCGTCGCGCACATCCTCGACGTCGAAGGCCGGTGACCGCGGCGCTGCAGCGGCTGGTCGATTGCCGGCCCATCAACGCGGCGTTCACGGCGGCGCGACTGCTCCGTCAGCGCAAATCGCCACGTCGCCACCCGCCGCTGGCCGAGCCGATCGCGCAGCAGGCCCTCGACGCGCTGGCGCACGACGGCCTGGCGATCGTGCCGAGTTTTCTATCGCGCACGACGTGCGCCGCCCTGCGCGCGGAGATCGACGCAGTGATGTCCGCGCGCCCCGATCTCGTGCAGCGCGACAGCGCCGACGCCGATCATCGGTTATTTGCCTTCGACCGCGTCTCCGCCGCAGCGGCGCGTTTCGCAGCCACGCCGTGGCTCCACGAGCTCGCCGCGCGCTACTTCGCAGCACCCGCTATGCACGCGTTCACCATGGCGGGGCGATTGACGCACCGACCCGACAACCTCGGTAGCGGGCAAGGCTGGCACCGCGATTCGTTTGCCCGCCAGCTCAAGGCCATCGTCTACCTCACCGACGTCGATGACGGCGACGGGCCATTCCAATACGTGCGGCGCTCCGCGCGGCTGCCCGCCGTGCTGCGCGCGATGTGGACGGCGCGACTCGGCTACATGCAAAACCGGCTCAGCGACGCCGAGGTCGCGCGTATCGTCGGTGCGGACCCCAGCGCCGTGTTCACGGCCACCGCACCCGCCGGCACGTTGCTGCTCGCGGATACCACCGGCATCCACCGCGGCATGCCGAGCCGGCGCGGCCGGCGTTACGCGCTCACCAACTACGTCTACGCCGCCGCCGACTACACCGATCGCGTGGCCGCGCACTTCGCGCAGAGGGTGAAGTTCTGCTCGTGAAAGCGAACGTACGGTGCCGCGACAAAAAACGCCCCATCACGGCGCGACCGTGAGCCGCTCCCCTGGGGCGTCCGCGGCCGCCGCGCCGGCGGGAGCGAGCCCACGCCGGCGGCGACCGAGAGGCAGACGGGCTCCTTCCCGTCAGAGGATCTGCAGGTCGGCGCGAATCTCGCCCGGCGGGTGCTCCAGCGAGTGGATGTTGAAGTAGGCCTCGCCGGTCGCGAGACGGGAGTGGATCTCGGGCGTGGTAAAGGTCAGCCGCTGCGCGCCCTGCCACTCGGTGTAGAAACCAACCGAGAGGCCGATGAAGCCGCCGATGAAGTCGTACTCGACGGACCAGTAGTCCCAGTCCATGAGGAACGGACCGGACGAGCCCGGCACGGCGTTGTGCACGTGGATCGCGGTGTTGTTCGCGCCGTGCGTGGAATCACACCACTAGTGCATCACGTGCCCTGATGCGCCGTCTTGCCTATCAGCGCCTCGTATGTGACGTCGCTGCCCGCGGGCCTAGCGCCGCCGCGAAGTCACCTCGGCGCGAACAACGCGAACTGCGTACCCGCGGTGGCCGCGAGGCCGAAGTCACCTCGGCGCGAACAACGCGAACTGCGTACCCGCGGTGGCCGCGAGGCCTTCGGGAGTTGATGGGTCGACGACGAACCCCTGCGCAAAGATCGGCGCGCCAACAAAGGCCGGGTCCGTCGGCAACGCGAACGGCGCCGACCAATACCCGTCGCCGGGCTGGCTGCCCGCCAGGACTCCGACACCAGCCAACACCATCGCCGGCGTCGCGCCGAGGTTGAGCGGCACACCAGCAACCGGGGTTCCGGCACCTTGCGCCACGTCAAAACCAAGCAGGGCCAGCGATCCGCCGAGCCCGTCCGCCAGCGCCAGCGTGAAGTTGGGGTTGCCGAGCAACGGCGGCTCGAGCGCGAGCAGTCGCGGCTCGAAGCCGCCCGACCCCGCGGCGCCCTGGCCATAGGTCTGCGGCGCGAGCAGTGTCTCGGTGTAGAGCGTCGGCCGATCGAACGGCGGCAGGTTGTTCGCCACCCGCGGGTCGAGCAGGCCGTTGCGCAAGAACGCCACAACGGCCGCCTTGTCGCTCGCCGACAGCCCAAGCGGCTTGATCAACGGGCTCCGGTTGTCGGCGAAGTCACCACCGCGGTCGTAGAACTCGACGAGCTCGTCGATCGACGTGTGGATGCCGTTGTGCATGAAGCGCTTGCGCAACGCGAGGTTGCGCATGCCCGGCGTCTTGAAGCGCCCGCGATCGGCAGCGAGGCCGGTCACGTTGAAGCGCCCCAGATCCTCGTCCGGTGGCCGCACGCCGATGTTGTGGTACTGCCCGTCGCGGAACGTCGGCTGCGTGTGGCACTGCATCGTGCAGTTCGCCGGATAGGTGAACACGAACCAACCCTGCTGCTCCTCAGGCGTCAGGTTGCTCACGCCAAGGTCGTAAGGAGACTGGTCCGACACCAACACGCGCTCATAAGCCGCGATCGCCATCAGAATGCGCGCCGGCGTGACCGCGGGATCGCCGAAGGCGATGGCGAACAAGTCGGGATAGCTGTTGTCGCCAATCCACGTGTCTAGAGCCGGCGGGATGTTGCTCGCCATCGCCAGCGGCTCCGACGCGGCAATCCGCGCTGCGATGTCGTTCCAGTCGCGCCCCATGTGCCCCATCTCGACGCTCGACGTCGGCGGGCCCGCGGCCTGCCCCTCTAGGCTGGCGTCAAAGGGCAACACCTGAAAGCCCGTGACGGGGTCGTTGAAGCGCTCCCCCACCCGGCCATCCCAGAACTGCTCCTGGTTGAACGCCGCGTTGATCACCGACGGCGCCATGCGGCCGGTCACCTGCACGTCCAGGCCATACTCGCTGGTCGGCAGGTAGTAGCCGTACGCATCGGTGAGCGGCACACCCGGTGAACCGAACACGTCGTCCGCCGTGCCGAAGAGACCGTCGGCGCCCGGGTTGACCGCCTGCCCCGCCCGCGGATCCGCCCCGCCAAACTCGTGCGCGTGGCAAGTCCCGCAGGCCATCGTGCGGGTCGAAGACATCTGCTCGTCCCAGAACAGTGCCTTGCCCAGGTTGACCTTATCGGTCGTCGTCGGGTTGCCCGAGGGCTCAGGCACCGGCGGCATCGGGAGCTGAGCATGCACCGCGGCGACAAGGCCGAGGGTCAGAACGCGATAGAACAGAAGAGGGCGCGAGCTCATGGCCATCGTTCGAAGTGCGCGGGCAGGGCGCCCGCATGGGCGTGACGAAGTCTACCTGCATCGAGGTTCCCTGCGGGAACAAGACAAAAGCGCCGAGCACCCGCAGACCCGTGGGGCAACTCCCGGAGCTGCAGGCGACTTTCTGGGGCGTGCCCCTACCGCGCCGCGGCGCGACGCCGTGCCGTCACGAGGTCCTCGACCGACCCGATCGCCGCCGCCGGAACAGGTGAAAGTCCGCCAAGCCCGCAGGGTTGCCTCACACGACGCCCCGGGCGTCTGCCGCCGCAGGGTTCGATCCACCACCTTCGCTCGACCTCCATCCAGAGACACCTTTCATGCGCCTCTCGCTCTGCGGCGTTCTCGCCGCCACTCTGTTCAGCCTCTCCGCCCCCGCGACCGCCCAGGCCCCGTTCAACGTCTTCGGCTTGATGGACGGCTCGCAGGCCGTTCCCCCGACGACCAGCGCCGCCAACGGCATCTTCGCCCAGGCGCACATCCCGCTGCCCTTTGGCCAGTGGATGGGCGCTGGCTTCGCCAGCGTGATCGGCCTGCAGACCTCCGCCCTCGACGTGACGCACGGCGCCAACAACACGGCGATGCACATCCACGCTGGTGCGCCGGGCTCCGCGGGCCCTCTCGTCTTCGACGCCGACTACTGGGGCGTCAAATACGACTACTCCGGTGGCTACGTGATGCTGATCGTGGGCTTCTACACCCAATACCAGGGTGCCCATAACATGGGCATGACCACGAGTCAGCTCATCAACACGGTGCAAAGTGGCGACGTGTTCTTCAACGTCCACACGCTGACCCACCGGACGGGCGAGATCCGCGCCGACCTCCAAGTTCTCTGATCGAGATCAGGGATCATGGAGGGGACGCCGTTCGTCCCCTCCACCCGCACCCACAGGCCCCGGCGCCGACCCTCCAATCGAAGGAGGTCGCGGAAACCGCGACTCCCTCATGCACGGCGGGTTAATAATCTTGCATCCAGGGCCCGCGGGACCTGCGGAGCTGAAGGTGGAGGCATCTTGCCCCCGCCTTGGAAACACTCACCCCTACCCCAAAACACAGCGATCCATGCGTATCTCGATCTTCTCCCGCCTCGCCATGGGCGGCCTCCTGTCCGCCGCCATCCTCGGCATGCCGACCCAAGTCCAGGCCCAGGCACCGTTCAACATGTTCGGCCTCCTGGACGGCAGCCAGGCCGTCCCCTCGACGCCGAGCACCGCGGCCGGCGTCACCATTCAAGCCAACATTCCGCTGCCCTTCGGCCAGTGGATGGGCGCGGGGTTCCTGAGCGTCATCGGCATCGACGGCTCGCAGCTCGACAAGACGCACGGCGGTAACCAGACCGCAGTGCACATCCACAGTGGCGCCCCGGGCTCGGCCGGCCCGTTCATCTTCGACTCGGGCTTCTGGGGCACGCGCGCCGACTACCTCGGCGGCTTCCTCATGCTGTCGGTCGGCTTCTACACCCAGTACCAGGGTGCGCATAACACCGGCCTCACGACGGCCCAGATCGTCGGGATCCTCCAAAGCGGCGACGTGTTCTGCAACATCCACACCCAGACCTACCGGCCGGGCGAGATCCGCGCCGACCTCAGCATCTTGTGATCCGACCATGACGCGCTTCGCTCCCCTCCTCGCTTCGCTGACGGCCCTGGCGCTCGCCTCGGCCGCGGCCGCCCAGCCGTGCACTACGGCCACGGTTCAGTACCTCTACCCGGACACTGAGACTCAGCAAGGCTGCCTACCGACTGGGGGCGGGGCGGTGGCGTGTCCTGGCCGGCCGGCTTCGCTTGGCGTCAACCCGCTGGTCGTCGAGCAGGGCTCGACGTTGCTCGCGGCAACTCTCTGCACGTCCGACGCGACGCCAGTCATGTGGATCTTCGGTCTGCAGACCGGCTCGTTCCCGCTCAACGGCATCAACGTGCCGTCGACGGGCGAGACCTGCACGCTCAACCTCGTCCCGACGCTCGTGGTCGGGGCGATGAGCTCGCCGACGGTCTTTGGCAGCATCACGACGCTGTTCGTCGACCCGGTGCCACTCGGCGCATGCGGGGTCAACCTTTACATGCAGCTCGCGGCCCTGGAGCCCGACTTCAACAACGTCGGCATTAGCGTGTCGGCGCGCGCCGACTTCGTCGTTGGTCAATAGACGCGGTCGACCCACCGGCCCAGGCCGGGGGACCGCGATGCTGGTCGCTGGTCTTCTTGCGACCGGCCTGCTCGCCTGGCTCTGGGCGAGCGCCGCACCCGGCGACGCTCCGCAAGCGATCCCCGGGGCCCACGCCGCGCGCCATGAGGCGACCGTGGCACCACCAGAGTCCGCGTCGATCGCCGCCGCGCCGCGCGCCGGCGCGCGGGTGACGCCGGACGAACGCACACCGGCCGCGCCGGGCCTCGGGGCGTTTGTGGGCCGCGTCGTCGGTCCTGACGGGCGACCGCTAGCCGCCGCTACCGTACAATGCACGGGCGAACCGGAACGCGCCGCGACCACCGGCCCGGATGGCAAGTTCCGCCTGCGCGCGCCCGCGCCCTGCCCGCGCAACGTCCGGATCGAGGCACGGGCCCGCGGCTACCGCCAACTCTCTCGCGTGGCGCCCCGCCCGGCCGGGGACCGCGACTTCACTGTCGGCGATCTCGTGCTCAAACCGGGTGCCACCGTGCGCGGTCGCGTGTTTGACGCCGCGGGACGGCCCGTGGCAGAGGCCTGGGTCGAACAGCTGCCGCCGGACGACCGCCAGGGCATGGGCAACATCGATCTCGGCGCGACGCCCACGGCGGCGCAGGACGGCCTCGCCGCCCAAACTGACATCGAGGGTCACTTCGCTCTCCCGCACGCCGCGCCCGGAGCGCTCGCGCTGAAGGCGACGCACCCGGAGCATCCACCCGTCACCGTGACCCTCGACCCGCTCGAGGCCGGGGCGACCCGAGCCGGGATCGAGATTCGCTTTGCCGCAGCCGGCTCGATCACCGGGACCGCTCTCGGCGTCCCCACGGGGCATCGACGAGTGCGCGTCGTCGCCGCAGCCCAAGCGACGAGTCCGGACGCCCCACCCGAAGCCGTCGATCCGGCGGACCTTGACGTGTTGCGCCGCCGCAGTGCGATGCAACAGCTCGCCCGCGCCGTCGGGCTCGGCGATCGATCCACCGCGGTGTCTGCGGTGGATGGCAGCTTCGAGCTGCGGGGCCTACGCGAGGGCGCGACCTATGAACTATGGCTGGTCGAAGCCGACGAGCCGCGCCCCGGCGGGCCCCCGACCACGCCGGAACGCTGCTCGAGCAGCCGGCCGGCGCAGGCTAGCACCCGGGGCGTCGAGCTCCGGTACCACGCCGGCATCCAGGTCTCGCTGCGGGCCATCGACGACGGCAGCCAACAGCCGGTCGAAGACCTCGAGCTCACATGGCATCTCAGCGGCGCCGCGGACGCCGTCGGCGAGGCGCTACTGCGCCACCCGCCGCGCCAGGCGCACTACCCGGGAGGCCTGGTCACGCTGCCGGCGTTGCGACCAGCCGACGGCCAGCGCCTGCACATCAAGCTCCAGGCCGTGGGCTTCCAACCCTGGCTTCGCGGCGAGATCGAGCTGCCGCTCAGCGGCGCGCTGGACCTGGGCACGGTGCGCCTGAGTGCCGCGCCGGTGGTCCAAGTGCGACTGCTCGACCACGCCTCGGGCGCACCGATCGCCGGGGCCATGGTCCGACTCATCGGCCGGCCGCCGACCCGCGGCGACGACCGCGGGCCCCGCAAGCTGCAGCGGGCGACGTCCGACGACACCGGACTCTGCCGTTTCAACAGCCTGCCGGGTGGCGAGGGCCAGCTGCTGGTGCAGTCCGACACCCACGCCACGTGGCGCGGCGAGGCCTTCGCCATGCCGGAGCGCGGCGATGTGCAACGCGAAGTGCCACTGGTGCGCGGGGGCGATGTGACCGTGACCGTCGTGGACGTTGCCGGCGCGCCCGCTGCCCAGGTGGCCATCGAGCGACACGGCCCCGACGCCGGGTCCGAATGGCGAGAGACGGACGCGTCGGGTCAGATCCAGTTCGCGCGGCTCGTTCCGGGTCAGCATTGGTTCAAGGTGCAGCCGGACCCGTCGATGGCGGGCGCGGCACCGCCGGGCCCAACCACCGCCCACCAGCCCACGTCCCCTTGGCAAGCCGTGCGCGTCATCGACGGCGCAGCCGCGGCGCTGCAACTGGTCCGGCCCGCACTCGGCGATCTGCGCGGCACCCTCAGCGCCGACGGGCGCACGTTGGCCGGTGCCACGCTCGCGCTGCAGCTGACCGACGCAGCGGGCGTGCAACAGAATCGCCCGGGCCGCGCCGACGACCGCGGCCAGTTTCACTTCCGACACCTGCCGGTCGGCACGCACCGCCTCGTGGTGGCCCACCCCACGCTGTCGCTCCCGGCGATCCTCGATCTGGAGATCGCGACGGGCGCCCAGGATCGCGACTTGCGCATCCGCACCGTCCAGCTCACCGGCACCGTCGTGGATCAAGACGGCGCACCGCTGGCTGGCGCCCGCCTACGCGCGCGCCGGTCGCCCACGGCGACCGCCGCGAAGGCCTCGCCTGGCCGCCCCCCGCGCACCGGCGCCGACGGGCGCTTCGCGCTGCGGGTGCCACCCCCGCTCGGAGAGGTGGCGCTCGAGGCCACCGCGGCCGAACGCGTCCCCGCCTCGGTCCGCCTGCCGCTGGGCGCCGGCGCAGAATCCATCGACGCTGGCGAGCTGCGCCTGGTCCGCGCCGGCCGAATCCGCATTGAAGTCGGCGAAGGAAGCGCAACCGCGCCCCGCAGCGCCGAAGCCGTGCGCACCGGGGACGAAGCCCCATCGGCGCGCGCGCGCGCCGAGTTCCACCGCGGGGTCGCGGTCCTCGCGGGGCTGCATCCAGGCAGCTGGACCGTCGAAGTCACCGTCACCGATGGCCGTCAAGGGACCACGGTGCAGCGCCACCGCGTCGAAGTCACCGCCGGAACCACCACGCACCTCGTCACGGACCCATGATGTCAAAACGCCACTACGTCGCCGCTTTTGGTCTCTGCGCCGCCCTTGTGACGCCGCGCCTCGTCGCCCAGCCATGCTCGCCGGCAACGCTCGAGATCCTCTACCCGACGGCGGCGGCCCAGCAGGGCTGCTGGCCCACCGGTGGCCCGAGTGGTGGTTGCCCACGGCCACCCGGCCTTGGGGTCAACCCGATCCGGGTGCTGCAGCCCACCGTCGTGACCGCCAGCCTCTGCACCGTGCCAAGCACTCCGGTGGTGTGGCTCCTGGGTACGCAGGCCATCGACCTGCCACTGCCGACGATTACGGTGCCGAGGACCGGTGAGTCGTGCTCCCTCAACCTCGTGCCGACCGCGATCATCCCGGGCAACTCCACAACCGCCCCCTTTGGGGCTGGCAGTATCTCCCTCTTGAGCCTACCCGCGGTCGGCGTCAGCGCGTGCGGCGCCACGCTGCGGTTGCAGCTCGCGGCGCTCGAGCCCTCCTTCAATCCCGCCGGAATCAGCATTACCTCGCGCGTAGACTTCACGATCGGCATCTGACCACTCGCTTGGCCCACCGGACGCGCGCATGACCCATCCCGCATTGCTCCTCCTCCTGGCCGTCGCCGCGGCCGCATCTACCGCGATCGCCCAGAAGGAGCCGCGCCTGCTGCGCTACGACCTGCAGCCCGGTGCTGAAGGCGAGTATGCCGTGCGCAGCAAGGTCCACACCCTGGTCCAGAGCGCGGGCCCCTCGATGGAGACCACCGTGACCATCGACGCAACGATGCGGTACCGGGTCGTGGAGCGGGACAAGCGCGGCGCCCGAGTTCATCACGAGATGCAGAGTCTCAAGATGCAGGTCGATAGCCCCGGTCGAGTCACGAAGTTCGACAGTGAGACCGGGGAGCCGGCGCCGCCGCAACTCGGTGCAATGCCGCAGTTGATTGGTCAGACCATTGAAGCCGAGACGGACGATCGTGGTCGATTGCTGGGAGAACCCCGTATCGTCGACCATGGCGGTGACGCCGTGGAGGCGAAGGGCGTCCTCGACCAGTTCCTCGTGGAGCTGCCCGAGGCCCCCGTCGCCGTCGGTGAGTCCTGGACCACGGAGACGCGACAGGCTCTGGGACCGGACAAGGAGATGGTCCTGCGCCTCACCAACGTGCTCGTTTCGTTTGACGGGCAAAACGCAAAGATCGGGCAAACCCTGACCTATGAGCGCGCGGACCAGCCCAAAGACCTTCCGGCCCAGGTCGAGCTAGAACCGACCACTGGCGACTTGCAGGTCAACCTGCACCGGCCAGTCCCGATGGCCATGCAGCAGAACATGCGGATGACGACGACCACGTCGGCGCCGGGTCACGAGATCAAGATGCGGATAAACTCGGAGACCGCGGTCGCACCGGTGATGACCAAACGAAACAAGCAGTGACCGCGAACCGTTGATCCGCGGACGGCCCCACCCCTTCGGTCTTGGCGTCCAAGCCGAGCCCCAACCCCCAACTCTCGAACATGCGAAGCCACATCCTTGTCGCCGCGACCGCGGTAGTTTCGAGCTTGCCGGCTCAGATCGATCACTTCACTTCGAGCCCCAACGGCTACGAAGCCGTCGAGGGCGCGCTCGCCGACAATGTGATTGGCGGCAATGCCGCGCTGCGGCTGCAACAGTGCGACTCGAGCTTCGAGCCCGAGGGCTCCATTGACCGCCTGGCGTTCCGCCGCGACGGCCTGCTACCCGACAATTCGGGCTACGGCGCGCGCAACCTGGAGCTCGAGATCGTCATGTCTGACTCGGACCTCTCGGCGCTGTCGACGACGTTCGATGCGAACTACACGGGCAACACTGCGACGGTCGTCGCCCGCACGACCGTCTCGTTCCCAGACTGGACGCTGCAGCCGGTGCTGGCGCCATCGACCAACGTCCTGCAGATCGATTTCGACTCGCTGTGGACTCCAGGCACGGCCGACCTCCTGTGGGAGGTGCGGGTATACTCGAACGATGGCGCGGGCTCCGACTATCCGATGGACGCGGATAGCGGGATTCCACAGTTCATCCAGAGTTCGCGCACCAGCGTGGGCCTCGGCTGCCGCGCCACCGGCCAGTTCTTCCGCGCCGCGAACATCACTTGGATCAACAACTGGGGCACCAAGCTGAGCATGGACCTGGGCGTCGGCACCAGCGCCAAGAACTCGCCGACGGTCGCGTTGCTCGACGCCGTCCGCACGCAGATCCCCGGCGGATCGCTGCTGTGCACGGCGCTGGAGGTCAACCCGGCCGCCCTGAACCTGCCGCTGGGCGTGACCGACGCGGGCGGCAACCTCACCGTGACCATCGATCCGATCCCCTACAGCTCGGCCTTCGAGGGTGCGACGCTGGTGACGCAGATGGCCTCATTGGACCCCGGTCAGTCGGCGACGATCCCCGTTGCCTTCAGCCAGGGTGCGGTGAACGTGATCTCCGATCCGCCGCCCGCGACGGCGCCGGTGAAGCAGCTGTGGGCCGCCGACGCGACGGCGACGACCGCGACTTCGGGGATCCTGGACGGCGGAATCATCCTGCAGGTCAACCACCCGTAGCGGGAGCTGGTATGCCGCGCCCACCGCACAACAAGGCGGCGCGGCGCCGGCTGCTCGGCGGCATCGCGCTGGGAGCACTCGCGCTCCCGCTCCCCGCACAAAAGCAGCCCGATGTGCGCGTCGACCGCGACGCGGGGACGAGCTTCGCCACCCTGCCCAAGGTCGCAGCGTCGGGCCCGAACGTCTACGTCGTCTGGGAGGACGGCCGCAGCGGCGCCCGTGACATCTACTTCACGCGGTCCCCGGATCGCGGCGCGACGTGGGCTGCGGCCGACGTGCGCCTCGACACCGATATCGCGGGCAGCGCGGTCTCGGCGCTGCCCCGCGTCGCGGCGTCGGGGCGACGCGTCTACGTGACGTGGCTGGACGAGCGCAACGGCCAAGCCGACATCTACTTCAATCGCTCGCTCGACGGCGGCATTACCTGGCTCGCCGCGGACGTCCGACTCGACACCGACGCGCCCGGCAGCGCGTTCTCCGCCGACCCACAGATCGCCGTGGTCGGCAGCAACGTCTACGTCGTTTGGGCGGACAACCGCAGTGGCGTCAACGACGTCTACTGCAACCGATCCCTCGACGGCGGGACGACTTGGCTCCGCGCGGACGTTCGCCTCGACACCGGGCCCGCGACCACCGACTCCGAGCTGCCGCAGCTGGCCGCCGACGGCAATGGCGTGTGGGTTGCCTGGTGGGACACCCGCAACGGCAACGGCGACGTGTTCTGCAACTACTCCCGCGACCGCGGAACCACGTGGCTGGCGCAAGACGTACGCCTCGACACCAACGCACCCGGCGCCACGCCGTCGGCCGAGGTGCAGATCGCCGCAAGCGATGACGCCGTCTACGTCACTTGGCGCGAGCTGCGCGGCAGCGAGGCCGACGTCTACCTCAACCGTTCACTCGACGGCGGCGCGACGTGGCTGCCGGCGGATGTGCGCCTCGACACCGATCCCGCGGGCTCGGCGGCGTCGTTCGCGCCGCAGATCGTCGCCACCGGACCGCACGTCTACGTCGTCTGGCAGGACTTCCGCAACGGGCTCAGCAACATCTATCTCAATCGGTCGCCCGACGCCGGCACGACCTGGCTCGCCGCCGACGTGCGCATCGACACGAGCCCGCCCGGCTCGTCACTCTCGATCGATCCACGGATCGCTGTGGCGGGACACAACGTCTACGTCACGTGGGAGGACTTTCGCGATCGCGGCATCGACATCTTCGTCAGTCGATCGCTCGATGATGGCCGCACCTGGCTGGGCGCGGACGTGCGGCTGGATACGGATCCGCGCGGTGCCGCCACATCGCTCGGTCCCAACATCGCCGCCGCGGGTGATGCGGCCTACGTGATTTGGGAAGAGTACCGGCGCGGCGACGCCGACGTGCACTGCAACGTGCCGTTCGCGCTTCATCCCTACGGGACCGCGGCAAGCCCCAGCGCCATCGCGCCCGAGCTCGCTGGCACGGGCGAACCTTGGATCGGCGGCGAGATCGTGCTGCGGGTCGCGCACGCACCGGGCGGCGCCGCCGCGGCGCTGCTCGTCGGTGGCCCGGGCTCACAGATTGCGCTGCCCTGGCAAGGCGGGACGCTGTGGGTCATGCCCAGCGCCGCACTGCCGCTCGCCATCGTCGGCCCGGCGCTGCCGGGCGCCGGCCGCGGCGAGATGTGTCTGCCGATCCCCGACGACCCGGCCTTGATCGGCGCCAACGCGAACTTCCAGGCGCTGATCGACGAAGCGCCGACCGTGTCGCTGACCAACGCGGTCGAGCTCTGGATTGGCTGAGGCGGCCGGCCCGCGACCGCTTCGCGCCGCGAACCAGGCGCCTTGGGTTTGACTCGGCGCCCCGACTGCGCCGATCAGGATCTTGGGAGAATCCGATACCAGCCACTGCCGAGAACGCGCCGGTCCGCGCCCAGTACGAAGCGTGGCCCTACCCGCAGGTGCCGCTACTGGGCAAAGTGCGCCGCCACGACGTCTGGCAGTTGAGCTGTGCCTATCTTGCGCACCAGTGCGACCTCCCAGCGCCGCCGGCCAAGCCGCGCATTTGGGTCGCGGGCTGCGGCACGATGCAGCCCTATGTGCTCGGGCTAGCGAACCCCGGCGCCGACCTCACGTGCACCGACCTCTCCAGTCAGAGCCTGCGCATCGCGCAGCGACGCTGCCGCTGGCACGGGGTGCGCGAGCCGCAGTTCGCCCACGTCGACCTCGACGACGAGGCGCAGTGGCCGGACGGCCCGTTCGATTTCATCGAGTGCTACGGCGTCTTGATGAACCTTCGCGACCCGCTCGCGGCCCTGCGGGCGATGCGGGCGCGCCTCGCGCCTGACGGCGTGCTGCGGCTGATGGTCTATCCGCACTACAGCCGACAGCGCGTGTTCCAGATCCAGCGCCTGGCGCGCCTTCTCGGGTTGACCCATCGCGATCGGCGGCACCCCGCGGCACTGCGCCGCGTCATCGCGGCGCTGCCGCGCGCGCACCCACTGCGCTGGGCCTTCGAGCACTATCGCGACAGCCGCAACGACGCCGGCATCGTCGACGGCTTCCTCCATGCCGGCGACCGCGGCTTCACTGGATTCCAGCTTGGCACGCTGATTGGCGATGCGGGGTTGCGCGCCGCGGCTTGGCTGCACCGGCCCTGGGGCCAACCCGCGCGCATGGCGCGCCTGCTGCAGCTCGACGGTCACAGCGAGACCTTCGTCCTCGCGTATCTGGACCTGTGGCAAGAGCTGCGGCAGAACTTCGTGGTCGGGCTCGTGCGGTCGGAAGCGACGCCTCGGCCCGCCATCACGCCGCGACCACATCCGCTCCTCGATCCGCGCACCCCCGGGCTGCGTCTCGGCGAACGCCTCGGACTCGCGGTGCGCAGCTGCGTCGGCGTCACCCTGCCCTCGCGCACCGATCCAACGCCAGTGCGCGTGAGCGGAGCTCGGCTACGTCGTCGCGAAGTGTTGCTGCCGCGGCCAGCCCCAGACCGCGCCGCACTCCCGACGGATCACCGCGGCGAACCCGGCGACGCCGCGCTGGTGCAGCCACGCCTCGAGCTCGGGCCCGGCGCCGCAAACCCGCTCTACGACGCGCTCTTCAAGGCCTTCACGTTCCACCACAGCGAGCCGGGCCACGAGCTCGGGTCCCTCCGAGACCAAATCGAGCGATGGCATTTGGCGGGCGCCGACCCTCTGGAGGCTGGCCACGTGAAGTTCGGCCTGACTCCGCACGCCACGTATGCGGTCCACGCCGCGGCAATCGAAACGCACAGGGCAACCGCACAAGGCCGCGCCACGGCGCCCGACTATGCGGCACTACGCCTGGCCGACGATGCGACCAAGCTGCGCGAAGCGCGAGCGTTGGCAACGCGCTTCGCGCCGGCGCCGCACCCGAGCCTGTCGGACGCGGCACTGCGCGAGCTCTGGGTGCTCGCGCTGTCCTTCGACCGGCTGCTGCTGGACACCGACCTGGCCTGAGCCAGGGCTAGTTTTCTAGTGCGCGTGGCGACGAAGCCACTCGCCGAACGCCTGGTCCATGGCCGACATTGGCCCCTCGGATCGACGCTCCAACAGGTCCGGCGTGCCACCTTCGTCCAGGGCCGAGTGCAGCCACGCCGCGAATGACGGCCCCAGCGACTCGTGCAAGAACGCGGCGAGCGCGCAGCTCTGGACCTGGTCGCGAGGAATCGAACGGGCCACCGCCGCCCCACGGAACGGGTAGCGCGCCTGCAGCGGACGCAGCCTTGAGAGATCGGTTCGGGTGTAGCTCGTGAAGCGCCCCAACGGCACCAGGAGCTCGGCCTGCGCCATCGCTTGCGCCTGCGCCAGTCGCTCGGTCGCCCACGGCTGCGGCACCAAGACGTCCTGCGGATCGGTGGGGAGCGTCTCCGCGAAGGTCGCGATGCCTTCGGCCACCCAAGCGCCCGGCCCCGTCAGCAGCGGATAGCCGCTCGCCCAGACCATCTCGTGCGCGACTTCGTGCGCGACCAAGCGCTCGTAGAGGTCGGGGTCGCGGAGCGCCGCCAACCCGCGCACATGGATGAGCCCGGTCCGCCGAGAGAAGAAGCCCGCGCAACCGCCGAGATGCGGCGCACTGAGGTCGCTGCCGCACTTGATGGCGATGGCCTCCGCAATCCGGTCGTCGTCGATGAGCACGATGCCGCAGCGGCGGGGATTCGCCGCGAACGCGAGCTCGCTGCTCAGGAACCGCGCGACGCGGTCGGCGTGAACCAGGCACCGCCGCGCCCGCTCGGGCTGATCGGTCAACGCCAAGAACCGCCCGTGCTCGACCAGAACCAACGAGGGTTCCGCCGCCAGGCGCGGGAACAGGACGTCCACATCGACCGCCGACGCCCGCGCATCGGGCTCGGATCGATCGCAGGACACGGCCAACAGCACCAACGCCCAGGCCGAGCCCGACCGCGGGATCAACGGGGAACGGGCAGCCACTTCGGCACCTCCACAGCAGACGTTTCGACCGACGGAAGGTCCTCGGCGGGATGCTCCGGGGCGGCCGCCACCGGCACGGGGGACACGGCCAGTGTCTTCTGCACAAGCGCGGCGCCATCTTGGGCCATCGCCAGCACGTGCCGCACCAACCCGGACTCCAAGTCCACCGAGACGTCTACGCGACCGAAGCTCGACTCGCGGCTGTGCAGCGCGAACTTCGCGACGCCGTACTGATCATGGACGCCCACGAGGTGCTCGGCGCTCAGGTAGCACGCCGGCAACACCAGCGGACTCGCAACCCCTCCAGCACCGGTCCAACGCGTCACAGACTCCGGCAACCACGGCAAGCCACCGTAGAGGCCGCGCTCACCGTGGCCGATGTGGAGCCCGCCACCACCGGCTCGGTCATGCACCTGCCAGTCCTCGGCGCCGCGTTGCACAACCGCGAGGGGCACTCTGGCGGCGGCCTCCGGCGAGCCCGGGCGATAGAGCAACACCTCGAGCTCGACCTCGATCGGGCCCGTCGATCCCGGCGGCGAGGCCGCCTTCAGTCGCTCGAGGACGGCCGCCGCCTCTGCGGGTTCGACCGGCCGCACCGGCATGGTCTGTGGCAGCTCGTTGAGGCTCGCCGTGCCAGCGGCGGCGTCGTAAGCATCGCGTTCGCCAGGAAGCGCATCCGCGGCGCGCATCTGGCGACCGTGACTGCCGAGTGCCACAGCGGTCAGTGCGGACACGGTCGTCAACGTGAGGGTGATGAATCGGCTCGACATGGTCGGGTTCTCCAAGAGTCAGATCGAAGGATTGGGCAAAGTCACTGCTGCGGGTACGGACCGGTCCCGTCCCCGCGAGATGCGGGTGCTGCATCGGGGATGCAGGCGGCGCCGCGCGCCGCGCGACAACGTCAGTTCGGCGGGCGCACGACGATGCGGAGCTCCCGCCCGTCCTCTAGCTGGAGGAGACCGCGCCCCACACCCGCGGCCGTGCTCACCGCCTGGGCGAACAACGCGCCCTCGTCGGGAAGACCGTGCAGCTCGAAAGCACCGCGTTCGTCACATTCGGTCACGGCCCGCTGAAACGCGGAGCGCACCTCGCGCGCCAACCCGTGAGCGGGCCGAAGCGCCGTGACGAGCGCGAATGGGACGGGCGCGTCGCGCTCATCCACCACCACACCAGCCACCGTCGCCCCGGATTGGGTGACGATATGGAGGCCGCCGCGCAGCTCGCCCGGTTGGACTTGGGTGACCGCGACCTCGACCAGCGCTTGGCCGGTGGCCTCGGCCACGAGCCGCAGGTCGCCGTGCGGGAGCCGGGGGAACGCAAACGCACCAGCCGCATCGGTCGTGGTTTGCGCGCTTACCTGGCTCGAGCCCACGGCGAAGGCGTGGATCTTGGCACCGGGTAGCGGCCGACCGGCGGCGTCCGTGAGCAAGCCCGCGGCGGCGGCACAACGCTGCAGGACCGCGACGCCCAAGTCCCGGTCGCCGCGGCCCACCGTGGCGTCATCGACCGGCTCGAAGGTCTGATCGAACAGCGCGAACTTCGGCTCGTCGATGCGCAAATGCAGCGGCAGCGAGGACGGCAGGCCCGCGACCTGAGCCCGACCCTCGCCGTCGGTCTCGGCGCGACCATTCGCCACGACGTGGCCGTACTGCAGAGCCGCGACGTCGACGGCGACACTGGCGATCGGCTGCCTGGCGCCGTCGGTGACACGCACGGCAACGGCAAACGAGCGCTCGAGGACGATCGTCGGCACATCCCCGTCGGCGCCAGCCGCCGCGACGCGACGCACATGCACGATGCGAAAGGCATCCGGCAACACCAGGTCGGCGTCGTCGATCTCCGCCTGGTGCGGACCTTCCGCCAGCCCGCGGAGCTCTACCCAGCCCTGCGCGTCCGCGCGTGCCGCACGCGAAGCCAGGCGCGCCGGACCATGCAGCGTCATCCGGCAACCGGCGGCGGGGCTGCCGTCGGGCCGCAGCAGCCGGGCAGCGAATCGCGGCCCCGCCGACATTGCCACCTCGAGGTGATGATCGGCGAGTCCCGCACGCAGGGCTTGCCCAAGCTGGACCCGCAGGTCCGGATCGCTGTGCGTCGAGACGGGTGCGTAGTCGGGATGCCGCACAACCAGCTGCGCCTGCTTGTCCAGGCTCAGGCCGAGCAGACGGAACCGGCCGTCGGCGTCCGTGCGCACCGCTCCAGTCTGCGCCCCGCCGAGGCCGCCCGCCAGGAGCGACACGGCGGCGCCGGCGATCGGCGCACCGCTCTGCGCGTCGCGCACGCGGCCACTCAGCGACCCGGTCCCCTGCAAACGCAGCTCGAGCTCCTGATCCCCGGGCGCGTCCACGCGCCGCACCTCGACCGCGTGCCCTTCGCGCGACGCCGCGACCAGCAGCGGCGCCTGGCGCGGCGCGGCGAGGCGAAAGCGGCCGTCGCTGCCGGTGCGCACCGTGGTCGCGCGCTGGGCCAGGTGCTGCACGTCGTCGTGCGATTGCTGCGCGTCCGGCATGGCCGAGACGATTGCGTCGGCGCACGGCGCGCCGTTCGGTTGCAGCACGATGCCCTGCACCCAACGCTGCGCCGCGACGGCAATCCGCACCGCGAGCGGCGCTTCGCCACGGTCGACGCGCAGCCGGACTGCGCCGCGGCCCTCGTCGTGCTCGGCTTGAACGTGCAGGACTGCGGCGCGTTCGCTCGCGGGCGGCGGCGGCACCTGAGCGAGGAACGAGCCGTCGCTCTCAGCCACGGTCTCGAAGACCGGCTCGCTGGCGGCGGCCTGGCCGGACAGCCCGTGGTGCACCGCCGTCCAGGGGTCGAGCTGCTCGCCTTCGCGCCAGAGCACGGCCGACACCGCCGCCCCGGCCAACGGCTCGCCATCTGCATCCACCACCAAGCCACGCACGAGGCGTCCCTCGGTGCCGATCACGGCCCCGGGAGCCTCTGCCATCAGCTCCGCCGGCGCTGGTGCCGCCGGAGCCGCAACGCGGCGCGGTGCCGCATCCGCCACCGCCATCGATGCGGCGGGGCCCGGTTCGGCCGTGGGGGTCCAGGCCTCGGACTCCGCGACCGGCACCTGGGCCGGACCGGGGAGCAGTGCCAACACCGCCAGGCCCAAGGCCGTCGCGGTACCGGTCAGCAAGACAAGTCGTTTGATATGAGGTCTCATGGCTTCCCCTCACCGCAGCTGGTCGCGGTAGTGCAGAACGGTCTTCAACATCTCGATCGCGGTGCGGGACGCGGCGATCTCGCCGCTGGCGGGCGACACGTCCGCCCGGGTCCCAAGGACCTCGTCCGTCCAAGCGGAGCCCGCGGCGAACGCGAACACCTGGCCGTCGCCGACGCGCGTGACCGCGCCCAGCACGCCGCCGTCTTGATCGACGAACAGCGGCGTACCACCGGTGACGCGCAGCGCGTGAGCACGCCGGCTCAGGCCCACTTCGGCGCCGGCGGTGGGATGCCGTAGGTCCAGCGCATTGCTCAGAGCGGCGACGCCTGCGAGGGTCGGCAGGCTGGCGACGTCGTCCAGCCGCGAGGGCCACGCGGCACGCGCGATGCGCACGTCACGCCACTCCACCTCGAGCCCGAGTCCAAAGGCGCCGAGCCAGGAGCTGGCACCGGACGACCGGTGGCTGCGGACATCGTCGACCACGAGCACCTTGCCGCCGGCCGCGGTGTAGCGGACCAGCGCCCGCATCTCGTCCGGCGTCGGCATCCGCCCTGGTTCGAACAGCATGACCGCCGCCGGGTTGGAGGCGACGGCCTCGACGACGTTCTCTTGCCACGACGGCCGCACACCGCGCAAGCGGGCACACCAGGCGAACAGTGCGCTGATGCACTCGCGCTTCTCCTCAGGCGCCATGTTCATCGCTTCGGCGACGAACTGCCGGCGCACAAAGCGCGACGGCTGCTCGACGAAGGCAATCTCCGCAAAGGGCGCGGCCTCGGCGACCGGCGCCGGCGGCGCGCCGGCGATGACGTGGCGTTCGCACGCGGTGCCGAGGAGTGCCGCGGCCAGACTAACGGCCGCCACGGTCCAGGGTGCTGGCCCCTGCCCCGGACGCAACCGTCCCAACCATCCGCCCACGGCCAAGAGCGCGACGAGCAGCGCGCTCGATCGCCAACGGGACGGCAGGCGCTCGCGGTGCTGCAGGTAGTGCATCGTGTCCAGCACCATGTCGAAGACGCCGCGGTCGAAGACCGAGAAGTTGGACAAGATGGTGCTATCGCTGAACGCAACGACGCGCCCGCGCCCAAACGGCAACGCCAGGGCCTGCGCAAACGTGCCGACCCGGTCGTCCTGATCGGTGGTGATGTTGCTGAAGAAGTTGGGGTTGCCGTAGTCAGCGAGCTCCGACGTGAGCCATCGCCCCACGAAGATCGGCTCGTAGTCGGGTCGCGTCGGGATCAGCGAGCACGACGTCTGGAACTCGAGCTCGTCCACCTCGGCGGCGGCCGGATGGCGCACGCGCTGCGGCGGCAAGTCGGTCGTCATCCCGCTTCGGGCGTCTAACGTCGAGTCGAAGGCGAAGCGCACGCCCATCGGCTCGGCGACCTGATTGAGGAACACGCCCATCCCAAACAGATTGGTGTGATCGCCGATGAGCCACAGACCACCGCCGCGCGCCACAAATCGGTGGATCGCCGCCACCTCGTTGGGTTGGTAGGGCTTGGTCGGTGTCTTGAGCACGAGGACCTGCACGCCCTCGAGGAACTCGTCGTCCAGGGCCTGGTCGAGATTGCGCGTGGCGCCGTGGTAGCGCGCGAGGACGTCCGCCAAGCACCAGTAGTTGTAGGTGGACTTGCGTCCCCACTCCTCGGTGTCGAACGGGTGCTCGGCGCGCTCCCACTCGGAGTGCACTTCATCAAAGACGACACGTCCCGCAGCCGGCGAGCCGCGGTCGTGATAGTGCAACGCGACGGTGCCGAGGAGGACGCCCGCGACTCCCAGCAGGTGGGGTCGCAACGTCGGAGGCTGCGTCGCGGTCTCGGCCGCGTCCGCCGCGGGGGCGAGCCCAGAGCGCCGTGCCGTGACGATGGTCAGCAGCAGGCCAGGTGCCATGCTGCCGAGGATGTAGCGGCCCTCGACGATCCACGTCATGAACGGTGCGGCCTCGGCGGTCAGCAGCACCACCGCGACAAAGCGGAGCACACCAAACGCGCCGAGCACCGCCGCGAATCGGAGCGTGCGCCGCAGTGCCGCGGCGCCGCCGACTCTCGAGGCGAACCAGACGAGGTGCCAGGCCACTAGGAGGACGAAGACGAAGCTCGCCAGCTTTACGTGGTCAGCGACCACGACCTCGCTCCCCCAGCCAGCGTTGAACGCGAGCTGTCCATCGCCGAGAGCCGCGGCAACACCGGCGGCGCGCAGCACGCCGTAGAGTGGCCAGAGGGCCCAAGACTCGAGCACGTGCAGCATCTCGAAGCGCTGCCACAGCAGATCGAGACCTGCGGCGACGCACAGCAGCACGCCGACCGTCTCGAGCCCGATGGCCGGCCGCGGCCGCCCGGCGAGCCGCGCGATGCCACCCAAGCCCAGCAAGGCGCCCGCTAAGAACGTGCTGTCAAACGCGCACAGGGCGAGCCCGAGCAGAGCCGTGACCAGCGGCACGCGACGCGTATCGGTGCTACCCCGGGCGCTCCCCGTCACCGCAAACGCGAGGGCGGCGAAGACCGCCCACAGCGCGGCCCACCAGGGGGCCGCCGGACCATAGACGCCAAGCGCCAAGCAGGCGGCGAAGGCGCTGCACCAGAAACCGGTGTAGATCGATGTGGTGTTCATTGCAGGAGTCTCAGTCCATCAGGGTCTTGAGCAGGGCGACGTTGGCGGGCTCATGGCTGGTCTCGCCCTCGAGGTTCTTGTCCGACAGGAACCAGCTATCGCCGATCACGGCGAGCCGGCCGGCGCCAACGGCAACCTCGCGCACGATGGCCAGGTCGTCGACGGCGAAGTGCACAGTGCTCGGCAGCCGACCGTCGCTATGGACCGGCCACGATTCGCGGCCCCGCGGACCGCCATACTTGCGTCGCTCAGCCATCCCCAGCACGGGCGCGGCTCCCAGCGGCTGGGCGCCGATACGCAGCCCGAAGCGCTGCAGGAACGCCGCCACACCCGAGCTCTCCTCGTAGCCAGCGCACACGATCACCGTGCCGCCGTCGCGCAAGCGCCTTTCCAGGCGGTCTGCCAACGCGGCACTCAACGGCGCTGCCGGCGCCACGACCGCGGCGACGCCGACCGACTGCAGGTCGCCGAGATCGTCGAGATCGCCGAGCAGCGGCACCATGCCACCGCGCGCCGCGCAGGTCAGCAGCCCTTGAATCGAGTGATCCTGGAACTGGTCCAGGTCCCAATGGGCGACGTCGCCGCCGTGCAGAACGAACGCTCGGTCCGGCCCCAGCTGGTGCACGAGCCGGCCACCGTCGGCATCGGCGTGACGGTCGGCCGTCGCGGCGACCGCGACGATCCACAT
This sequence comes from Planctomycetota bacterium, assembly GCA_039029375.1. GTDB lineage: Bacteria > Planctomycetota > UBA1135 > UBA1135 > UBA2386 > JBCCGH01. Next base: position 52,697 of record JBCCGH010000038.1, read on the forward strand.
GCCCGTCGCGACCGCCGCCGCCGGCCCCGCGACCTGCCCCAGCGGCAAGCGGCGCACGAGCCCCGCCGCCAACAGGAGCAGCAACCCGGCGCCGGCCCAGGCCCCCAGCGGCGTCGGTCGCGGCGTCGCGCCGGCAACCCACCGATAGAGGTCGGCGACGACGGCCGCCGACCGCGCCAACGCGGTGTTCTGAAACGTCGACGTATCGCCGAACGCCAGCACCCGCCCGCGGCCCAGGTCGGCCGACGCGGCGAGCACAACGTCGCCGAGCTGCTCGTGGTGCGCCTCGAGCGCGTAGTCGCCCAGGAACGCGCCACGGCCGCCGTTTGCGCGATCACCAAAGTCGCCAAACATGGTCGTGCCGACGAGGAGCGGACGGGCCGGAGCCGCCACGCGCAGCGAGGCGCCGTGCAGCACCTGCGCGGCCAAGCCGTCGAGGTTGGCGGGCAGCACGCCGGTCGCGCGCGCCTCCAGGTTGCCGATCAGCGACCGCCGCGTCTCCATGGCGGTGTCGAACCGCAGTTCCATCGCCACCGGCTCGAGGAGCTGGTTGGTCGGTCCCATAGACCCCATCAGGTCCGTGTGGTCAGACAAGACGAGCAGTCCACCGCCCGCCGCGACGTAGTCGTGCACCGCGGTCAGCTGCGCCGGCGCCAGCGTCTCGGTCGGACAGATGAACACGAGCACCGCGACATCCGCCAAAGTCGCGCGGTCGGGGACCGCACCGACCACTTCGGTCGTGTAGCCAAGCTCCGTGAGCAGCTGGCGCTGACTGCCATAGAGGCCGGTCGACGCGAAGCCCATGCGTTCCCACGTCGGCGCGTTGAAGTCGGCAAGCGAGGGGTTCTGCTGCACAAAGACCACCTTGCCGCCGACCGGAGGCGCACTCTCCGCAGGAGCATCGTGGCGCCAGGCGACGACCGCGAGCACCACGACGGCGGCGCACGCCCCGATCCCCAAGCTGGCGGGGCGCCCCACGGCCAAGGCGTTCGGCGCCGCGTTGGTCCTCGCGGCCGTCGACGACTTGGTCCCGACCCCGATCCACGCGGCGTGGAGCGGCAGCGCCACCACTTGCAAGAGCAGCGGCAGGACGCTGGCAAACGTGCCCTTGCCGATCGGGTGACCGGGCAGCACCGCTGACGCTGTCGCTAGCACCAATAGCGGGGTCAACGCGATGCCGGCGACCGCGAGACCGACACGCCGGCCACTCGCATTCTGCCCTGCCGCGAGCACGCCACCGAGTGCTAGCAGTGCGGCCAGGGCGCCGTGCGTGCCGTTGGCCGTCGGTCCCCAGCGCGTCGTCGCACCCGTCACCCATCCCGCCAGCGAGCTGTAGCCGTAGCCCAGATCCTGAACCGCGAACCAAGCCGCGTCGACGTGCCGCTCGAGCACGATCCATGCGGCGAACGCGACGCCCCCGAAGACCACGCCGATGGGTAGCAACGTCTCGGCACGCGGACGGAATGCGCCGCTGACCAACGCCGCGGCGATGAGCCAGCAAGCGGCCGCGGCAGCCGCTCCGTCCACACCTGCGCCCAGCGCGCTCACACCGAAGCCGGCGGCCGCCACGGCCAGTCCGGCCGCCAAGCGCTGCCAATTCCATGAACGACCGGCTCCGCCACCGAGCAGCAAGATGGCGAGGGCCGCGAGGAGGGCCAAGGTCGAGTGGAGGGGGACGGTCGCGACCTGAGGGCGAGCGGCGCCGAGGGTCACGACCACGAGTGCCAACGTTGTGGCGAGGGTGCGGGCGACGGTGTTCACGGTGCGAATCTCTGTCGAACAATCGAAAAAACAGAACCGGGGTGCCTCGGCGCGATGAGCGGATCGGAGGTCATCCACTCACCGCGCCCGACACGCTCACTCACGTGGTATGCCTGTGGGACCCTTCGCCGTCGGCGGCGGTCAACGTCTCCCACCACGAGCCGACGCGAAGCGCCGACGCGACCTTCGACTGCGTGGAGTACTCGGACACGCCTTCCACGGCCCGCACCTTGGTCTTGCACTGACCGGCGCATACCGAGCCAAAGCAACCGGAACCGGCACACACCGAGCCGAAGCAGCCGGAGCCGACGCACGCGGAGCCGGCGCAGGCGCTGAGGATGCACAACGAGCCGACGCATCCCGAGACCTCGCAGCCGGAGCCGAGACAGCCGGACTGCGTGCACAGCGACCCGAGGCAGCCCGACAGCAAGCAGCCGCTCGTGAGCGACGCGCTGATCGGGTTCCACACCAGCGCGGCCTCGTCGCCGTTCGCCTCGGCCGCGTCGGGATCCTCCTGCGGCCTCATCATCTCCTGGCTCGAGTCGAGGAGGCGGGTGTAGCTCGGCGAGCTAGCCATCTCGGTCTGGGTCGCTGACGCGTCTAGGTCGGTCGGCAAGCTGTAGAGGCCAAAGGCGATGGCGCCGGCAGCGATCACGTACAGGAACTTGGACTTCACAACGGTTCTCTCCAGGGACGACGAGTACAGAGGGGTGGCGCGAGGCGGTTCGCGGTGCTCGTCCCGTGGGCACCGCGACCCACCAAATCCTCACGCCGGAAGATTGCGGCCGTCGATCAGTCGCCGACGCCGTCGGCGAGCTGCTCGTACCAATGACCGATGGAGGCCTGCGCGGTCTTCAGACCGCCCTCGCCGGGCCGCGTCGCTCCTGGCTCTTCGCAGCTGCCGCCACACTGGGGCACGAAGCAGCAGCCGGAGTGGAGACACGTGGAGCCGATGCACGACGAGAAGACACACAGCGAGGCGAGGCAGCCGGAGTTGAGACAGGTCGACTCCTGGCAACCGGACACCGCGCAGAAGGAGCCAAGGCAGCCGGACTGGGAGCAGCCTGACGCCAAACACGCGGACAGCTGACAGCCGCTCGTCACCGACACGCTGACCGGGTTCCACACGATGGCGACCTCTTCGTCGTGCGGCCGGTGGTCACGATCGCCCTCCAGCTGCTCCACACTCGAAGCCAGCAGGCGCGGGAACGCGGGCGAGGCGTGGGGGCCGTTGGCGGTCCCGGAGCTCGAGAACGCGAGCACCGCGGCCGTCATGGCGATACAAAGAAGCAGCAGTTGGGTCTTCATGGGTCGTTCCTCGCGGCACAGTCAGGGCGTTGGATTGCGGCTTGCGGGTCTGGTCCTCAGTCAGCGATTGAGATCGAAGCGACGCGGCGCTCGGCGTGGACCCGCCGGCCGCCGAGGCCGCGCCCGCTTCGAAGTAAGGGAGGCTCTGTCCGTCTGTCGGTCGAAAAAGGACGGCTCGGTCGGGGCCGCACCAGGCGGCCCCGACCGAAACCATCAGCCAAGGCGCTCGTACCAGTCGCCCACCAGGTTGAGGCTCGACACGCGGGTCGAACCCTCGAACTGGTAGACCGACTTGGGCTCGACCTTGGTGCCGCAGCCCTTCGGGCACGCACTGCCCAAGCACGTCGACTTGACGCACAGCGAGCCCAGGCAGCCCGAGTTGATGCATCCCGAGCCGAGGCACCCGGAGTTCGTGCACGCCGAACCCAAGCAGCCAGAGCCCAGGCAGCCGGAGCCAGCGCAGCCCGAGCCCAAGCAGCCCGAGGCGATGCACACCGAGCCGGTGCAACCACTGGACAGCGACACCGAGATGGGGTTCCAGATCGCGACCGCCTCGTCCTCCTCGGTAGCGCCACTCTCCACTGGAGTCGTGGGCTTGCGCAGCAGGTCCTGCGCGGAGTCGAGAAGCCGGTCGTAGGTCCGGGTCTCGGTGATCGAGCCGGGTGCCGCGCCTTCTGGGTGCTGGACGACGACGTTGTTGTTGGGAAGCAGGGCGTAGGCGACGAGGCCGAGCGCCGCGGCGGCGGCGATGACGTTGCGGATCATGGGTCTTTCCTCACGAACAGACGGACAGAGCTGCGGCCCCACATTGGGGCCGCGGAAGACGAATCAGTCGGCAGCGGCAGGATCCACCCAGGCGGTGCGGATCAGCTGCTCGACGCGCGCGGGGCGACTAGGCACGCCCGGCGTCTGCACGAACTCGCGACGGAAGCCGATGTGGAGCCGCGACTCCTCCAGCACCGGCATGCCTTCGGTGTAGTCAAACCAGATGCGCGAGGTGCCAAGCAGCGTGTCGACGCAGAGCTTGAGGTGGGTGTCGGCGCGTAGCGCAACGCCGTCGGCCTCGCCCAGTCGCATCTCGACGTCGATCACCGCACACCAGCGTTCGGCACGCTTCTCGTACCCCGCGTGCCGCGCCGTCACGACATAGTCGAGGTCAGCGAGCTTCAACGCCGCCGGCGCCATGCCTTCGTTGATGGGCACGGTGCCGCTCCACGTGTCACCAGGCTTGACGGCCTGCGCCGGGAAGAACGACTGGTAGCGCGACTCCAGCGCCTTGCGGTAGCTGGACTCCACGACGGCCTTATCCGAGTAGCTCAGCGAGTCCGGCAGCGAGACGCTGTGGATGCGCATCTCACTATCGATCAAGTAGCGAATCGGCTCGAACAGCTCGTTCAGCTTGCCGCGCGCCGAAGAGAACACCGACATCTCGCGTAGCGCCTCGCGGGTGTCGTAGGAGTAGATCGAAGTGCCGTCGCGGTAGGTATCCACCTCGCACGACACACAGCGGTAAGACACGTCAGCGCGCTCCGCGTCGACGCCGTGGCAGAGCTCCTCCTCGAGCACCACCACGTCCTGCACCGCGGAGTCCTCGCAGCCGGCGACGCCCTCGATCTTGGGCGCGAGCGCCAACAGGTCGGCGACGGACGGACTCGCCGCCGCGTCGGCCACCGCGCTGGTCTTGGTACCGGGCGCGAGCTCCATGTGGCGGGTGCGCATCTCGCAGCGATACCGCCGGGCTTCGCCCTCGCTGAACTTGTGGCGCAGCACGATCGCCGTCGTGTCCGTCGGCGGCTCCGACGGGGCACTGGCGCCGCCGCAGGCGGCGAGCGCGGTGAGAGGTGCTGCAACAAGAACAAACATCAGGCTGTCACGGTTGGGTCGTTGGCTCGGAGCCGGGCCTCCCCGGCCGCCAGCCCGTCGGCTGGCGACGCGGCGGTCGGGTGTGGCCGCGGCGATCAGGGTCGCGGCGCGGCGCATCACTCACCCTCCGTCGACGGAACGTCGAGCGTCCGCTGCAGCTGGCGATTGGCGATCAGTCGAACGCGACGCTGCGGGGAGTCCTCGTCCAGGGACTCGCGGTCGATCCGCATCATCATGCGAGCCGACGAGGTCTCTTGGACGATTCGGCCATCCGCGAGCGACACTGCGAACTCGCTGGATACGCGCAGTTGCTCCACCGTGGACGACGCCCCGAGAGCCTCCTGCGTGATCGTGAGCGGCTCGCTGAGGATCGCTTCCTGCGCGACGATCGCGCAGGGCACACCCTGCCTCTCTTCGTTGCGGCTGTAGGTCGCCGAGATGTCACACGTAACGCCGGGGAAGGTCTCGACCGGCAGCCACGCCCCCTGGCGGAACGTCTGTTGGCGACTCCACGTCGCGCCGATCTCGACCGGCTGCGTCGGTCGCACCAGGGCGTGCAGCGCCGCCATGTCGTTGGCGTAGCCCTGCAGAATGTGGTCGGCGTCAAAGCCCAGCAACGGCCGCGGCAACGTCACGTCCTCGATCGCCCCGCTGGCCTCGAGGCCGTACTGGATCGGCGCCTCGACATAGCCGCCAAACCGCAACACGGCCGGCTCGCCGGCGATCTTGCGCAGGTCGCCAAAGCCGTCGACTTTGCACTCGAGAGCGAGGCGCCCGGCCTTCACCTCGCGCAGCTTGAACGCCTGCCAACCGTAGCTGACGCGGGCGAACTCAGCGCTGCGGGGATTGAGCTCCAGCTTCTCGGTGGCCTCGAGCTCGAACTCGTCGTGCGGATAGCGCCAGGTCGGCACATCCTGCGCCACGGTCTCGTCGGTCGGCACGCCGCCCACGAGCTTGGCGACGACGTGATAGACGTCGGTGCGTCGCCCGTCGAAGCGGAGGTTGAGGTTGGCCGTCTCCGGGTCGCCGTTGGGGTGACTCGACGTGGTCTGCGGCTCGCCCAGGGGCAGCGCGCAGAGGCCAAAGGTGATCGCGAACATGCGGGTCTTGCGGGTCATGGCTTGTGTATCTCCGTGGGTCGGATTCGCAGCCATGGGGCCCACGGCGCCCGCGGGCGGACCCGCTTTTGTCGAAGTCGGCGCGGCACCGGCACCGCCAGCGTTGCCGCGGCAGATCCAAACGCGGGTTGAATGCGGGGGATGGCCTGCGGTAGACCGCCCCTAGCGCGACGTTTCGCGAGCCATGCCTATGACCATTCCCGCACCTGCCTCTCGTCCCATCGCCGCCCAGCGCGGCGCCGTCAAAGCCGGCCTCCTGATCGTCCTGGTCGTCCTTGGCGTGGCCGCCTTCCTCGGGATCAGCCAATACAACGGGCTCGTCGGTGGCCAAGAGACCGTCGCCGCGAAGTGGCAGGAGATCGACAATCAGTACAAACGGCGCTTCGACCTCATCCCCAATTTGGTCGAGACGGTCAAAGGCGCCGCGGAGTTCGAGCGGTCGACACTCGACGCCGTGGTGCAGGCCCGCGCCAAGGTCGGCCAAGCGCAACTGCCGACAAACGTCCCGACCGACCCCGACAAGCTGCGCGCCTACGTGCAGGCCCAACAGGGGCTCGGCTCGGCCTTGGGCCGACTGTTCGCCGTGGCGGAGAACTATCCGAAGCTGACCGCGACGCAGAGCTACCTCTCCCTGCAAGACCAGCTGGAGGGGACCGAGAACCGCATCGCCGTGGCGCGACGCGACTACATCGACGCAGTGCGCGCGTTCAACACCAAACGGCGCAGCTTCCCCGCCAACCTGTTGGCCAACACGTTCGGCTTCGAGGCGGCGGAGTCGCTCCCCGAAGAGGAAGCCGTGCGCGAGACGCCCAGCGTTCAGTTCGGGGAGAACGGCTGAGCGTTGGGCACGCTCGCACAGCGATGGCGCGCAACCGCACTCCTGCTGGCGCTCACGACCACGGTCGCGGCGCAAGCGACCTTCGAGGTCCCCGCCAATGACGGCTGGGTCACCGATCGCGCCGACCTCCTGACGGCGGCGCAGGAGCGCGAGCTCGAAGGCATCATGGAGAGCTACCGGCAGGGGTCGACCCACGAGATAGCCCTGTTGGTCGTGGCGGAGCTGCCGGGCGTAACGATCGAAGACTTCGCGCTGGGCGTCGCACGGGAGTGGCGCATCGGCCGCCAGGGCGAAAACAACGGCGCTCTCATGGTCGTGGCCAAGGACGACCGCAAGGTCCGCATCGAGGTCGGTCGCGGCCTCGAGGGGATGCTGACCGACTCGATCGCCGGACGGATCATCCGTGGCCTGGTCGTGCCGGAGTTCAAGAGTGGCCGGTACTTCGAGGGCATCCGCTCCGGCATCCAGGCCATGCACGCGGCGATCGGTGGGCGCTATGCCGACATTCCAAAGCGAGCCAAGCGCCATCGCTCACATGGCTGGGCCCTGCTGCCATTCCTGCTGTTCGTGCTCTTCTTCTTCGGCGTCGCCGCGCGGGCCGGCCGCGGGCGGCGAGGCCGCCGCGGCGGTGTGCTGCCGTGGCTCGTCGCCGGCAGCATGATGAACTCCGGCGGCCGCCGTAGCTCGGGCTTCGGTGGCGGATTCGGCGGCGGCGGTTTTGGCGGCGGCGGGTTCGGCGGCTTTGGCGGCGGCGGCGGCTTCTCCGGCGGCGGCGCCTCGGGATCATGGTGAGCACGATGTTGATGCACCTCCGCCAAGCCGGCGAGCACGCCAGCTGGGTCGTCCCCGGCGAATGGCACAGCGTCGTCGAGACGCTTGGGCTCTGGGCGTTTGGCCTCGCGCTCGGCGCCGCGCTGACGCTCGGCTGGCTCCACCGTCGGCGCTACGCGACGGACGACGTGCTCTCGGACCACGATCGCGAGGTCGTCCACGAGGCGCTCCGCGCGGCCGAACGGCGCACGATCGGCGAGATCGTGCCCGTCGTGCTCGAGCGCTCGGACCGCCACCCGGCCGCGCGCTGGATCGCCGCCCTGGCCGGGCTGCTGCTGGGCTCCGGCACCTTGGTGGGCGTCCTGCCGTGGGGCGCGCCGCTGCAGCTACTGCTGTGTCAGCTCGCGCTCGGCGCCCTCGGCTTCGCTCTGGCGGCCTGGCTCCCACCGGTACGACGCTGCTTCATCGTCGAGTCGCGCGCCACCGAAGTCGCCGAAGAGCAAGCGGTCCAGGAGTTCTTCGGGCTCGGCCTCCGCGAAACCGAAGGTCGCACGGGCGTGCTGCTCATGGTGAGCCTGCTCGAGCGCCGCGTCATCGTGCTGGCCGACCAAGGCATCAGCGAACGCGTCGAGCCGACGGCCTGGCAAGAGGCGCGTGACGCGGTGTTGTCGGGCATCCGGCGCGGCTCGCTCCGCGATGGACTGATCGACGGCATCACCAAAATCGCCGACGTGCTCGCCGAGCACGCTCCGTGGCAAGCGGGCGACCGCAACGAGCTCCCGGACCGCTTGATCGTGCGGCGCGACTGAGCCGAGCGCCGCGCTGGCGGTCGACCCGGGTCTTCTTGTGGGCCAACCGGGCAAGTTTGGGCCGGAGCTCGGCCGCACCGCCAGGCATGATCGTCAGCCGCGCGTTGACGCGTGGCCCCCTGCCGTTGGTCACTTGTGGTGTGATTTAGGAATCTGGGGCCTTATCCACGGCCCTCAGCGCCGCTCGCAGCGTTGGGTCGTCCTCGCCGTATCCACCAATATGCCTGCGGCGACCCGCCTTGCGACCGGCGCCGATGTCTCGCGGATAAGGCCCCA
>JBCCGH010000039.1:0-61051 GCA_039029375.1 Planctomycetota bacterium
AGGCGAGCAGACACGCCGCGGTCCGCAGGTGGTTCCAGGCGGTCCAGCGGGAGCCGTAGTGCGGCCAGTAGCGCGCCGCCTCGTCGCTGGTCGGCTCGAGCGTCGCGAGGTGCTCGTTCATTGGCACGTTGCGCGTGCCGGTGAGGAGGATACAGCCGCAGACGTAGAGCCCCGTCGCGCCCGACACGTGCAGTGGCGCCCCGAGCGCGGGGGCGGCACCGAGCCAAGCCATCGCGGTCAGCGCCAGCAGCGCGAACCCGGTCCCGACGAACGGCACCATGACCCACGGCGTATAGACGGTCTCGTTGATCGCCTGCATCGCCGCGGCTGCCTGGGCTGCCGGCCGGCGCGCGAGAGCGGGCATGATGAACGTGGAGAACGCGAACAGGATGCCGCCGACCAGAGCCGCACTCACGGCGGTCGCGATCGCGAGGTAGAACGCCAGCGTCGCGATCATGGCCGGGCTCCGGCGTGACTCCAAACCCCCCGCGCGGCGGCGTCGCGCGCGAAGTCCCGGAAGTCGCGCGGCTCGCGGCCCAAGGCGTCGCGGACTCCCGTCGCCAGGTGGGCGTTCCGGCCGTCCATGAGCTCGGTGACGAGCATGGTGATCAGCGCCGCTTCGTCTGGGCCGGCAACGGCCGCGAGCGCCGCCCGGAAGTCGTCGGCGGGGATCTGGGCGAAGTGCACCTCTCGGCCACTCGCGGCGGCGAGCTCAGCGGCGACCTCGGTCCACGACAGCAGCCGCGGCCCGGTCACCTCGTAGATTCTCCCCGCGTGGCCCTCTTGCGTGAGCGCCGCGACGGCGACGTCGGCGAGGTCGTCGATGTCGACGAACGGCTCCCGCGCCTGCGGATCCGCGGGCAGCGTGATCGCGCCGTTCTGCACCAGCGGGAGAAAGGCGCCCTCGCTGAAGTTCTGCGCGAACCAGCTCGCGCGCACGACCGTGGGCTGCGGGATCCCGCTCTCCAGGACGATCCTCTCGCAGGCCTGGGAGGCGGGCTCGCCACGCCCCGAGAGCAGGACGACCCGCCGCACGTTGGCGGCGAGCGCCATCGACGTCAGCTCGCGAATCGCATCGACGCCACCCGGGGCGGCCAGGTCGGGGGAGTAAGCGACATAGACGTGCTCCACGCCGGCCAGTGCCGGCGCCCAGGTTGTGCGGTCGGCCCAATCGAAGGGCAGGGCCGCGGACCGGCTGCCGCGCCGCACGGCGGGTCCGATCGCCTCGAGCCGTTGGACGATGCGAGAGCCGGTCTTGCCCGTGGAACCAATGACGAGGGTGGTTGGGGTGCTCATGGTTGGGTGCTGGTTGGCGTAGGTTGCATTTGCGTGGGTCGCGGGCGCGGCGCGTCGCGACAACAGCACCATCGGTCATCAGCGATGGACGCACCATGCCTCTGAGTCCGCATTGATATGCAGATCGTCCAGGCTTGAGGGCGATGGGTGCATTTGGCAGACTGCCGCCCATGCCGGCCTTCGGACGCTCGAACCCACGCAGTGTCCCGCCCCGCAACGATGCGCTTGGCGAGACCCTGCACCTCCTGCGGCTCGACGCGTCGCTCTATGCCCGCTCCGAGCTCACAGCGCCGTGGGGCATCGACCTGCCGCCCATCGACGACTGCCTGATGTTCCACGTCGTCACGGCGGGGAGGTGTGTGTTGGAGGTCGAGGACGAGGTGCACGTCCTCGAACGCGGCAGCCTCGCCCTGGTGCCGCATGGCAGGGGCCACGTCCTGCGCAGTGAAGACTGCGCGGCGGCGAAGCCCTTCTTTGATCTTCAGGTCGAGCGGCTGAGCGAGCGCTACGAGCTGCTTCGGTACGGCGGCGGCGGGGCCCGGACCGAGCTGCTCTGTGTGGTTTCACGCTTCGATCACGTGGCCGCCGAGCATCTGGTGGCGTTGTTGCCGCGGGTGATTGTGATCGAGACGTGGAACACGGACGAAGCGAACTGGATTCACGGCGTGTTGGCCTGCATCGCGACCGAGGCTAGGCAGATGCGGCCGGGCGGCGAGACGATCATCACGCGGCTTGCGGACGTGCTCGCGATCCACCTGATCCGGGCCTGGCTCGACCGGCCGCAGGCCGCAGACACCGGCTGGCTGGCGGGCATGCGCGACCCGCAGATCGGCGCGGCGCTCGCCGCGTTTCAGCGCGAACCCGCTGCCCCATGGACGCTGGCGTCGCTGGCGGAGGCGGTGCACATGTCGCGTTCCGCGTTTGCGGCGCGGTTCACCGAGGTCGTCGGGGAACCGGCGATGCGCTACGTGACGCGTTGGCGCATGCAGCTGGCGCGCCATCGCTTGCGGGAAGGCAGCGAGCCCCTTGCGGCGCTGAGCGAGGAGCTGGGCTATGCGTCCGAGGCGTCGTTCTGTCGGGCGTTCAAGCGCGAGTTCGGCGTGTCGCCCGGGAGGGTGCGGCTGCGAGCCGGGGCGTAGGTCGCCCGGCTCCGATGACCCTCAGCGCCAGCCGCGGCGGCCCCAGCCCCGGGAGCCCCGGCCCCGGGAGCCCCAGCCCCGGGAGCCCCAGCCCCGGGAGCCCCGGCCCCGGTCGTTGCGGTCGCTACGGCTTTGGCCGCGGCGCTTCTTCCAGCAGGGGCGGATCTTCTTGGCGCAGATGCCGCGCTTGCTTTTGCAGACCAGGCCCGTGACCAAGACGCCGCCGAACTGGTTGCCGGTGGCGATTGGCTCGTTGCCGGAGGTGTCAAACGACACCGTCTGCAGCACTTGGCGGCGGCAGTCCATGATGTGGATGTAGGTGGTCGGCGGCAGGCCGCGGTGGCGGCTGCGGATGGTGAACTCGCCGCCGAGTGCGACGACGCGGCAGGCCAGAATGCGCGAGCCCCGGGCGAACGGTCGCGGGCTGTCCGAGGCCAGGATCACGACGTAGTTGGCGAAGGCGGGGTCGCCCGAGCAGGAGACGCTGCCGCCCGACTGGGTGTGGCTGCTCACTGAGCAATCCTCACCGGTATAGCGGAGCCGCAGGGCGAGCGGGATGCACGGCTCGGCCGGCTTGTCCAGCGCCAGGCCGCTGGCGATCCAACCGAGCGAGGCCGGGAAGAGGTAGGCGTAGCGACCGGTTTGCGCGTCCTTCGACAGGATCTGCACCGAGACTTCGTCGACGCCGGCCGGGATCGTCACGGTGTTCTGGTAGGCGTCGTATCCCGGGCCCGCGGTGTCGCCCAGCGCGTCGGCGTCTTCGAGCAAGAGGTTGCCGTCGCCATCGCGGATCTCGATCACCGAAGTGCGGCGGTCGTCGACGCTGGCGACCAAGTAGCTGAAGGTGGCGACGCGATCGGTGGTCGCGGCTGGGAAGTCAAAGACGACGGGGGTGGTCTGGTCGACCGGCTGCTGGAACCGGAAGTGCGCGAGGTCGTTGCCGTCGCGCATGTCGATGGTGCGACGGCTGCCGTCGTCGAGGACCACCAAGATGCCGAAGCCATTGTTGGCGGCGGTGTAGTCGAGGCCGGTGACGCAGATGTCGTTGCTGCCGTTCTGCACCAGGCCGAGGTCGGTGATGTCGGCGCGGTAGACGGTGGAGTAGGCGTTGGCGAAGAAGAAGTGCGTGCCGCCCAACGCGGTGCCGACGATCGGGATGTCACAGGCTGGTGCGGTGCCAACATGAACCGTGTCGGCGGCGCCGTGCTCGGTGCCGAGGATGTCGTGGCCCTCCCAATAGGCGAGGACCTGCGCGACGCGGGCGCCGGCCGGAACGTCGATGCTGACGGTGCCGATCGACGACGCTTCGAGCCCGACACCAGCGATCAGAAGATCGGTCCCGCTGGCGATTGAGATGCTCGGTGTGCCCAGTGGCGTATCCGTCGGCTCGGGCCACTGCTGGGCGGCGATACCGGTGCTGAGCGAGGCCGAGACCGCGACGGCGGCGGCGAGACAAGCGGAGCGAGCGCTGATCATGATTCCTCTCCTATTGGGCCGTGGCCCGTTGCGGGCCGAAGCATCCTTCCCCCGGATGCGTGCCGCCGTTCCCCAGGGCGGCTGCCAAGGAAGACCGTAGCACGCCTTGAGGGCGATGCGGTCTCGATGCACGACTGTATGGCCGGGCGCCGGTCCCAAGTTCGAGACCGGTGGGAGTGTGCGCCATGGCGTCGTCGTTGCAGCCGCGCGTCAATGAGTCCGAGGCCGCCACCGAGCGCGCAGTGAAACCGCGTGTCGGCGTCTCTTTTTGGGGGCGGTCGCGGCGGCTCGGGCGCCGCCGCCCGATGCTCAGAATCGCACGTGCACCAATTCGGCGCCCACCGTGACTTCGCGGCGGTCGAGCTCTTGGTCCCCGCGGTGCAGCGCGATCCACTGCGTCATCTCGGGCACCGTGACGACCGGGGATTCGCCGTTCTGCAGCTCGCAACGGCGCATGGGCCGGATGCCGATGCCCTGAGGCAACAGAATCTCTAGCTCGACACCCTGGTCATTGAGCGCTGCGAAGCTCAGCCCCGGCTCTGGAGCCGTGACGCGTACGTGACAAGCGCGCGCCAGTCGCAGCTCCTGATGCGTCGTGCCTTGCCACGACTCCGGGGCAACTCTGAGCGGCATGAAGCCTGGGAGATTGACGTGCAGCCCGGCCTCTCGTGGAACCTCGCGGAGCTCGAACCGGCCCTCGGCATCGGTGTAGCTCGATGGGCCGTTCGCTTGCCAACTGGCGAACCGACTGCCAACCGGAATGCGCAGCGCGGTGCGGGTCGCCGTGACGAGGGCTCTCGCGATCGGGACCCGACCGAGGTCGACGACTCGACCGGCGATGGATGGCACGACCGTGTCGGCGGGGTAGACGATGTCGGCCGTCCGGCCTGCCGCGACGGGACCCAACTCGCCGAAGCGCGAGCTGCCGGGGCGGTTCGCGCGGAGCTCGTAGTCGGTGCGGTCGAGGCAGAGGAGCTCAAACCGCCCTTCTGCATCCGTGGTGTCGATGGACCAAGTGGCGTCTCGGCCGGCCAGGACCGTCTCGGCCAGTACAGGGTCCGACTCCTGCGCGTTCAGCACCGTGGGGTTGGTGAACCACACCCATGCGCCCGGCACGGGGTTGCCCCTCGGATCGACGACTCGACCGGCGATGGACGCGGCCGGGTCACGCATCGTGAGCACCAGCGGCTCCTCGGCTCGCCCTGCCACGCCGACGGCCGGGGCGAACCCAGGCGCGACGGCGGTAATGGGAGCACCCTGGGCCGGTTCTCGAAACGAGTAGCGGCCTGCCACATCGGTCTCCGTCACCACGCGCGCGTCTAACGACACGGTCGCGCCCGCGATTGGCGCTCCGTGGGGATCGACGACGGTCCCGAACGCGCCGCGCACGTTGGCCTCGAGCCGATACTCGCCGTCGTGCATCGCCGCGGTGAGCGAGCGACGGAGCTCGCGGCAGCCGGGAGCTCGCACCACGACCTCGGTGCCGATGACCTGCGGCGCGTGGCGCAGCTCGAAGCGCCCCGCGTCGTCGACGACGGCGGTCCACCCGACCATGACGGAGTGATCGAGTGGCATCACGAGGCGGGAGCGGAGCTCGGCCGGCATCTCGAGGGTGACCTTTGCGCCGGCGCAGGCGCGGCCACGAGGGGCGATCACGATCCCGGTGAGCGGCATGGTGGGGGCCACGACGACGACTCGATCGGCGGTGATGCTGTCCCAGCTGACGCCGGCTAGCACCGTCGTCCAGGCGTCGTCACGGACGACGATGCGCCCGTTTGGGGCTGCGGCCGCGAGCTCGAAGCGGCCGTCGCTCCGTGTGTGCGTGGCGGCTAAGAACGGTCGTTGATCCGGGCGCGCGCCGGCGACCCCGGTCCCGGTCGCGACCCGCGCGCGGGGGAAGTTGTCCTCGGGTTCGAGTGGCACCAGGCCGACCTCGACGCCAGCGAGTGGGGTGCCGGTCACGTCGACGACCACGCCGGGAATGGCAACGGTCGCAGCCGCGGCGCCAGAGGGCACCAGGGCGCGCGTCGTCGATCGTTGGTGCGTGGTCGTCGGCGACTGGGCCTCTGGCGTGCTCCCGCCGGAGCGACGCGCCATGTCGCCGGCCACATCAGTGGCCGGCGGGGTGCTGTGATGCCGCCACACGAGGCCGCCGGCGAGGGTGCTCGCGGCCAGCACAATCACAGCCATCTTGCTCAAGAGCCAAGAGGTCGGCGCCGTCGGCTCCGTCGAGCACAGGGGCGCGAGTGCCGTCACCCAGGCACGCCGCCCGTCGTGCCGCTCGTCGAGCCGCAGCCGCAACGTCTGGATCGCGCGACGCAGCCGGCTGTTCACCGTCGATACGGGGACGTCGAAGTGCGTGGCGATCTCGCGCAGTGACCGTTCTTCGAAGAACCGCAGCAGGACGGTGGTCCGGCTGGGTTCGCTCAACGCCTGGACCTCGTCCGCGAGCCGCCGGTGCATCGAGAAGCGCGACGCCAGCTCAGCCGCCGATGGCAGCGCCTCGGTCGCGGCTGCCTGGCGCTCGCGCCGCTCGCGCCGTACATGCCCGCGTCGTGACAGCCGGGCCCCGTTGCGCACGACGACCGCGAGCCAGTGCCGCAGGTTGGCGCCGGCGCGAGGCGGCTGGCTCAGCGCCGCGACCATCGCCTCTTGCGCGAGGTCCTCGGCACCGTGCTCATCGGCGACGAGTTGGCGAGCTAGGGCGCGAACCCAAGCGACTTGGCGAATGAGCTCTTCAGTCTGGACCGCGGTCGAGGTCACGGCGCGTCCAAGCTGTCCGCCCAGCGCCGCCAGGTCGCCATGTCCTCGCCGAGGTCCTTTCCCGCCAGTGCCACGAGGAGGCGGCGTGCCCGCCCGTGTTCATACTCGTTCTTGGCGCCGAGGTAGGCGAGCACGAGGTGGGCGTTGCCACCGAGGAGGAGGCCGGCCAGCTCGGCCTCGACACCGGTCGCGACCAGTGTCTCCAGGAGGTGCGAGAAGGCGAACAGATTGGTCCCGCCCAGCAAAGGGCGGAGGGACCCCGCCACCGGCTGCCAGTCGACGGGCCGTGGCACGGCGCGCGTCATCGAGTTGAGGGCACGGCTGCAGGCCGAGCGCACGCCGGCGTCGCCGTCGCGAAGGCCGCGCACCAGCGCCCACCACGACAGGTCATGCTCGGCGAAGTTGATGAGGATCGTCGCGGCACAGGCGCGGTCGCCGGCATCGGGGTCGTGCTGCAAGGTCCAGACGGCGAGGTCGCGGTCGTCCGCGGACGCCAGGCCCTCGATCATGTGCCAAAGCGCCAGGACCTCGTCGTGCGACGCCCGGTTGGCCAGCTTGGCGAGGGCCGCCTCGCGCCCAGCGTTTCGATAGGCGGCATAGTGCACGACCCCGATCTGCGCCGCCATCCCTTGGTCGCGCGTGGCGCGGTGCAGGTCGTGCCAAGCTGCCACCGGCTCGGCGGCGCCTTCTGGTGCCGGCAAATAGCGCACGCGCTCGGCGTGCTGCGGCTCGATGACCGTCACGACCACGTAGGGTTTTGGGCCCATCGAATGGTACATCACAGCCGCGTCCGCCATGCCGATCTCCAGCAGGTTGGCCGCGCAGTAGTGGATCTGTGCCGGCGCGCTGCCGCCGCCGAGCTTTGACCGGATGCGATCCGGGGTCCATTCGTCGAGGCCGAGGAATTCCACCACGCCGGCGCCGTTGGGCGCGACCTGGCCGGTGAGCCCGGCGGCGCACAGCAGCGAGGAGGCGAACGCGATGGCGATGATTCTCATGGGGCTCCGTGCGGTTTCCTTCGTTGGGATACCGCGACCCCCTGGGATGACTCGTCGAGGTTGAGAAAAGAGGCGGGCCCCCGGGGGTGGGGGGCGGAGCCCGCCGCGCTCTCCGACGGCAACGGGCGGCCGGCCAAGAAACTCGGATTTGCCTGCCCGCACCGCTGGGTCTTGGCGTTTGGCGAGCGTCGCCGTTACTGGCTCATCCACGGACCAGAAAGGTCCGTTTCCTGGTGGTCTTCGCCGCCGGGTTTGCGCTGGATCCGGTCGACCCACCTCAAATCTAGGCAGGAGCCACGATGCGTATCGCCGCTGTCAGCTACCGGGCACCATCGCGCACGGTTTCGAATGAAGACGTTCTCGACCACCTCGAGGCGCAGAACCCGCAGGCCCGGCGATCGAGTCGGAAGGCCTATCTGAACCTCGTCAACAAACTCTTCGACAAGTGTGGCGCCAAGACGCGGCAGTGGCGGGATGCGGCCGGTGAGGAGAAGCCCGCCGACTTGATCCTCGGCGCGATGGACGATGCGTTGGATCGCGCCGGGATGACAGCGACCGACGTCGACCTGTTGATCTACTGCGGCGTCGGCCGTGGCTTCCTCGAACCCGCCAACGCCTACTTCTACGCCCAAGCGCGGGGGATGGGATCCGCCAACTGCTTTGACATCACCGACGCCTGTATGAGCTGGATCCGCGCGCTGCAGATGGCCCAATTGCTGCTCGACGGTGGGCACTATCGCCGCGCGATGATCATCAACGGCGAGTTCCACATGGGCTTCCACGACAACTGGGAGATTCGCGATGTGCGCTCGCTCGCGCACACGTTTCCGATGTACACGATCGGCGAAGCCGCGTCGGCGACGGTGTTGACTGCGACCGAGCCCGCCCAGCGGCGGGAGTGGCGCTTTGACTACGTCTCGCGGCCGGAGTTGGCCGACTTGTGCACGATTCCTCTCGAGGGCTACCGCGACTTCGTGCAGCCGAGCGAACGGATCGGTCTCAACGGCGTCGCGCGCTTCGTGTCGTTCGGCGCTGAGCTGTTCACCGAGGGGCGCTCGCTGCTGTCCAATTTGATCCAGCAGGCAATCCCCGATCCGGCGAGCAAGCGCATGTTTTTCCCGCACGCGCCGTCGTGCGCCGTGTACGAGCAGATTGCCCAGGCCAGCGGGATTCCCGCGGACCGCACCTATCTGGAGGTCTTTCCGCGGTTTGGCAACTTAGTTTCCGCCAGCATCCCCGTCGGTCTGAGCATGGCCGAGGCGCAGGGCTTGCTGCAGCGGGACGATCCGATCGCCCTGATCCCCGCGAGCGCGGGCATGGTCGCGTCGGTCGTGCAGCTCACCTACTGACAGCTCACCTACTGACCGAGGCTAGACCGGTGATGTCCACTGCAGAACCGCTGGTGTCGAGGCGTGGTCGCAGGGTGCAGCGGGCGCTGCATCCCGGCGGCCTCGGCTTCCTCGCGACCTACCTGATCCCGCTACTGATCGTTGTCTCGGCGCAGTTGGGTGCGGCGACACGTTGGCCGAACAGCTGCGCGTGGCTGCCGCTCTTGGTCGCCTACGTCGCGATCCCGGCGTTGAACTTCTTCTGGCGTGGACCGCAGCCCGGGTTCGCCGATACGGTGCGCGGGTCGGCGGGATGGCAGCGCTACTACCGCGCGCTTCTTCTGCTCAGCGTCGCGGGCCAGGTGGCGCTCCTCGTCGCCGGCGCCAGCTTCTGGGCCTCGGGGCTCCTCGCGCCCTTGGGCCAAGTGGGCTGGTTGATGTCGGTCGGTCTGTTCAGCTCGCTGTTCGCGATCAATGTCGGCCACGAACTGATCCACAGCCGACACTCGATCGATCGGGCCGTCGGCGGCGTGCTCTTATCGATGGTGTGCTTCGGCACCTTCAAGACCGTGCACTTAGCGATTCACCACCGTTACGTCGGCACGCCCCTCGACCACGCGACGGCGCCGCGTGGCCGCAGTCTCTACGGCCACTGGTGGCGCAGCGTGCGCGCCAACTCGTGGGACGCGCTGTGCCACGAGCGGCGGCGGCTCGCGCAATCCGGTACGTCGTGGTGGCGCAGCGAATTGGTGGCGTCGTATGCCCTGTCCGCGCTCTGGCTCGCGCTCTCGGCCACGGTGTGGGGCTGGGCTGGCGCCGTGTTCTTCGTCCTGCAATCGGCCCTCGCGATCGTCCACCTCGAGTGGCTCAACTACCTGCAGCACTACGGGCTGAGTCGCGCCCGTCGCGCCGATGGGCGCTATGAACCGGTCCGGCCCCAACACTCTTGGTCCCAGGAGCACACCGCCACCAACCTCGCGACGTTCAATCTGATGCGGCACGGCGATCACCACGCCCATGCGTGGCGTCGCTACCAAGATCTGCGGCATCAGCCGGACTCTCCGTCGTATCCGTTCGACTTCTCGATCATGCTGCTGGTGGCGCTGTGTCCGCCCGCGTTCCGGGCGGTAGCTCATGCCCGGCTGGAGCGCGCCGCGCCGCGCCACCAGGAGGCGAGATGACCGTCTTGATCACCGGGGCTTCGGCGGGGATCGGCCGCGCGCTGGTGCAGCGCTACCTCGATCGCGGCGCCGCGGTCGCCGGCGTAGCGCGCCGCGCCGGCCCGTTGGCGGAGTTGGAGCGCGAAGCAGCAGGATTGCCGGGTACGCTGCGCACCTATCGGGCCGACGTCGCCGAGCCGGCGCCAATGGCAACGCTGTTCGCCCGCGTCGAGCGGGAGCTCGGCCCCGTCGAGCTGGTGATCGCCAACGCCGGGGTCGCCGACGACCGACGCGCGCCGAGCCTCGATCCCGCGCGGATCGGCCGGGTGGTGACGACCAACCTGCTGGGCGTCATCCACACCCTGGCGCCGGCGATCGACGCCATGCGTGCGCGCGGGCGCGGCCATCTGGTCGCCGTCTCAAGCCTCGCGTCCATCATGGCTCTGCCGCGCATGAGCACCTACGGCGCGACCAAGGCCGCGCTCAATCATCAGCTCGAGGGGCTGCATTTCGAGCTCGCGCCGCGGGGGATCGCGGTAACCGCGCTCCAACCCGGTTTCGTCGCCACCGACATGCTCAGCACCACCGGCGTGCCGGCGCGGTGGCAGATGCCCGTGGACCGCGCCGTCGACATCATGGTCCGGGCGATTGATCGCCGGCAGCGGGTCTGTGCGTTCCCACGCTGGCAGAGCTGGGCCCTCCGTGGCCTCGCGGTGACGCCGGCATGGCTCAAGCGCCCGTTGTTCGAGCACGTGTTCACCCGACTGTTCCCGACGCCAGCACCCGTGGAGAGCTGCGCATGATTGCCTCATTCTCACGTTCGCAAAACCTCGGGTACCAGATCGGTCTGATTAGCTTCACCCGCCCTGCCAACATCCTGCGGCAGGCTCGGCATCTGTTCGAGATTCACCCGCGGTTCGCCGCGCGCATGCTGTTGGTCGCCGCGACCAGCCTCGCGGGTACGCCCCTGCGGCTGTGGGAACGCGTCGTGCACGGCCGCCGGATCGCCGGCGTCCGCGTGCCGGATCCGGTGTTCATCATCGGCCATTGGCGCAGCGGCACGACGCACCTGCACAACCTGATGAGCCTCAACCCAGAGTTCGGCTACGTCTCGAACTTTCAGGCCACAGTCCCGGACTTCTCGTTGGTCGGACCGCGCTGGCTCAAACCGATCCTGCAGCGCGTCGTGCCACAAAAGCGGCCGATGGACAACATGACGTGGCCAATGGATGCCCCCCAAGAGGAGGAGATTCCGCTCGCCAAGATGATGCCGTTCTCGTTCTACACGCAATTCCTGTTTCCGCGGCAGACGCTGCGTCTGTTCCGGCAGTACGTCCTGCGCCGCGGCGCACCCAGCGGGCTGGATCGCGAGTTCGAACGGGCCTACTACCGAGTGCTGCAGATCGCGACCCTGCATTCGCGGGGCAAGCGGCTGATGCTGAAGAACCCGGTGAACACCGCCAGGATTCCGCAGATCCTGGCTCTGTTTCCCAACGCGAAGTTCGTGCATATCCATCGCGCCCCGCACGAGGTCTTTGCTTCGACCGCGAACCTGCGCGGCAAGCTGCTGCCGATCACCACGCTGCAGAAACTCGGCGATCACGATCCGACGGAGACGATCTTGGCGTTGTACGAGGACTTGATGCGGCGCTACCTGACCGACCGCGAGCGGATCCCGGCCGGCAATTTGGTCGAGGTCAGGTTCGATGATCTCGAGCGCGAACCGATCGAGACCGTCCGCCAGATCCACAAGGCGCTCGATCTGCCGGGCTTGACCGGTACCGAGCCGCGGCTGCGGGACTACTGCGACGCGCAGCGCAGCTACCGCAAGAACCGCCTTGCCCTGCCGGTGGGGGTGCGCCAGCGTGTCGAGGCGCGTTGGGCCTTCGCCTTCGAGGCGTTCGGCTACGCTCGCGGCTGATTGGTCAACGGCGCCTCTGGCTTGGGGCCGGCGACGTTGCTGATCCAGCAGGCGCGCCGCGAGCCTGGTCTCGACCCCTGGCTCGCGACGGAGTTCACGATTGTCGTGCGGGATGCGAGCCTCAACGCCGGCGCGTTCCTCGTGCTGCGTGGTCAGCGGATCGGCGACTGACGCGGTGGTGTGCGCCGTGTCCTACGGCGGCGCGCCTGCGGTAGGCGCGCCGCCGCGGACCCCGTCGTCGGGACTGCGTCAGCGGTCAGGCCGCTCTCACCAAGCCGGGCTCGCCCCAGCGGCCCCAAACCCTGCGAGGCAACGCATGTCACGACCGATCACGTCGCCCTCGGTTGGTCGAGAAGCTCTGAATCGCAGCTCCACCGAGGCGTCGCCGGCGATCGCCGGATCGTCCAGTCGACGGCGTTGCTCGAGATGACCCCGCTTGCCGGAATGCCTGCGCGTAGAGGTGCTGCCCCAGCAGCGACGCGCTGTCCCGAAGGACCGGGCTGACCCAGTCGATGTCGAGGAACGGGATGCTGGAAGGCTGCGACGGCAGGCCGACGACCTCGGACGACTGTCCCACGCGACCGTCTTGCGGCGGTGGATTATTGTTCCGGTTCGGAGAAGTCGCCGCGCCCGAGTGGCTGAGCGCGCGGCATAGGGCCGCCGCTCTCCACCCCGAGGCTGCCGATGCGCCGACTTTGTCTCCTGTCGATTCTCGCGAGCACCTTTGCCCCATTCGCGGCCACTCAGACGTTCAAGAACTTCGAGAGTGCTCAACTGCGGCCCATTGCCGTCTCCTTCGACGGCACGCGGCTGCTCGCGCTCAACACGCCGGACCGGCGCCTCGCAGTCTACGATCTGAGCAACGTCGACCGCCCCTGGCTGCTGCGCGAGGTCCAGGTGGGGATGGGGGCGGTTTCGCTTCGGCAACGGACTGCCAATGAGGTGTGGGTCGTCAACAACCTGTCCGACTCGATCACGGTCGTCGACATCAAGCAAGGGCTCGTCGTCGACACCATCCAGGTCCAAGACGAGCCTTATGACGTCGTGTTCGCAAACGACCCGCACACGGCGGGCAATCCACAGCTGGCGTTCGTTTCGCTTGCGACGAGCAAGCAGATCGTGACCTACGACGCCACCACGCGCCAGGCGGTGGGAGCGATCGCGATCTTCGGGGAGGAGCCCCGCGCGCTTGCCACCGACGGAGAGCACGTGTGGTGCGCGATTCATCACTCCGGGAACGGCACCACTGTGATCGGGGAGAACGTGTCTGGGCACCGGCAGACGTCGCCGACTCCGGGGTTGCCATCGCCGACCTTCGACATCGCGAAGCTGGTCACGGCTTCAACGGCCGTGCAGCCAGACTTCGACGTGTTCGAGATTCACCTCAACAACCAAACGGTGACGGCGTACCAGGGGGTCGGCACGACGCTCTTTGATCTCGCCGTCCACCCCGTGACCAAAGACCTGTGGGTGGCTAACACGGACGCGCAAAACACGTTGACCTGGGAGCCCCATCTCAAAGGCAAGGCGATTCAGAGCCGAGTGACCCAGATTCAACGCGGTGGACCGACGATTACGCCGTTTCCCATCGACGCCAACCCCACCGTCGCCACCGCGCTCTCGCAGCCAACCAGCGTGGTCTTCGACCCCTCGGGTACGACGCTCTACGTTGCGGCCTTCGGCAGTGACCGGATCGGCGTCATGGATTTGCAGGGCAACATCACCGCTCGGGTGGACGTCGGCCCGGCGACGACGGTCGACCCCGCGAACAAGCGTGGCTCGCGCGGGTTGGCTCACCACCCCACGCAGGCACGCCTCTACGTGCTCAACAAGCTCAACTCATCGATCCGCGTGATCAACACGCACGTGACACCGACCGGCGGAATCGAGCTTCCGCTTGCTCACGACCCGACGTTGCCAGGGATCAAGGCAGGTCGTGGGTTTCTCTATGACGCCCGTCTCTCCGGCAACGGCACCATGTCGTGCGCCTCCTGCCACATCGATGGTGACACGGATGGGTTGGCGTGGGACTTGGGCGATCCGCTGGGTGGCTTCGTCAACGTGTGGCTCGCCGACTTGATGACGCTGGCGCAGCTTCACCCCATGAAGGGCCCCATGGTGACGCAGACCTTGCGCGGACTGGGGGGTACCCAGCCGTTTCACTGGCGGGGCGACCGGCCCACGCTGGGGCAATTCAACATCGCGTTTCAGAACCTCCTGGGCGGAACGCAACTGAACACTCCAGACCTCGCGTTGCTCACCCAGTTCATGAGCTCGGTCGAGTTCGCGCCCAACCCCAACCGAAACATCAACGACACGCTCCCACCCGGCGCCGCGGCCGGCAAGGCCGTGTTCACGACGATGCAGCCCAGCTGCGCCTCCTGCCACGACATCGGCAAGGGTGGCACCAGCGGGCAGATCATCAGTACGCTTACCGGCGCCAACCAGCCGATGAAAGTCGCGCAGCTGCGCAACATCTACAAGAAGCAGGGCCGGACGCTGGTGAACGGCCAGCGCACATCGGGGTTCGGCATGCTGCACTCCGGCGAGGTCGACCACCCGATGCAGTTCTTGCAGCGCTTCTTCTCCAACATCCCCCCCGCGGACCAAGCCGCCTTGAGAGACTTCGTTCTCGCCTTCCCCACGGGGACCCCGCCGGCTGTCGGCCACTCGATGACGTTGACTCCGGGCAACTACGCCGGCCCGGCAGCCGCCAACTTCCTCTCCTTGATGTTCGGCGAAGCGGCCGCCAAGCGCATCGACTTGATCGCGACGGGCCAGCTCGCCGGGCTGCAAGCCGGGCTGCTGTACGCACCGACCGCGCAGCACTTCGTCGCCAACAAGGTCAGCTCGCAAACCCTGACGCTCGCTGACCTACAACTGCTGTTCTCGCTGGGGCAGGCCAACCTGACGTTCATCGGCGTGCCGTGGGGATCGGGGCTACGCATGGCGCTGGACCGCGATCTCGACGGCACGCTGGACGGCGACGAGGGGATGGTCCGATACGGGACGTCGACGCCTGCCGCCTGCGCCCCGGTCAGCCTGACAGCGAACTCAACCGCGGACCTGGGCAACGCGGAGTTCGCCTTCGTGGGCACGGGCGCGCCGTTGTCGACCACTGGGTTCATGCTCCTGGGGTCAGCCCAAACGTCGTTGCCGTTCATCGGCACGACGCTTCTCGTGTCGAACTACGCTTCGCTCCCGGCCAACTCAGACGCCTCGGGGACCGCGGTGATTCCGTTCGCCATTCCCAATGATCCGTTGCTCTCGGGTGCGAGCTATTACGCCCAGCTGTTCTTCCCGTTGACGCACGCCTGTGCGCCTAGCGGGCTCGTCGCGTCGCAGGGGTTGCAGATCACCGTGGACGCGTGACCCTGCCGCGGAGCGCGGCGCCGCCCGGCTGGATTGAGGACGCGGCGCCGGCGATCGACGGATTTCGGTGACGATCGCCGCACCGTGGAGCACCCAACCGGGGCGCCTGCGCGCTGCCGGTGGCGCGCACCCAAGCGTAGGGCCGGGCTGCGGGAGGCCTGGGATGTTCGACACGACACCGTTGGAGACGGTGAGGCCGATGGGGTCGATCGTGGCGGCTTGGGTGAACACATCGGTGTCCCCGAATCGCGGTCGGGCTTGGGCCCGACATCCCGGCATGACCAGCCGGCTCCATTCTGGGACGAGAATCCTCCCGTCTCTTGGCTTCCTCTGCGTTGCCGTTGCGCGGGCCGGCGAATGCGGCGCATTTTGTCGCGGCACCGTACGGTCCTATTGGCTGGGCGATGCCTGGCCGATCCGGTGCAGGTGGGCCCACATGTGCCGGCGGAGCTCGGGCCACGCGGTCGCCGCCAGCCACAGTTCTTTGTCGCAGCGGTCCGCGGCGAATCGGAACCACCGTCGCGTCCCGAGCACGCCCAACCGGTCGTGATAGAAGTCGACGCTGTCGGTGCGAAGGGTCGGAGGCCCGGCGTCCTCCCAGGTCACGCGGCCGTGCTCAAGCCGGCCCGAGTTCATCGCCAACGCCACCTCGAAACCGCCGCCGGGGGCCGCGCGGATGGCGCCCGCCTCGTCGTGTAGCACCTTGCCGGTCGCCAGGTCTACGGCGTGCTGGCGATAGCGAATCCAGTCATCGACTCGCTCCAGGGTCAGTTCCTCGTGAAAGCGAGTCGCGACGCCCGTCGGGCAGACTCCTTCGCCGGGCTCACTGACGGTGGTGCGGTAGGTACCGAGGTAGGGGGTGAGTCGATCAAGCACGGCGCCATCATCTTCTGGGGTCGCCTCGACTGCACGTCTCGGCCGGCCGCCGGCCGGGACCAGTGGTGCCGGCGAGCTTCTGGTCAGGATCGCGAGCAAGCGGCGGGAAGAACGGCGCGCGGGCGGGGTCCAAGGCCGGCGAAAACCCAGCTACACGAGGAACGACATGCTTCGCTTCACTTCTGTCGCGCTCGCCAGCGGCCTGTTCGCCGTCGCCGCCCCTTGCCCCTCGGCCGCCGCTGGCGCGGGCACCGCGGTCGGCGAGTTCTTGCTGGAGGCGGGTGAGCACAACCTGCCCCGGCTCATCGATCGGGCGGCGGAGTTCCTCGGCCGCAATCACCTCTACTCAGAGGACGACCTGGGCCACGCCGGCCACTTGGAGGTGCGCCTGCAGAACCGGCTCGTTCTCGATCGGCGAGGCTGTGAGGCATTGGTGAGCGAGCTCGCCTTCGCCAAGGGCATCGCGATGCTGCCTTTGGATGCCGAGCGGGGGGTGTATCAGTGGATCCACATGAGGGGGTCGCTGAGCCCCAAGCTCAACGAATGCTACGAGTCTTTGTCTCCCGACGAGGTGATGGCGCGTCGCTCGACGTACGTGCCGGTGCTGACGCACGTGCCGCTGACCCACATCAACCCCACGGCGGCGACCAACCAGCTGCGGCCGTTCTTCGCGGCCGGGGCTGGTCAGCCCCCGATACTGACTGTCGGCGCGGCTGCGCGATCTATCGTGCTCTTGGGACTCGCACCGAGGGTGGCAAGCGCCATCGAGCTGCTCCGGCAGACCGACGTCGGTCCCGAAGTCGAGACGGGGCGCGGCGTGCACGCAGCGGGGATCGACCAGGAAGAAATCGAGAAGCGATTTGAGGCGCTCGAGCGCCGTGTGAAAGCCCTCGAGCCGAAGTCTGGCGAGTGACTCCTCTCGAGCCACTCGCTCAAAGCGCCGTCACTCGAGTCGCTTGATGATGTGCCAGCCGTATGGGCTGGCCGATGGGTGGTGGCCAGCGACGCCGGTCTCGCCGACGCTGAGCCGCCAACCGGCATCACCGAAGGCCTGCACCATGCCCCGGCGCGAGGCTGTCGTCATCTCGTAGATGCCGGGCGGCGAGTCGTCGGTGTGCTCGGCGATCAGTGTGGCGAAGTCCTCGCCTTGACCGATGCGTTGCAGCAAGTCGGCGGTCAGCGTCTCGGCCTCTGCCTTGGAGCGGGTGGCTCTCGTCCCAGCACCAGCGAACGAAACGAGCAAGTGCTGGACCTTGACGGCTGAGGCATCGTGCTCGGACCGGCCGGCGAGCTCGGCGATCGAGGTCCGCAGCGTCTCAATCGCGGCGGCTCCTGCGGCTGAAGTCGGCGCCGCCGCGCCGCTGTCTGACGGGTTCGTGGGCGCTTCGCTGCAACCCATGCCCAGCAAGCTTGCGAGAAGAACGGTACGAGAGAAACGCATGACAGGATAGAGACCCGGGAGCGCCCGCCCTGCCAACTCAAATCCAGTGATCTTCTGAGGAGCGGCGACCGGCGGCGCCCACGGCGCCAGACGCCCGCGAGCCGAGGGCCCTTCCACCCACGCGCCGACTCTGCCTACGGCAGCAACGCTTGTGTGACGTTGGTCAGCTGCAGCAGTCCCGTGGTTCCCGACAAGCAGACTGCGACGCTGCTCAGCGTGAGGCCCGCCATGGACGGTGTCGGGTTGACGATGGTGTTGAAGACAGCGACGGTGCCGTTGCCAGGCGCCGGGCCGCCGGGCACGACGACGGTCGCGATCGAGCTCCAGCCGGTGGGAACGATCGGCGCGATGGCGAACAGGGGCGTGGGTGCGAACGTCACGGAATCAAACGTGGCCAACAGACCGGCGACGCCCGGCAGTGCGTAGCCTTCTTCGCACGAGATCGTCGTGGTGATGTCCCACTGGGCGGTGACGCCGCCGGTCCCCGGAATGGTCACGACCGCCGTTGCCAAGTGTGCTTGGTGATTGCGGAAGATCCTGGTACTGCCAACCACCAGGATGTCGAGGTCGGCGTCGTTGTCGATGTCCAACAGCTCGATCCCAGACGCATCGCCCCCGGACGGGCCAAAGCGCGCCACACCGTCCGTGAGGCCGCCGAAGCCGTCATTCAAGAACACGACGGCAGGACGATTCGGCACGCCGACGCTGTTGGTGCGGCCGACGACTACGTCGATATCGCCATCTCCGTCCATGTCGCCGCTCTCGACGTCGGTGGCGACGGTCCCGGCACCAGCGGCGTAGGGAAGAGCGGCGCCCGGGGGCGCTGCGCCAAGTGCCGGCGGATCGAGAAACAAGAAATCCAAGGTCGTGAGCGCCACGAGCGGGTTCTGCACCGTCACGACGTCGAGGGTGCCCAGCCCGTTCAGGTCGGCCATGAGCACACGGGTATGCACGCTGCCCGCCGTTGCACCGAAGGTGGGGCCGGGCGTGAACGGCACGGCAAACCCACCGTTGTTGATCACCACCTGGCTCCCCATGCCGTGGAGGGCCACCGCAATATCGAGGTCGCCGTCGCCATCGAAGTCGGCCGTGTCAATGTCGTTGACGCGAACGAAGCCGAGACCAAATCCAGCGGTGACGTCGACGAGCTGCCGGCCCGACGCCGAGGGCAGGTTCTGAAACACCGTCAAGCCACCGAGCGAGCCGATCAGCGCATCGAGAAAGCCGTCGCCGTCCAGGTCCGCGAGGTGGACCGCAAAGATGACGTTGCCGGGTACCGTGTTCACCTCATCACCGTTGAGGGCCGGGCCAAAGCGAAGTGTGGTGGCCACACCTAGGTCGACCAGGTTCTCTAGGATCAACGGTCGGATGAGGTTCGAGCTGGCGCCGATCCCGACGCCACCGACCACGACGTCCGCGTCGCCATCGTTGTCGATGTCACCTGTGGCACGGACACTCAGGCTGAACGACACTCCCGCGGGGTTGGCGAACGAAGAATCGACGCGATCCGTGGTCGTGCCAGGCAGGAACCGAGTCGCGGTGAGGACGCTCGTCGGCAGTGAAGGGGTCGTCAGATTGCCGGCGAAGGGTCCGTTCACGAGCAAGCCGGGGTAGGCGTCGGGCAGGAGGTCGGGATCGAGATCGTTGTCCAAGTCGGCCACGACGATGTCGCCGAAACCAAACGGGATCGACACGCCGGGCTCGAAGATGACGGGGAGCTCCGACTGGAACTGCTGCCCAGTTGCAGTGGTGCCCAAGAGGAGAAGACAGAGAGTGCTGCGAAACATCGGCAATCCGTGAAGGAGAGGTTCGAAAACGGGTTTGGAGACGCGCGTTCGTGTTGCGAGTGGCCGGCGAGTTGCGGCAAGTTCCCAAAACCGCGGCGACGCGCTGTCGTCCGTCTGCCGTTGGGCAACGATCCCCGGTCGATCCCCGGTCGATCGGCGGGCGCGCCGCAGCGGGTGAGGGGGGCTGGCTTAATGTTCTATAGATCGCTAACACTAGGTCATTGTGCAGCACCCACAGATCGACCCCAGCAGTCCCATCCCGCTCTACCACCAGATCGCCGAGCTGATTCGCGGCCAGATCGAGCGCGGCGAGTTGGCTCCGGGTGCGGCCTTGCTGCCGCTGCGCCAGGCTGCCAAGACCTGGCACGTCAACCTGCACACGGTCCGCCACGCGTACGCGGCGCTGTCGCGCGGCGGCTTGGTCGAGGCCGGGCGCGGGCGCCAAGGCACGCGGGTCGCGACCGATGCCGCGCGCACCAGGCGCGGGCGCCGCGACGCGCTCGACGCGTTCGTGGCGCGTTGCGCTCAAGAGGCGCGCGAACGCTTTGGCCTAAGTCCGACGGGTCTCGCGGCCGCGCTTGGCGAGCGCGAGGGTTTCGCCACGGATCGGGCGCCGCCAATATGGGTCGTCGAGTGCAGCGCTTGGCAAGCCGACGCCCACGCGGCGGAGATCGCGGCGTGGTTTCACGTCGACGCGCGATCGTGGCCCCTCGCCGACGCCGAGCCGCCACCGGGCACGGTCGTCTCGACCTACTTCCACTACAACGACGTCCGCGTCCGTTGGCCGCGGCGCCTGGGCGAAGTCCGCTTCCTCACCATTCACCCCGATCCTCGGTTGCGTGAGGCGCTCGCCGGTAAGCGTCGCGCGATCGTGCTCGAACGCGATGCGGCGACCGCCGAGGCGGTCATCGCGGACCTCGTTGGACTGCTCGGTGGCGCGATTCGCATTGAACCGTGGATCGATCGCAACCCGGCGCGCGCTCTTGCCGCCGCAAGAGGCCGGGCTCCCGTGCTGTGTCCACCGCGCGTCTGGGCGGAGCTCGATACGGCGGCCCGGGAGTCCACGCGCGTCTTGGAGCTTCGCTACCTGCTCGAGCGCACCGAGCTCGAGGCGATGGCGCGCGACGAGGGTTGGCAGCCTGCCGCGGCGGGGGTGGCGTGATGCGCGCCGCGATCTTGCCCGTGGTTGGTCTCCTGGTCGCCGGCTATCTCGCCCTGGGCAGCGAGGACGAGGCCGCCATCCTGTGGGCCCGGATCAAGCAGGCCGACGCGGCCCACGACATCGCGGCGGAGCGTCGGTTGTTGGACCAAGCGGCCGCCGTGCAGGCGACGGCCAAGGAGCGCGGGCGGTTTGAGCGCCGGTTGGCGGTCCTGCAGTGGAAGTACGACCGAGACGTGGAGGGTGCCCGGGAGCGGCTGCGCGCCGCCGCCATCGGCACAGAGGCGACGCGCGCCTGGCTCGCGCTTTGCCGGCTCGAGCTCGAGGTGGGTACACCCGACGCAGCGGTAGCCGCGGCGGACCAGGCGCGGGCGATCGCGTCGGTGGCCGGCGCGCGGCGCGCGGCGCGACGGGCCTCGGCTCGGGCCGTCGTGGAGCGAGCGGTGCGCGCGCGTCGGGCGGGTGGCGCCGGTGTCGACGAGGCACTCCGCGCGGTGTGGCAAGAGCTGCTCGACGACGTCCGCGCCGAGCCGGGTGAGCTCGGACCGTCGCGCTTGCTGCTGCGCGCTGGGGTCCTGCTCGAGGAGTGGCCGTCCGTGCTCACCGCGTGGCGCTCCTACTACCAGGTCGCCCCGGGCCTGGCGGCGCCGAACACCGTCATCGGTGCCGGCGAGCGGCTGGCGGCCGCGTGCGGGGACCCGAGCGACGGCGGCGAGGCCCAACGCACGGCGCAGATCGAAGCCTTGGCCGAGTCGCTCTTCTTTGAGGCGGCGGCGTTGGCGGCACTCGCTCCCGCCGCTCCAACGGCGCTCCGGCAGCAGCCTAGGGTCCGCGAGGTCCTCGCCTACGCCGCGCTGCTGCGTGACTTCGAGGTTATGACGGAGGACTACTACCGCCTGACGGCCCTGGGCCGCGGCGACAAGACGCGCTACCGCGAGGCCTTGGCCGAGCGCAGCGCGGCCTTCTTCGAAGCGCTCGGCGTCGAGAGCAGCGGCGACGCCGATGCCCGGTTGGAGCGGCTGAGCGAACTCGCCGACGAGCGGTTTCGCGCGATGATCAACTTCGGCATGACCGCGGGCTACTACGACCTGCACATGGGGCACCGCGCCATCGACGACCGGCGCACCGTCGAGCAGTATGGCAAGCGCGCCGACGTACGCTTCATCTCCCTCGACACGATCGTCTCCAACGGTTTCCAGAGCTGGGCGTGGGAGGACGGCGGCCAGCACGGTGGTTGGGCCACCGCCGAGACCATCATCCAGGTGCGGCCGGCCTATGCCGATGGGCCGCTGCGGACCTGGCGGCAGATGCATGCCCCGAGCGAGCGGGGACCGTTCGAGCAGGAACTCGCCCGCGAAAGCGAGCTCGATTGGTCGCGCGCGGCGAAGGACCGCCATGCGTACCTCCCCGGTTTGCGTCTGCGGATGCGGCGCCAGGGCCTCGAGGCCCTGCTGTCGCGCCTGCGCGAGCAAGGCCTCGAAGGCGACGGGCTGCGGGCCGCCTTCATCGCTGAGCTGCAGCGGGCGATCCAGGAGAGCTCGATCTTCGCCCACGAGGGACGTCATGCGATCGACAACGCAGGGCCGGGCCGGTCCGCGCCTGGATGGCAGAAGGAGTTCACCGCCAAGCTGTCCGAAGTCGCCTTTGCTCCCGAGCCACGGTTGTCCCTGGGCGGCATTCTCTCCGCGAACATCGGGAGCGACTCGCCGCACGGCCGCGCCAACCTCAAAGTGATGGAGGGGCTGGTCGAGTGGATGTCGAAGCACCGTGCCGAGATCGAGGGCTTGGAGCGTGAGCGACCGCTGCTGCCACAGCTGGATCGCCTGACGAACGAGCAGCTCCGCAACGCGTTTCGCTCCATGGACCCCCTGGCCAACGAGTAGCGGCTCGGCGCTGGCTCGGGCCCCAGATGGTCCAAAGCGTCAAGAGTCACAGAAAGCTTGGGACGCTTGCCGCTCCCGGAACGAACCGCATCGGCCGCCGTCCGCACTCTGCGCGCGTCGGCCCCTCCGCTTCCTTGAAGGAGTTGCTCGATGCGCTTGGTTCCCCTGCTCGCCGTACTGCTCTGCTGGTCCGGGACGGCTCTGGCCCAGTGCCCACCGCACACACCCGCGTTCCCTCTGGGCAACGCCAACCTGGCGCCGCGCCAGGTGGCCGAATCCGCGCTCATCATCCGCGTGCAATACGAGAGCGTGACCACCACGTGGCCAGACCAGGCCGAGGCCAACCAGCTCATCACCTACGTCGACCAGCTTGCGAAGAACAACGCGTACAGCCCTGCCGGCTACGAGATCGACTTCATCCAGAACGGTTCGTTGCCGTACTTCAACGTCTACCCGCCGGCGCCGTTGCCGATGGCCGGCGCGGCGCATCTTCTGACGATCCTGCGGGCCTTCGACCAGCAGTATCCGGCGGTCCCCATCGATCAGTGCGATCACGTGATCATTTTCCGACCCCAGGACCCGATGAGCCCGGCCGGACCGAGCAACGCGGCTGGCTACATCACGTACCCGCAAAACTTCGAGCCCGACCCGAGCAGCGCCGACCCGATGCGCGAGGCCGCGGCCGGCGTGTTCCACGAGATCGGCCACAAGTACGGGCTCGGCCACGCCAACCTGCACCGCGAGCCCGCGGCCCGTCGGCTCAACTACGGCGACATCTATGACTTCATGGGTGGCATGGGGCCGAGGCAGTGGCGCTTTGACGAGTCGCTCTGGCCGCTCTCGCCGCCGGCGCCGGTGTTCGCCGACCCGCTCGTGATCCACGCCAACCCGATGGTCAAGCGGCTCCACTGGTGGATCGACGCCAACTCGATCGTCCGCGACACTGACCAAGGGACCGAACAGCACGCCATCTCGGGGATCTCCCAGTCGAGTGGAGTCCTCGCGGTCGAGATTCCACGCGAGGAGCTGCCGAACGTCGCCTACTCGCTGATGGTGTACTGGCGCGACAACGAGCCGCAGATGAGCGGTGGCGCGAGCGTGGCCATCGTGTCACCCAACAACATCCGCGCCACCACGCGCCTCGTCGAGCTCAACCGGGGCCCGGTGATTGCCGGCGGCGCGCGGTTCCCCGGCTGGGAGCCGACGCTTCTGCCCGGCGCCAGCTGGACCGATCCCGTCTCGGGCGTGCAGATCACTTGCGACGGCTTCGATCCGATCTCCGGCAACCTTCTGGTGACGGTGACGCGGCCGGTCAACTTCGACTTCGCCCGGCTGCCCTACCTCGACATCATCGCGCCGGCTCTGGACGGCCTTCAGGTCCAGCGCAACGGCGACACCGTGTGTGTGTCCGTCAACGCAGGCGTGCGCGACGACCTACTGCCGGAAGTGCCCTTCGCCGACATCACCAACGTGGACGCCGAGCTTCGTGTGAGCGAGGGGGCCACGGCCCGCGTTCTGCGCGTCGGTAGCGCCACCGGTCCCGAGGCTCGGTTCACGTTCACCAATCCGACCGACGTTTGGAGCATCGACATCAGCAGTTTGGTCGATCCCATGATGCCGACGACCCCGGTCCAGGAGGTCGCCGCGGTGCGCGTCACGGCCTTCTCGATCGACAGCAAGCGGACCATCGGTCAGCGGCTGTTCCTGATCGACCAAACGGCCCAATAGCGGCTGTACCGAGCCGCGACCAAAACCGCCGGGCTCGGGGTGGCTGGGAATCGCCAGAATCGGCGTCCGGAATCGCGGCCGGAGGGTTCTGCAGTGGATGTGCGCGGCAGTCAGCGGCGCGCCCTTCCCCCGCAACCCAGCTCTCAGGAGATGCCGATGTCCCTTTGCACCAATTTGCCCCGTCCGTCCGCGATCGCGTTGGCCGCGTGTCTGCTTGCGTCGGTCGGCGCCGCCCAGAGCGCCTTGGCAGGGGCGCACACGCTCGGCCAGGGCGCGACTGGCGCCTCGCCGGAGCCCATGCGCTATTTCGCCGATCCGCCGGTGCTGGGTCAGCCGACCGCGCTCATCGTCGAGCAGGGTCCACCCGGGGCGCCCGGCGCGTCGCTGTTCGCGGCGTCGTTGTTCGAGAGCTTCCAGCCGCTCACGTTGCCCGGCGCCAACCCGCTCTACCTCGACCCCCTGACCATGGTGGTGGGGCTGCCGTTGTTCACCGACCCGCTCGGCCACGCTGCCCAACCGCTGCTGATCCCGCCCGATCCGGCGCTCGCCGGCCAGATCCTCGCGACCCAGGCTGCGATCCTCGATCCAGTGAACCCGTTCGGCGCGGTGTTCAGCAACGCCACCTTGCTGGATCTCGGCACCGAGCCGCCGGATCAGCCGCCGTCGTTTCTCGTCCATAGTGTGCCTCTGCAGGGGCCCTTCCTGCAGCAGGTGATGAACAGCCCCGAGACCGCGCAATACCAGGGGGCGCTCGCCGGCCAGGGGCTGGGGCAGATGTCGTTCCAGCAGGGTCTCGAGCTGATCTACGAGGGCGACCTCGGCGGTCCGGTGCCCCCCGACGCGCGCTTCGCCCTGGTGCCGGTCGCCGGCCCGTCGGGCACGAGCTCGTTCTACTTCTACACCGCGGGCACCGATGGTCGGGGTTTCCGAGAGGGCGCCGAGATCATGCAGATCGTGCCTCAGCCGTCCGGCGGTGAGACGGTACGCCTGCTGATGGGGCCGAGCCTCGGCACCCAGGTCAACCTCAACCTCGCTGCCTCAGGGCGGATCGGTGGCGTGGCTCTATCCGGAACGGTCACGCCGTACCAGCAATGCGTGGGGATTTGCTTCGGCGCGCTCATCGCGGCCGGCACCGTGTCGGGTCTGTCGGCGGGTTGTAAGGCCGCCTGCGTCAAGTGCATGACGCCGCCGCACGTGTCCTGCGTCGTGTGTGCGGGTTGTGCCGCGTTCGTCGCGGGGTACGCGTTCGGCTGCTGGTGGGGTTGCTGACGCGGCGGGGATCTTCAGTGAAGCACGACCAACCCGGGCGCCAGGTTCGGTCCCACCGACACGCGCGCCTCGCCGACCAGGCCCGCGCGCTCGAACGCGTCGTCGGCTCGGATCCGGCACTCGAACACGCCGGGCGGCAGCCCTTGGGTGAGGGAGAGCTCGGTTGCCGCGCCACTGAGGTCGGCGCGGAACGCGCGGCGTAGCACGATCGCGCCGTCGCTCCGCCGCACGGTCAGATCGCCGTGCAGCGTGCGTGGGCCGGCGTGCGGGACGCGCACCACCAGTTCCGTGGGGGACGCCGGCTGGATCACCGCGCCCGGCCGAGCGGTCTCGCCTTCCCGCACGGCGACCCGCAGCCGCTGCGGGAGCACGGTCGGTCCGTTCATCCACACGGTGTGGGTTCCGGGCAGCAGGTGGTGTGGCTCGGCGCCGCCGGGCAGCGGCCACAGGCGTCCGTCCGGTCGCTCCACGCACCACTCCACGACGGGCTCGCCGCCGGCCGCCGGCGCTTCGACTGCGAGAACCACGGCGCCGGTCGCCGGGAATACGACGTCGCCCAGATCCCAGACCTCGTGCGGAGCAAGCTGCCGTGGACCCAGAAATCGCGGCACGTGCCGCGGGCCGGCGCGCAGGCGCAGCCGATACCGCCCCGGCTGGAACAGATCCGAGCGCTGGCGCTCGTAGGCGGCGTTTTGGTGCAGGGTCCAGAACGCTGGATGCCCGACCCGCTGCAGCGCCAGCTCGGCCGCGGTCGCCGGCAGACCGGAGGGATACAGCGCGCGGAAGTGCACCGAGCACGAGTTCGGCGCCTGCTCCTCCAGCTGCAGCTCGATCTCGTTGGGTCCTGGCCGCACGCGGGCGACCAACGGCGGCAAGAAGTGCGGCCCACTGCGCGCCGGATAGCCGGTGATCAGCAACGCGTGATCCGGCAGGCCCACGATCTCGGCGCGGCCGGCTTCATCGGTCACTTCGCGTGACAGCGGCTCGCGGGGCGTGCGCCAAATCCGCAGGCGGCAGCGTGGCAGCGGGCGACCTTCGGCGTCCACGAGTCGGAGGCGGAGAGTCGAGGCCAGGTCGATCCTGGGCGACCACTCGGTGGCGTCGGCGCCGAGCTCGATGCGAGTTGCCACCGCGGCGGCGCCGCGCGTGATGCGCGCGCGGCCGGCGCCGCCGGGCAGGGCGTCGAGCTGATAGCGACCGTCCGGTCCGGTGATGGAGCTGCGTCGCAGCCAGCGGTCGA
This sequence comes from Planctomycetota bacterium, assembly GCA_039029375.1. Taxonomy (GTDB): domain Bacteria; phylum Planctomycetota; class UBA1135; order UBA1135; family UBA2386; genus JBCCGH01. The sequence continues at coordinate 26,837 of JBCCGH010000039.1, forward strand.
GCTCGGGCGGATGCGGCGCCGCGATCTCCCAAGTCACGGACGCCCCCGGCACTGGCTGCCCGGCTGTGTCGGTGACCCGGCCCGCGAGCGTCGCGCCGGCGAGGCGCAGCTGCCAAGAAGATGTCGCGTCGGGCGTCAGGGCGCGGCGCCCGAACGCGATGCCGCGGCTGGGCGCGGTGGGGTCGACGGCCACAAACCAAGCGGAGCCCGGCGGCGCGCAAGAGGTGGCGAAGCGGCCGTCCGCTGCGGCGCGCACCAGCAGGGGCGTGCGGTTCTTGTCGTTCGCGCCCGCCGTCGCAGCCAGCGCCAGCAAGCCGTGCATGACCGGCTCGCCGCGCGCGTCGCGCAGGTGGCCATGCAGCCGGCCACTCCAAGGCCTCACCTCGATTGCCACGGGATGCCGGGCGCGTCCCAGCCCCCGCGCCGCCCCGGGTCGAGGGCTGAACCAGCCAGGCGCCTCGGCGATCCAGTCGAAGCCGAGCGTGACGCGCGCCAGGTCCAAGCGACCGTGCGCATCGGTGGCACCGAACGGCCGCTCCAGGCCGTCGAACACCGAGACCCCCAGCACCCGGGCCCCTGGCACGGGTTCACCCGCGGGGTTGCGCACGCTGATCTGCACTTGTGGTCCACCGATTTCGGCCCGCGCCAGAGTGCGGCTGCCGGCCGCGACCGTGGCGTCCACCGCCAGCGGCAGCCGGTCGACGAGCACGCGCACCGGGCCGGGCGAGAGGCTGGCGAACACGACTTCGCCGGCGGCGTCCGTCGGCTGTTGTTCGCGCGGCCGCGTCGCCAGAGCGACGCCGATGCCCGGTGTCGGCCGACCCTCGGCGTCGCGCACCCGCACCAACAACTCGCCCGTGTCGGTGGGAACGGGCCGGCGCGTTGCGGCTGGCGGCATCGGCTCGGGGGTGCCTCGCGGGGTGGAGAGGAGGGGCGACGCCGCGGGCGTGGCGGTGGCGAGGTGGTTGGGGCGCCGCGCCCCGGAGTCGTTCCGGGCGAACGCGGCGAAGATCGTCCAGACCGCCAGCGTCGCGAGGCCGACAGCGGTGCCGCCGATGGCGCGCCGGCCGAGCGGGGCGCGCCGCGCCGGAGTCGCGGCCGCGGCCGCGGTTGTGGTCGGAACGCCGGCGCCCGGCGATGCCGCCATCTGGGTCGCGACGCGCCGTGCGATGGCGAGGGCGACCCGGCCCTCTGCCGCGGCCGCGGCACCGTCGACAGCCGCCAGCACCGGCAACCCGCGCGGCAACACCCGCCGCAGCGCGTCCATGGCGCGCGCGATGCGGCCGCGCACGCTGCTCGGCCGGCGCCGCAGGTGCTCGCTGATCTCCCGCACAGACAGGCCTAGGTCGAAGTGCAGGTGCAGGATCTCACGGTGGCCGGGCGTCAGCTCCATCATCGCCCCGCGGACCCGGCGCCGTCGTTCCTCAGCGATGGCGACCGCCGCTGGATCGGTCGGTGCCGTGGTGACCGCGACTAGCCGTTCGGGGTCGGGCCGGCGCCGTGCGTCAGTGCGCGCCTCTCGCACCACGTTGGCGAGGATGCCCATCAGCCACGGCACGAGCCGCTGCCGGACGTCGAAGCGCTCCGGCCGCTGGATGACGGCCAAGAACGTCGTCTGTACCGCGTCTTCGGCCTGCGCCGGGCTGTCGAGCAGCGACCGTGCCACTCGCAACAGTTCGGGAGCGATGGCCTCGAACACTCCGCTCAGCGCGGCGGGCTCGCGGGTGCGCAGGTAGCGGCGGAACAGACGTTCTGCCCCCTCGGGATCGAAGCGGCGCAGCAAGCGCCGGCCATCTTGCGGCCGTGATCGTTCGATGTCAGCCCCCGCGCCGCCGCCGCGTGCTCACGGGACGATGAGCACCACAAATGGGTTGGACAGCCACAGCCGCGCCGGTGCAGGATCGACCGTGGCGAACTGCGCCGACAGCCGCGCGCCGACCGGTCCGACCACGACGGCGTTGATGCCGAGCCGCCCCGTGGCCGGCACCGGGGGCGTGGGCACGACCGCAGCGATGCCAGAGAGGATCGAGCCGAGGGCGCGCGGCTCGAACGGCGCGACTGACGTCTGGGCGCTGAGCAGGAGCGCGCCGAGGCTGCCGGGACGCGCCTCGAGGTCGAAGGTCACGGTGCGGCCCGCGGCAGGCGTGCCGATCAGCTCGGCCGCGGGCGGGAACGAGTCGGAGTCGACCGTGGCCGCGCCGCCCGCCATGGTGACGAGGCCCTGGCCCGCCGGCGCCCCGGCGCCGCCGTTGCCGCCGAGCGGCGGCAGCCCCTCGACGCGAGCGGTACTGCCCGCGCCCACCTGCAGGCCGACGCCGCCGGCGCTGGCGGCGACCGTCGGACCGCCGAAGATCGAGTCGAAGGCGTCGCGGCCGTCGCCGCCGCGCACGGTGCTGCGCAGCACCGCGAGCTCCGCGCCGTCGCGCACCTCGGCGCCAATCCCGCCGCGACCCTGCGTGGTCGACGCCAACGCCCCCGAACGGAAGCAGCACGGCCCGCCATCGCCGCCGCGGATCGTGGATCGCCACAGCACCACGCGGCTGCGGGTCGCGCGCAAGCCGGTGCCACCGTCGACGCCCGAGGCGAGGCTCTGCGCCGCGCGGATCCCGGTGATCGTCGAGTCACTGAGCAGCACCGAGCTATCGAAGGCGTCGATCCGCGCGCCGATGCCAAGATGCTCTCGCGCGCCGGTGAAGCGACAGCGATGCAGCTGCACGTCGGCGGCGTTGGCGATGCCGAGGCGGAACGGTGCCACCGTGCCCGGCTCATTCTGCACGTCGTCGAGCACGACCGAGCCCCGCGTGTCGGTGATGGCGAGCGATAGGCCGGACGCCGAGAGCGAGAAGCCCTGGAAGGTGAGGTTTTGGAGGATCACGGTGGCCCCGGCGGGCACGTCGCGGACCTCGCTCGCGAAGCCGAAGCGCGCCACGCGCACTGGGCCACCGGCGTCGCCGAGGATCGTGAGGCCTTTGCCGGCGAGCACGAACTGTGAGTAGAGCCCGGGCCGCACCACCAGGGTGGCGCCCGCGGGCGCGGCAGCCACGGCCGCCGGCAGGTCCGTGAACTGCGCCCCCGGACCGCCGGCGGCGTCGACGACAAGGACCTGCGCGTCCAGCACGGGCGTGAGGCCGATCAGGGCGAGCACCGCCCACGCCGGCGTGGCCAGGCGGATGGCGGGAGGGGAAGAGAACCGGTTCGGGCGAGAACGCATCATGAGATGCCTTGGTGGTGAGGGCGCCGGGGAACGTACACCGCGGAATGTTTCCAAGCTGCGCCCCCGTCACCGAGGTGGTCGAAGGAGCGAGTGGCGGCGCGCCTCATTGCCGCCGCTCCAGCTCGACCCGCACCGGCCCGCCGCGCGCGGGCAACGGCACGAGCGCGCTGTGGTGCCGATACCCAGTGGCTCGCACATCCACGCGCTGCCTCTCGCCCTCGAGCAGCCCCAGCAACTCCGCCGTGCCACCCTCGCCGCTCATCGCACCCCACCCCGGACGGTACCGCCAACCCGGGAATCGACTGCGACCGGCCTCTGCGCGATCGGGGCGAGCTGTGACCTTCGCACCGACGATCGGTGCCTGCGTTTCGGCATCGACGACCAGGACCCGAATCGTCGCAGTCGGTAGATCGATGGCGATGTCGCGGTGCTCCCCCGCCGCCAGAGTTTCGTCGCATGTCAACGCGAAGTCGTCGGACGCGCGGGGATCGCCGAGGAGGAGTGTGAGCCTCGCGCCAGCGACGCCGCCGACGAGCGCGAAGCTGCCGTCCGCCGCCGTCGTTGCCCAGCTCTGCTTGTTGCCCCCGGGCCCTTGGCGCGCGCCGACGAGGATGCCGGGCACGCCGGTCCCCCCGGCGGTCACCCGCCCGGTGATGCGCATCCCCGCGCCCGCCTTGCCGAGATTGACACGCGTGACGCCTTCGCGGGCGAGCTGGCCCTGCACTGCGTGACCCAGCGCGTCGCTCTCTCGCTCGAATAGAATCACCATCACCTGCCGGCTGCGGGTGGCGCGGATCCCGCGGAGCTCGTACGTGCCGTCCGGCCTCACGCGCGAGCGTGTGATCAGGCCGTCCTGGTCGCACAGGACGTCGTCGCCGACAGCGAGGGCGCCGTCGCGGCGGTATGCCGTTCCTGTAACCACACCGCGCCGCGGCACCCGCACTTCCAAGGGTCCGGGTTCGTCCTGCACCCGGAACTGCACCGCGTGCGAGTCACTCTGGGCCCACCACCCTGATTCACCGCGAAACAGAGTGTCCCCCCGGCGCGCGACGGGGAGCCGGATCTCGCCGTGCGCGGGCACGGTCCGGCAGCAACCGCCGAAGTAGACCTCCGGTTCGCCGAACGCGGCTTGGGCGCGGACCTGCAGGCCGGCGAGCGGCATCCCCGTTGCCTCGTCGAGCAACCGCACCAGGCGCTGCGCGGTCGTGGCGACGAGCGGCACTTTGACGGGCGCTCCGTTTGGCTCGAACGCATCGGTGAGGTAGGGGCCGGCCGCTGGTCGCTCCAAGTACAGGCGCCATCGGCCTGGGCCCGGGCTGGGCGACAGGACGGCGCCGTCGGCGCGGAAGAGCAGGGTGATCGGCAGACGCCAGTGGCCGGCATCGCCGAAGCGCAGGCGCATCAGTTGTTCGAGGCCGCCCGCCGCGAGTTGCCCATCGGCGACCAGTAGCGCTCGTGGTGGCAGCTCGGCAGCGTCGAATCGGGCTCGCGCGAGTGGGCCCGGCACCAGCTGTCCGCCGGGATCGAAGAAGCGCAGCTGGACGCTCTCGGCCTGCGCCAACGCGAGCTTGACGTCTTGGTCGCCCAGCTCGGTGTCGAGCCGCGCTAGCGGCCGCCCGTCCGCCGAGGCCCACACCGTCGCCGGCCCCGACCCCTCCGCCATCGCGCGCCCATCCGAGTCCGTGATGCCTCTCCAGGTGTTGCCATCGGCAAAGAACGCCTCGACGCGGGCGCCCGCGATCGGAGCGCGATCCTCGGCGGCGACGACATAGAGGCCGGGCTCCGCCGTCGGCGCTGGTGCGATCTCGCGCCGCGAGCGCGGCTCGTCACGTTCCGTCGCGACTCCGGTCTGCCTCGGCGAGGAGGAACGGCTGTCCCGCGGTGCGGGGGCGCTGTCCCGCGTGACGGCCCAGCCCCAGGCCGTGCAGGCGACGATGACGATGGCGGTGAGCGCGGCGGTGAGCTTCTTGGTCTTGGCGGTCATGGCGAGCAGCGCGAGCGGAGTCGCGGCGTGGGGTGCCCGAACGATCGGGAGGAGCGCGCTCGCCCAGGCGCTGCGCGAACCGTGTTTGTGGTCGAGTCGCGCGCGCAGCTGCTGCAATCCGCGGTGCAGGTGTGAGCGCAACGTCGCGCTTGGCACGCCCAGTCGGTCGGCGATGCGACGCGGCGGCAGGCCGTCGTAGTAGCGCAGGAGGATCGCCGTGCGGTACGGCTCGTCGAGCCCCAGCACCGCGTCGACGACATCCCGTCGTGTCTCTTCCGCGGCCACGACTTCGGCGGTCGAGCGGACCGTCTCCGGCGCGGCCGCGCGGTGTTCCCGCGCTTGGCGGCGAGCGCGGTCGCGGACGGCACGGCGCTACAAGTTGCGCGCCACGCCACCCAGCCACGCGCCCGCTCCGGACGGGGGCGCGCGCCGCTCGAGCGCGACGGCCCAGGCCTCTTGGGTGATGTCCTCGGCGCCATGCTCGTCGCCGATCAGGCTCAGCGCGAGGGCGCGGACGAACGGTCCGTGGTCGAGAAGGACTTGTGGGCTGATTCCTTGGGCGGGCATGGTCGTTGCCTCAACCTGCCCGCCGGCTGTGGATTGTTGCAGAGAATCCGCCGGTCGCCCGCAACGCGCGGGTGACGGGGGCGGCATCTCCGGCAGCGTTTCCTCCCCCAGCGTATTCGTCAGCGGTCGAACCGTCCGTGCCCTGGAGGCCGATGGATCGGCAATCCGCTGGGGGTTGGGGACCAGCAACGGCCTGCTGATCCCGGTGCAATAGGGGGAACGGGGGCCGGCGATGACCGGCGGTCGATTGGCGTGTCGACGCCGGGCCGCGATGTTGTGGCTCGCGCTGTTGCAGCGGCGCTCGCGCGCAACCTCGTCGGCGGTGTTGCCGCGGCCGCGGGCCGGGTCCTCGCCGCCGCCGCCAAACACAGCGCGGCCTGTTCGGCGGTCGGTTGCCCCCCCTTGGGCATTGAGGAGTGTGGGGCTGGCTGACCTGGCCGGGTTCGCTTTATCCCGGCGGTCGCAGATTTTTGGCACCCAATCCGCCTGTCGAGCGCAAGAGGATAGGGGGCGAGGTCCCGATTGGGGGGGACTCAGGAATTGGAGGTGGCCCTGGAGAGTCGGGCCGGCCTAGGCGCGCGGCGTTCCGCACGTCAGCGTCGCTCGCCCGCTTCTTGCGCTGACCTCGAAGAAGCATCAGCGAGGCATCCATGCATAGCTCGAGCGACGGTGCATCCCACGCCGGATGGCAGTACCCAGAGCCCCAGCCAGAGCACGAGAAGCGCGCACGAGGGGACACCCTTGCGCTCGTGCGGCGGTTCCAGGGCGGTGACGGCGGTGCCGCGACGGTTCTCGTCGATCGTTACCGCGTGCCGCTGCGGCGCCTGATGGAGGTGCGGGGGATCGGTGTGTGCCGGTCGGACTGCGACGCTGACGACCTTTGTCAGGACACCCTGTTGTTAGCGATGGCTGGGCTGCGGAAGTTCGAGCCGCGGGGTCCAGGCTCTTTTTGGGGCTGGCTTCGCAAGCTAGGCGAGAACGTCATCGCGGACCGAGGCCGACATCTCAAGCGTCGAGGCCGCGACCAACCGCACCTCGAGTCGGGCCTCGCCCACAACGGGTCGGTGGAAGCCGCCGACTGTAAGACCACCGTCCGAACCGCGCTGAGCCGGGACGAGGAGGTGCGACGGGTGACGCGTGCATGGCGCGAACTGCCTCCCCTGGAACAGCGCATCCTGGATCTTCGGTTTCTGCATGAGCACAAGATCCGCGAGATTGCTCAAGAGGTCGGCCTGGCGAAGAGCACCGTGCTGGACAGGATGCTCGAAGCGCTGGCCACGCTGGCTGCGGAGATGCAAGCACCCGAGAACGGGAGAGAGGGGGCGTGATGGTGCGGCCGACGGGTGGCAGTGATGGCTGGGACGCAATCGACGCGATCGATGCCATGCTCGATCGGGCGTGGCACGGCGCAGAGATCGGATCGGAGATGGCACGCCTCGGGGCGGAGGAACGACCTCTGGCCGAGCGCCTGCTGCAGAACGCAGCGGCACTCGGGGCCTCGATCCGCCTTGGACCCCTCGCCGCAGTACCAACCATCGAGGGCTACGAGGTCCTCGCGCTACTGGGCAGTGGGGGGATGGGCAACGTGTTTCGCGCCCGGCAGCTCCGCCCGGTGGAGCGGCTCGTGGCGATCAAGGTGATCAAGAAGGAGATCGCGTCGAAGGAGGCGGTCGCGCGGTTTGAGCTGGAGCGCCGGGCGCTGGCGGCGATGTCCCACAGCAGCGTTTGCCGTGTTTTCGAGGCCGGGACCACCGATGGCGGCGAGCCCTACGTTGCCATGGAGTTGGTCGATGGGTTGTCGCTGACCCAGTACTGCGACGAGAACTACCTGTCGCTTGAGCAGCGTCTGGAGCTGTTCGGGCAGGTCTGTCTGGGGGTGCACCATGCCCATCAAAAGGGACTGGCTCACCGCGACCTCAAGCCAAGCAATATCGTTGTCGCCTCGGAGGACGGGCGGGCGGTCCCGAAGGTCTTGGACTTCGGTCTCGTGAAAGCGATCCACGGTGAGCTCGTGCCGTCCCAGCAACTCACCGAGGGCCACGTCCAGCTCGGGACGCGTGACTATGTCTCTCCGGAGCAGGCGGCCGGGCAAGCGGGCGTGGACACCCGAACCGATGTCTACTCGCTGGGCGTCGTCCTTTTTGAGTTGCTGACTTCGGCGTTGCCCTTCTCGTCCAGCAAACGAGGGCCAGCCGATTGGGTCGAAGTCGCTTGGCGGCTTCGCCACGAAGATCCGCCGCCGCTCAGTCTGCGGGTGGGACAGTTGGGACCGGCAGCGGAGGAGGCTGCCGCGCGCCGCGGCGTGACGTTGCGTGGTCTGATGCGCGCGTTGCGGGGCGATCTCCTGCACGTTGTCCGCAAGGCCATGGATCGGAAGATCGACGCGCGCTACGACTCGGCCGCGGCCCTGGCCGCGGACATCCACCGTGTCCTGGCGCGAGAGCCCATTGACGCCAGGCGCCCGTCGTGGAGTTACTGGATGCGAAGGCTCGTGCAGCGTCGCCGGGGGGCGGCGACCGCGGTGGCCCTCGTGTCGCTTGCCATAGTCGCAGGTGGGATTTCTACGACTGTGCAGATGCTCCGCGCTGAGCACTACCTGGAGATGTTTCAACAGCTGGAGCTGAAAAGGGCGCTCTCGGAGGCGCACGCGCAGCGTGACCAGGCGTTCCCGGCTGTTCCGAGTCGGATTGCGGCGCTACAGGCGTTTGCGGGCAGGATCGGCACGTTTATCGAACTTGGACAGGATCTGGAGAAGCAGCTCGCCGACTTGAGAGACGGGGAGCAGCCGGTTCTGCGTGCCGAGCTGCGGCACCTGACGGTGGAGATAGAGAGAGTTCTGACGGGGGACGGAGGGCTGAGCCACGTGGTCGGACAACAGCTTCGCTGGGCGATACGGCTCGATGCCTACGAGCGTGGGGCCGAGTTCCAGCGGCGTTGGAATTCGATCGCCAAGCAGCCAGCCGCAGTCGTCCCAGGGCCGCTCGTCCCGCAAACCGGACTGGTACCCATCGGGATCAACCCGGTGACGAAACTCGCCGAGTTCTACGACTTGCGATCGGCCGTGGACCTGTCGTCCGATCCGGACCCAGCCGCGATTCCCATCCCTGCCCATCGGCAGGACGGCAGACTCGATCTCGAGGCCGCGCCGGGAATCGTCTACGTGCTAGTACCTGGCAGCGCCTTCATGCAGGGCGCCCAGCGTGGGGACAAAACCGCCCCCAACTACGACCCCGACGCGCAGCCGCATGAGGCCCCGGGCAGCGTGGTGGAGATCGAGGCGTTTCTGATCGGGAAACACGAAGTCACGCAGGGACAATGGCTGCGTCTGATGGGACGGAACCCGAGTGCCTTTCCCGCCGGGAACGAGTACGCGGAGCGCGTGGTGACGGCTCTTCATCCGGTGGAGCAAGTGAGCTGGCCCCAGGCGAAGGAGCTCGGTCGGCGTCTTTGCGCTTCTTTGCCAACCGAGGCGCAGTGGGAGTACGCGTGCCGCGCCGGTACTTCGCACGTGTTTTTTGCGGGCGATCGTTTCGATTCTCTGGCCGGGTTCGCCAACCTCGGCGGACAGGAGGCGCGAGGCTTCCTCCTCAACGCGCGCCTCGAGCCGGGTTGGCGGGACGGCTTTGTCGTGCATGCGCCGGTCGGCAGCCAACGCCCTAACCCGTTTGGTTTGTACGACATGGTGGGGAACGTGGCCGAGTGGTGTCTGGACCGCTACGACTGGCGCGCCTTTCGCGAGCTGACCCCCCGGCCCGGCGACGGGCTGCGGCAGGCGCGAGGCGAGACGAAGGAGCAGATCATCCGCGGGGGGAGCTACGCGTCGGGGGCGGCCGCGGCCCGTTCCGCGTGGCGCGCGCGGCTCAGTCCGGGACACCAAAGCGGAGAGGCGGGCTTCAGGCTTGCTCGGACCCTTCAGCGCGACGAGTGAGGCGGTGGCTTTTTCGGACAGATCGCGCGGTTCGCCGTTCCTCTCCTCTGCCGGCTTGCGCCGGCGGCAGACGCCATGGGGGCGTCTTGTGAGGAACCAACATGCATAAACCCTTCATCCTGGCGGCGTGGGCCTTGGCGGTAGTGCCCGCTTCAGGGACCGCCCAAGTCGTTTCGAGGTACGCGTTCGGGGTCGTCGACTTTGCCAACCCCGCGTTCGCCGGAGTCGCACTCCCGCCGCTGTTCGGCACCTTCCCCGCGCTGGTCGGCTCGAGCGAGCCCAAGTCGGGGCAGCTGTTTCCCCTCGGCTCGCGCTTCTTCGTCAACCCGGCGGGGCAGATCGGGTTCGGCACCGAAGACATCGCCGAACCAGCGGTTCACGTCGAGGTGCAGGGGCTAGTCCCCAACGTGTTGCTCGACAGCACGAACCCGAACGGGGATGTGTGGATTCGCTGGTCCAACCAGGTCGCCACGACCATCAACCCGATGCAGATCGAGTGGCGGCTGATCCCGGGAAGCGACGCGAGTCAGGTCCCGGGCAGCCGTGGTTTCGCGCTGCGCAACCATGACAATGGCGAGTACTACCTGTGGATCGAACCCGATCCGGGGACCGAGGACGCCTGCGCCAATATCGGCGTCAACATGGAAGCGCCGACGTGCGCCCTCGACGTCGCTGGCACGGTTCGCGCAACCAATTTCGTGCAGCTGTCGGACGCGCGACTCAAGCGCAACGTGCGGCCGCTCACCGGAGTGCTGCCGCGCCTGGATCGAGTGCGAGCCGTTCGGTTTCAATGGAACGAGGGGGTCGCGGACGCCGAGGGCAGGTCTTGGTTGGGCGTCCTCGCCCAGGACTTCGAGCCGGTGTTTCCCGAAGTCGTGGTGGCAGCTCCGAATGCGGAAGGCCACCGCGGCGTCCACGACAGCGGCTTGGGTGCCGTCCTGCTGCAGGCCGCGAAAGAGCTGAAGGCGGAGGACGAGGCGTTGCGCGAGCTGGTGGTCGAGCAGGGCGCGGCCATGGCTGAGCTCGCCCGCCGCTTCGAGCAACTCGCGGGTGAGGAGCGCTAGGGAGATGGCCATGCCTCTAGTGATGCGCGTCCTGGCGGTCGTCTTCTTTGGCGGCTGGGCCGCCGCGCAGGTCTCACCCGTGCCGGGCACCGGTTGCCCCGGGGCCGTCGGTTCGCACAGCGGCCGGGCGCTGCCGGGGACCACGTTCGTCGTGGAACCCGGTTGCGTGGTCCTGACTTCGTTTGCCGTACTCGGGGCGGCCGGAGGGACGCCGGTACCTGTCGACCCTTTGGTCTGCGGCTACCCGCTGATCACCGGATGTACCCTGTACCCGCAGCCCCCGCTGGTGGTCGTGATCGGCGGATCTAGTCCCTTCGGCGCGCCCGTGATGATCCCAATTCCCAGCACCGCCGCGTTGGTGGGCCTGACGTTCGCCGCGCAGGGCGGGTGCCTGGGGCCGTCGTGCCTGGACCGGCTCACCGAGGCTTTGGACGTGACCATCGGCTAGCGAGTCGGCCTGGCTCCGCCTCAACTGGGCGTCGGTTCAGCCGGCCGGCTCCCACGTCGATCCTGCCAGCTCACGAACAGCGCTGAGGTCGAGTTCGGCAAACCTGTCAGCCGCACGTCGAAGTGCTGCGAGCCCGCGTAAGGCAAGTCGCGGGCCCCATGGTTGTCCACCGAGATGCCGAGTCCGGCGCAACTGACGCCGAACAGGTTGACGGCGGTGCCGGGGTGGTACAGCATGCTCCGCACCGACACGCGGTAGGGCGAGGCATCCACACCGTAGACGATGGGGAACTCGTAGTTGTCGTCGTTGCGGCCCACCGCCGCGACCGTGCCGTCGGCGGTGGGGTTGGAGACACCGTGCCCTCGACGATTCGGCCGTAGAAGCCGGTGCGCGATGGAGCGGGTACCGACGGCGGCTGGCGCCGACGCGGCGAAATAGGGTCTGCCAACAGGGTCTGCGGCCGGATGGACGATCGTCCATCTGGTGCGTCGAACCAGGATCATCGCCGGCTGCCTGCTGATACTGTGCGCGTTGGGCGGGGCGAGCGTCTTGAACTCCGGCGCGGTCGAGGCGCCTGCCGGCGTCTGGTGTGACGTGCCAGCGCCGGAGCGCGACGCCTGGGTCGAGCAATTGCGCGGGCAGCTGGGCGAGTGGTACGCGCAGGCGTCACGCCAGGCCCCGAAGGCCCTACACTCGGACTTGCACGCCATGGCCGTTCGAACGTCGACCCGATGGCTCGCCCTGGTGGGTGGGCTGGCCCTCGCCCCGCCCGCGGCGGCGCAGCACACCGGCGAGCTCCCAGCGACGCTGCGCACGAGCGTCGATACCGCGCTGGAGCGTGCCCGGGAGCCCTTGCTCGAGCATCTGCGCCTCCAGCGCGGTGGGGTGCTGGCGTTGGTTTGCCTCGCTGCCGTGCACGACGGGGTTCCCGCCGATGACCCCTCGATGGCGCACGGGTTGCGGCGCCTGTGGCGCAGCCGCCTGACCGGCACGTATGACCTAGCGCTGCGCCTGATGGTGCTCGCCGAGGTCGATGGCGTGGCGCAATGGGAGGAGCTCGCCGCCCACGACACCCGGGCCCTGCTGCAGCGGCGCCGGCGCGGTGGCTTCACCTACGCCCAGCCCTACGAGAGCTGGGACCTGAGCAACAGCCAATACGCGGCGCTCGGGCTGCGTGCCGCCGTGGCCTTGGGCCAGACGGTGGAGCCGTCGGTTTGGCAGGAGCTCGCCGCAGCCGTGCTAAAGCTACAAGCGGGCGGGGGCGGCTTTCCGTACACCGAGAAGCATCGCCGCCATCATCCATATGCGTCGATGACGGTCGCTGGGATCGCGGTGCTGGAGATCTGCGCGCAGCAGCTCGGCGACGGCGCGGTGCCGGGCCTCGACGAAGCCGTCGACCGGGGCTGGGAGTGGATGGCGCGGCATCGGTACGAGATCGGCAACGTCGACGTGCTGAGCTGCTACTACTTCCACTACGGTCTCGAGCGCGCCGCGATCCTGTCCGACGTCACCGAGGTCGGCGACGTCGACTGGTACCGCCGCGGCGCCGAAATGCTGGTCGCCGCGCAGCGGCCGTCGGGCGCCTGGCGCGGACTCAAAGAGATCCGGCCCGGGGCGTTGCCGGGCGAGAGCAGCCCGGTGGATACGGCGTTCGCAGTGCTGTTCTTGCGGCGCGCGTTCGCCAAGGTCCTGCCGGTCTACACCGGGGCGGCTGACCTTGCACGGCTCGGCGACAACGCCGGCGCCGCGGACGTACGCCGCGTGGCCGCGGCTCTGATTCGCCGCGGTCTGCCAGCGATGCCCGAGGTGTTGATCGGCTTGCGCAGCCGCGTGGCGCCGCGTCGTCGCGCCGCGGCGCGGGTGCTGGTGGCCCTCGCCGGCCGCGACTTCGGCTACCACCCGGACCGGTCGGCGGCTGCCGCGGCCGAGGCGATCAAGGCGGCCGAGCGCTGGTGGTTGACCGAAGGGCGCGAGGGTCGTGACTGAAGGGAGAGGCTGACACGTCGAACGCCTTCGGGGCTTGTCACTTCAAGAGTCAAACGCTCTCACCGATGGTGCACCGCGGCCGGGTCGCCCACGTACCCCAGCGCCTCCAAGGCCCGCAGGTGACGTAGGTCCACGGACTGCTGTGGGCTCGGCGTTCCGACGGTCCGAGGGGGGCCATCGAAGATGGCGATCGCCGGCCGGCGCGCCCGCACCAGTTCCTCGAGCGCACCTCGCTCGTAGCGGCGAGGGGTCTCGGGGTGCGGTCCCTCGCCTGCCATGCGCAGCGCGGCGTCCGTGTCGATCTGCGCGACCGCGATCAGTGACTCGCCTGGCCAGCCGCGAAAGCGCAAAGTGCCGTCGCCCGCCGGCTCGATCGACGCTCCGAACAGGGGCTGCGCCGACGCCAGACCGCCCACGCTGGTCTCACTCGCGACCGCTGGGTCGCCGACCGCGACGACGTAGCGGCCGGTCCGGTGTCGCATGATGTAATCCAGCACCCGCAGGCGCAGCTCCCGCAACTGCTCGGGGTGCCGCGCCGCGACGTTCTGGCGCTCACCCGGGTCGACGTCAAGGGCGAACAGCTCCTCGCGGATCGGCAGGGACGTGTGGCGCAGGATGTACTTCCACGGTGGCGCGCGTAGTGCGATCGCCGGCTGCGAGCACTCGATGATCGCCATCCTGGGCGGTGGAGGGTCCGGCCGGGGTTGCGACCCGAGGGAGTCCAACAGGGACTCGGCGTCGAGGTCGGCCTCGAAAGGGATGCCAGCCAGGTCCAGTAGGGTCGGCATGAGGTCGAAGGCCATCACTTGCGTGTCCACCGTCTTGCCCCGCGCGTACGGGCCGACGGCGGGCTTGAGAATCAACGGGACACGCACGACCTCGTCGTACAGCAGACGCTCGCCGTGGCCGAACGAGCCGTGGTCCCAAAGCTCCTCCCCGTGGTCCGAGACGAATGCGATCACCGAGGCGTCGTACAGGCCGCGCCGCTTGAGCTCGTCGAGGAACGCGCCGATCCGCGCGTCGACGTAGGCGACCTCGCCCTCGTACAGGCTGCGCATCAAGTCGCGGTATCGCAGCATCTGCTGGGGCTGCGGTCGCACGGAGTGCGGCAACTTGACGCCGTGCAGGTCGGGAGCGCCGCCGAACATCCGGTCGAATGGCCGCGGCTGCGTGAACGGCTGGTGCGGGTCGTCGAAGTGCAGGAACAGGAAGTTGCGTCGACTCGCGTTGTTCTCGAGCCACTGCAAAGCATCGGCGAGGTTCTCGGAGGCCCGCGGCCGCCGCCGCGGCACGTTGAGGGAGACTTCGAACCCCTGGTCGAAGCCGCCGTGGTACAGCGGTGCCTTGTAGGCGATGGCGTGCGTCGCCCAGTCCTCGGCGCGAAAACGCTCTGCCAGCGTTTGGAAGCCACGCGGCAGCGGCGAGCTGGGCCCGGAGCTGAACACGCGGTGGGTGGACGGCACCAATCCGGTGAAGATGGAAGCGAACGATGGGCAGGTCCAGTTGGCGTTGGCCACGGCCTGCGCGAACCGGACTCCGTCCGCTGCCAAGGCATCGATGTTGGGCGATGTGCGCTCGGCGTGGCCGTAGCAAGACAGCGCGTCGGCACGCAGAGTGTCGACAGCGATTAGGATCACGTTGCGGGGGCCCGAACCGACAAACGGCGTGTCGATCGTCGGGTTGCCCCACATGGGATGAGGGCGGCCTTGCGTGGCCCGCGTGCGCAGGGTCAGCCGGACCGACTCGCCCGCGTAGCTGGAGAGATCGACGCGCTCGTCGAACCAACGCCAGCGACCGGGCCCGGTGGCGAGCTCGCGCGCCCACAGCTCCACGCCGTCCACGAGGATTTCGAAACGCGCGGCCTCGCCGGCCGCGGATTCGCGCGACAGACTGACCGAAAACCGCAGCGAGGGGTTCTCGCCGAGCCGTAGCGGGAACACCAGGTCGGTGGGCGGCGGCGCGTACAGCGCATCGCGGAGCGAGTAGTTGTGCCGGTCTTCCCGCGTCGCTTTGTCGGGATCGCCCACTGGTGGGAACTGGCCACGCTTGGCGATTCCCAAAGTCGGATCGGCGCCATCAGCCAGTGCCCGCGCCTTGACCAGCGAGATCATCTGCTCCGGTTTGGGCATGACCTGCTCGAGTCGCACGTCGTCGAACCACAAGTCGTGCGTTGTCGCGGCGGAGTCCGGGCCGGCCTGCACTGGACGAAGGAACAGCGCGATGGAGCGCGTCGACGGCGTGGTCTGGAACGACACCGACCCGGTTTGCCAGGTGCCATCAGGCTCCGGTGGGGTCGGCCAATGCGCGTTGAGGCCGTGCCGCGGCGCGGCCCGGGGCTTGGCGTTCTGGTTGCCGGCGTTCTGGTTCCCGGCGTTTTGGGCGATCTTCGTGATGGGGCGGCGCAGCTCCAGGGCGCTGAAGTCGAGCGACAAAGGCATGTCGGTGCGCACGCGTCGTGACAGGACGTAGTGCGCATCGGGCTGGACCGGTAGGAACCAGCCGTAGCCTTGGCGCAGGTATCGCCTCAGCTCGAGCGGCTCCTTCTGCACGCGGAACGCCGCCTGTCCCTCCGTCCGTTCGACTCGGGCCCAGGGGTGGCGTGGCCACCCGCGACGGCCGCGGCTCGGCCTCTCGAAGCCCTCCGCCAAGACCACCTTCCGCGGTGCCTCGGTGAGCTCCTCGAGACTGGCGGTCGCCGGGGTGTCCAGCAGCGGGCTGTCGATCTCGGCGACCTCGAGTGCGTCGATGAGCCGCAGCCGACCGCCCCTGGCGTCGACCTCAGTCGGCGCCCTGGCCGCCGGGGAGGGCGAGGTTGCGTCGTCGCAAGCCTGGAACAGGAGGGAACAGAGCACGCCGCCGGCCACGGCGACGTGCATGCGGGTCGGAAAAATCACAGGTTCGCGCGGACAACAGCAAGGAGCGAGTGGACGGGATCTTATGGGGGGCCGACGCTACTGGCCACCGGCCCGCGAGTCGCGCAGCCGTTCCGCAACCGCACTTGTCATGCCCGAAGCGAGACCGCCATCGAAACCGCGAACGCGGCCACGTCGCCCGACTGCGCTCCTGGCGGCGTTGGCGCTCGTGGGATCTTCGCACCTGCCCGCTCAGCCGATGGCGACCGTCGACCACACCGACGCGGTTGCTCTGCGGGCACATCTCGAGGTTCTGCGCCACGCACTGGAGCATCTCGGCCGGCCGCTGTCCGAGGCGGACGCGCAAGCCATGGACGCCGCCACCGCGGGCGCCGCGGGCGCCGCGCTCGCCACTGCCCAAGAGGTGCTCGACCCGCTCTGCCTGGCCTGCGTCGACCTGCGCTCCGCCTCGAGTCTCGACCTGACCGCCGGTCCGGCGGCGCGGATCTTGCGCCAGAGCGGCTGGACGCCGTTTCTGATCAAGGTGATCAACCACATCGGGCACACCGGTCCATTGGCGGCCGACATCCCTGAGGCGCGCCCGGTGCGCGGCAGCCGCCCGTTCGAGGTCGCCCATCGCTGGCTGGACTTCCAGATGGTGAACGAGCCGCTGCTGCGCCCGACGCTGTCGGGCGCCAAGCTGGAGTACCGAATCGCTCTGCTCTACAGCCGAGACCCCGGCGCTCGCCCGGCGACGTTGGCGTTCGCCACCGGGGAGGCGGCAGACGGGGCGAAGCCAAGTCCAAGCCTGCTGTGTCAGTTCGACTGCGAGCCCGCCACTCCCGTGGCCCTGCAGCTCCACGACAGTGAAGGTCGGCCGGTCACGGCGTCGTTGGTCGTCCGCGACGCGCTCGGCCGCGTCTTCCCGCCACCGGGCCGGCGCCGTGCGCCCGACCTTTGGTTCCAGCCGCAGATCTACTGTGCCGACGGGGAGAGCTTGCTTCTGGCCCAGGGCTCGTACCGGATCGACGTCAGCCGTGGGCCCGAGTACCTCCCACAGCGCATCGACCTCGAGGTGGGAGCGGCGCCGCTCGAGATGTCGGCTCGGCTCGAGCGTTGGATCGATCCTGCGAGCTCGGGGTGGTGGTCGGGAGACCATCACCTGCACGCGGCCGGCGGCAGCCATTTCGAGCGGCCGACCGCGGGGGTGAGGCCGGCAGACATGATCCGCTATACCTTGGGGGAGGATTTGAAGGTGGGCGGCGTGCTCGGCTGGGGGCCGCACTTGAACCAGCAGACCCAGCTCTTCGGCACCGGCGTCGACGAAGTCTCCGCGCCGCCCTACGTACTGACCTACGGTGTCGAGGTCGCTGGCTTCGGATCCGCCCAGACCGGACACCTCTGCCTGCTGGGTCTCCGCGAGCACCTCTACTCGGGCCCGAGCGGCGCCCGGGGTTGGCCGACGCTGGGCCTCTCGATCCTGCGCTGGGCTAAGGCGCAGGGTGGCGTCTGCGGCACGGCGCACTCGGGGATCGGACTGGGCGTAGGTAGCGCCCAGCTGCCGAACTTCGAGATTCCGCCCTTCGACGGGATCGGAGCCCTCGACTACGTGGTGAACGTCACTCACGAGGTCGCGGATTCCGCCGGACATCCGGTCCCCGCCGTGGACTTCTACGCCACGTGCAGCACTCCCGCGATCGACGAGCTCAACCTGTGGTATCACGCTTTGAACTGCGGCTTTCGCACGCGCATCGCCGGCGAAAGCGACTTCCCGTGCATTGACGACTCGCGCGTTGGGGTCGGGCGCAGCTACGTCAAGCTGGGCGGCCCACTCGACGACGACGCATGGCGCGATGGACTCGCGGCCGGTCGCAGTTACGTGTCGGACGGCCGCAGCCACTTGCTCGGCTTCGCGATCGACGGCTGCGCTGTTGGCGAGGGCAACGGTGAGCTGCATCTCCGTGCCGCGGGATCGGTGACCGCGCGCGTCGACGTCGCCGCGCGCCTCGACGAAGCCCCACGCCGCGACCTCGCGGGCCGCGTGAACCCGCGCTATGGCGACCGTCCGCACTGGCACCTCGAGCGCGCGCGCCTGGGGAGCTCGCGCCGCGTGCGGGTCGAGCTGGTGGTGAACGGCGAGGCCGTGGACCACCGCGAGATCGTCGCCGACGGTCGGGTGCAGCCGCTGGAGTTCGAGGTCCCGGTCGCGTTGTCGAGCTGGGTCGCCGTCCGGATCCTGCCCTCGTCGCACACCAATCCGATCTTCGTCATGGTTGCGGACAAGCCGGTGCGGTCGTCGCGACGCAGCGCGCGCTGGTGCCTCCGCGCCGCGGAGCAATACTGGAGCCGGAACCAGCGCCTCATTGCCGAGTCGGAGAGGGAGCCGGCGCAGGCCGCGTTCGAGCACGCGGTCGAGGTCTACCGGCAGCGGCTCGCAGAGTCCGAGCGCGAATAGCCGCACTCATTCCTCGGCAGCGTACTAACCTCGTCGTCGGCGACGGGCAGGGCGGCGCAACCGCCCGCTGATGGGGGGTGCGCGGAACGCGACGGGCGCGCGCGGCCGGCTGCGGCGTCGGCGCCGCCGCGCGTTCGCACGGAGGGTTGCCGCCGTCGGGTCGGGGATTCAGAGCAGCGATGACGACCTTCGCGAGTTTCCTGTCCCAACCCCAGGTCGCGCTGCCATGGAGAGGGAGTCGCGCGGCATTCCGGCCGCGCCCGAGACCCGCGGAGCAAGCCCATGAAGCATCTCATGTTCGCGTTCGTTGTCGTTGTTGTCGCGGGCGGCGACGCCCCGCTGGCGCAGTTTGCCCCTGCCTCCAGCTACCCCGGCACTAGCCCCTCGAAGATCGACGCGGGTGACTTGGACGGGGTGTCCGGCGTCGACCTGATCACCACCAACCCGAGCGCCGAATGCTCGATCTACTTGAACGATGGCTCGGGTACGTTGGCAGTGGGGCCCACCGAGGCGCAGCCGGCGGATCCGTTGGACGTCAAGATCGCCGACTTTGATGGGGCCAACAACCTCGACTACGTGACGGTGCTCTCCACCAGTGAAATCGCGGTGCATCTGAGCACGGGCTGGCCCAACTTCGCTACGGAGGTGACCTATGCGGTCGCGGCCAACGCCATCGAAGTCGAGGTTGCGGACCTCGACCTCGACGGCGATGTCGACATCGCGGTGCTCAGCAACACGGTGACCGGCGGCGACATCACGATCTTTTCGAACGACGGCTCCGGTGGGTTCTCCCTGGCGTGGACCGAGTCAACAGACCTCGTGCCGATGTCGTTCACGCTCGGCAACGTGATGGGCCGGCGTGGCAAGGACCTGGTCTACGTCAGCGGCAGCTCGACGGCGCAGGTGAGACACAACAGCACGATCGGGACGTTCACGTATGACGCCGAGTTGGGTTTCCCGTGCGGCGTGAAGCGTCTCACCGGCGTCACGACCGGTGATCTGAATGGCGACGGCTGGGCGGACCTCGCGATCTCAGCCAGCACGCCCATCACCGGCGAGGCCGTGGTGTTGCTTAGCCAAGGAGCGTGCTCCTCCGGCTGGCCCTCGGTCGACTTCGATCCGTTCGTCGCCTACCCGATCGCCGGCACCGGATCCTGCTTCGCGATCGTGACCGAGGACTTCGATTGCGACGGCGATCTCGATCTGGCGCTGGCGGATCCTTCCTTCGGCTCGGTCGCCAGTCTGACGAACGCGGGGACAGGCGTCTTCGGCGGCGGCGCGACTTTCGCGACGGAGTTCGGCTGCGTGGACCTGGTGGCGGCGGACTTCAACGGCCAGCTGCCGGATGTTGCTTCCGCCAACAGCACCACCGTTTCGATGCTGCTCAACAACAACCCATGGGGCTTCTGCCGCCACGTGTTCGTCGGCGGTATCGACGACAACTACGTCGACCCGTTGCCGAACACGGTCGAGGACGCTTGTCCGAGCGCGGAGCTGCTGGCCGTGTACGGTGGGTCTCCGACGCGTGACTTCGATGGTGCGGCCACCTGCGACCGGTGGTTCATCCACAGCTTCGAGAACCTGCCGCCGAACATCCTGAGCGCAACGCTCGAGGTGCGAATGCGCGCGGTGTGCAGCGGTACTACCGACTCGATCACGATCGGCGCCGACCCCGCCTGCAGCAACTACAGCTGGAACTACTCGCTGAACGACCTCAATGGCGCGCCGTGGGTCGCGGGTAGTGACGCGACCTTCAACCTCGACCTCAGATCATTGCCGGGTGGCGTCGACGTCATTCGCAAGATGAACGCCGAGGGCCGCATCGGCTTCCGGATCCAGGACGACACCCAGGTCGACTACGCCATCCTGCGGATGACCACCTGCGCCGACAACCGCGCGGACTTCGACTACACCCACACACCGTTGGTGGCCGGCGACATCGTCACCATGAGCTCGACCCCACCGGCGGGGACCGGTGCGGTGTTCTACTTCGTTGGCGTTGGCGTCGGCATGGGGCCGCCGCTGCCGCCGTGGGGCAACTTCTGTCTGCTGTTCCCGAACTTCCTCGGGGTCTCGACGACTGGCGGCGCGTTCCCGTTCAGCTTCGGGATGCCGCCTCTGCCCGCCTGTTTCCAACTCTCGAGCCAAGCCGTGGCGGTTGACCTCGGGCCACCGGTGCAGATCTGGTTCTCAAACACAATGACGCAGCAGGCGTTCCAGTGATCTAGTGGCGTGTCAGAGAATCTGCGCCATTCTCCGGGCCGAGAATGGCCGTCGCAGCGTTGCGGCTGGGATCCGGAGCGCATCGGCGGAATCGGGCAAACTGTGAGTTCGTTTCGCTCGGCGCGGTGGTTTCTAGGCGAGGACGCCGCCCTGCTTGGCGGCGCGTCACGATCCACCCGCCGATGTCTCCCGACTCCACGTTGCCTTTCGATGAGGAAATGCACGCGCATGCCGACGCTCTGCGGCGCCTGGCGCGCAGCCTGATCGGCGACGAGCACCACGCCGAAGACGTGGCTCAGGAAGCCTGGCTCGCGGCGTGGACCCGGGGGCCCCGCGGCCCCGGTGTTGGCGGGTGGCTGGCGCGAGTCGTGCGCGATCTGTCGAGCAACGCGCGGCGGACCGGCGCGCGGCGCGACCGCCACGAGCGCGCCGCCGCCCGACCCGAAGCCGTTGCGGCCCCGGACGTCGTGCGGGCGCGGCTCGAGGCGCAGCGGCAGCTCGCCACGTTGGTCGAGCTGTTGGACGAGCCGTACCGGACCGTCGTGTACCTGCGCTACTACGAGGACCTCCCGCCGCGCGAGATCGCCCGCCGGATCAGCGCCCCCGTGCACACCGTCAAGACCCGGCTGCAGCGCGGGCTGGGCAAGCTCCGACGGCAGCTGCGGGCGCTCGACGGTGAGTCGGCGGCCGAAGGGTATGCCGCCCTTGCTCCTCTGCTGTGCCTCACGGCGCCCGCGCGACGGACCGTCGCCGCGACCACCGGCGCACTACTTCTCGGAGGATCACTGATGCCGATCAAGCTGTTCGCCGCACTTGCCCTCAGTGCTCTCGCCTTGGGCTTGTGGGGCTTCTGGCCGTCCGCCTCGCGACCCGGGGCGCTATCCGACCACGCCGCGATTGCGGTGCCTTCCGTCGAGACGGTCGGCACCGCGGCACCCCTGGGTTCCGAAGAAGCGCCTCGGGTCGCCATCGAGCCTCCCCCTGACCCGGCCCAGCCAGCGTCCGACCCCGGTCGGACCTATACCGGGTTCGTCACCGACGCCGCCGGTGCACCGCTGGCGACGGCGATCGTCGAGGTCCATCTGATCGCGTCGCATCCGCCGGTCGTCGCCCGCACGGACGCGAGCGGCGAGTACGTGGTGTCGATCGACGTGCCTGGTGCGATCTCGCGGTTCGCGTCCTTGGCCGCGGAGCTCGAAGCGCGCGCGGTTGGTCACGGGATCGAGCGCAAACGCGAACCAGAGCCCAAGCGCGCGGGCGAACCAGGCCATACCACGCGGATCGATTTCCAGCTGCAGCCGCTCGTCCATGCGGTCGGTCGGCTGGTCGACGCGCAGGGGCAGTCCGTGTCGGATGTGGCGGTCGGCGTCGCGAGCGACAGTGGCGTGATGCAGGCGTGGACACGCAGCGGGACCGGCGGGGAGTTTCGTGTGGAGCTCGGCGGGATGGGCGGCTTCTGGCTGGCCGGTGGATCGGCCGCGGCAGGCCGGGTCGCGGCTGGGCCCTTTCAGCTCCCGGCGGCCGGAGATCTCGACGTGGGGGTCTTGGCCCTGCGGCCGGCGGCGCGACTGGAGGGGCAGGTTCGCTTTCCCGACGGTCAGCCGATTGCGCGTGCTGAGGTTCACGCGCGCCGTCTGGACGACGCGGCCCATCTGATGACCGACACCTGGCTCGCGGGGAAAGACCGGCAGCGGAACGTGGATCTCCGGGCCACCGCAGGGAGTGGCGGAGGCGTCGCGACGGCCGATGGCGACGGTCGATTCGTGTTCGACGGACTGGCGCCAGGTGCGTACGAGTTGGCGTTCCCGACGCTGGCGCACGGACCGGCGACCTTGACGGCGGGCCCGTACCGGACGGGCGAGTTCGCCGCGGTCGAACTGGAAGCGTATCGGGTGAGAGCGCGCGTCGTCGACGGTGATGGCTTGGCGGTTCCGGGTGCACGCCTGGGCATGATGCAGGGCCGCCGCGGCGAGTTGGGCGAGTCGCGCGGACTCTCGGCGGAGTGGGAGTTCGCAGCACAACCGGGAACCTGGGTCGTCACGGCGTCGGTGGACGGCGCGCGGCCCGCCGAGCGCGAGATCGCGATCATCGAGGGCCGCTATGACTACTCCGTTGAGCTCGTCCTCGACTTTGCTCCGGCCATGGGGCGGTTGCGCACGGTCGTCGAGAATGAACACGGCGTAGCGATCGATGGCTACACCGTGACTCTGTTCATGCAAGACTCGAGCTCGATCGTCGCCGACTTCAGTGGCCTTGCGCCCGACGTCGAGGGAGTGCTGCCATCCGTTCCAACCGGTCCCTATGGGGTCCGCGCCGTGTTCGAAGATCGCCACTACTTCGCCGCCGATGGCACCGTGGTGGTGCGGGCTGGTGAGGTTGCGACGCTCCGGCTCGTCGCCCGCCGGGGCGGCCGTCTCCGCTTCGCGCTCGGCGACGCGGCCCTCCGGCAAACCAATGGCGACCAGGGCCTGCGGCTCGTGCTCGAGGACGCGAGCGGTGCGTCGACGGAGCTCCACTCACTGGTCGAATGGCGCGCCGATGGCTCCGTCATTGTCGAGTCGCCCCGCCCGGGAGTGTCGGGCGTCTCGCGTCTTCTCGAGCCCGGGTGGTATCGCGTCCAGTTCCTCGCCAGCGACCGCGTGGTTCTCGAGGCCCAAGCGGTGGTGGAGCCAGGCGTCACCACCGACGTGCTGGCAACGCCTCGGTGAACGAGCCGAGCCGCGACCTCAATGGGTGAGCGGAAGGCGCTCGAGCTTGAGAGCGACGTGCCGCTCGGCGTCGCCGCGGCGCATGCGGAGGTGGTGCTCGTCGCCAACACCGGCGCGGAGACGGTCCCACAACCAAGCGAGTTCGTGCGAGGTGACGGGTTTGCCGTTCAGAGCACCGAGCAGGTCTCCCTCGCGGACCCCGGCCCGGTCGGCGGCCGATCCTTGGTAGACCGTGTAGACGACGACAGCTTTCGAGCCGCCACCCTCGGCCACGAACTCCATCCCGGTGAGGCTCTCGCGAAGCGGATCGCGCAGGGTGTCGTTTGGCTCCAGGATCATCCTGCCCCTGGAGTAGTCGTAGATCACGTTGAAGCGCCGGAGCAGCTCACCGCCGATGATCCCATCCCAACGCCGCTTGCCGCTTGTGCCATCCGCGACCACTGCGTGTGAGGAGACCTCCTCGAAGGCATAGGGTCCGAACTCAACACGCGGGATGCGCAACAACAGACCCCTGGACTGATTGCCACCGAATCCCCAGCCGCGGGCGGGCACGGCAACTTGGTCGGGAGTCAGCACGCTCGGGTAGAAGTGCGCGGCAAGACTGACCGCCTGAGTGCTGCCTGCGTCGATCGTGAAGTTCGCGATCACCGCTGATCCGTCCCGCTTGAACAACGTGACGGGCATCATCGGCTTGGTCCCCTTGATCTCGATCTCCAGGATCGTGCCATCGCCTTCATAGCGAAACGAGGCCGGGTCATGCAGCCACATGCGCCGTTTGGCGTAGTCGGTCTCGACGACAAAGGACTGCAGAAGGTCGTAGCCAATGATGCCGGGGATCGGCCGACCGACCGCATCCTCGATTGGTTCGAGCGCCACGGCCAAGAACGTTCGATCGGGCCAGTCGAGGCCCCCAAGCTGCATCGTCGCGCCGCTGAACCGGCCCATCTGCACTCGCCCACCGGGTTGTGCGGAGCCGCCCAGGTCTTGGATGGCGAAGCCAAGTTGCTCCGCCCACCCGCGATCGATGATCGTCTGGGTCGCCCCGGTATCAAAGCTCAACCACTGAGGCGTGCTGCCCTGCAAGGCAACTTTGACGAGGGGCAGCCCGAACGGCGAGACCATGGGAAGCTCGGTCAGGCGGCTCGTCGGTCGCGTGGTGGATCGTGGGCTCTGCGCGGTCACTGTGGCAGCGACGAGCAACGTGACACCGCAAGCGAGAGTTGGTTTGAGATGAAGCAACAGGGTTGGTCGCCGGCTCATGTCGCGATCCTCACTTCGTTGGGCTCGATGTGGCCGGTAGCCGCCGCCATCCGAGCTCTCCAGCGAGCTCGGCCAGGCCCTGCGGCTCGAAGGCATAGCGCGCTTCGACGGCTTGCGGATGGGCGCGCTGTGCCTCGCTGAGAGCGCCCCAAACGCGCGGTGGAAACAGCAAGATCTCACCCTTGCCGATCTGCTGCAGCGCGTCGCCGGGTTGGTTGAGGGCCTTCGGCGCGATCGAAAACGCCTCGCTGGAGACCAGCGCCGAGAGGTCCGCGGCGACGTTCTCCGCGGTGATCTCGTCGTACTCCACAACCCACGTCCGCGCCCGCCGGCGGCGTCCTCGAATCGCCTCGAGTTGTGACAACAGGTGGGGGTCGAGTTGAATCGCCAGGAAGTGCACGTCCTGCAAGCGGCTCGGCCAGGCGCGTCGTACGTCGTTGTAATGAAAGTAGGTCGAGAGCAAAGCGCCGTGGTCGGCGGGGGGTTCGCGGCCATCGGTTGGCCACGGGCGTGCGTCGATGTCGAACGCCGCACGGAGCTCGTTGACGTGTTCTTCGCATTGCCAGGCACTGCACTCGATGACGTAGACGGTGGGCAGCGCCGGCCCTCTGCCGGTGGGGCGTGCGTGGATCGCGGCTGCCAGCTGAGTGGCATCCAACCCGTGGTCCCGACGCGCTTCTTGGCAGAATCGCTCGAGGAACGCGTCGAGCGAGCTGGCTGACTTGGACTCCCGAACCCAAGTTCCCCGCGGTCCTCTGATCTCAACCAGCCCGTCCCGCGCGAGCGCGGTGTACGCGTGGCGCACGGTGTGCAGGTTAACGCCCCAAGTCTCAGAAGCCCGCCGGAGGGGCTCCAGGGCCTGCCCTGGCGTCAGTTCGCCAGACTCGATCCGGCCGCGGATATCCTCGGCGATCTGGTGGTAGAGCGGTACAGGGCTCGACGGGTCAATGAACGCCGGCACACGGGCGTTCTATAACATCAATACAAGAGTGTCAATCCAGCCGCTCGCCGCCCTGGAGCGCCAACCCGGGGGATTTGGCGGGGAAGGTCCGCCTGCCGGGGTTTCGTGTAACGCGACCCCCGCCGCGCACAACAGGGATCCGCGGGGCCGAGCCCCGCCGGCCCCTTTTCTTCCCGGTTCTCGACATGATCAGGCTCACCTCCTCGGTCGCTGTGACGTTCGCGGCGATGCTGACCCCTCCCTTGTCGGGCCAGCAATGGTCCCAAGCCAGTTCCGGCCCGCGTCCGTCCGCGCGGTTCGGCACCGTCATGACGATGGCGCCAGCGGGCGATGCCGTGGTACTGGTTGGCGGCGGCCCGTCCCCGTTCAACCCGCTCGGCGAGACGTGGGAGTTCGACGGCGCGGCGTGGACGCGGCTCACGGGCGTGACGACGCCGCGCCGCCTCTCGCACGCGATGGCCACCGACACCGATCGCGGCCGGATTGTGCTGTTTGGCGGCATCGGCCCAAGCCTGGAGTGGCGCGATGACACCTACGAGTGGGACGGCACCGCCTGGATGCTCCGCCAATCGACGCGGCAGCCGCCGGCCCTAGCCTTTCACGCGATGGCGTATGACCGGGCCCGGAAGGTCACGGTCCTCTACGGCGGCAACCGGTCGGCGCTGCCGTCGGCGACCGACCAGACCTGGGAATGGGACGGGAGCGACTGGACGCGCGTTGTCACCAGCCGCAACCCCGGCAGACTGCGCGAGATGTTGCTGGCGTACAGCCCGGCCATGGGAGGCGTGGTGCTGCACGGGGGACAAGGCAGCGGCACCGGGGCGCCACAGCCGAACGCGACCTGGCGCTTTGACGGCCGCGACTGGGTCGAGCTGAGCTTGTCGTCACCGGGACGGCCGGTGATCGCGACGCGGATGGTCGAGGACCGTGACACTGGCGGGTTGCTGTTCTTCGGTGGGTTCGCTGACTTTGTCGGCAGTCCGGACGAGACCTGGCGGCTCGATCCGGTGCGGGGCTGGGAGCGGTACCGACCGCCGATGAGTCCGAGCCCGCGCGGCGATCTCACGGCGGCATGGCTGCCCGGAGTCGGGATGGTCGTCTTCGGAGGGGGTCTGGTGCCGGCGCCGCCGAACAACGAGACCTGGGTCTTCGGTGGCGATGGTGCTTCGGTGGCGACGTTCGGCACCGCGTGCGCTGGCGCCGCGGGCCTACCCCTGCTTACCCCGGAGTCGGGCTCGGTACCATCGCTCGGCGCGGTGTTCACGATGCGGGCCGACGGCCTGGGGCCCGCTGTGCGCGCGGCGTCGATGATCTTGGCGGCGACCGCCGCCGATCCGCCGGTGGGCCTCGGGGCGTTCGGGTTGCCGGGATGTCGCGCCTTTGCGCCGCTGGCGGCCGGCTCGGTGTGGCTGCCGGTGGTTGCCGCCGCGGGGACCGCGCGCTGGGATTTGCCGGTGCCGATCGATCCGGCGTTGGCCGGGGCCGCCTTGTTCGAGCAGGCGGTCGCCGTGGACTCGGGTGCCCCACATCCCACCAAGTTGTCGCTGAGCAACGCCGCGGTGCTGCGCATCGGCTCGTAGCCGCATGGCGGAGCCAGCCGGCCACCAACCGCGCAACCCAGCCCGATCGCTCGGCTACTGACGACGATGAGTACGATCGACACGAACCCGCCACCAACCGCGGCCGACGAGGACTTCGAGCGGTTCTGTCGCGGCCGCGACATGGCGGCGTTGGGCCGCGTGTTCGACGCGACGGCGCCGGCGCTCTATCACGTCGCGCTCCACCTGCGCCCCTCGTCCTGGGTCGCCGAAGACCTGGTCCAGACGACGTTCGTCACGGCGATCGAGAGCGCGGGGCGGTTTGAACGCGGCCGGCGCGTCTTCCCGTGGCTGCTCGGCATTCTGTCGAACCACGCCCGCGAGATCTATCGGACCGAGCGGCCCGCGTCGCTCGGCGCCGACCCGGCCGCGACCGCGACACCGTTCGACGCGGTTCGGGGCCAGGAGGTGCGCGAGCACCTGCCGGCGGCGATCGAGGGCCTGACCGAGCCGTACCGCACGGTGGTCCGGCAGTTCTTGCAGGACGGCCTCGAGCCGCGCGAGATCGCCCACGAGCTGCGTCGGCCACCGAGCACGGTGCGCGGACAGCTCAAGCGCGGGCTGGCGTTGCTACGGCGCGGACTGCCGGCTGGGTTGGCCCCGAGCGCGGCGCTGCTGCGCCTCCCGGAGCGAGGGTTGAGCGACGTCCGGCAGAACGTCCTGGCGCACGCGCGGGCGAGCCTCGCCGGCACGGGCGCGGCATCGGCCGTGCCGCTTGGGCTGATGGTCGCGTTGCTGGTGGTGATGGTGGTTCCGATCGCGGTGCTCGGGCCTCGCTCGACGGCGACCGACCCGGGCGTCGAAACGGCGATCCCGGTCGCCGGCGCCGCCGCCGAGGCGTCGCGCGGTGATGGGGACGCGAGCCCCGCGCCGGCGCGGACCGAGGCCGAGGGCGCGGCGGCGGATGCCCGGGAGCGCCCGGTGGCGTCGCGGGTGACCGGCCGCGCGATCGACGCGGTCAGCGGCGCGCCGTTGGCGGACCTCGCGGTCGAGTTGATCTCGATCAACCGCATCGTCGCGGCCGACCGCGGTGGGATCGGTGTCGAGCGGCGAGTCCGGACGGATCGGCGGGGGCGGTTCGACCTCGAGCTCGCGCCCGACCCCGCCGACCTTGGCTATGCCTTGCGGGTGGCCGTGGGCGAAGCCACCCGGGTGATGGTGCAGCGCGAGTACGAACAGATCGCCCTCGGTGAGTGCGTGCGGCTCGGCGATGTCCCGGTGTCGCGCGGCGGCGTGCTGTCGGGCCGCGTCGTCGACCCCGTCGGGCAGCCTGTCGGCGACGTGCGGCTGCGCGTGGACTGTCCGGAGCCGCGATTCGTGCGCGTCGTCGAGGGTCGTTTTTGCACCACCGGGGCGCTGCCGTCGGGGCGCTGGCCGGTGTCGGCGCACGGCGCGGGGTGGTCGGTCGTCGCGCCGCGGTTCGTCGAGGTCGCGATGCCCACGTCGCGAGTCGAGGTCCGCGTGAAGCAACGGCCGTCGATCCGGGGTGAGGTGGTCGACACCCGCGGGATTCCGGTGGGTGGGGTCGTCGTGCGCGGGGAGGACCCCGCGGCTCTATTCACGCAGACGGACGACTCCGGGCAGTTCGTGCTGTTCGCGCGCGAGGGCCGCGCGACCGACGATGTTCGCCTCGTCACGGAGGCGTGGCAGCTCTGTCCGGACACGCCTCCGGTCACCGCGCGCTGGTCGGCCCGTGGCGTTCGGCTCGTGGTGCGTCGCGCTCTACGCCTGCCGATCCGCGTCGTCGATCCGCGCGGCCACCCGGTCACGCGCTTCTCGGTGTGGGCGGCGCCCGGTACCGAGGCCGACGGCGTGGTCCGGGCCGCTAGGGACGTGGCCCGCTACCTGTCGCCACCGAGGCGGCGGCACAACGGCGCCCATCCGGGAGGCCGACTCGATGTGGATTGGCTGTGGCCGGGATGGAACGTGCTGCGGGTGTGGCCCGAGGGGCGAGCGCTGGCGCCCTCCCGAGTGACTCCGGTTTGGATCGAGCCCGGTCGCCGCGAGCCGTTGGTGGTGCGCTTGGCGAGGTCGGCGCGGCTGTGCGTCCGGGTTGTCGACGACGCCCGACTCCCCGTGGCCGGCGCGGCCGTCGAGGCCGCGACCGCCGCGCCCGCCGATCGCCTCGATGCCGCGGGTGGTGATGCGCGCGGCGTGCTCGACGCGGTGACGACCGGAAGCACCGGTACCGCCGTGCTCGCGATCGACGCCGCGGCCGGCCCCGCGCAGCTCCGCGTCCGCGCGCCGGGCTACGCACCGGTGCGGCGCGACCTGGCGTCCGCCTCCGGTGAGCTGGAGATCGTGCTCGCCGCAGCCGGCCAACTCATCGGCTGCTTTACGCGGCCCACCTGCGTGCGCCGCGTCACGCTGCAGTCCGCGGCGGCAGCTCAACCGGACGCCCTGGCCGCTGTCGAGTCGACGGGCCGCTTCCGGGTGCCGGACCTCGCCCCAGGGGCGTACACGCTGACTGGTTGGTATCGGACCCGCTGGTCCGTCCTCGGCCAACACGAGAGTCGGTGGGTTCCGGCCGACGGGGCGGTCGCGGTCGTTCGGATCCGCCGCGGTCAGACGACGCGGCTCAGCCTCGATCCGCCGCGGGCCCGCGCCGGCCGCATCCGGGGGCAGCTGACGTTGGCGTCGGCGGTGCCGCCGGCGTCGTGGATCTACCTTGAGCGCGTAGCCGACGGCGATGGCCGCGAGATCGGACCGTTCCCGGTCGACGGCGCCGGTCGGTTCGACGTCGCCGACCTCGCTCCCGGTCGATACCGCCTGCGCTGGTCGCGTGCCGGGGCGCTCGCTGCTGCCGTGCGGCAGTCCGTGCCAGCGCCGAACATCGTCGCGGTCGATGGCGGCGCGACGCTGGACTGCCGGGTGGACCTGGAGGGCGGGCCGTTGGAGCTCCAGCTGGTCGGGGGGGCCGCGACACCGGTGGCGCAGCGGTTCGTGCGCTTGCGGTGGCAGCAGGCGAGCGCTCGGGTACGAACGGATGCGGCCGGGCGCGCCGAGCTCGGCTTCGTCCCGGCGGGGCGGGTCGAGATCGAGATCGAGGGGCGCCCCCGGCTGACCGCGGCGCCCTTCGAGATCGGGCCCTTGGCGGGAGGCTGGCGCGCTCGATCCGCGGTCGAGCGACCGAGTCGCTGAGGCGACGGGAAGGTCTCCGGCCACCACGCAATTGCTGTAACGCTCGGCGTCGCGCCCGCAAGGAGAGCGTCGGCGCCTCGACCTCCGGGCGCGCAACCTCTCCCCAAGACAGGAGTCTCCGATGAAGACCCTCGCCACGCTGATGTGCGCCCTCCATTGCTGCTTGGGCTTGGCCTCCGCCCAGGCTGCCGCCCACCGTCCCGATGTCCCGCCGGTCGTCGCCGCGCCCGCCCAGAACCAGCCCGGCCGATCCGGTTCGGCCGAAGGCGCGGCCGCGGTGATCGACTTCGACGACCGGACGCAGCCGACCGTCTTCGCCAGTGCCGTTCCCCTGCACAGCGAATACGAGAGCCAGGGCGTGACGTTCTTGGGGCGAACCCTCGCCGACGGCGGCGCGGTCCTCGACCAGACGAGCTTCACGGTGTCGGGCTACAGCCCACCCAATGCGCTCGCGTTCAACACCCTGGCGACGTTGAGCGGTGGCGGCGTGCCCGCGCCGCCCGAAGAGATCTGGTTTCGTCCGACCGTGACGATGGTGTCCTGCAACGTCGGTGGGTCGTCCGGTCCGCTGACGATGGTCGCCCACGATCCGTCCGGCGCCGTGGTCGCGCGGGCGCAGCTGAATCTCCGCAGCGGGCTGCGGCCGATTCAGGTGACGGGCGGCTGCATCGCGCGCGTCGTGATCGATAGTGGTGCGTCGCTCGTCGTGCTCGATGACCTCGCGTTCGCGCCGGGGCCGTGCACCGACGGTCCTGTCGTCTCACTGGCGACCGCACCGGCCGGCGAGCAGCTCGACGTCGTGGTTCACGCGCCGGCGAACTCGCCGGGTGTCGTGCTGCTTGCGGCCGGATCCCGTCTGGCCCCGGCAAGCGCCGACTTGCTCCGACTCACCGCACCGGTGCTCGCTGGCTGGGCGTTCGTCACGTCGCCGCGGCGCGAAGCGCACTTGCGACCGGCGCTGCCGCCGGGGCTGCGGGGCGCCTGGGTGCTGCAGGCCGTCGTCGTCGACACGGCGAGCGGCCAGGTGTCGGTGTCGAACCCGAGCGTTCGGTAGCCGGGCGGGGGCGGCCCAGGCCCGCCGCCTCTGATGGGCCGTCCCCGACGGGCCGGTTCTGATGGGCCGGTCCTGGCTTAAAGGTAACGAATCGGTTACCTATTGGCTCGTGGCCACGGACACCTCGATGGATCAGGTCTTTGCAGCGCTCGCGCACGGCGCGCGGCGGCGCATGCTCGACTTGCTCATCGAGGCGCCGGGCATGAGCGTCAAAGCGCTGGCCTCTCACTTCGAGTTCAGCCGTATCGCCACGCTCAAGCACCTGGACTGTCTGCAGAAGGCGGACTTGGTGCTCAGCGAGAAGGCAGGGCGCCAGCGCCACCTCTACTTCAACGCGGTGCCAGTCCAGCGCATCTACGACCGGTGGACGACGCAGTACAGCTCGTTCTGGGCCGGTCGTGTTACCGACTTGCAGGCGCGTGTGGAGGCCCACGCCAGAAAGAAGAAGCATGCCTAAGCCCGTCAAGGTCAGTCGCGATGGGGAGACCCGCGCCAAGTTCCGCGTCTTCATCTGCGGCACCGTCGAAGCGGTGTGGGACGAGATCACTCGCACGGACGCGCCCATCCCTGCGTTCTTCAACTCACAGATGGACGTGCGGCGTCTCGCGCCTGGCGCCAAGCTGGCGATGCGTTCGCCCGACGGCAAGTGGACCGGTGTGGTCGGTGAGATCTTGGAGGTCGAGAAGCCTCGGCGCTTCGCCCAC
Organism: Planctomycetota bacterium; assembly: GCA_039029375.1. GTDB lineage: Bacteria > Planctomycetota > UBA1135 > UBA1135 > UBA2386 > JBCCGH01. The sequence continues at coordinate 58,984 of JBCCGH010000039.1, forward strand.
ACGTTCCGCTTCACCGGTCTCGATGACCCGGAGTGCAAGGTGCTGTACGAGCTCGAGCCCGTAGACGGCGGCGTGGAGTTCACGTTGACGATCAGTGATCTCCCGCCGGGCACCAAGACCGCCAAGCAGATGCTGCAAGGCGGCGTGATGATCTGTGGCACGCTGAAGCGGGTCATCGAGACCGGGCGGCCGGGCGCGGGGACGCGGATGCTGTTCGGGCTGTTCAAGCTGCTGGCGCCGCTGACGCCCAAGCGCAGCCGCAGCGAGCACTGGCCGCTGGAAGGCTCGTCCATGGCGGCCGGTGAGGTGGGGCGATGATGCGGTTGATCTTGGCGGTCGTCGCTGGGTATGCGGTTTGGACCGCAGTGTGGCTCGGCGGGAATGCGGCGTTGCTCCCCGAGGCCGCGGCGGCGGTGCAGGCCGGGGAGGCTTTCACCGACCCCGGCGCGCTGGGCCTGGCGCTGGCGTTGAGTGCCGCGTGCTCGTTGTGTGCGGGAGGGGTGGCCGCGACGATCGCCGGCGGCCCCATGGCGTGGCGTGCCGCGTGGATCACCGCGGGACTGCTCCTGGCGACCGGCGTTGCGGTGCAAGCAGGCGTGTGGAGCCTGATGCCGCTGTGGTACCACCTCGTGTTCTTGGCCCTGCTGGTTCCGGTCACCCTGCTGGGAGCCAGGCTGCGGTGGCGGGCGGGGCCGGCGGCGAGCGCGCCGCGCTGATCAGGTCGAGCCGCGCGCCACACGGCCGCGGTGGACCCACCGTCGGAGGCAGCGACCGATCACGCGCCCGGTGAGCGCATCGGTCGCTACAAGCTGCTGCAGCTGATCGGCGAGGGGGGCTTCGGCGTGGTCTGGATGGCGGCGCAGACCGAGCCCGTGCGCCGCAAGGTCGCCCTCAAGGTGATCAAACTGAACGCGCGGAGGTGCTCGCCAACCTCGCCCCGGGAGGCGGCTTTGCAAGCTCGACGCGCGGCGCTCGCGGCGCTGGAGCAGAAGTGACGCCCGGGACGTGAGCGGTCGGAGCCTGGCGCCTCATGGCGTGGCGATCTCGCGCATGATGCGCCCGCGTCGCTCGGCGTGGAAGCGTTGCTCGCGGACCTTCCCCATGGGCCCGGTCCATCGCACCCAAGCCCACCAGCCGACTTCGCACGAGATCGTGCACGTGCCGGTCTCGTCGAGTGGGGCGGTCCGCCACAACGCGGCCGGCGGCCGAGCGTCGTGGCTCGCGCGGGCGATGGCGACCGTACCCTCGGTGCGGCCCCACCGGCGCGGTGGTCGACAGCGAACCACGACCGCGCAGCGCGGCGCTCGCCGACAACTCAGGGCGCCGAGGCGGCGAGTGTTTGGGCCGGCGGTCAGATCGATCGTCACTGGTGCAAACGCCGCCACTAGCGTGCGCGGCCCCAGCGGGTCGCGGGGTAGTAGCGCGCGTGGGTCGAGGCGTACTTCGACGCGGTCGCTGGGGAGCGGGCCGAGCGCGAAGCGGCCGTTGGCGTCGGTCCGCGCCACGGCCAGTCGCGCCGCGGCCGGAATCACGCCGCGTGCGGGCCAGGGCTGATGCGCCGGGGCGGCGGCCGCTGCGACGACGCGTACGTCGGGGACGGGGCCCCCGGCGTCGTCCACCACACGGCCGGTCACGTGGCGGGCGGCCCGGACGGTGTTGAGATCGAGGCGCACGTCATGGCCCGGCCAAAGCTCGATGCGCCGGGGTGGCGGCGGACTGCAGCCGGGGACCAGCGCGCCCGGCGGCAACTGCACGCCGACCCAATAGTGCCCCGGGATCGCGGTGGCCGGCGGCAGCACGCCCTCGGCGTCGGTGACGAGGCATCGAGGAATGGCCGGCGGTGCCGGCGCTGGCTGAGGTTGGGGTGCCATCGGGTGCAGGAGCACCACGGCGCCTGGCACGCCGGCCCCGTCGGGGCCGAAGACGGCGCCGAACACCGAGGACGGCAGCCGGGGTGCTGGGTCCGGCGCCGGGCTGATTCGGTCCACGCGGCGTGAGGGGGCGGCGTGTGGCCTTGACCGCGGGGTCGGTGGCTACGGCGCGGCCGCCGGCCGCGCGATCTCCGCCG
>JBCCGH010000040.1:0-60217 GCA_039029375.1 Planctomycetota bacterium
CCCAGGCACACCGCTGAGCGAATCTTGATCGATGAGAGCTGCTACGAAGGGGAGGCAACAGACCGAGTGTTGCCACCCCAACCCCTCGGCAAGCAAGGACGCGCCCTGAGAGAGCTCGCTGCCAAGCCTGTCGAGGCTCGCCCGATCGACCTTTATGCCAAGCTCGTGGAGGCCGCCGGATGAGTGCAGCCAACAGCAAGAAGACGCCGGCCCTCGAGCTCGACAAGACTCGTGACGGCTTGGAGCGCCTTGGTCTCAGCTACGCGGCGGAGGCGATGGCCGACTTGGTCAGCAGGGCCGTCAAGGACGAGATGTCACCCCTGCGATTCCTTGATCAGCTGCTCGCCAGCGAACTTGATCAGCGAGAGGAGCGTCGAGTGCGCACCTCGCTGCGACTGTCCAGCCTGCCGCAGGGCATGACTCTGGACAACTTCGACTTCGGCTTCCAGCCAGGCATCGACCGCAAGCGGATCGAGACGCTGGCGACTTGCAGCTACATCCGTGAGAAGGAGACCGTGCTCTTCCAGGGGCCGCCAGGCGTGGGCAAGACCCACCTGGCCGTCGCGCTCGGCGTCAAGGCGATCCAGAGCGGCTTCTCCGTCGGCTACTTTCGCCTCGACGACCTGCTGCACGTCATGAAGAAAGACCGCGAAGTGCCGCCGACTCGCCTGAAGGGAAAGAAGTACCTGAAGAACTCGCTGCTGATCATCGACGAAGTCGGCTTCGAGCAACTGGACCGGATCGAGGCCGGTCTCTTCTTCCGCCTCATCAGCTGGCGCTACGAGAAAGGCAGCACCATGCTGACAACCAACAAGGCGGTGAAGGACTGGCCCGAGGTCCTCAGCGGGGACGAAGTCATGGCGACGGCGCTGCTCGACCGCCTGCTGCACCGCAGCCATGTCTTCAACGTCAAGGGCCGCAGCTACCGGCTGCGGGAATTGGAGGCTGGCGTCGCGGGGTGAGGCGCTCGCGAGCCGGAACGCCACGCCCTTCGTAGGCGCATTCCCCCAAGGCACTTAGATCATTGCAGGCACTGGAACCCAACAAACTCACTAACCGGAGGGTGCGGAAAACTACGTGTCCACCAACTGCGGAAGAGATGGCGTCCCTGGACACTCGTTCGCCGCCCGCTCCGCCACGCGGAGCAGCAGCGCGCGCTCGTGGTCGATCGCGGCCCTCGGCGACAACCTCATCAGCTCGTCCTTATCGAGCGGCTCGTCGGGCCACGGCTCGCCCGCCAGCCACCGGAGGAGTGCCCGTTGCTCGGGGTTCTTGGGCGGCTCTCGTCTGGCGGCTTGGATGATGCCCACAGCCTCGCGCAGCTTCTCTCGCGCCTCGCCGGGGATGTCCTTCGGCGCGACGCGATCGGGGTACATGTCGATCCCGACTTCTCTGCAAGCCGAGGGGATCCGGCCCGTGCGTCGCAGCGCCTTCATGAACTCGACGATCAGTTCCCGGTCGAGCGTCGCGTCGACGCGGGTGAGCCCGGGCCGGTCGTTTGAACGCGGCACCGGCGCCGGCTCCGCGGAACGGCGGGCGTCGGCCAGCTCGCGGGCGAACTCGGGGTCGCGGCTGCGCTCCAGATACAGGCTGGACCGGGGGATGCCCGCCGCGGCTGCGGCGTCCTTCAGGGACTGCCCGTCGCGCAGCGCACACAGCAGGGCTTGGCGTCGATCACGGTATGGACAGCATCGTCCTGGGCGGGGTCGTGTCCAAGGGCCGTAGGATTCTGCCAATCAGCGCTGCCGTGGGCTCGGCCGTGTGGGGGTGTGTTTGGCGGTTCGGGGTGAGGCGTGGACACGGAGGACGTTGAGGGCGGCTGACGGTTGGTCCTGGACCCCGTCACGGTCCTGCACACTACCTAGTGTGGGGCTGGGACGCGAGGCGCGGGACGGGCGTCGCGTAGACAGACTGAACTCCCCCCATAGACTCAACCGCGACCTCAACGTGAGCGTGTCATCATGTTGTTCGCCAGCGGCGTTCAAGCGGCTCAGCAGGCGTTCGGTGGTTTCACGCGGCCGGAATGGCCAGGCGACGTCGCAAGTGTGTGGGTGCCTGTTTGTCTCGTTTCTGTCGATCAGCCGTCTCAGCAACCAAGCGTAGGTTTGGTAGGTATGAGATCAGCCACGTATAGAACTGTCCTGGCAAGGAGAGGGGTCCCCTCCGACACCTCTACACGGGGTTGGTTTCAAACCTACTAAACCTACCGACCACCTCAGAACACCCGATCGTCCCGGACTCCGTCTCTCCGCTCGACGCGGTAGGTGTGGCCTTTCGGGCTGTCACGCATCTTCACGAGGCGCATGCCGTCGATCCACTGCCCGACGATCCTGTTCAGCCGCTTGCCTGCACGCCGAGTGCTCCATGGCGGCGAGCCTAGAAGAGAATCGCCCAGCGGGGTCAGCCGTTCGTCGTCGTTGACGGCGTCGTTGCGTAGATCGCGCACCCATGAACTCGTTCCGCTCCCGCGCCAACCACAATAGATCCAACAACTCGCGGCGCAGCTCGCGCTCCGGGTCGTCGGCGTAGATCATCGCCTGCGACTTCATCGGGTCCGTCATGCCGAGCCAAATCAGCGCCAGGCGCACCGGCTCCCAGCTCCCAAACGAGCCCAGCGGCTCGTGACCGTCTGGCACGGGACGCCCGTCCAGGTGCCACGCGCGCAGGATCGTCGGGGCCGCGGCCAGCATCTCGCCGCGGCGCCCCTGCACCTCGTGCACCGGGTCGAAGTCGAACTTCCGGCGCTCCGGGTGCTCCTCGTCGGGGTCGTCGATCACCACCAGCAGCCCGCGACGGCAGGCGTCCGCCCTGAACGCCAGATTGACGCCGTTCACGATCACCTGCACGCGCGACGGCATGGCAGGCATCTCTGACCTGCCGAGTACCCTGGGCTTGTGAGTCCCTCCTGTGACGATGCTGCATAAGACCGGCCCGCCCACCGGCTGCTCCGCGTTGTCGATGGCGATCAACGGGTCGCCCGCGAGCAGCGCCGCGTCCAGCCGCTTGTCGTTCTCCTCGTCCCGCTCGGCCTGGCTGAACGAGGCTGTCTTCGTTCCCGTAGCCAGCGCCCCGACGCACTCCTGGATCTTGGTCTTGCCGAAGCCGGGCGACGCGCTGGTGATGCCGACGGCCGGGACGGCTTCCACAGACGGCGTGATCACTGGCGCGATCATCAAGGCAGCTAGCGCGCTCAGGCACGCCTCGTCGGGGATAGGGTACTCGCGGAACGGTCGCATCAGCGTTTTCAGAGCCGCCTCGGCATCCTCGCGCGTTGGTCGCTCGGGAATCGGCGGTAGCTCCAGCCCGTCGGTGTCGAGCCAGAGCGCGGTGCCGGGGTCGTAGCCAGGCTCGGTCACTATTTCGCCGTCCGGCCGGAACACCGGCGCGCCCGTCACGCCGTCGAGCGGTCGGAAGCACCACGACTCGCGGTCGGACAGGAACGTGCGAGCGAAGTCGGCGCTGGGATCCGCGTCCCTGTAGTCTCGAGCTCTCCCGTCCCATTTCATGAAGCGGCAGTACCTTGACATTACCGCCTTGAGAGAGTGCGGCGTCATGCGCTCCACGATCAGCGTCCCGCGCTCTCGCTTCACGCCGTCGTCGGTGGTCTCGGCGCGGGTACGGATGGGGCGCACGATCTCGCCGCCGCGCTCGAACAGGTCGAGCGCGCCCAGCTGCCGGCCCACGTCGGCTAGTCCATCGCCCTCGCGTCCGGCCGACAGGTCGATGACGTCGCCTGGCTCCTCGACCTTCGCCTCCAGCAGCGATATCGCCTGCCCGACGCAGCGACGCGCCGCCCTGACCTTGTCCGCATGTCCGCCCGCGTCGCGGCAATGCCGGCTGATCGGGTACATCTCGTGCGTCAGGATCGAGGCGACGTGCCGCGGAGGGATGCCGGCTCTGATAGCTGAGAACGCGAAGGAGCACGCCTCGGCGTTGTTATCTGTCATGATGGACCAGCGCCCGTTGCGCTCGCCCTCGAACAAGCAGTCCAGACCCTGGTCGCTGAGCTTCTCGATCTGCTCGTACGGCGGCAGGTCTGCCGCGATGTACGTCTCCCAGGCTCCGTCGTTGTCGAACGATCGCCCGTCGGGCAGGGTGATCACCTCGGAGTCGGGGAGCCGATCGCCGAGCACGCAGTCCCAGCTCGCCAGGTCTTCGAGCAGCGGCTGGTGGTGCGCCTCGAACTCCTTGCCGGCCAGGTCCTCCATCAGCGACGCGGGCACGCTGGCCTCGCGGATCTTGCCGCGACGGCGCGAGCGGGGGGCGCCACTTTCCTTCTTCGGCAGGTCGTCGAGCGAGTAGCGCGGCCGTTCGACGTCCCACAGCAGGATGCCGGACCGGCACTCCACGCGGCCCTTCTCGCGCTTTTTCTTGTCGGGGAAGTTCGTGGTGAACGGCAGGCGGAGCAGCCGATCGACGTTCCACGTATTGCTGTCGCCGTCCTCGAACAGCGCGACGACGGCCCTGGTCGTCCGCTCGAACACCGTCCAGCGCGACTTATCGCCGTCGATCTCGAACGGCTCGGCCAGCAGCCAGATCGGCACCAAGCCGCTGCCGCTGTTGATGATGACGTGCGGCGACGGCATCACGTCGTGGTTCAATAGGGCCTCTACCTGCTCCGCCCGCCACGCCACCAGGTCCTCGCAGCCCGCCGGGGGGTCGATGTCCGCCCACACGCACGAGACCGACGCGCACTTGCGCTTGCCGGGCTTGGTCTGTGACTTCTTGCGCTCGGCGGGGAAAGTCCGCAGCTGGTACGGCGTCCAGTCTGGCAGCGGCTGCAAACCTCGCTCGGGGCGCTCGCGGTTGGCGGCCTTCACCGCCCGCTCGACGGCGTGACGCAGCGCATTCGCCGTGTAAACGTCACCGACCTTGCGGTCCGGGCGCGCCGCGCGCCCGCGTGACGTGCGACGCGTACAGCGGCGTCTCTCTGGCGGCCCTGCGCAGCCGGTGCTGCTCCTCGACGGCCTCGGCCGGCGAGAACATTGGCCTATCTTTCGGGCGCAGCAGGAACGGCTCCAGCACCTTCTGCGCCTCCGGCCCGAAGAACAGCTCGCGTCGCTTGCCCTTGCCGGCCGTCTTGTGACGAGACAGCTTCGCCGACCACACCTTGCCCGAGCGATCGACGTCCATCGGTCGCAGCCCGAACAGCTCGGACGGTCGCGCGCCGTCCACCACATCAGCTGGACGATCGCGGCGACCGGGCGCGGCAAGTGGGCGAGGGTGGCGTCGACCGTCGCCCGGTCGACCGGCCGTACCTCGCGGCTCTCGCGCGTGCCGTAGTCGCCGGCCCGCAGGTGCTCGACCGCTTCGAGCGCGTGCGCCAAGTGGGGCGGCACCAGCTCCTCGGCCACGGCCCACTTGAACGCCTTGCGTATCGCGCGCACGCGGCTGTTGATCTCGCGGCGGCACAGCTTCTTGGACTCGATCATCCGGTCGCGCGCGGCGGTCAGGCACTTCGGCGAGAACGCCGAGGCGTCGGTGGCCCCGAACAGCTCGCGCAGCGGCTTCAGGGCGTGCTTGACCCGGTCCAGGTTGTTCCGCTTCCACCGGTCGTCGTGCCGCCGCTCGAGGTAGTCCTCGTAACCGTCGCACAGCTCCTCGACGGTGAGTTCGACGGTGTCGTCCGTCCCGTCGTCCGGCAGCTCGCGGCCGTTCATCAGCCAGCGCGCGCGGTAACGGTCGAAGCGCCGCTGCGCTTCGGGGTCGTCGAACCGGCCGAAGCTGATCTTGCGGCCGTTGAACTTGGCGTAGGCGTACCCCTTGGGGTCGCGTCGTAGACTCGGTCCTCTGCTGCTCATCGCGTCGCTCCGTCTTCCAGAAAAGGTCGAATTCGACCTTTCGCATAGGGAACGCCGCTCTGCTCGGGACCGAGCAGGTTCGCGCTAAGGCGCGTCGGCAGCGAAGTCTACAACATGGTGGGCAGGGGCGGATTTGAACCGCCGACCCCAGCATTTTCAGTGCTGTGCTCTACCAACTGAGCTACCTGCCCGCGCGGGGCGAGGAAGCTACCGGGCGGCCGGGTTCCGATCAAGCGGCCGTTGCCCTCCTGCTTTGGCGCCTCGCCGTCGCCGCGCTCGTGGCCGCGGCCCCCCGCTTGCAGGTGCCGCGCCCCGTGACCCATACCGTCCCGGCGCTGCACCTGGAGCTGGCGCTGCCCGGGAGCGAATGGACCGAGGGGCCCAGCGAGAGCGAGCAGGTGGCCAAGAGCTGGCGGGGCAAGCTCGACGGCGTCGACACCCTGGTGCTGGTCTGGCGGCTGCGCGGGATGAGCCGGACGAGGTCCTCGACGTGGTCCTCGGCAACCTCGAGCGGAACGCGGTCGGCTTCGAGAGCCTCGAGCGCTTCTACCTGCCCGGCTCGTTCGGCGACGCGAGCTACGCAGCGGTGGTGCGCGGCGCGCGGCGCGACGGCAGCGGGCAGCCCATCGGCTCGTGGTATCACCTGGCGGGGACGCTGGCCGAGGGCAGCTACGGGGTGGACGTCCAGTGCATTCCGGCGGCATGCGCCGAGCAGGAAAGAGCTGGTGCTGGAGTTGTTCCGGCACGGCATCCGCTACAGCGGCCCGACGGGCTCCGGCCTGGACCAACGACGAAGTGCGGGCGCGGTGGGCGCAACGATCGCCAAGCCGTCGCCACCGCAGGGAAGCGCGGCGAGCACACGCCGCTCCGTGAGTTCGTCGCGTTGCGGAGTCCTGCTGCATTCCCGAAACCGCGACGGCAGGAAGTGCGGGAATGAGGCGGGGGATCACTACAAGCAGGCGGCGCTGCTGACCCAGTCTTGAAAGAGGGCCGCTTTGGCAAGCATGGGTTCCTCGCGTTGATGCACGGCATGGCAAGGTACGGCGCAACGACGTCGCGGCGATCGAGGCCGTATTGCAAGAGACCCAGGGCATGACGATTCGACGCGCTCGATCATCGACGTCAGGCCGACAGCAGGAGACGCTGATCGCGCTGGTCTGCGGCGCGAAGCTCAGGACCCCAGCAGCTCGCGCGCCCGCGCCGCATCCCGGCCAATCTGGGCGCACAGCGCGTCGAGGTCGGCAAACCGCTGCTCGTCGCGCAGCCGCGCTTGGAAGCACACCTCCAACTTCGCTCCATACAGATCCCCTTCGAAGTCCAGCAGGTGCACCTCGAGTCGGGCCTCGGTGCCGCCGTCGCCGATCGTCGGTCGCCGGCCGAGGTTCGCCACCGCGGGCCGCGGCTCACCTTCGTGCAGCACGATCGCGGCATACACGCCCTCGGGCGGCAGGGTCGGGGTCTCGGACGCAAGGTTCGCGGTTGGAAACCCGAGCCCGGCGCCGCGCCCGTCCCCGCGCACCACGGTCCCCAGCGCTGACGGCCAGCGGCCGAGCAGTCGGTGCGCGGTCGCCAAGTCCCCGGCACCGATGGCGGTGCGAATCCGCGTCGACGACACCGGTCCGCCTTCGATCTCAAACCGTGCCGCAAGCTGCACGTCGAAGCCGAGCTCGCGGCCGAGGTCGCGCATGGTCGCCGCGTCGCCCTCCCGGTCGCGCCCTAGCGCCGAGTCGTAACCCAGCAAGAACCCGATCGCGCGTAGACCATCGCTGAGCACCTGGCGCGCAAAGGCCGCGGCGCTGAGCTCGCGCACTTCGGCAAAGTCGAGCAGCAAGACCGTTTCGACGCCGGCGCGGCGCAACAGTCGAAGGCGATGCGGCACGCTGACCAGCATGGGCGGCGCCTCGCCGCGCAGGAGCTGGCCCGGATGCTCGGCAAAGGTCACCACGGTGGGCACGGCGCCGAGCCGCGCCGCCATCTCGACGAGCTCGTGCAGCAGGCGCTGATGCCCCAGGTGGACGCCGTCGAAGACGCCGACACAGACCACCGCTCGGCTCGCGAGGCCCTCGGGCCCGGCCGCGCGTTGCGTCAGGGACGCGAGCCCGTGGAGGACGCGCATGCCGCGGCGTCAGGCGGGGGCGCCTTTGTAGACGCGCTCCATCTCGAGGAGCTGAGGCTTTACGCGAATGCGATCGACAGCCCCGAGTCGATCCACAAAGAGCACGCCCTGCAGGTGATCCATCTCGTGCTGGACGACGCGGGCAAGGAAGTCCGTCAGCTTGGTCGACTGCTCTTCGCCCTGGAGGTCCTGGTAGACGACGACGATCTCCTTGTAGCGCTCGACCTCGGCGTAGATGCCGGGGAACGAGAGGCAGCCCTCTTCGCCCCATTCGCGGCCCTTCTTGGCCTTGAGCTTGGGGTTGATCAGGGTCATTTCCTCTTCGCTCTTCTCAGGGTCGCCCGAGGGATTGAGCACGAGCAGGCTCAGGTCGAGGCCGACCTGCGGCGCGGCGAGGCCGACGCCGCGCTGGCGGTACATCGACTCGAGCATCTCCCGGGCGGTGTCGGCCAGCTGGGCATCGAAGTCGTCGATGGCCTTGCCGCCTCGGCGCAGGATCGGGTCGGGATATTTGACGATCTCCATGGTGATCTGGGGGGTCGCGGGGCCTTGCGGGGGCCGATCGGCCTCGGTACCTTGCTCGGCCCTTTGGCCGGCGTCAAGGCGTCCGGCGAGTTAGGGCCATGGACCTCGGCAAGCATCTCGACAAGGCGAAGGACGCGGTCAAGCGTCGGAATTACAAGATGGCCGCGCAGATCTGCTCGCAGCTGCTCGCCATCCAGCCGGACCACGCCGAGGCCCGATCGGCACTGCGAGATGCCCTGTTCAAGAAGGCGCAGGCCAAAGCGCCTTCCAAGGTGGCGGCGCTGCTCGGCGGTGGGGTCCACTTGGCGACGATGGGCATCTGCCGCCTGGTTGGCCAGCACGGCTCGGCCGCGCGCGCCGCAGAGCGCTACCTGTCGCTCGACCCGCTCAACGAGGGGGTCAACCTGAAGCTCGGCGATTCGCTGGAGCGGGCCGGGTTTCGCAAGTCGGCCCTCGCCGTCTTCCGCGCGTTTGCCGATGTCCAGCCCCGCAGCCTGCCGGCGTGCCGCAGCGCCGGCGCGCTCCTTCACGAGGCCGGTGAGATCAACGACGCGCTCGAGATGTACGAGCGCGCGCTGAAGATCGATCCGCGCGACCAGGAGTCGCTGAAGGCGCGCAAGAACCTCGCCGCCGAGGGCGCGCTGCAGACGACGGGCTTGGCGGAGGCGTCGAGCTCGCGTGAGCTGATCAAAGACGTCGAGGCGCAGAAGAAGCTGGAGCGCGGCTCTCGGCTGCAGCTCAGCAAAGAGGAGATCGCCGAGGAGCTCGGCGAACTCGAGCAGCAGCTGGCCGAGAACCCCGACGACCTCAAGGTCCTGGTGCGGGTCGGCGAGCTGCGGCAAATGGACGAGGATCTCGAGGGCGCGCTGGAGATGTTCGAGCGCGCTGGCCACCTCGACACGACGCGGTCAGATCTGCTCGAGCGGGCCGGCACGCTGCGCCTGCGGGTCCAGCAGCAACGGGTGGACGCTGCCGAGGCAGCGGGCGACACGGCGGCGGCCGAGCGCGTGCGCGGCGTGCTCAACGAGATGCGGATTGCGGAGTTCCGGCGGCGGGTGCAGGCGCACCCCACGGACTACGGCCTGCGCCACGAGCTGGGCGCCGCGCTCCTGGACTCGGGCGAGCTCGACGAGTCGATCGGCGAGCTTCAGCAGGCGATCAAGGATCCCCGCCGGAAGACCGAAGCGCGCATCCTCCTGGGCCGCGCCTTCCGGCAGAAGGGCTTGGGCGACCTGGCGTTGGGTCAGTTTGAGACCGCCCTGCAAGAGGCCGGTGACTTCGGCCGCAAGGCGCGCGAGATCCTCTATGAAATGGGCTGTGCGGCCGAAGAGCTCGGTCGCACGGACGTGGCGCTGAAGCACTTTTTGCGCGTCTACGAGCAGGAGATCAGCTACAAAGACGTCGCGCAGAAAGTGGAGCAGCTCAAGGCTTCCTAAACGACCGAGTGATCTGAAGACGGATGGCACATAGCAAGCAAGCCAAGAAGCGAATTCGCCAGAACGAGCGGGCCCGGATCCGCAACAAGGCGATGTCCTCGCGCATGCGCACGGAGTTCAAGAAGCTCCTCGATGTCGTCGGCAGCGGCGACCGCGCAGCGGCGCAGAAGCAGCTGCCGATCACCCTGTCGGGGATCGACAAGGCCGCGAAGCGTCACATCATCCACCGCAACGCCGCCGCTCGTAAGAAGAGCCAGGCCGAGCGCGCGGTGGCCGGCTGCGGTAGCTGATCAGCGTTGCTGATCGATCCGGCTCCCGTTGGATCGCCGCCCGGCTCGAGGATTGCGGGCGGCCGGGCCGCCGTTTCCCTTCATTCTCCATCACGTGAGACGGATCGGCCCGCGGCGCCACCAGTAACCCTGCGCAGCCGGACGCCGCGGTCGCGCAGGCGCTGAAGGACCCCAGTGGGGCCGCCTAGGTGCGCGGCGCCGATCGCAAACAGGTGGGAGATGCCGCGGTGCGAGCGGATGGTCGCCTCGATGCGTCCCGCGAGGCGCTGGTTGCGGCGTTGGAGCAGCTCGCCGACGATCTTGTCGTGGAGCGAGCCCTCCCGGGGGAGAAAGCGCAGGGCGTGCTCGCGCAGGCGCGTCTCGTCGCCACCCAGGTAGAGCGTGACGAGCTCGTCGGTGGCGCTTCGCTGCTCGCGGTCGAGGCGCTCGAGGACGTCGAGCGTGTTGGCCAACAGCTGAGTGTGCTCTTCGGTCTGGAGGTGGACGAAGACGCCGATCTGCTCCTCCACCGACTCGAGCGCACCAGTGCGCTTGCCTGCCGCGAGCGCCAGGTCGAGGACGTGCTGGTCGAGCGGGGCGGCGCCCAGCGCGGGCTGTAGCGGGCGGTCCAGCACGGTGATGTGCATGGCCACCGCCCAGGGCCAGAGGGTGTCGAGAGGCACCATCGACGCGCCCTTGGCCTTGACGTAGGTGTCGAGCCGTTCATAAAGGCGGCGGGGGATGCGGTGGCGGAGGGGGATCTCGTCGTTCGTCACCAACAGGTGCGCCACGTCCTCGTCCGGCGTCAGGGCGGTCTCGCCGTGCACGACGTCGGCCTGGTCGAGCGCGTCTTGGACTTGGGGTGGCAGCGCGAGCACGCGTTGGTCTGCGACGTGGATCGTGCCCAGCACAAACGACGCGGGGTAGGTCTGCAGGCGCCAGAGCAACGGGGCGTTGGACGGCGGCTCGCCCGCCTCTTGGCTGGCGGCGGGTCCAGCCAGCACAGCGAGGACCGCCAGCACGGTGGCGGTGGCGGGGCGCCGGGGTTCGGTCGAGCGTCTGTGGCCCACGAGGAGATTCTACGAGGAGCCGGGGTGGGCGATGGGCGCTGGCGGGCGTAAGTGGACCGCCGTGGCCGTCGTCCGCACTACTGCAGGAGCTGCAGAGCCGTCTGCGGCTGCGTGTTGGCCTGCGACAGGATCGACACGGCCGCCTGCTGCAGGATCGTGTTGCGCGTCAGCTCCGCGCTCTCCTGGGCCACGTCGACGTCGCGAATGCGGCTCTCGGCGGCGGTCAGGTTCTCGCTCTGGATCCGCAAGTTGGCGATCGTGGTGCTGAGCCTGTTTTGCGCTGCTCCGAAAGCTCCGCGAATCCGGCTCACGGTGTCGATGGCGGTATCAATCGCCACCATCGCGCTCGTCGCCAAGCCTCCGGAGCCAAGATCGAGGCTCGACAGCCCCAGCGTCGAGGCCAGCGTGTTCGAAGTCGTCAGCTGGATGGTGTCGACTCCTGCGGTCGTGCCGATCCCGACCTGGAAGGTGATGGTCGAGCCGGTGCCGTCCAGCAGGGACACGCCGTTGAACGTGGTCGACTGGGCGATGCGGTCGATCTCGGTGATCAGCTCCTGGAACTCTTGGTCCAGGGTGTTTCGATCCTGGTTGCTGACGGTGCCGTTGTTGGCCTGGATCGACAGCTCCCGCATTCGGATCAGGATGTTGCTGACCTCGTTCAGCGCGCCCTCACCAGTCTGCACCAGGGAGATGCCATCCAGTGCGTTCCGCTCCGCTTGCTGGGTCGAGCGGATTTGGGCCCGGAACCTCTCTGAGATCGCCAAGCCTGCGGCATCGTCCGCTGCAGACGAAATCCGCAGTCCCGTAGAGAGACGGCGGTAGTTGCTCTGCAGCCGCGTTGTGGTTTGCGACAAAGAACGCCGAGCGTTCAGCGACGCGATGTTCGTGTTGACCCGAAGGCCCATCGATATCCTCCGATCCGTTCGCAGCCCACGTCATCGAGGACTGCGCGCCAACCAAGGCATCGGACAGGACTAGAATGAAACTCGAGAGAATCGAGTTTCTCGGCACTGCCAAGTCGTCCGTGCCATCGCGTCGGCGGGACGCGGGTTGCCGCGTCCGGCAACGCTGTACAGCGTCCCGACGCTTGGCGGGACGCCGCGGTGAACCGCAACAGTGGGCCCAGCAGGCCCAAGATGAGGCGGTTAGCGGATGAGGCGCGTGTAGCGGTAGTAGGCCTCGAGCGTCAGCACGAGGATCGCCGTCGAGTAAACGCGGCCACCGTACTCACCCCACACGCCGATCGGGTCCCACGAGCCTTTGAAGTTGCCTTCGTCGCGCTGGGTCTTCACCACGGCCTTGGTGAGGGACTTGGCCCACTTGCCCCAGTAGTCCTTCCCCTTGAACTTGCCCATCTGATAGAGGGCGTAGCTGCCGTAGTACCAGTAGTAGTGGTCGACCGACCCGTCGTCCTCGTCCCAGATCGGCGGGGTCTTCAGCAGCGTGTCGGCGGCCGCGACCATCGTCGGCTGGTCGTCGGGATCCTGGCCGAGGAAGAAGCGGCACATCAGACCGACCGCGGTCAGGGCCTCGCCCTTGTCGCGCGGGAAGTTGACCTCGTGGTCGCCCTCTTCGCGAGATGACGGCTCGCCACGCTTGCGGTAGCCCGCACGACCGGACGCGGGATCGGTCACCTGGTCGAACCAGACCTCGCAGTAGCCGATGGCCTGGTCGTTGACCTTCAGGTTGAAGTCCTGGGCCGACTTGTACGCCATCACGCACCAGCCGGTGATCGACGTATCGTTGTCGTTCCCCTGCGGCTCGTAGCGCCACACCATGTCGGGGTTGCGGTGCGACTCGAGGTAGTCGATGCCGCGCTGCGCGTACTTCTTCAGCAGCTTGGACTCGCCTTGGTACGCCTCGACCATGGCGTAGGCCGCGATCGCGTGATCGTAGATGTAGGCGTGCACGGCGTCGGTGCCGAACAGCCCGGTCTCCTGCTGCTGCTCGCGCAGCCAGCGGACGCCGTCGCGGATGTTCTTCTTGTAGGGGCCGGCCTTCATCGTCGAGCCGTCGCCGAGGAACGCCAGCAGCGCCAGGCCGGTGACGCCCACGTCGTGGCCGGCGTCGCCGGGGCCGTCGCAAGGGTCACCCTCGAGGTCGTGCTTCATGAAGTCGTCCGCGTCCCAGCGGCCGTCTTCGTCCTGGTGCTTGGCCAGCCACTCCAGGCCGAGCTCGATCGCGCGGGCGGTGTCGCGCCCGCCGGACGCCCCCAGGCCGCGCCGACCGCCGCCGCGCCCACCGAACTTGCCGCCGGCACCGCCGCCCAGGCCCACTGCGGTGTTCCAGGAGTCGTTGTCGAACGCCGACTCGCTGGTGTCGGTGAAGTCCTCGAAGGTCTCCTCGGTGAGGGTCTCCTCGATCTCGACGTCCTGGAGGACCGGCTCCTCTTCGGGCTCCTCCTCCTCGACCTCCTCCGGCGGCGGCTCCTCCTCCTCGATCTCCTCGGGAGGCTTCTCCTGTTGCATCTTCAGCACGTTGTCCGTGTTGACCGGCGCTTCGGTCTGGATCAGCAACAGCAGAACCACCGCAATGCCGTGGATCACGATGGACAGCAGCAGCCACGGCGCGTGGCGCAGCTGCTCGGCCATGATCTCCTGGAAGGACTGCTCCTCCTGCCAGATCGGCACCGTGTGGCTTTCGACGTGGTACTTGCTGGGATCGATGGTCATGGGCCGGCTCTGAATGGGATCGATGCGGGCGCCGTCCGATGGTGCGCCGCCGCGGCGCATCGGGCAGTGCGGGACTCGAGGGACGAACGTCCCGCCCGCGGTGCGGTTCAGTGGGGGGAGGAAAGTAGCGAAGCGACGGGGCTTTGGAAAGCCAGCGCGCTCGCTGCCGGGGCCCGGCTCGGGCGCGCTCCCGGCAGGGGTGGCCGGCCGGCAGGGGGCCCCGACGGGCCCCCCCGGAGCCGGCAACGGCGGCGCCAGCCCCCGGCCGTCGGGGGCTTACCGGCGGCCGATCGGGCGGAACTGGTGCCGGTCCTGGCTCTTCATGTAGAGCCGGACGCGGAGCCGCTGGGTTTCGCGGTTGGTAAGCTGCTCGACGATCCAGGCCTGGACCTGGGGGTCGTCGAAGGTGTCGTGCCGGGCCTCGCGCCGCTGGACGCAGCGGAGCAACCAGAACGTCCGGCCCATGGCGGTCGGCGGCGATACCTCGCCCTCCTGCGACTGGCCCGCGAAGGCGCGGATTTCCGGCCGGTTGGGGTCGCCCTCGTCGTCGCGGACGCGCCGGCGCGGCTCCAGCGCGACCCCGCCGAAGCGATCGGCGATCGACTCGGCGGTGGCGCCGGGCACGCGCCAGGCCTCGGCGGCGGCCGCGGCACGCGCCGCGGCGTCGGCGGAGCTGCTCGGGATAGCCACGATCTCGATGTCGGCCGACTCCTGCTCCACGAACTGCTCGAGGTTCTCGTCGTAGAAGCGGCGCATGTCACGGGGCGTCACCATGAGCGCCACGCGGTCGCGGTACTTGCCGAGCAGGCTGGTCTGCTCAGCGAGGGCCGCCAGGGTGTTGGTGCGTCGTTCTTCGCGGATCGTGTCCCAGGTCTTGCCCAGGATGCCGAGCTCCTCGGTGAGCTTGTTCCAGCTGCCCGCGCGCTCGACCTGCTCGCGCTGGAAGTCCTGCATGACGCTGTCGACCATGCGATCGACCGCCTCGCGCGTCGTGCCCGGCAGCGTCTTGGCGGCCTGGACCAGCGCCTGTTCGCGGATGATGCGCGCCTGCGCGCCCCGTCGCCAGGCCTCGATTTCGGCGCGGGTTGGGGTGCGGCCTTCGTTCTCCGCGGCGGTGATCTGCGCCTGCAGCTCGGCGCGCAGATTGCTTTCGAGGATGACGTCGTCGCCGAGAAACCCGAGGACGCGGTCGTAGAGGACGCCGGGTCGTTGCGGCGCCGGCGGACCGACGGGTCCGGGCTGTGCCAGGACCCGGGCCCCGGGGGCGACCAGGAGTGCTCCGAGCAGGATCAGCGGCGGCGTGAGGTCGCGCATGCGCGACGGATTTTCTCTGCGATCGGCCGTCCCAGCAAGGCGTCCAAGAACAACGCCATCACCTGGTTGCCGTTCCACGGCTTGCCGCCGCGCCGCTTCGGCAGGATGAGGTGGGTCTTCCCGGCCTCGACTTGCCGCACGTCGGCGAACGCGTCGAGCCAAGCGCCGCCCAGCGGCTGCCCCGCGGGCACGCGGACCACGACTCGATCATCACCGGTGAACTGCACCCCGAGCACCTCGTGCTGTAGGAGCAGGTGCTTGAGCAGGAAGATCTGCAGCAAGTTCTGCATCGGCGGGGCGAGCGCCCCGAAGCGGTCGCGGAGCGATTCGGCGAGCTTGATCGTGCGCTCGGGGTCGGCGGCGCCGTCCATCTCGCGCAGTAGCTCCAGACGCTCCTTGGGATCCTGGGCGATGGCCTCGGGCAGGAACGCCTGCACGCGCATGTCGACGTCGACCTCGCGCACGCGGGGCTCCAGGCGCTCGCCCTGCTTGGCGGCGTCGATCGCCCCGCGCAAGAGCTCGCAGTACATCTCGTAGCCGATGGCGGCAATGTGCCCCGACTGCTGCGGCCCGAGCAGGTTCCCGGCGCCGCGGATCTCCAGGTCCTTCATGGCCACGGCAAACCCGGCGCCGAGGTGTGACAACTCCTCGAGAGCCTTCAGCCGTTTGCGCGCGTCCTCGCTCGGCGGGTGGGCGCGGTCCAGCAGCAGGTAGCAGTACGCCTTGCGGTCGCTGCGACCGACGCGGCCGCGCAGCTGGTGCAGCTCCGCGAGGCCGAAGCAGTCGGCTCGGTCGACCAGGATGGTGTTCGCGCGCGGCAGATCGAGGCCGTTCTCGACGATCGTCGTGCTCACCAGCACGTCCACGTCGCCCGTCAGAAAGCGGCGCACGGTCTTCTCCATCTGGCTCGCCGTCATCTTGCCGTGACCGATGGCGATCCGCGCGTTCGGCGCCAAGTCCTGCACCGACTTGGCGACGTGCTCTAGCGAATCGATGCGGTTGTGGAGGACGAAGATCTGTCCCTCACGCGCCAGCTCGCGCTCCAGCGCTTCGCGCACGATCTGCGCGTCCCAGTAACACACGCGCGTGTCCACGTCCTGCCGGCCCGTCGGCGGCGTCGACAGCGTCGAGATGCCGCGCACGCCGAGCAGTGCGGCGTGCAGCGTGCGGGGGATCGGCGTGGCCGACAGGGAGAGCACGTCGAGCTCCAGGCGCAGCCGTTTGAGGCGTTCCTTGTGGCGCACGCCGAAGCGCTGCTCTTCGTCGACGATCAGCAGACTCAGTTCGCGAAACGCAACGTCGTCGCTCAGCAAGCGGTGCGTGCCGATCACCACGTCGACGGCACCGCTGCGCAAGCCCTCGAGCACCGCCTTGCCCTGCTTGCCGGTGCGAAAGCGCGAGTACACCTCGACGCGCAGCCCGTGCGGCTCGAAGCGCCGGCCAAAGGTGTTGCCGTGCTGCTCGGCGAGGATGGTCGTGGGGACGAGCACCGCCACCTGCTTGCCGCACGCGGCGACTTTGAAGGCCGCCCGCATCGCCAGCTCGGTCTTGCCGAAGCCGACGTCGCCGCACAGTAGGCGTTCGCTGACCTGTGCCCCTTCGAGGTCCTTGCGGATCTCCTGCCACGACTGCGCTTGGTCCGGGGTGTCGGTGAACGGAAACGAGTCGAGGAACTCGTCCTCGAGCGGGTCGCGCGGGTAAGGGTCGCGGGTGATGAGCGCCCGCTGCGCCACCACGTCGAGGAGGTCGGCGGCCAGGTCCAGCAGCTCCTCGCAGACCTCGGCCTTGCGCTTGGCGAAGCCACGGCCGCCCAGGCGGTCGAGCTGCGGGCGCGAGTCGCCGCCGGCGCCGACGTACTTCTGCACCAAGTGCACCTTGGACGCGGGCACCAGGAGGCGGACGTCGTTGCGAAAGCACAGCCGCAAGTGGTCCTCGGCGGCGTCGCCGCGCTCGACCAGCTCGACCCCCTCAAACACCGCAATGCCG
Source organism: Planctomycetota bacterium (assembly GCA_039029375.1). Taxonomy (GTDB): domain Bacteria; phylum Planctomycetota; class UBA1135; order UBA1135; family UBA2386; genus JBCCGH01. The sequence continues at coordinate 17,190 of JBCCGH010000040.1, forward strand.
TGCGCGGCGTGCACGACCAGGTCGCCGGGCCCGAGCTCGAAGAAGCTCTTCAGCGCCTTGGTCGGCACGACCCCGCGCTCGCGCACGCGCGTGGCTTGGCCGACCCCGGCGAACTCGACGTTGGAGATCACCGTGAGGCCGAGGTCCGGTACGCGGAACCCACGGCTGAGCGCGCCGACCTGGAGCGTGACGCGCTCGCGTTTCAGCGAGACGTCTTTGCGGGCGAAGATGTCCTGCAGGCGTTGCTGTTCTTCTGCCGTGCGACAGAGGATCAGGACGTCGCCGCCCTTGAGGCCGCGGATCGACCGCAGGCGGCCGATCGGATCGACTTCACCGGAGCCGACGGCGCTGCCCGCGGAAAGCACTTTGAAGTCGACGTCTTGGCTCGGTAGCGACGACACGTCGAGCCGAGTGAGGCGGGCGAACGTGTCACCCAGCGTCTGCAACCGCGCGGTGCCCTGCGTGTGATGGAGCGCCAGCTGTTGCCGGCGTTCGTCGAGCCGCAGCGGCTCAACCTGCACGACCACCAGATCCGGGCGGCCGAAGTGCTCGATGACGTCGCTGTCCTCGGGTGTGTCGCCGCTCGAGCCCAGCGATAGCACGATCTCCTCGGTCACGGCCAGCGAGCGCTGGGTCGCCGGGTCAAACCGCCTGATCGACTCGATCTCGTCGTCGAAGAACTCGAGCCGCACCGCGACCGGGGAGCCGAGCGGATAGAGGTCGAGCACATCGCCGCGCAGGCTCGCCTCGCCCGGGGCCAGCACCACGGGGACCTTGCGCAGGCCCGCCGTGAGCGCGCGGTCCAGCAGGTCGGTCTGGTGCACGCGCTCGCCGACGCGCAGGCTCAGTTGGCCGCCACGCATGGCGCGCGCCTTAGGAGCGCCGTCGATCAGTGCGCCGAGGCTCGCCAGAACGAGCCAATCGCGGTCCCCCTGTGGCGCGGCATCGATCGCCGCGAGCGTCTGCAGCCGCTCGCCGCGCGAGTTGGGCTCGGGGCGCCCGTCGAGCTCGACGAGCTGCTCGCAGAGCGTGCGGACATCGCGCTCGCCAAAGCTCCGCAGGTCGCCGGCCAGTTGCGTGGAGGCCTCGTCGTCGGCAGTGATCACGAGGAGAGGGCCTTTGCGCTCGGCGCGCACCGCCGCCAAGAGCAGTGCCGCGCTGCCGCCCCAGAGGCCTCCGGCGGCTCGTTGCGCGCCGGGCCGCAGAACCTCGATGACGCGGTGCGTCTGCTCCAGCTCGGCGAACCGCTGGACGGGATGCATCAGCCCGGATCGCGCGCCTCGACGTCGCGCTCGCGCTGCTGCAGGAGGCGGAGCCCTTGCTCGGCGGCGCGTTTCTCGGCGCTCTGCTTGGTGCGCCCGAGCCCGGTGGCCAAGCGCTCGCCATCGACCAAGACCGAGGTCTCGAACTGCCGTTCGTGGTCCGGACCCCACGAGTCCTCGAGGCGGTACTTGGGCTGCCCCAAGTCGTGCATCTGCGCGTAGTGGAGCAGGCGACTCTTGGGGTCCGGTTCGGGCGCGGGGTTGGCTTTGGTCTCGAGCTGGGCGAGCACCTGGGTGCGCACGAACTTGCGCGCCGCGCGCACGCCGCCGTCGAGATAGATCGCGGCGCAGATGGCCTCGACCAGGTCGGCGAGGATGCGCGGGGAGCGGCGGTCGCGTTCGCGCAGGCCGCGGCCGCCGATCAGATAGCTATCCAAACGCAGTCGTTCACCGATGTCGGCGAGCGGCCGCCGACTCACGATCTGCGCCCGCCGATCGGTGAGCTCGCCCTCGGGAATCTCGGGCTTCTGGTGGAACAGGACGTCGGCCACCAGGAATCCGAGAATGGCGTCGCCGAGAAACTCGAGCCTCTCGTAGTTCGCCAGCCCCTCATTGCCGGTGGACGAGTGACAGAGCGCCCGGTCGAGCACCCGCAGGTCCTTGAAGTCATGCCCGAGCTGCTCGGCGAGCCGTTCGAGCTCCTGGGTGCGGGCCGGATGGAGCTGGTCCGAGGTGTCGATCGACGGCTTGGGCACGGGCGAACCCGCGAAATTAGGCGCGGCCGCCGCTCCGGCAAGGGGGCGGCCTCCAGTTCTGCGGTGCGGGGCCGCCGCGGCCGTCGCAGAATGCGTCAGCCGCTGTCGGGGAGCCGTCGGCAGCGCCGGCCTGCCGCGCTAGAAGAACGCCGCGGCCTGGTAGGCGTTGCGGTAGTGGTCGTACGCTTCTTTGAACCGGCTCGCGGCCAGGTCGGCGTCGCCCTCGCTCAGCTCGACGAGGGCCAGCGGGTTCACGGGCACGCCGGCGAGCGTGTGGATGTTGATGCTGTCGAGGACCACGCCGCGCACGGTTTCGAGTTCGCCGCCCGCAGCGGTCGGCATCTCGAAGAGCACGATGCGATTGACCTGCGGATCGGCGCCGCTGAGGGCCAGGTTGGCCTCGATGTCCCGGCGCAGGCCGTCCAGCGCGATCTGCTGGATCAGGTTGGCGATCGCCGTCAGGCCGGTGATGACCGCGTCGTTGTGTGCGGTGAGGCCGGCGGTGATGTTGGCGTCGTGCGCCGTGACCGTCTGCACCATGGCGTCGTTGTGCGCCGTGAGTTGCGTCGTGAACGCTTGGCTCAGGCCGACGAGGCCGTCGTTGACGCCCTGGAAGCCTTGGACGATCAGGTTGCCCACCGCCGTAAAGCCCGCGGTGATGCCGTCGCTCAGAGCGGTGAGGCCCGTGACCAGGCCGCCGACGCCGTTGGCCAGGCCTTGGATCGCCGAGGCCATGGCCTGCAGGATGTCTTCGAGACTCGGGCCTTGGCTGGTGCTGGTCACTGGCGCCGTCACCGGAGCGAACGGCGACGGGAGCGGGGGCGGGCTCGACGAGCTCGCGGTGCAGAACAGAGCGCCGCCGAGGGCGCAGGCAACGGCCCAGGGGGCCTTCTGATGTGTCATGGTGTTTTCCTCCGAAGGTGAGCCGCGTCGCAGGCGCGCGCGCAGCGACGGGCATCCCCTCGGACGCAGGGTGGCGACCCCTGGCCATGCCCATCGTGGGTGTTGCCTTACGGGGCCTCCGAGGGCCCGTCAAGCGGCCGGGCGGTCTGGGCCCCGATCTGGGCGGTCTCGATCCGTCGCGGACGGGCGCCGCAGGCGCAGGTGGAGTGGCGCAGGAACCTCGATCGTGCTGCCATCCGGCGGCTCGATCTTTGGTGGTGCCGGTTCTCCTGTGGCGTCGGTGCTCGGTCCAGCGAAAATGGTCGGGTGGCCCGCCGCGCGGCGAGCTACCCCGGCGTCTTCTCCAGCGAGCGCCGGCGGTCCTTTTCCTTGAGCTTCATCTTGCGGAGCCGCACCGCCGTCGGGGTGACCTCCACCAGCTCGTCGTCGCCGAGGTATTCCAGCGCTTCCTCGATGCCGAACAGGCGCGGGGGTGGCAGCTTGACGAAGGACTCCTTGGTCGACGAGCGAATGTTGGTCAGCTTCTTCTCGCGCGAGAGGTTGACCACGATGTCGCCTTCCTTGCAGTGCTCGCCGACGATCATGCCCTCGTAGACCTCGGCCTGGGGCTGCACGAAGAAGATCCCGCGGTCGCGCAGGTTGTCCAACGCGTAGAACGTCGCCGGACCCGTCGCCATCGCCACCATCACCCCTGCCGTGCGCCGGGCGATCTCGCCGCGATGCGGGCCGTAGCCGTCAAAGATGTGGTGCATCGTGGCTTCACCGCCGCTGGCGTTGAGCACTCGGTTACGCACGCCGATCAGTCCGCGTGCCGGCACGGTGAACTCGATCCGCTGGAAGCTGCCCCGGTTGGTGATGTTGGCGATCTCGCCGCGTCGCTCGCCGAGGATCTCGATGACCTTGCCGACCGCAGAATCGGGGGAGTCGACCAGCAGTCGCTCGATCGGCTCGAGGCGCTTGCCGTTTTCCTCGCGGTAGAGCACCCGCGGTCGCGCCACCGCCAGCTCGTAGCCCTCGCGCCGCATCGTCTCGAGCAGGAACCCGAGGTGCATGACCCCGCGCCCCGCGACGACGAACGAGTCTGGCGTGTCGCCTGGCTTGATTTGCAACGCGACGCTCACCCGTTCCTCGCGCAGTAGGCGCTCGCGGATGTGGCGGCTGGTGAGGTACTTGCCCTCGCGCCCGGCGTAGGGCGAGTCGTTGACCCGGATCGTGATACTCACCGTGGGTTCGTCGACCGCGATGCGCGGCAGGGGCTCCACCGTGTCGACGGCGCACAGCGAGTCGCCGATCTCGATGTCCTCGATGCCCCACACGCCGCACAGGTCGCCGGCCTCGACTTGGTCAGTGTCGCGTCGCGTGAGCGAGTCGAACGCATAGAGGCCGCGCACAGCGACTTCGCGTGGCTTGCCGTCTTTGGCGACCAGGGCGTAGCGGTCGCCGGCGCGCAGGCGGCCGCGATGGACACGGCCGATGACGATGCGGCCCACATAGTCGGACCAGTCCAGCGTCGACGTGCGGAACTGGGTCGGTCCCTCGGGGTCGTCGATGGGCGCGGGGATGCGCTCTAGGATCGCGTCGAACAGCGCCCGCAGGTCGGTCGTCGGTTGGTCGGGGCTCTCGCTCATCCAACCGTCGCGTCCCGAGCCGTAGAGCACCGGGAAGTCGAGGGCCTCCTCCGGCGCGTCGAGATCCAAGAACAGCTCGAGGACCTCGTCGACGACTTCTTTGGCGCGCGCATCGCGCTTGTCGACCTTGTTGACGACGACGATCGGTCGCAGGTTGTGCTGAAAGGCCTTGCTCAGCACGAACCGCGTCTGCGGCATCGGCCCTTCGGCGGCATCGACCAACAGCAGCACGCCGTCGGCCATCGACAGCACGCGCTCGACTTCGCCGCCGAAATCGGCGTGGCCTGGCGTGTCGATGATGTTGATCTTGTGGTCGCGGTAATGGACCACGGTGTTCTTGGCGAGGATCGTGATGCCCCGCTCGCGCTCGAGCTCGTTGGAGTCGAGCACGCACTCCTGTACCTCCTGGCCTTCGCGAAACTCGCCGGTTTGGCGCAGCAGAGCGTCGACCAGCGTGGTCTTGCCATGGTCGACATGGGCGATGATCGCGACGTTGCGGAGCTTGCGGGACACGGCGGGCGGGAGTGTGGCGCGGGGTTTGGAGGTGTCAACGCCCCTTTTCCCTTTCGGCGCACGGGTTCCCTTTCGACGGACGGGGCAGGGTCTACCCGCGCACCATGCGAGCGTAGATCCCCTCGAGGGCCAGGAGCTCTCTGTGGCTCCCGCGCTCGGCGATCCGGCCGTCGTGGACAACGAGGATCTGGTCGGCGTCGCGGACCGTGGACAGGCGATGCGCGACCACGAGCGAGGTCCGGCCGGCGAGGATCCGCCGCATCCCGTCTTGGATCAGGGCCTCGCTCTCGCTGTCGATGTTGGCGGTGGCCTCATCCAGGACCAGCAGATCGGGCTCAACGGCGATGGCACGGGCGAAGGACAGCAGTTGGCGCTGGCCGTGGGAGAGGGTCGCGCCACGTTCCTCGACGGGCGCGTGCAAGCCGCCGGGCAGCGCCTGCACGAAATCCCTGGCGCCGACCAGCTCGAGGGCCCGCTGCACGCGTGCTTCGTCGATGGCATCGTCGAACAGGCGCACGTTGTCGAGAATCGTGCCGGTAAAGAGGAAGACGTCTTGGGGCACCACGGCGATGCGGCGGCGGAGCCCGTCCAAGTCGAGGGACGGCAGCGGCTCGCCGTCGAGGAGGACGCGGCCGGCGCTGGGGTCGTAGAGTCGGGAGACGAGCGCGAGGACCGTGCTCTTGCCGGCGCCGGTCGGGCCCACCAGCGCCGTCCGCTGGCCGGGTGGGACTTCAAAGTCGATCCCGTGCAGGACCGGCGGGCCGTCGCGGTAGGCGAACTCGACTTGCTCGAACCGCAGCGCCGCGGGGCCCTGGCCGGCGGGCTGCGGCTGGGCGGCCGGAATGGGGGCGACGGGTTCGTCGAGGATGCCGAAGATGCGCTCGCTGCTGGCGAACGCGCTCTGCAAGACGTTGTACTTCTCGCCGAGCTCGCGGATCGGTTCGCTGAGCTTGTGGAAGTAGAGCCAGAACTGCACAAAGACGCCGGCGGAGATCGCGCCGCTGATGACCCCGTGGCCGCCGACACCAAGGATCGCGACCTGCGTCGTCCGCAGCGCCACGTCGACGAGGGCGACGAACGCCGCGAAGTGCGCGGCCGTGGCGAGCCAAGCGTTGCGCGTCTGGCGGTTGCGCGCGGCAAACTGCTGCGCGACCGCCGGTTCGCGGCCGAACATCCGCGCCACGCGCACACCGCCGATCGCCTCGCCGGCGAAGGCGTTTTGCAGCGCTAGCCGGTGGCGTACGTCGCGGTAGGAAGTGCGTACGCGGTTGCGGAACGCCAGGCTGACGGCGATGACGATCGGCGTGGCGAGCAGAGTGATGAGCGCCAGGGTCGGGTCGAGCCAGAACAGCACGGCGAGCACGCCGACGATCTTCAGCAGGTCGAACAGCGACTGCAGGACACCGGTCGAGATGAGCTCGTTGAGGTTCTCGACGTCGGTCGTGACTCGTGTGACCAACTTGCCCGACGCGTTGCGGTCGTAGAAGCCAAGACCCAGGCGGAGCAGGTGCCCGAAGAGGCGCACGCGCAGATCGCGGATCACGCGTTGGCCGGCGCGCGCCGTGAGCATCGCGTAGGTCCAGCCCAGGCTGACACCGCCGACCGTGACCGCCAGGTAGAGGGCGCCCAGTCGCCAGACTGCGTTTGGGTCGGTGGGGCGGCCGCGGATGGCATCGGCGATGGGCCCGTCGAGAGCCACGCGCAGCAGGTACGGGCCGGCGAGCTCGAGCACGAACGACAACCCGAGGATCAAGAGGCAGGCGACGAAGGTGCCCCGGTAAGGGGCGACGAAGGGCCACAACCGCCGCAGATGCGACAAGTCGAGCGTCGCTTGGTCTTGCTCGTCGAGATCGGGCGCGAAGTTCACGACCCATCCTCCAGTGGCCCGTCTGCCAGTGGCCCGTCTGCCAGTGGCCCGTCTGCCAGTGGCCCGTCTGCCAGGGGCCCGTCTGCCAGGGGCCCGTCTGCCAGTGGCCCGTCTGCCAGTGGCCCGTCTGCCAGTGGCCCGTCTGCCAGTGGCCCGTCTGCCAGTGGCCCATCTTCCAGCGTGTCGCGGTGCTCTTGCCTTCGGTGCACCGCCGCGTAGTAGCCATCGTTCTTTAGCAGCTCGGCGTGGGTGCCGGTGGCGACGACGCGGCCCTCGTCGAGGACCAGGATCAGGTCGGCATCGCGCACGGCGGACAAGCGATGGCTGACGACGAGCACGGCGCGCTTCTGGCGGGCGTGTCGCAGCCGTTGCAGGATGACGCGCTCGGTGTGGTGGTCGACCGCCGACAGGGTGTCGTCGAGCACGAGGGTGCCACCGCTCGAGGCCAGCGCGCGGGCGAGAGAGACCCGTTGCTTTTGACCTCCCGATAGCGTGAGGCCCCGTTCGCCAATCACCACTTCCAGCCCTGCGGGCGCGCGGGCCAGGTCGAGATCGAGGCCGCTGGCGTGCACGGCCTCGCCGATGCCCGTGGCGTCGCGCCCATCGCCGTGACCGAAAGCGACGTTGTGCTGGATGGTGTCGCTGAACAGGAACGGGTCTTGCGGCGCGACCGCAAAGGCGCGGCGCAGCGTCGACGGGCGGATGTCGCAGATGTCGTGCTCGTCCACGAAAACGCTGCCGCGTGGCGGCGCGTAGAGCCGGAGCAAGAGCGCGAGCAGCGTGGTCTTGCCCGAGCCCACCGGGCCGACGATGCCGAGCTTCTTGCCTGCTTCGATCGCGAAGGAGACGTCGCGCAGTGCCGGCGTCTCGTGGCCGGGATAGGCGAACGTCAGGTTGCGCACCGCGAGGTTGCCCCGCAGATCTGCATCGGCGCCGACGTCCGGCTCGGGCGTGACCTCAAACAGCTCCTCGAGGCGTTCGGCCGCGGCGAGCGAGCGCTGCACGAGCGCCAGGATCCAGCTGATGGAGATCAGCGGCGAGATCATCACCGTGGTCAGCATGAGCAGCTCGAACAGCTCGCCCGCCGTGAGCCGCTGCGCGATGGCCTCCCGTGCGCCCAACACCAAGATGCCGATGACGACGAGCTCGCGACAGGAGTGGATGAACAGGTTGAACAACGCGCGCGTACGCGCCAGGCGCACGCTGTGGTCGACGTAGTCGTCGCTCTGCCGGCCGAACGCCGCCGTCTCGCGCTGGGCGCGGCTGAACCACAGCAGCACGCGGACCCCGGCAAAGGCCTCGGCCGCGCGTTGCGAGATTGCGGCGATGGACTCCTGGACCGCCTTGCTGTCCCTGTGCATGCGGGGTGTCACCAGCGCGAGCGACCCTAGTAGCAGCACGAAGGCGGCGGCGGCCGCCGCGGTCACCAGCGGCGAGAGCTGCGCCATGAACCAGAAGCCACCGGGAATCACGATCAGCGCGGCGCCACCGTGGAGCATCGATGGGCCCACGGCGAAGCGCACGAGCTCGACGTCCTGGGTGAAGCGGCTCAGGATGTCGCCGGTCCGCGCGCGATCGAACCACGGCACCGGGAGGCGCAACAGGTGCGCCATGAGCTCTTCCTTTAGCCGGGCTTCCGCGTGCCGCGACGCGTCGATGAGGGTGCGTCGCGCGACCCAGCGGATGGCGGTCTCGCCCAGCGCAACCGCTAGCACCAAGAAGCAAAGGGCATAGAACTCGTCGACCTGCTCGCCCTCGGTGCCCGCGAGACGCGTGGCGAGGTCGAGCGTCTCCCCACCCAGCCGCGGCAAGAGGAGGCTGAGGACCGCGGCAATCGGGACACACGCCAGCCCGACGACCACCCGGCCGCGCTGCTCGCCCGCCCACAGGCGGACAACTCGACGGAACGAACGGAGCCGGATCACCAGGCGATCACCGTAGTGCACCCGTCAGAAGTTCGGTGCAATTGTCGGCGAGTCATCGCGGAGCGGTTGGCTACATATGTGGGCGGCGGTCTGCGCACGTAGATTTGGACGCGGGTCGCTGCCGTGGTTTTTGTCATCGAGCGCGCGCGTTTTGGTCCGCCCGACGGGCCTTTGTCGAACCTGGAGGGAACAAATTGTTCTGGGAGATCAGCCAGCAAGTGAACATCCGCCGCAGCCAGGCCACGGCCGACTCGGCGGTGGAGCGGGCCGCGGACGCCAAAGCCAGCGCCGAAGCCCTGCAGTCGACTCTAGACCGCGTTCTTCTTATCAATCGGGCTCTGTGGGAGATCGTCCGAGATCAACACGGCCTGAACGATGAGCAGCTGCGCGACAAGGTCAGTGAGATCGACATGCGAGACGGGGTGATGGACGGCCGACTGCGGCAGGAGGCCCGGCGTTGCCCCGGCTGCGATCGGGTGATGAACCGTCGGCACCGCCACTGCCTCTATTGCGGCGCTCAGGACCTCGAGGCGGACGTCTTCGACTCGGCCTGACGCCGCGCGCCTTCTCGGCGGGCATCGGCGCCTTGCGACGCCGGCACCGCGATCCGTCTGGACTGACCCGGTCTGAGCATGGCTCTAGCCGGCGCGGCGCGCGCCGTCCCGGAGATCGCCGCCGCGGCGCGCGAGGCGTTGGCCCAGCTCGCTGAGCTCGAGCTCGAGGGCCAACCGTGCGACGTCGTGAATGGGGCGTTCCCAAGGGCTGGCGGGGCGGCGATCGAGATCGCGAAGCCTCGCTTGCAGCATGTGGATCTTGTCGTGGTCGTTCACGGTCGGCCCTGTTGCTCCGGACAGGTTGGTGATCGGGCCAAGCCGTGGGACGTTGCGCGCGTTCTGTTCGCTTCCCCGTGGATCGGATACGACTGGGGTCCCCATGCCCGGGACCCGTCTGGTCATCACCTATCCCTTCCCGCTTGGTCGCGCGACCGGCGGCGCCAGGATGACCCGGGAGATCGCGCTGGCCGTGGCCCGGGCCGGTGCCGAGGTGGTGCTCCTGCCGGTGTCGTCGGACGGCGGTGGGCGGTTTCCGCGGCGGCCGCCCGAGGAAGCGGCGTTGGGCTACGAGTTCGACGCCGAGCTGCGCGACGCCGGCGTCGAGGTGCGACGGGTGCCGCAGCATCGGTTGCACTGGATGTTCGACGGCCGGGGCGTGGCCCGCGCGGTGGATCGCGCGCTGCAGGAGCGGCCGGCGGACATGGTCCTCAGCTACTACCACGACGGCGGCTACGTGCCGGCCGTGGCGGCGCGCCATGGCGTGCCGTTCGGCTACATCTCGACCTGGCAGTCCTACGAGAAGGCGCTGGCCGCGCCACTGCGCGGCATCCCTGAGCCCTTCGCGCGGGGATTGAAGCAGCGCCGTGTTGTGGCGCCGCACCGGCAGGCGTCGGTGTTGTTTGCGACCTCGGAGTTCACCCGCGACGAGCTGATTCGCTTCGTCGGTGTCGATCCGGAGCGGATCGTGATTTGCCGCCTCGGCGTGGCGCCGCGCTTCTTCGATGTGCCCCGGAGCGCGCCGGAGCAGGTGACGCGGCTGCTCTTCTTTGGCCGTATCATTCCGTCGAAAGGTGTCGGCGATGCGATCGAGGCGTTGGGTCAGCTGGCGGCGCAGGGCGTCAACGGCTGGCAGCTTCGGCTGGTAGGCCAAGGCGATCCCGCGTGGGTCCGCGAGGCCGCGGCGCGCTGCGGGATCGCGGATCGCATCGAGCTGGCGCCCGCGGCGGCCGACGACGCGCTGTGTGCCGAGTTGGAGAGCGCCCACGTCGCGGTGCTCCCCTCGCACTTCGAGGCGTTCGGCCTGGCGTTCGCCGAGGCGCAGGCCGCGGGCTTGCCGGTGGTCGCGTATCGCGCGGGCTCGGTCGGCGAGGTGGTCGAGGACGGCGTGAGCGGTTGGCTGGCGCCGCTGCGCGACGTCAAGGCGCTGGCGGCGCATTTGGGCCACGCGCTGGCCGACCCCGCGGCGGTTGGCCGCGCCGGCGCCGCGGCCCGCGAGCGGGTCGCGCGACTGTTCACCTGGGAGCGCACCGGGCAGACGATCCTGGACGGTGTTGGTCGCGTGTGTGCGGCGGAGCCGAGGCCATGAAGGTCTTCGGCATCGGCTTTCAGCGCACCGGCACCACGTCACTCGGCAAGGCACTCAACGCGCTCGGCATCCGGACGCTCGATTGCCCCAAGCAGCTTTGGTACGACCTCGATGACCCGGTGATCCAAGAGTTCGACGGCTTCACCGACAACCCGGTGCCGCTGCTCTACCGCGACTTGGATGCGCGGCATCCCGGCGCCAAGTTTGTGCAGACGATCCGGGCCGAGGAGGCGTGGCTCAGCAGCGTGGAGTGGCTCTTCACCGTGGGCGCCGAGAAGTTCAACTGGCGCACCAAGGAGCACTTCAACGAGTTCCACCGTGCGCTGTATGGCCGGACCGACTTCGACCCCGACGTGTTTCTGGCGGCCTACCGCCGGCACAACGCCGCGGTGGTCGATTACTTCCGCGATCGGCCGGGCGACCTCCTGGTGATGGATGTCACCCAGGGCGATAGCTTCGACAAGCTGTGCCCGTTTCTCGGAGTGCCCGTGCCGGCCGACGACTTCCCCACCTGGAACCGACGCGAGTCGCGCCTGAAGGTGCGCTTGCGTCGGTGGTGGGGGCGATTGCGCCGCTAGCGAACCCGGCGGTGGGGGCGCGTCCGGGGACTGGTGTTGGCTCTGGACAACGATTTAGTATTTACTAAACTATTGATGTGGAGGCCGTCCTTCGAGCTCTGAACACGCCCCGGCGGCGCGAGATCCTGCGCCTGTTGCGGGACGGCGAGCGCAGCGCCGGCGAGGTCTGGCGGTCCTTTGGCGACGTCACCTTCGGCGCCGTCTCGCAACACCTGCGGATCCTGAAGCGTGCCGGTCTGGTCACGGTGCGCGCGGCGGGGCGCCAGCGCCTCTATCGCTTGGATCCGGCCGCACTGGGGCCTTTGCGCCCGTGGCTCGAGTCCATGTGGGACTCGGCCCTCGATCGCCTGAAGGTGCTGGCCGAGCTCGAGGAAGCGCGGCGCGGCCCCCGCGCCGCGGCGACTCGCCGCCCCCAACCACGACCCCGGAGGTCCTCATGAGCGAGCTTTCGCACTCCCTCGAGCGTCAAGCGCTGATCTGCGCGACGCGCGGCACGGTGTTCTCCTTCTTCACCCAGACAGAGCGCTTCGCCGCGTGGTGGGGTGCGGGCTCGACGATCGACGCCCGTCCCGGTGGCGTTGTGCGCATCTGCTATCCCAACGGCGTTGTAGTGAGCGGCGCGGTGCTCGAGGTCGCGCCGGAGCGCCGCATCGTGTTCACCTACGGGTACGAGGGGCCAGAGCCGCGCATTCCGCCGGGTGGCTCGCGGGTCACGATCGAGCTCGACGATCTCCCCGAGGGCACCTTGGTGCGGCTGCGACACGAGCTCGCCGACGCTGACAACCGCGATGCCCACGATCCGGGGTGGCGTTATCAGTTGTCGGTGTTTGCCAACGTGGCCGCCGCCGATCAGCACAGTGATCTCTCTCGCGTCGTCGACCGGTGGTTTGAGGTTTGGGCGATCACCGACGCGGCCGCGCGGCGGGGGGCTTTGGTCGAGATCGTGACGGACGACGTGGTTTACCGCGACATGCACGGGTGCATCGCCGGGATTCGCGACCTCGAGGGTCACATTGGTGCCGCGCAGCAACACATCCCCGGTGGTGTCGTCGCTCGCGATGGCGAACCGCGCGTTTGTCAGGGCGCCTGTTTGGTGGATTGGGTGGCGCGCGGCGTCGACGGCCAGCAAGTGGGCCGCGGTACCAACGCCTGCGAGCTGGCCCCAGATGGGCGCGTGCGGCGTGTCGTCGCGTTCTGGGCCACATCCTGACGCGTCCCGTCACCGGATCCTGTACAGGATCGAGACAGCGAGCGAAGGAACGGTTCATCCGGCCGGGGGCGATCTCCGATAGGGACTCCGAGGGTGGGAGTCTCTCCAAGTATTCGGGGAAGTCACGGGCGGCACTATGTTTCGTTCCAACGCAACGGTTTCTCACCCCGCCGATCAAAGGCGTGGTGCGGACAGCTCTGAGCGCGGCGTCGCGCTCGTCCTGGCCATCCTGTTCACGGTCATCATTGGTGGCCTGGTCACGAGCGGCACACTGGCGCTTCGGGCGCACCGCGCCAAGACGGAGACCAACTACCGGGTGCACGGTCAGGTCGCGCAGTTCGCGCGAGCCGGGTTGATCGAGACGGTTGGCTGGTTTCGGCGGCAGACGACGCAGCCGGTCACGGTGTTTGATCCGCAGCTCGACCTGTCGGCGAGTCCGCAGCTGCGCGAGACACTCGAGCCGGACGTTGGCATCGTACGTGAGTTTCAGATCAGCGGGCCGCTCTGGGGCCGCTATGAAGCGTGGAAGGAGTGGGACGCCGATCCCGACCCGCAGCGCTTGGCCTGGCGGCAGCGCATGCAGGTGGGGGACATCACCACGGAGAGCGGCGCCACGGGCGCGGGCAACGTGTGGCGACTCAACTCCGTCGCGTACCTCTATCGCCTGGTCGACTCCAGCAAGCGCTACGACGAGTACCCCAACCAGGTGCTCGCGACCGACCTGCTCGGCACCGAGATTCGCCGGTTGACCCTGGCGCCGCCGGGCCAGGCGGCCATCTGTAGCCGTGACGCCGACAACACGTCGATCGTCAACAGCGTCAACATCCAGGGCGGGATCGGTGCGGGGATCTTCTCGCCCAGCTCGGGCACCGGCGTCTCCGTCACCGGTAGCCCGACGATCGAGGGGTCCCCCGGGATCTCGAGCACGGCCACCTACGACGACTCGCTCGATGCCGTCTTTGGGGTCCAGCAGGCCGATCTCCGGATCCTCTCCGATCTGCGCATCACCAGCACCGCCGACTTCCCCAACCCGGTCCCGGTCAACACGCTCATCTTCGTCGAGACCTCGACCCTGCAGTTCTCGGCGACCAAGCCGCTGGTCGGCTCGGCGGCGATCTACGTCAAGGGCGACGTCGACTTCGCGGCCAACAGCAAGTCGTTCTTTAGCGGGCTGCTGTACGTGGATGGCGATCTCAGGATGCGCGAGACGCTCGAGTTCAACGGCACCCTGATCTGCACCGGCAACGTGTGGATCGAGGGGCAGGCCGACTGGATCAACATCAGCTACGACGACGGCGCGCTCAACCGACTGCGCACCGAGATCGGTCAATACCGGATGTCGGCGGCGATTCGACGGACCACCTCCACGGAGTGACACCAATGTGCAAGCACCCTCGGAGCAGTGCCCGGTCGCGAGCGGCGGGCTTCACCCTAATCGAGCTCTTTTTCGGCGCCACGATCCTGGCGATCGGTGTCGCCGTCCTCGTCAACCATCTCTCGGCGAACTACAACTCGACGACGGCGCAGAAGGACCGCGTGTTTGCCTACGCCAAGGCGCAGGCGATGCTCGCCGAGATCCAGGCTTATGTCGATCGCGGCGCCGTGTCAGCGGCGATCGGGCTCGACAAGCTGGACGATGGCGTTATCAACAAGCCGGAGCTGACGATCACCGAGGAGTCGGGGGCGCTGGTGAAGCCAGATCACCCGATCTCCGGCAACATCACGCGGTACGGTCGGTGGCTCTGGTGGCGGCGCATCACCGTGCAGCCGTTCCTCGGCCTGAACAACGCCAACGTCCGCTACGTGACCGTGCGGATCTACAAGCGGGAGAAGGACGGTGACGACCGTCAGGTTGCGAGCCTGTCGTCGGTCGTGAACTCCGTCGGCTCGGCGTACCCGACCAGCCAAGTGTTCGACGTCTACCTGCTGGCGATCGAGAACATCCCCGGCTGGTGGGTCTACATGGAGGCCATCGTGCCGTTCGTCGAGTCGGCGATTACCGACCTCGAGAACCGCAACCCCGGCCTCAAGCTGCGCACGCACTGGATCACCAAGGCGTCCTACGGCCGCAACCCGGTCTATCGCCCTTACGTCAATGTGAGCGGCGAGAGCGTGAGTCAGGTCGACCACGTCTACTACTACCCGGGCAAGATGCCGACGGGCAATGCGTCGACGTACTACTACGTCCCGGACTTGATGAAGGGTCGCGGGCTGTTCGACGGTGTCGAGCGCCACGGCTACGACGTCGACACCAACCCGTTCCCGTACTCGTTTGCCGACTTCTACAACCACGGGATGCGCTATCCGCAGGAGAAGGCCCTGCACGACCTGCGCGTGGGGGCTGTACGCACCCGCAAGTCCGAGATCGCTGCCGCCCGCGTGGCCGGGACGACGATCCCGCCAGACATGGACGACATGAGCGAGGAGCCGACCCTGCGGCTTCTGTTCGAGGATCTCTGCACGAGCCCCGAGAAGTATCGCAACGCGCTCATCATCAACCTGCATGGTGAGCTCCTGCCGATGCCGGCGATCCGCAACTACTCGGACGCCGCTAAGGCCCCGGAGAACGACCGCGTCCGTGGTATGCGCGTCGTGACGCACCCCGAGGAGCTGCGAACCAAGCGAGACACGTCTGCCGCTGACACCGACGACGTCGTGCTGCGCGTGCACGCGTACTACAACGACCCGTTCAAGAACGCGCCGCCCTACAAGGCGGGAGCGGACTGGTTCATGCATGACAATCACCCGATTGCGGTGCACGTCATGGGTGTCGATCTGACGGATGGGACACCGGACAACGGTCTGATGCCCGGTTGCACGATTCACGCGATCGACGGTGGGATCGACATCGGCAGCGGGATCGAGCCCTATACGTATGACGAGCTCGATCTCGTCTCCAAGACCACGACCAGTGTCGCGGGGATGGAGTACAAGGTCTCCTTCGTCGACGTCGCGGGGCAGGAGAAGTACACCGAGTTCCTCCTCTACAACACGCCGGTGTGCGCCCGCCGATCCAGCCTTGGCGAGGGATTGGACGAGAGCAACTGGCGCCGGTCGTGGCTCTATGGCCACGAGTATGTGCCGTCGGTGACGGGCTCGGCGTCCTTGGCCGGGGAGCCGCTCTTTGAGGATGAGAGCCTTCGCTCGACCGCGGCCGGGCCGAAGAACACCGCGCGGTGGATCATCCGCATCGGCAAGGACGCGTTGACCACCAACCGCTTTGAGGACGCGACGGGCTTGCGCTTCAACCCGCCCGACGATGTGCGCCTCGCCGTCAAGACGTTCATCTGGGATGACAGCGCCGCGGGGACCGCGGGAACCGCCCGGCAGGCCGGCACGATGTTCCCGGCAATGGTGCAGCCCGAGAACATGTCGGAGACCTACACCTGGTGGGCGGACAGCGTCGAGGACGTGCCGTTCTCGGAGCGGAGTCAGTTCCTGGGCGATCCGCGTCACAACCCCTATCGCGATTTGATGCGCGGCAGCGCCGACTTCCCCAACGGCTACAACTGGTTCCACGACAGCCTCAACAACGACGGGGAGAACGCGACGCTTGACTACAACGGCCTCGACACGGCAGTGCTCGAGAACGGTTGGGATGGGCGCATGCGCGAGGATGTGCCGCGGCTCATGGAGCTGCTGCGCACCGGTCTGGTGCGCTCCGGCGCGGTCTGGACCACGCTGACCGGCTTCTCCTACTACTACCTCGGGATTGGCAACGAGATCGGCTACGACTCGGCCAACGGTTACCCGAACTCGATCCCCTGCAGCAGTGGGCCCTGGTATTGGGATCCGACCCTCTGGTTGTACGTGAACAACATCACGAACAGCCGCAACTACGTGCGCAATGGCGACGGCACGCACTGGTGGGGGATGCCATGGCTCGGCGAGCTCTATCCCGACCACGTGTGGCAGACCGAGTGGATGAGCGAAACGGTGGCCGGGAAGCCGGACGGCAACCTGCCGACGGGTTCGTGGAGCGCGGACCGCTTCTTCCGCTACCAGGACAACGCGACCTATTGGGGGTCGGCCTACACGACGTACGGCACCAGGCTCTACCCGATGGCCGCGCGCACCTCCACCAAGGGGTGCACGACGTTCTTCAACATTGACAACAACCCCGGGTTGTTCGGGCACTTCTTCGACACCGGCACCGGGAGCCTTGTGGGTGGCGGTCTGGATATCGCCAGCAACTACAACTTCCCGATCCCGGGCAGCGCGCCGATCAACCGGCCGTGGGCGCTGGACTACGACTTCGCCCAGCCCCCAGAGTTCGGCAAGGATCCGTACGCGGGCAACCGCAACACGGCCTACTTGGTGTCGCCCTTCTATGACCACCCGAGCGGCTCGCTGGGGTCAGGCATGCTCGCCCTCGTCGACAAAGACGACACGTCCGCGGCGTTCATCACGGTCAACGGCATCTCGAATACCGTGGCCAGCGGCTCGGCGTTCATCGCCAAATGGTCGCTGTTGACCATGGTCCACTCGTTCTTCGAGACCGGCGACAAGAGCCTCGCGCACCGTATCAAGATGCCGGCGCGCGTCGAGATTGAGTCGCCGACGGAGATTACCGAGCTCAAGGATCCGACCTCGGTGCCGATTCAGTTCGACATCTCCTGGACCCGCTGGGACGGCAAGCCCTACACCACGTCGACGCCCAGCACGTTCACCGAGAGCGAGAGTGAGATCGAATACGCGGTGATGTACTCGCGGGACAATGGCGTGAGCTGGCAGTACGTCCAGGACAGCGCGTTGGCGGAGGCCGGCACGCCGCCGACCAACCCACTCCACATCGTGACGGATAAGGGCCTGGGCGCGGAGACCGTGACCTGGAGCACTCCGAAGACGAACTTCCCCGAAGGCTCCTACCTAGTGCGAGTCGAGGCCTATCGGCTTGGCCAGTCCCTCCACTACTCGCAGCATCAAGTCAAGATCTTCATCGCGAGGCAGGTATGAGTCGAGCGGCCCCCCAGCCCAAGCGAGATGTCCGGCTCCGCGCCGGCTTCTCGTTGATCGAACTGATGGTGAGCAGCGTCGTCCTGATGATGCTCATCTACATCGTCGTGACGCTGACGCAGACCGGCACCCAGGCCCAGCGTTATTCGCAGCGCCTCACCCGCGTGACGGAGATCGCTCAGGACCTGAGTGATGAGATCCGTCGCGAAGTGATGTCCTCGGTGCGCTTGTTCCAGAACGACACCGAGGGCAACACCTACGTCGGGCTCTTGGATCTGTCGGCGTCGGCGCCGGGCATCACCTACCGCCTGCCGGCGATCGAAGAGAGCGGCATCTTCCGCCAGGAGGTGGGTTCGGAGACCAAGAGCGGGAACGCATTGCTCTTCGCTCGTCATGCGTGGACCACCGTGTTCACGCCCACGGCGAGCACGCGGACCTATCGCATCGATGTCTACCGGATGACGCACTACTACCCGTCACCCGAGGACGGCGGGCCCAAGTCAGGCGACTACGGCGGGCTCAATCTGGTCAAGTGGGTGAGCGAGCCTTTGGCCGACGGCGACCAGATCGACAAGATCTCCGACGTCGGGGACAGGACCTCCGTGTTGCAGCACCTGAAGCAACGGACCGCGGACGACGACGGCCAGGTTCATCCCGCGGTCGAGGTCGTGTGGCTGCGCAACGGCGACCCCGCGGCCACTGGCACGTTGCGGCACATCCAGTCGACGGGAACCCTGTTCGACGATCCGCAGGCGCCGCGCACGTCACCGTGGCAGCTGCTGCGCTCGCCCAAGTTCTCCTCGGACAGCCTGCTCTACCTGCGCCATCATTCGTTGGCGTCGGTTTTTGCGCCGCCGGGTTGGGGCGTGGGCTCCTTCTCGCAGGTGAGTACGACTGGCGACGGCTTCCCGCACGGCTTCGAGATCCAGATGATTGGACCTGCCGCGGCCCGCCAAGTGCTGTTGCGGCTGGTCGTCACGAGCACGAACCGCGATGGACACCCCGCTCGCTCGACGATTCAGACCATCGTCGATGCGCGGGAGATCTAGTTTCTAGTGTTGCGTGTCGGAAGTCCGCCACATATGTCGCTGGCCCTCTGCGCCTACCCCCCCGTCCGGGCGGCGGGCCCAAAGTGCCACCTTTGCGTTGCAACGGCCCGCGGCGCGAGCTAACCTCGCTAAGTTCTCCCGGCCTTTCTCAAGCGTTCACGGAATCCCACCCGCATGGAGAGCTCCCTTCCTCAGCAACTCGTTCGCCAGGTCGGCGGCTCCTTCCGCCTCACGGCGCTGCTGCAGAAGCGGGTCCGTGAGCTAGTCAGGGGCCAAAAGCCGCTGTTCGAGACCCGCGATCGCAACTACATCAAGATCGCGGCCGAGGAGTTGCGGCGCGGGCTGATCGACCTCGTCGCCGAAGAGGAGCAGGTCGAGCCGGAGCCGCCGCCGGCGTAGCGCCGGCGCCATGGCGCTTCCGCAGCCGCGGTCGGCGCCCCACAAGCTTGCGAGGCCGGCCTCTCGATAAGAGGTCGTGGCTATCCGCAAGCAGCCGACCGGAGGGGGCGGCAACCCTGCTCACCGCAAGCCGCCGCCGAAGCAGCGCCGCCAGGCGGCGCCGCGCCCACAGCGCGGGGCTGGAACCACGCGGCCTGCCGCACCAGGGAAAGGCGCCAGCCGCACGACGCGGCGCGTCCGTCGGCTTGGTGACTATCTCCTCATCGAGGAGCTCGGTCGCGGCGGGATGGGCGTGGTCTACAAGGCACGCCAAGAGTCCCTGGGTCGACTGGTGGCCCTGAAGGTCCTGCCGTCGTTCGCCAGCATGGAGGCGAGCGCGGTCACCCGCTTTCGGCGCGAAGCCGAGGCCGCCGGACGCCTCTCGCACCCCGGGATCGTCCCTGTCTACGGCGTCGGCGAAGCGTCCGGTGTGCACTTCTACGCGATGGAGCTCGTCGAGGGGCCGTCGCTCGCCGATCTGATCGACGACCTCCGCGGGCGGCTGCCGGGACGGCTGTTGGGCTCGTTGGCGGAGGAGGCGGGGATCGACGGCGACTACCCAGCGTTGCGGGACCCGCCGGGTGACGAAGAGCCGGGTACCCGCTATGCGCGTTCGTGTGTGGCGGTCGTCGCCGACATCGCCAATGCGCTCGCCGCCGCGCATCGGGGCAAGATCATCCATCGCGATATGAAGCCCAGCAACGTGATGATCCATCGCACCGGGCGGCCGGTGCTGCTGGACTTCGGGCTGGCCCGCGACGAGATGGCGGTGGGGCTGACGCGGAGCGGCGATGCCGTTGGAACGCCGTCGTACATGGCGCCTGAGCAAGCCTGTGGCCGCAAAGACCTCGACGCGCGCGTGGACATCTACGGCCTGGGCGCGTTGCTCTACGAGTTGTTGACGTTGCGGCCCCCGTACGAGGGCGCGCACGCCGGCGAGATCATGCGGAAGATCCTCGACCAGGATCCGCAGCCAGTGCGCAAGCTCAACCCGCGCGTGCCCGCCGACCTCGAAACGATCGTCGGGATGAGCTTGGCGAAGAACCCCGACGACCGCTACGCGACCGCCGAGGCCCTGGAGCTCGACCTGCGTTCGTTTCTGATTGGCCGCGCGGTCGCCGCGCGACCGAAGTCGTCGCGTCAGCGCGTAGTGCAGTTCCTGCGGCGGAACCGGCGCGCGGCCATGGCGGCCGCGGTGACGTTGGTTGTCGCGGGCGCGCTGGGCACGACCGCCGGTATTGTCGCCAAGAACCGCGCCGCGGAGCGGGGCCGCACTGCGCTTGGTGCAGCGCGCGACGCCCTCTTGAACGAGGAGAACGTGGCCGCCGCCCAGGAGCTCTTCGGAAGCGCCACCGCGTTGCTGGGCGACGTCGAAGAAGTGCGTGAGGCGCGCCAGAACCTGGCGGAGGATGCCTTTGCCAAGTTCTACCAGGTTGGCAAGCACGGCCTCCTGCGGGCGTTCTTCGACTCGATGCCTCCGGCGGAGCGCGAGGCGTTGCAGCCGCTCATCGTCAAGGTGCGCGGACAAGGCACCGTGCGGCTGGCTTGGGATACCGAAGAGGACGCCGCCTCGGCGCGGGTAGAAGTGCGCGCTCTGCAAGACGGCGCGTCGCGCTTGGAGCCAGATTGGCGGCCGCTGCCGGCCCAAGGCTCCCTGCCCATGGGGGACTATCTGTTGCGCGTGCAGGTGGACGAGCGCGCGTCCTTGCTGCGCATGATCCACGTCGAGCGTGACGGCGACACGCTAGTGCCGACGAGTCTGCCACTCGCGACGGACCTGCCGGCGAACATGGTGATGGTGAGCGACCCGGAGGGGCGTGCCGGTCGGTTTGCGGTGGCCGTCGGGGAGGTCTCCCGGGCCGACTACCAGCGGTTCCTGGATTCGCTCGACGACGCGAACGTGCGGGCTTCGATGACGCCGCTGGGCTGGACCCCGCCGACGGCTCGCGATGCCGAGCTGCCCGTCATCGGTCTGTCGTTCCGCCAGGCTCGGGCGGTCGCCGCTCACTACGATGCCCATCTCCTCTCGGCGCGTGAGTTTCAGCTCGCGGCGACGGCGGGGCTCGATCTCGACTACCCGTGGGGCGGCGATCTGAACCCAGCGGCGGTGGTCGCCGATCCGGACTTGCACAACGAGCCCGAAGGCGTCTTGGCGCGCCCGATCGGTGCCTCAGTCGTCGGCGTGCGCAACCTGATGGGCAACGCCGCCGAGATCCTGTCGACGGCGGCGCCGAGTCGCGTGCCGGTGATGGGTGGGCACTTCCAGTCCGAGCCCGCTGCGCTGGTGCTGTCGGACCCCCAGCTGTGTGAGTGGTTGTCCGGCTCGTCGCGGTCGGCGGCCCGCGCTGGAACGCGCCTGGCGCGCTTCCTGCCGGGGCCCGCCGGCATGGAGGTGGCCCGAATGGTCGCCGAGCGCTTGGCGGAGATCCGCTCTGGCGTGGCGTCGATCGTGCACCATTGGACCGTCGACGACGCCGGCGCGATGAAGTACCGCCTCGGTGTCTCAGGGATCCGCGGTGAGCAGTCGGTCGTCCACTGGCCGCTCGTGACGACCGGGTTTCAGCAGATCAGCGACCCCACCGTCGCGGACGGGCACGGTGCGCGAGTACCTGTTGTCGCGGACGTCTATCCCTACCGCGAGGCCTCGCGGCTGCAGATCCAGATGCCGCGCTCCGCCCAACGGGGCCAGAGCTACCGCCTGGACGTCGACGCTTGGCTGCGGCCGCTCGATGGACTGAGCGGCGCCGGCGATCACTTCGTGCTGCGTCTGCCGGTCAAGGCGACCGGCGACCACACTATCGTTCATCACGTGCAGCTGCCGACGCGTTCGCGGATCGAAGAGGTCGATCCACCGGAGAGCTACCGATACGTGGTGAACGGCCGCCCGCATCTCATGTGGGAGTTCCGGCCGGACGGCGCCGGCCGCCGTACGTTGCCGGCGGTGGTGCGCTTCCGTCGCGATGGGAACCTCAGCGATCACTGGGCCACCGAGGCCGAGCTCGAGGTCCATCTGCGCGAGGTGCTGCGGGCGTTTGGAACGCGCGATGCTGCCAGCTTGCGGCGTTGGCTCCACCCGTCGTTCTTGCTCGACCCAGGCGGCATCGATTTCCGCGCCGCGTTGGCGCGACCGCAAGAGGCTTCGCGCTTCATCGACGCACTCGACGTCGAGAGCCTGGAGATCATCGACGACACCGCGGTCGGCGCGGTGGTCACGGTCGACGCTAAGGTCCCCTGGCGCATGGAGATCGGTGAGCGTGCCGAGGCTCTCGAAGGTTGGCCGCTGCGCGCCATGCTGCTGCGCGAGCGAGGGGCCTACCGCACGCTCCGCGTCAAGACGCGAGGGCGTCCCGACGAGGGTCGCATCGGCGTTGACGGCACCTACACGCACGAATCGCTGCGCGTCGTGCTCGACAGCCTCCCAGGTCTCGCCACCTTGGCGCGCACGCAGGATGAGCTCGTCGAGATGCAGGTGATGTTTGTGAACGAGCAGGACGACCAGGTGAAGGTCCAGGTGCTCGGTCACCGAGGCGTCGCCGACCGGCGCCCCGAGGTGGTCACGGCGTTCGCCCGGCATTGGTTGACCGGCGCCGCCGCGTCCTTGTGGCCCGGTCGACAGCTGCCGGCCGCGGTGACGTTCGAGATCGGGCCGGAGGACGAGCAGGGCCGGCGGACGCTGCCGGAGGAGTGCCAGGAGTGGCTCTTCGGCCGGCGCGGTCAGGCCTGGTCGCGCGAGCGGTGGGCCTTCGTCCGCAAGGGCACCCGCCACTTCCTGATCAAGTGCGTCGCCACCGGCGAGTTTCCGGACAAGGCGGAAGAGCGGTTTGCTCGATCCCGTGGCTGGTTTGCCAAGGTTGCGGCCGCCGTCCGGCTCCTGTGAGCACCGTGAGGGCCCCGGCTTGAGACTCGATGGCGGGCTCCGGAACGAGACGCCGGTGGAGTTTGGACCCGCGGGGCGCCGATACAGACACCGGTCTATCGAAGGTAAACGATGCGCTGTCCCGCCCTCATCCTGCCCGCCGTGCTGCTGGCGATTGGTCCCGTCCGGGCGCAAGATCGTGAGATCAACGCCGAGCTCCGTGCCCGCATCGACGACGCCATCCGCGAAATGCGGGCCGCGATCGAGGACGGTGTACCGATTATCACCAACGTGCGCGTTGGTGTGAAACTGCGCAACGGCAACAAGCTGAGCGGCGTGGTGAAACAGGGGCGCTTCATCGAAAAGGTGGATGGCCTCGACTTCACGACCGCCGACCTGCGCACGCCGGGAGCCGGCTTGCGGGTGTGGTACTACAACCACACGAACTCGTACATCTTCCTGCCGTTCGAGGCCGTGTCCTCCTACAAGATCGGCGCTCGGCTCACGGACGTCCAGGTCAAGGAGATCGAGGACCGCATCGAGTCCGAGCGCGCGCGCGCCGACGAGGCACGCCGCGCCCTGCTCGCGAAGGCGATGAAGGGCGAGGGCGAGGCGTCCGGGGAGAACGGGCAAGGCGTCGAGACCGCCGAGCAATTCGAGGCGCGTCTCGCTGAGGAAGAGCGGCTGTTTGCGCTGCTCGAGGAGTTCCCGCCGGAAGAGGGTTGGGGGCAGGAGAAGCTCAACGAGATCCAGGTGCGCAAGATCACGGTGGGGGCCTTTCCCGATGAGCGTTCGCAGCGCTTCGTCGAGGTCTTCTCCGAGTGGGAAGAGGCGCACCGCTTGAAGACCCGCAAGTCGATGGAGGTCGGTGACGCCGCCCGACCCAAGCCACCGGCAGGCATGCAAGGCGGAACCGAACTGGGCAGCGGTGACCCCGCGCGACCCATGCCGCAAGCGCAGCCGCCGCTGCCGCCGCAGAGCTCGCAGCCGCCTTCACCGTTGCCGATGCCGTCGCAGGGATCGCAGCCGCCTTCGCCGCTGCCGATGCCGTCGCCTCCCAAGTGAGGGCGGCCGCGCCAGTCTCAGCGGCGCCGCTCGACGCGCCGTAACGCTGCCGGCAGCGCGTAGAGGTCCCAGACCAAGGCCAGGCCGATCGCGGCTAGCGCCGTCGCGGCGAACCGCTGGTACTGCGGCAGCGCGCTGCAGAAGAACACCGCGAAGCCGGCGGCCAGGCAAAGCGAGCTCAAGAGGACGGGCGGACTGACCCGTTGGAGGGCTGCGGCGGTCGGGTCAGCCGCGCCTTCGGCGCTCGCCTGGCGCAGCGCCCACAGCACGTGGATGGTGTCATCGATCAAAACGGCCAGGAGTGACGCGGCGAGCACCGCGGAGAACGGGTCGAGGGTCGCGCGCAGCAGCCACATCACCGTGACGACGCCGCTCAGCGTGAGGGCGTTGGCGGCAAGCGCGAGGAGCCACCGCCTGGTGCCGCGCGCGACCAACCACAGGAGAAGCGCCAGGGCGCCGCCGCCGAAAGCAAGGGACTGCACCTGCGTGGCCCGCACCTCCGCGGCTGCCTCGGCGACCAACACGGCGTAGCCCGTGGCCTCGATCCGCCGCACCCCGAGCTCCGTCTCGAACCGGGAGAAGACCTCGGCCCGCAGGCGGGCGACCAGCTTCAGCAGCGCATCGGCATCGAGCCGTGACACGCGGCACCCGAACCGCAGCTGGTTTCCGGTCGTGGCGAGCAGGTGGCGCATCCAATCGCGAAACGTGGCGATCAGAGGCGAGGCGGTCTCGGGAGCGACTTGGTCGGCGAGGCGCAGGTAGGGTCGGAGCAGGTGGCGAATTGCATAGTCGGCCGTCGACCGTCGCAGGGGCTCGGTCGGCGCCGTCGCGTCGGCCGGGTCGAGGCGCGCCTGCAGCGCCCGCAGCAGCGTCACCGGGCTGAGGACGTGATGGATGTCGCCACCCGCGGTGGCGCGCAACGCCGCCTCGAAGCGTTCGAGGCCGAGGAGGAGCTCGGGGTCCGTGAGCTGCTCCGGGTCGATGGCGACGACGACTTCGACTGCAGTGGGCTCGCCAAACCACTCCGCGACGCGCGCGGCATCTCGCACCGCGGGATGCTCTTGCGGCAACAGGTCGAGCGGATCGCCGAGGCTGGTGAAGCGTTCGGGTTGGATCACCGGCCAAGGGAGTGCGAGCAAGGCGGCGGCCAGGACAAGCATGGGGCCGGCGCGCCAGCGCAGCCCGCGCGCCGCGGCGTCGGCCGCCGGTTGCGTGCGCACGTCGGCGCACAGCACCGCGCCCGTGCAAAGGACGAAGGCGAGGCCGGTGCCCGCGGCGAGCTCGATCCCCAGTGCGGCCAGCGGAGCGAGGCGGGAGAAGGCGAGCGAGCCGAAGCCCACGGCGGTCGTCAGCGCGGCGAGCGCGCAGGCGGCGAGCGTGCTGCGGGCGGCGCGGCGACCGCGTTGCAGCGCGTGCGCGAGGTGGACGAAGCTGGCGCTCGACGTGACGAGCAGGAGTGGCGGCACGCTGTTGCTAAACGCGTGCAAGGGCCGGTCGGCGAG
Source organism: Planctomycetota bacterium (assembly GCA_039029375.1). GTDB lineage: Bacteria > Planctomycetota > UBA1135 > UBA1135 > UBA2386 > JBCCGH01. Next base: position 42,836 of record JBCCGH010000040.1, read on the forward strand.
GTTGGCCCACGTCGCGAGCAAACCGAGCACCATGGGCCACGCCGCCAAGAACGCGAATGCCGCGCGCAGCGGCACTCTTGCGAGCGCGGCGACGACGGCGATGACGAGGAGCGCCGCCGCCGCCAGGGCGAACGCGTCGCGCGTGAGCAGATCGAGCGCCGCCCCCTGCACGAGCGGGTCGCCGGTCACCAGGACTTCGATCCCGGTCCCGGGCGGGGGAGGGGGGACCGTGTCGGCCACGCGGCGCACCTGAGCGACGTAGTCGTCGCGTTGTCGAAGCTCCGGCCGCAGCAGGACCCACACCGCCGCGGTGGCGCCGTCGGTCGACAGCAGGCCCTGGCTGAGCAGAGGGTCGCTGCCGATCCGTTCGCGGACCGATGGGTCGACGCGGTCACGCGCGCGCGGGAGCAGGGGCCGCGGCAGCGGGGGGAGCCGCTCGCTCACGACGCGCAGGTCCAGGAGGTTTGCCAGGGAGATGGCCTTCTCGACCGCGGGGTCAGCTTCTAGCGCCAGCGTGACGCGGTCCAGAAACTGGAGGTACGGGCCGCGGAAGACCTCCGGGGACTCGGCTCCGGCATCGCGGACCGCGACCAGGAGGAGGTCATCGGTCCCAAAGGCGGCGTCGAAGTCGGCAAATGCTCGGCCGGCAGGGCTGCCGGCCGGAAATAGCTGGGCGAGCGATGTGTCGCGTCGTAGCCCTGGGACGCTGAGGGCGGCCAGAACCAGCCCGATCACCGCCAGTGCGGCAAGGCCGATCGTGTTGCGCGCGCGCGCCGCTGGCAAAGCCACTCCCACCGTGCGCGGCGGATCTTACCGCGCTACGCTGACCGCGATGAAGCTGGCGATGTTGTTCACCGGGCAGGGCGCCCAGTTCCCCGGCATGGGGAAGGACCTGGCCGACCGGTTTGAAGTCGCGCGTGAGCTGTTCGCCGAGGCGGACGAGGTCCTCGGCGAGCCCTTGTCAAAGGTGTGCTACGAGGGGCCGGAGAGTGACCTCGCCCGCACCGAGGTGACCCAGCCGGCCACGCTGGCCGTGTCGGTGGCGGCGCAGCGGGCGCTGAGCCTCACGCCCGATCTGGCGGCCGGTCACTCGCTCGGCGAGTACTCGGCGTTGTGCGTCGCCGGCACCCTGCAGTTTGCGGACGCCATCTCTTTGGTGCGCGATCGCGCCCGGCGGATGCAGGTCGCCGTCCCCGAGGGCGAAGGCGGCATGGTCGTGTTGCGCAAGATGCCGCTCGACGAGGTCGAGAGCCTCGTGGCCCGCGTCGATGCCGGCGTCTGCGAGATCGCCAACTACAACTCACCCGGCCAGTACGTCGTGTCAGGTGCCAAGAAGGCGATGGATCAGGTGATCGAGCTCGCCGGTCCGCGCAAGGCGATGCGTCTACCGGTCTCGGTGCCGTTCCACTGCTCGATGTTGCGCGACGCGGCCGCGGAGTTCGCGGCGGTGCTCGACAACGTCGAGTTTCGCGATCCGAGCTTCCCGATCTATTGCAACGTGGACGCGGTTCCGGTGACGACCGGCGACGCGGCCCGCGACGCGCTCAAGCGACAGTTCTCCGGCGCCGTCCGTTGGGAAGCGAGTGTGCGGCGGATTTTGACCGAGGGTGTGCGTCGCTTCGTCGAGTGCGGGCCGAAGGCGCCGCTTCTGAAGATGGTCGTGCAGATTGCCAATGCCGATGGGGTTGAAGGAGTCGAGATCTATCCGGCGACCACGGCTGACGAGATCGACTCTTTGCGCTCTTGAGGCCGCGGCGATGAGCCCGCCGATCGTGATCCAGCCGCTGCGGTCAACCACGACGGGGGCCCACGCGTCACTGGTTTGTTTCTGCGCGCGCGGCGCGACCGCGCGGCGCCGGTGAGCGCGGCGTTGCGTCGCCTCCGGCGCGTCTTGCAGCCCTTGTCTTGGGGCTACGGTGGCGCGGTGTCGGCGCGCAACGCCATGTTCGACCTGGGCGTTCGGCGGATCGAGCGGCTACCGGTCCCGGTGGTGTCCGTCGGCAACGTGACCGTTGGCGGCACGGGCAAGACCCCGCTGGTGCTTTGGTTGGTCGCGAGCGCGCAGCGCGCTGGGCGTCGGCCGGGAGTGTTGGCGCGTGGCTACGGACGGGCCCGGGGCGCGGCTCTCAACGACGAGGGCACCATGCTTGCGGCGCGCCTGCCCGGCCTCTTGCAGGTGCAAGATCCCGACCGCGCGCGCGGCGGCCGCCGGCTGGTGGAGCTCGGCGCCGACTGGATTGTCATGGACGACGGCTTTCAGCATCGTCGTCTGCATCGCGACACCGACCTGCTGTGCCTAGATGCGGCGGCGCCCTTTGCCGATGGCCGCCTGCTTCCCGCCGGGGATCTACGTGAAGCGCCAGCGAGCCTGCGCCGGGCGCAGGCGGTGATCCTGACGCGGGCCGACCGGCTCGGCGCGGAGGAGCGGGCCCGAGTGGCCGCCCGTGTCGGGGCCGCGCTGGGCCCCGGTGTGCCGGTCTTCTGCGCGCAGCACGCGGCGCGCGATGTGCTGGCCCGACCTGACGGTGCGGCACTGCCGCTCGCGGCGGTGCGCGGTCGCCGGGTCGTGTTGCTGTGCGCGATCGGTCGACCGGAGAGCTTTGTCGAGACCGCCCAGGGTCTCGGCGCCGAGGTCGTCGATGCGGTGCGCTACCGCGACCATCACCAGTTCACGCCCGCCGAGCTGCGCGACGCAGTCGATCGGGCCCAGCGCCACGACGCGACGCTGTTGTTGACCGAGAAGGACGACGCCCGGGTGCTCGATTGGCCAGCTCCCCGCTGGGTGTTGCGTGTCGACCTCGCGTTCCTGGGACCGGCTCCAGGCGCGCCGTTGCTGCAGCTGGAGGTGTCGGCGTGAGCACGGCGCGACCGAGCGTGCGACACATGCTGGAGTACGCGGCCGGCCGGGTGGCGCTCTTCGTGGTCAACTTGCTCCCGGAACGACCCGCCTACGCGATCGCGGCAGGGCTCGGCCAGCTGTTCTTTCGCTGCTCCAGGCGGCGGCAGCGTTATGCCCTGCACTTCTTGAGGAACGCATATGGCGCCGCGCCGAGCGACGTCGAGCTTCTGGCCGTCGCCCGACAGGCCACCGGCAACATCTTCAAGGTGGTGCTCGACACCGTCCGGGTGATTCCGGTGATCCGGCGGGGGCAGCTGCGTGACTACGTCGACCTGAGTGCCTACCCGAACGTCGCGCCGCCCTACATCGCGGTGACGCCGCACCTCGGCTCCTGGGAGATCGCGGGAATTGCCTGCGCGACCCTGCATGGCGAAGCCCACGCGATCGCCAAGGTGTTCAAGAACCCGCTCTTGCAGCGCTTCATCCTGTCGAATCGGCAACGCGCAGGGCTCTATATCCATCCCAAGCGGGGCGGGATCCGGGCTCTGTCGCGGGCTTTGGACCGTGGCTGCATCGGGTTGCAGGTCGTCGACCAGCATCAGCGTCTGCGCGGCGTGCAGGTCCCGTTCTTCGGCGAGATGGCGAGCACCGAGCGCTCCGCCGCGGTGCTGTCGTTGCGCCGCGGCTACCCGATCGTCGTCGGCGCGGCCGTGCGCGTTGGCCCCGGGTTCCGCTTCAAGATGCTGGCGCTGCCGCCGTTGCACACCGAGTCCAGCGATGATCCCGAGGCCGACGTCGCGCGCATCGCGACCGAGGTGAACCGGCGGCTGGAGACGCTTATCCTCGCCCACGCCAACCAGTATCTCTGGATCCACAACCGCTACCGAACGCAGAGCACGACGCCGGGGGGCGATTCGTCGGGCGGCGGAGATGCCCGAGCCACCCGCCCCGGAACCGAGAAAGCAATCGACGCCCATGAGCACTCCCCGTCGTGACTTGCGCATTCCTTCGGTGCGCACCCGGCGCAATCTCGTCAAGAAGGAGGACTTCGCAACGCCACTCGACGTCGTGCCAGGCTTCCTGACTTGGTTTCGGGCGCTGCCGGACATCTACGGCGGGCGGGATCTCAAGCGAGTCGTCGATCGCATCGTCGACGCCAAGGCCGGCGATCGAGCGGTCGGTGCGGCGCTGGGCGCGCACGTTCTGAAAGTCGGCCTGTCGCCCTTGATCATCGACCTGGTCCGGCGCGGCTTCATCTCGCACGTCGCGACGAATGGCGCCGGTGCGGTGCACGACTGGGAGGTCGCGTTCATGGGCGAGACGTCCGAGGACGTCGCCGAGAATCTGCACGACGGGAGCTTTGGCTTTTGGCGCGAGACGTTCGACGCGCTCAACGGCGCCGCGCGCCGAGCCAGCTCGCAGGGCGAGGGCTACGGCGAGGCGGTGGGGCGGTCGATCTTGGACGCGGGGCTGCCGCATGCCGAGCTCTCGGTGTTCGCCGAGTGCGCGCGCCTCGGCGTCCCGGCGACCGTGCATGTCGCGTTTGGCTGCGACATCACCCATATGGACCCCGAGCTTGACGGCGCCGCCTTGGGCGCGGCGACGCAGCGCGACTTCTGGCGCCTGACCGAGACCGTGGAACACCTCAGCGGCGGTGTCTGGCTCAACATTGGTTCTGCCGTCATCATGCCCGAGGTCTTCCTGAAGGCCGTCTCGATCGCGCGCAACCGCGGCTGCTTGACCGACGACTTCGCGACGTGCAACTTCGACATGCTGCAGCAGTACCGGGCGATCACCAACGTGGTCAAGCGACCGCCTCGCGAGGGTCTGGCGATCCTGGCGCAGCATGAGATTGCCTTGCCGTTGCTGCACCAGGCCGTCTTGGCCACCGCGGTGGACCGCGGCGTGTCGATCGAGCCACGAGAATCTGCAAATGGGTAGTCGTCGCATGTGGCTTCGTAGCGGTGCGGTGCTGTCTTGCGGTCCTTTCGCGCTGGGGGTCCGATGACGGATGTGCTCGCGAAGACTCTGCAGGCGCTGCCTTCCCCCGACGTTCTCGTCATTGGCGACCTGATTCTCGATTGCTACATCGAGGGGTCGACGAGCCGAGTCTCGGTCGAGGCGCCGGTGCTGATCTTCGAGACTCAACAGCGGCGGTGGCTGCTGGGCGGCGCCTGCAACGTCGCGGCCAACCTCGTCGCGTTGCGCTCTACCACGGGAATCTTGGGCGTTGTCGGGGAGGACGCGGCTGGCCAACAGCTGCTCGACCTGCTGCGCGACGAGGGCGTTGATACCGAGAAGGTCGTGCGTGACCCGTCGCGGCCGACCATTCGGAAGACGCGCTACGTGAGTCGCACCGCGCAGATTCTGCGGGTCGATGAAGAGCGCCGCCATCCGGTCTCGGCAGAGGTCGAGGGGCGGATCTTGGAGCAGCTGGCGCAGCGGCCCTTCCCCTATCGCGCGGTGCTGCTGAGCGACTACGGCAAGGGCATGCTGCCCCGGTCGGTCATTGCCGCGGCGGTCGAGGCGGCGCAGTCGGCCGATGCGATCGTGACCGTCGACCCGAAGGGCAGCGACTATTCGATCTACCGCGGGGTCGACCTGCTGACGCCGAACCGCGAAGAGGCCGAGGTCGCGACCGGTATTCCCATTCGCGATCTCGATGACTTGCCGGCCGTGGCCGCGGCTCTGCGTCGGCTTACCGGGGTGCGCAATGTGACGATCACCCTGGGCCGCGACGGGATCTTCTATGAGTCCGAGGACGGGCAGTCGGAAGTGCTGCCCACCGAGGCCAAGGCCGTCTTTGACGTCACCGGTGCCGGCGACACGGTGGTCGCAGTGCTGACCCTGGCGCGGTCGTGCGGGGTGCCTCTCCGCGAGAGTCTGCAGCTAGCGAACCTGGCCGCGGGCATCGTGGTCGGCCACTTCGGGACTTGGGCGGTCTCGCGGGAAGAGCTGTTGTCGGCCTTGGGACGCAGCGACCCCGGAAAGATCCTCAGTCGAGATCAGGCGATGTCGGTGGCGGCCCGGCTCCGGACCGAGGGGCGACGACTCGTCTTTACCAACGGCTGCTTCGACATCCTGCATCCGGGCCATACCGACTACTTGGCGAAGGCCCGCGCTTACGGTGATGCGCTCATGGTGGCGATCAACACCGATGAGAGCGTGCACCGGCAGGGGAAAGGCGACAACCGGCCGATCAACCCCCTGGAGAACCGCATGGCGGTCTTGGCCGCGCTGCAGGACGTCGACTATGTCGTACCTTTCGACACCGACACGCCGCTGCCGCTGATCGAGGCCACCACGCCACACGTGTTGGTGAAGGGCGAGGACTGGCGCGATCGCGGCGTCGTGGGGCGCGAGTGGGTCGAGTCGCACGGCGGCCAAGTCGTGCTCGTGACCCTCCGCCCCGGTTGCTCGACCACTGGGATCATCGAGAGGATCTTGGGGGGCACCCGCGAGGGATGACGGTCGAGGGACGCGGCGTGTTGTTCGCGCTTTCTCGGTCCGCTATCCTTGGCGCGGGTGTTTCCTTCGGTCAGTCCATAGCATCAGGAGGGGCCAGTGGTCGTTGTGCCGCGTCGGGTCCGCTCGAAAGACAAGATCTTTCCCAAGCTGCAGACATTGGCCCCAATCCTGCAAGGGCTGCAGTCGCAGGGCAAAGTCGTCGTCCTTACCAACGGCGTGTTCGATCTTCTGCACGTCGGTCACGTGCGCTACCTCGAAGACGCGCGGTCGCGAGGGGACTTCCTGGTCGTTGCGATCAACGACGACAAGTCCACCGAGGTCGTCAAGGGTAAGGGCTATCCCGTCGTTCCGGTGCCGGAGCGGATGGAGATGCTCTCGGCGTTTTGGTTTGTGGACTACGTCAGCTGCTTCTCTGAGGAGACCGCTGACGATGTGCTGCAGATCATTCGGCCCGACGTCTACGCCAAGGGCACCGACTACAACACCCGCACGCTCCCCGAGCGGGCGACGGTGAAGGAGCTGGGCGTAAAGCCGGTGTTCGTAGGCGACAAGAAGCAGCACTCGTCGTCGAAGCTGATTCAGCGCATCCGCAAGAAGAAGTTCGGCTGATGTGCGGGTGAGGTCGGCGGATTGCGGTCGCTACTGATCGGGATCCTGCTGGTCGCCCTTGTCCTGCGCGTGTCCGCTGGGCTTGCGTGGGGGCTGAGCTTCGACGCCGGCTACCACCTCTTCGTGGCGAAGGCGGATTCGCTCCATCAGTTCCTGCGCGAGCTCTCCGTCGACTCGCACCCGCCGTTGCACTACGTGCTGCTGCGCTGGTTGCCGGGGCCGGAGATCACCCGCCTGGGCCCGCGGCTGCCGGGCATCCTCGCAGATGTGGGGACGGTGGCCTTCGTCGCCTGGGGCCTGCGATGGTTGCGCGTCGGCGCTCCGGTGGTGGCGGCGGCAGCGTTCACGTTGGCGATCTCTCACGCGGAGACGACGATCGCCGTCGTCGTGCGGTCGTATGCGTTGGCCACCCTGGGGTCGACGTGGGCGGCGATCGAGCTGGTTCGTCTCGTCGGCGGCCCACCGCCGCGAACGCCGCTGTGGAGTTGGTCGCGGCTCGTCCTGGCGGCATCACTCGCTTGCTGGTCGCTCTACGCCAGCGTCTTCGTGCTTTTGGCCATCGCTGCCGCCGTCGTGCTCACCGGCCCCGCGGCGTGGCGCGGCCTCCGCGCGGCCTGGCAACCGTTGGCGCTGATTCCGGTGGCCGTCGCCGGTCTGGGCCTTGCGGCGCTGGTGCTCTTCTTCTCGCGCACGATCGGCTTTGGCGGCAATCCGCACGTCGGCGATCACTACCCGCAGGTCGGCGAGAGTCCGCTCGCCTATCTGGCTCGCGGCACCGCCAACGACCTGGGCTTCTTCACGCCGCTACGCCTGCCGCCCGTCGTCGGACTGGCGCTCGTGCTGATGGCGAGCGTCGCCTGCGTCGGCGTTGCCGTTCGATGTCGTGCGCGCGCGCCCGGTCGAGCGGTGGTGTTGCTCACCGCGCCGCTGCTGTGGCTCGGGCTGGCGGTGGCCGGCTGGTTGGGGGTCTACCCGTTTGGCGGCGAGCTGCGTCACCAGCACGTTCTTCTGGTGCCTTGGCTGGTTGCCGTCGCCGTGGCCGCGGACGGCGTTGGCCTCTCGGTGCGCCACGCGCGCCGGTGGGCCGTCGGGGGCGTGCTCGTCGCGACGGTGGTCTCTGGGCTGAGCTTTCTGGGGCCCCGGCTCGATGACCTCGGCCGGTCGGAGTGGCGATGGCGCGCCGACTGCGCGCGGCTGGCGGCACTGGTGGAGCCGGGCGACGTGCTCTACCTCACGCCCTTCAACGGCGTCGCTTGGGCAGGCGCGGATTGGTCGCGGCGCTGGCGAGTCGTGGAGCGCTATCGGTCCCAGGCCGACGAGTTCTCGGTGGACTCGCCACCGCTCACCGTGCTGCGCCCGCAGGCGCCGTTCTCGTTCGGCCGGCCGCCGACCGAGGCCGAGCTGGCTGGCGTCGCGGCCGATCTTCGGCGGCGGTCGCTCAGTGGGGCGTGGGTGCTCGCGCTCCAGGGTGCTCCCGTGGGAGAAGGCGCCCGCGCGACGGACGCGGTGGTGGCGGAACGCTGCATCTCGGCGGCGCTCCAGCTGCGCCGTCGAGTCCTGCTGGACTATGGCGAGGCGCTCCTCGTCGCCTTCGCGGAATGAGGCGCGTTAGGCGTAGATGCCGCGCATCGCCGTGATCTCTGCCACGCGGTCGATGCCGAGCATGTAGGCGGCGATGCGATTGGGCACCTCGAAGCGCGTCGCCATCGACGTCACGTCGTGGAAGGCGCGCACCATGATCTCCTCCATCTTGGTGTCGACTTCCTCTTGGGTCCAAAACATGCCGATGCGGTCCTGCACCCACTCGAAGTAGGAGACGGTGACGCCTCCTGCATTGGCGAGGATGTCTGGGATCACCATGATCCCCTTCTCCTCGAGGATCTTGTCCGCTGCCGCAGTGACGGGCCCGTTGGCGCCTTCAGCGATCATGCGCGCTTGCACGCGCGGCGCGTTCTTCGAGGTGATGACGTTCTCGGTCGCCGCGGGCACCAGGATGTCGACGGGCAGCTCGAGGAGCTGGGCGTTGGTCGCTCGGTCGCCGGCGTCGAAGCCGTCCAGCGAGCGATGCTTGTCGAGGTGGGCCAGCAACGCCGCGATGTCGAAACCGTCCTCGTTGATGATCGCGCCGTAGATGTCCGAGATGGCCGTGATCTTGACGCCCATCGCAGCGAGCCGCTTGGCGCTGATCTTGCCGACGTTCCCGGCGCCCTGGATCGCGCCGGTGCATTCCTTTGGATTGATGCCGAGCTGCGCAAAGGCCTCGCGCGTGCAGATCTGCAGCCCGTGGCCCGTCGCCTCGATGCGACCCTGTGAGCCGCCCAGGCCGATCGGCTTGCCGGTTACGACCGACGTGCAGTTTTCCCGCACGTGCATCGAGTAGGTGTCCATCATCCACGCCATGACCCGACCGTCGGTCCCCATGTCGGGAGCGGGGATGTCGCGGTCCGGCCCGATGATGTCGATCAGGTTGGCGAAGTAGCGACGCGTGATGCGCTCGAGTTCGCCGACGGACACTTTGGCGCGGTCGACGACCACGCCGCCTTTACCACCCCCGAACGGCACGTTCACAACGGCGGACTTCCAGGTCATCCACGCGGCTAGAGCGCGGACCTCGTCCAGTGTGACGTTCTTGTCGAAGCGCACGCCGCCCTTGGCCGGTCCGCGCGCCATCGAGTGTTGGACCCTGTAGCCCGTAAACACCTGCAAGGTCCCGTCGTCCATGTAGACCGGGACCGCGACGGTCATCTCGCGATCGGGGGTGCGCAGGATCTGGTAGAGGCCCGGATCTAGTCCCAGCTTGTTCGCGGCCAGATCGAAGCGAGCGTGCATCGCCTCGAAGGCATTTTCTTCTCCGAGGACTTGGTTCGGGTTCATGATCTAGGCAGCGGCGCGGTTGACCGCGAAATCTAGCTGTGCGCTTCGAGACCAACAAGGAACGCATGGACATTGGCGTCCGCGGAACACCGGTGGTCGGTCTATGATCCGCTACGACGACGCGGTGGAGCCGGCTCTGCGGCGGGCTTTGGGCTACCAGAACGGCGCGGACGCGGTGCTCGATTCGCGGGGGTGGACGGTGCGGTGTACGCCGCGGTGCCGCACCGTGATGACGTCCGGGGTCGCCGGGCATACGCTTTTCCGCAAGCTGCACCGCGGTCGCGGTGGGGAGCGCGAGTGGCGCCGGTTGGGCGATCTCGCGGCCGCCGGCGTGGCCGTGCCCGCCCGGGTCTGCGTGGCCCGTAGCCGAGGCGCCTCGCTGGTGGTCATGCGGGGCGTGGCCGGGCGGTGTCTCGAAGCGCTGCTCGGCGAGGTCGCTGGGGATGACCCGCCGGCCCGGGCAGCGGCCCAGCGCTACGTGGAAGAGCAGGTCCTGCCGCTGCTGTCACGCCTGCATCGGGCCGGCTACTGCCATCGCGACTTCTACACCGGCCACGTGTTTGCCCAGGGGCTGGGCGCGGCGGCCGGCGCTCCGGTGTTGATCGACGTCGAGCGGGTGTTCCGGCCGCGCTGGCGCCGGGCGCGATGGCGCACCAAAGACCTGGCGGCCCTGCACGCGTCGCTGCCGCGTTGGTTCTCGGGGCCGGCACGCCTTCGGCTGCTCCGGGACTACCTCGGGTCGCTTGGTCCCATGGGGCGCCGGTTGGCCCGCGCTGTCGACCGCAAGGCCGGTCGGATGCGCCAGCGCCGGCCCCGCTTCGGCTGATGCCGCCGGCGCCGTTGCGGCCCCGGGTAAAGAGTGTCCGGTCCCCGTAAGCCGGGTCTTGCTCCTACTTTGCGGTAGTGGCGATCATTTCTCTAGGGCTCCCCTCGCAGGGAGCCTCGAACGACCTACCCGAAGGTCTTGGCGCGGGCCACGCGACCTTCCTATGCGGTCTTTCTCCGGGTGGGGTTTGCCGTGCCGGGGTGGTCACCCACCCCGCGGTGAGCTCTTACCTCGCCATTTCAACCTTGCCGTCGTCAGCGGACTGACCGGCCGGCGGTGTGTTTTCTGTGGCACTTTCCCTGGCCTTGCGGTCGGTGGGCGTTACCCACCACCCTGCCCTGTGGAGCCCGGACTTTCCTCCCGCGAGATGGGCTCGCCGGCGATCGCCCGGGGACCGGACCCGTGTGAAGATAGCGTCGAGATTCAGCCGTTGCGAGCGAGCAGGGGAACTCCAGGGTTGTGGAGAATCTGTGGCGTGACTATGGTCGAGCGCGTCGCTGAGCCGATCCCTCGCTCACCCCTCACGGCTCGCGATTCACCCCCCTAGCTTCGCAACGCTGGTTCCCGTGCACGCTCCGAGAGCCCCTTTTCTCCCGATCGCGGTTGTGCTGTCGGTTCTCGCCACCGGCGCGCCTGCGCGCGCGCTGTGCTGGTCCCCGCAGCACCCTCCGTCGGCTAACGCTGCGTCTAAGGCCGCGCCGCCAGAAGACGTAGCGCCGCCCCCCGCGAGCGCGGTGCCGGAGCCCGGGACCCTGCTGCTGGTCGGCACTGGCCTGGTGGCGGCCGCCCTGGTCTACCGGCGCTGGCGCCGTTGGTCGGCGCCCGGGGTCTACTGACGGCCCCGCGCGTCCGCCTCGCGGAAGCGCTCTAGGATCACCAGTGCGGCCACGCTGTCGGCGAGCCGGCGGCGCTGCGCCGCCTTGAGGCCGCCACGCTTGAGCCGAGCGTGGGCCTCGTCGGTTGTGTTCCGCTCGTCGAACGTCTCGACCGGGCACGGCGACACCGAGCGCAGGACCTCCACGAAGCCCAGAGTGCGTTGGGCCCGGTGACCGACCTCGCCCTGGGCGGCGAGTGGGAGGCCAACCACGACCACCTCAGAGCGGCGCTCGCGCGCCAGCTGCGCCACGGCGTTGGCACATTCCCCCTGATCGAGGCCGACGAGCGGCTCGAGCGGGCTGATGATGGTGCCCGTGGGGTCGGTGCCAGCCAGGCCGGTCCGCCGGTCGCCGAAATCGACCGCCAGGACGCGGTCGCGGCGCCCGAGCGTCAAAGCAGGCCCTCCAAGCCGTCCTGTCGCAGCCGCTCGACCAGCTTCTTGAGGTCCTCCGCCCGGTCCTTGGGGCAGACCAGGATCGCGTCGTCGACCGCCACGACCACCATCTGCGAGGCCCCAAACACCGCGACGGTCCGTTCGCCCTCGGCCCAGACCGTGCACCCATCGGCCTCCTCGAACACGGCCTGTGCCCCTCGGTGGGCGGCGGCGACGTTGTCCCGGGCGTCGGTGGGCAGCACTTCGCCCAGCGCGGCGAACGAGCCGAGGTCGCTCCAGGCCACGTCGGTTTCGACCACGATGACGCGCGGCGCCGCCTCCATGACCGCGTAGTCCACGCTCGTCTTTGGCGTGCTCCGGAACGCCATAGCGAGGGCGTCCGGGTCGCCCTGAGCCGCGGCCTCGAGCATGCGCACGGTGGCTTCCGCCAGCGCCGGCGTCGTCGCGCGCATCGCGGTAAGCAGCGCTTCGGTGGTCCAGAAGAAGATGCCCCCGTTCCACAGGAAGCGGCCGGAGCGCAGAAACTCCTCGGCGGTCGGCCGATCCGGCTTCTCGCGGAAGCGTTGCGCCAAGAAGGCGTTCGGCGTCGCCGTGTCGATCGCCTCACCGCGTTCGATGTAGCCGAAGCCGGTGGCGGCGTGGGTCGGGCGGATGCCAAGCGTCACCAAGGCGTCGCCGCTGCCCGCGAGGTTGGCCGCGCGCTGCACCAGCCGCGCGAAGCCCGCGCCCGCGTCCATCGCGTGATCGGCCGGGAAGAACGCGAGGACCGCTCCGGGATCCTGTGCCTCGATACAGGCCGTAGCCATCGCGACGCAGGGGGCGGTGTCGCGTGCTTCGGGTTCGATGAGCAGGTTGCTGCGCGGCAGGGCATCGCCGAGGTCGGCAGCCAGCCCCTCGGCCTGGCGTGGGTTGGTGACCACCCAGACCCGTTCGGCGCCGACCAACGGGCACAGCCGGTCGACAGTGGCGCGCAGGAGACTTTGCCCGCCACCCGCGATCGGCAGCAGCTGCTTCGGCCGCACGGCACGGCTGGCCGGCCAGAACCGGGTGCCGGAACCGCCGGCAAGGATGATGGCGTGCATGGCCGGAGCGTCCATGGGTCGCGAATCGATCAGAAGTCTAGGGTCGGCCGGCGGCGCGTAGGTAGGGGGATGGGTGCGATCGGCTGCGGCTGGGCTTGATTCTCAAAGAGCCACCGCGGCCGCGCCTGGGGGGCGCGGAGCCAGCCGAAGACGTGGAAGCGCACGACCTGCGAGGTCAAGACGTTGAGGACCCGCGGCAGGATGAGCCAATCGGCCGCCGAGGCGAAGAGATCGGGGAACTCGAGATCGACGTCGAGATAGCCGTCGAAGTTCACCGTGCCGCCCCCGGTCACCTGCACCAGCGGCGAAGAGACGACCAAGTTGCGGATTTGCACCAAACGGTCGCGCAGGTCGAAGTCCAGACTGACACCGTCGAACTGCGGGCGGTTCTTGGGCGCGAGGTAGGAGTAGATCGCCGTGAACATCGGCACTTCGCCGAGTCGGCCGTTCGTGATCTTGACGCGGCCAGACGCGGTCGTGGCCACGGCGCCGCGACCGACATCGTGCTCGAGCTCGAGGCTTCCGGCGACCGTGCCACGTGTCGTCGTGCTGGGTTGGTTGGCGGCCTGGAGGAGATCCGAGAGCCGGATGCCGCGCCATGACAGGCGCGACCGGAGAACGTTGCGCTCGAGGTCGTAGACCAGGGCTTCGCCGTCGTTGGCGCTGCCTTCGACGCGGCCACCGTGCAGCCCGAGGGTTAGCTCGCGAAACGCCACTTCCGTGGGAGAGACGAGCACGTCGGCGTCGAACCCACTGCAGCGATGCCCGACCGCGTCGAACGACACGTTGCGCGTCGAGCAGCGGACCTCGCCACCGGCTGGGGTCACGCGGCCACGACTGATGTCCCACGCGCCGTTGATGTCGCGAATCGGCGCCACCAGCTGCATGCTGAGGGCCTTGGTGTGGAGGCGCCCGGAGAAGCTCAGCTCAAAGTCGTCACTGCCGCCGGCGTCCTCGCCCGGAAACTCGTAGCGCATCGTGAGGTCTTCGAGCCTCACGGAGCCGTCGAGATTGCGCGCCAAGAAGGTCTCGCGCATCGGGCCCGTCAGTAGCTTGGCGAAGTTGGCGTCTACGGTGAGGTCGTCGGCCGAGAGCGTCGTCTCGAAGAACGAGCGACCGTTAGCGAGGCCGAAGGAGCCTGCCGACAGTGCGATCTGCGTATCGCCGAGGGCGCCGAGAATCTCGGCGAACGACCCAGCGCCGTCGCGCACGATGACCTCGCCGTGGAGGTTGGTCGCCTCATAGGGCAAGAACGATGCCTGCGACCGCACTCCGCGCAGGACGACCCGCGTCGTCTGCGCCGCGGTCTCGTCGTCGGAGTCTCGAATGGTGCGGTTGACCAAGTCGACGGTGCCAGCGGGCTGCAGCATGTCCCACGTGGCCAAGTCGAGCAGGCTGGCCGACTGGAGGCGCTCGGCCAGCGATCGGTCGAGGGGGACGCCGCGCACGACGGTCGTGAGATCCCACGTGTCATCACCGTCGCCCAGGCCGAGTGCCGCAGTGCCCTTCATTACGACCCGCGACGGTTCCGCGTCGTCGCCGTTGGCCACCTCGCCGTGAAGATAGTTGATCGCGAGGCGATGTTGCGGCCCGCTGCCGTGGATGAACAGCGGTCCTGACAGCTTGTTCAGCCGCAGCCCGAATCCGGGAATGCGCACGGAGCTCTCGTCGAAGTCCACCCGCAGGTCGTGCTCGAACGTGTCGCTTTTCGTCTGCCGCCACAGGCCGACCTGGCAGTCCACGAGGCCCCGTGGCTCGAGGGTTTGCCAGACTTTGGCGATATCCGGCCCCAGGGCTGAGAGTGGCTCAAGGAGGTCGGCATCGAGTTGCACCTGCTCGCCGCGCACCCACAAATCCGACTGCAACCCCGCTTCGTCACCGGCGAGGAGATAGCGCCCGCCGACGCTGATCTTGGCCTCGCCGTGCGCACCGGTCAGGTCGAAGGAGAGGCCGCGTCGGTCCAGCTTCACGATGCCGTTGACGGCGTTGAGCTCGTAGGGGAAGCCGCGATAGGTGACGCTGCAGGCCGCCGGCCGCAAGGTGACGTCGACGTCCGCCGCATTCGTACCCGCCGCCTTGCGCACGCGCACGTCGGTGTCGCAGCGGCCCCGCGGGGCAAACAGGTCGTAGGTGCGACCGCCCCCCTGAAGGACCGCAGCGACGGCGTCGCGCAGCTCGTCGGAGAATTCGAGGTCGTTGCCGGTGATGTCTAGCGAGACCACGCGCTCCAGGCCGGGCCTGCCCAGCCCGCCAATGGTGCCGCTGAGCGCGAGTTGACCGCCATCCCGCTGACCCGTCGCGTCATGGATCGTGACGCGTCCCGGGCGGAGCTGGACCAGCCCGTGCAGGTTGTCGATGCGATAGGGAAACCGGACACCGGGGCTGCCGTCCGCGGTCGGGAAGCCTTCGAACGAACAGCTCGCACCGTCCACGTCGAGGTCCATCGAGACCTTCGGCGGGCGGCCCGGCTCGTCGTTGTGCAAGAGGAGGTCGGCGCTCGCGCGACCCCCTTGCGGCTCGAGCGCTTGCCAAACGGTGCGGGATTCCCGGAGCGCAAAGAGCGCGGAGCGGAGGTCGTCGTCGATCGGCACGTCCTTGGCGAGCACGCGCACGTCGATCAGCGGGCTGCCATCGAGCAGCGCCGTGAGCTCGCCGCGCGCCTCGATCGAACGGTCGACAGCTTTGGACTCGAGCTCGAAGCGCACCGAGCCTCCGTCGGCGCTGCTTGCCGTGATCGTCCCCGTTGCGTTGCGCACCGGGTAGGGCATCACGGTTGGTCGGCAGTCGACGCCTTCGATGTCGGCGCGCAGTCGCGCGCCGACGGTCGGTTCTCCCGCGTCCGTTGGATACTGCAGCCACAGAGCAAGCCGCGAAGCTTTGCCGGTGAACTCGGACTCCGCCAAGAAGCGCTCGATCGTGGCGCCGTAGGGCTGGACCAACTCGGGTCGCAAGTCCACGTCGTCGACTTGAACGAGGAGCTGGAACTCTGGCGCCGTGGGATCACCGCTGCCGCTTACGGTGACGTCGAAGCCGGCCTCGGCGTGCATCGTGCCGGTGATGACCCGTCGCGAGCTCGAGCCCGCTTCCGGCAAGACGGACAGCTCAACCTCGGTAAACGTGATCGAGGGGCCATCTGCCGCCAGCCGCACGGACAGCCGGGAGTCTTCGATTTGCAGTGCCGGAAGTTCTGCGGGAGGCTCGTCCCCCTCGGCCGTGGGTAGCTCGACGACATCGGTCCAGCTCCAGCCCTCGCCCTCGGCCAAGCTGATTTGCAGGTCGAGCCGCGAAATGCGAACCGCGCGCACTTCGCCCATGTGGCTGCCGAGCGGGTTCGTGCTGACATCCAGCTCGATTCGGTCGGCCGCCAAGAGCTGCTGCTCTTCGTTGCGCGGATGTGCGATGTGAATCCCATGGAGGCGTACGACCCCACTGGTTGGATCGACATCGGCGTCGCGCAGCCCAAAATCACTGCGAATGAAGCGCGCGAGCGCACCCTCGACGAAGGCCCGCGACGCCCCGGTATGCCGGAGGATCAAGTACGTCGCTACGAACAGCGCCGACAGGAAGCCGGCGAACAGCAACAGGATTCTTCGACGTCGCAACGGATCTCGTGTCTGACCAGATCGTATCCGCCACCCCCGTCGGCCAGTGCCGTGGCGCGACCCGGGCGGATGATGACCAACCCGATGGTACCTCGATTTGACCGGCTTCGGGCCTACCAACCAAAACTCGAGTTTGCCCCCAGGAGGCCGTGTCGCGCCAGGAAACGGCGTTTTTTGCGTTGACAGCCTTCTGGGTCGAGCCAAACTGCCGCCTTACGAACGGCGCGCCGAGGGGGTGCGCCTGACGTGCCCTCCGGACCCATCCACAAGGATCGAATCCAATGGCAGCTAAGAAGCGAGGCAAGAAGGCGGCGCCAGTCGAGCTCATCATCTCGAAGTCGCGTACCAAGTCAGCGGTCAAGAAGTGCAACGTCTCGGGAGATTTCTATCCCGCGCTCGATGCCGCAGTCCGCTCGATGATCACCAGTGCGGAGAAGCGTGCGCTCGAGAACAAGCGCAAGACGCTCAAGCCCTGCGACCTCTGAGGTCGATTGTCGGCCGTCTAACGGCCGATTCGCGACGCGCTGCTCGTCGGAGCCTCCCGCCGGCAGTAGCGTCGGGCGCCGCGCGCTTGGCCTGGGCCTAGCGCGCGGCGCACTGTACGGGCACTAGCGGTGTCTCTCCGACGTTCGTTGCATCAGTCGGCGCAGAGGGCCGGCGACATACGTGTCGCACTAGCCCGGATCATGCACGAGGGTTGGCGTCCAGTGCGTGAGAGGACCGCTGTGGCAAGGAAGACGAGCGACCGACCGCGGAGGCGGGGTGACGCCCCGTCGAGCAGTCTGTCGCTCGCCGGCATCAGCCGGCAGGCG